>JAGWMO010000050.1:0-5261 GCA_028871675.1 Betaproteobacteria bacterium
CCGGCGGCAGCAACCTCGCTACCGCTCTGTCCTTGAATGCTTGTCCGTATCGAGCCATGTCCGTCCTTCATCGCCGCCCCCTGGGGTTGATCTATGGAGGCGACAACTATTCTGACGCAGGGGGCAGGCCCTTGATTCCCTGGCAAGCTCCAGGCACATTCATCCCCCGACAGGGACGGATACACTGCCTCGCATGAATGCTTTAAGGAATGAACTCGCGGCCACTGCCGCCCGCCTCATTGTCGAAGACGGGTTGGATTACCTCGCCGCCAAGCGCAAGGCCGTTCACCAGCTTCTGGGCGCCGGCGCTCACCCCGAGGCACAGCCTGATAACGACGATGTGCAAGCACAGGTCCAGTTGTACCTGGCCCTGTTCCATGGCGATGAACACCCGAAGCTGCTGTGGAATCTGCGCCGCGCTGCGCTGCGTCTGATGGAGGAATTCGCCGAATTCAGGCCGCATCTGGCTGGTGCCGTGTGGAACGGAACCGCCACAGTGCACTCGCCTCTGCATCTGCTGCTGTTTTCCGACGATGCCAAGGCCGTGGAAATCCACTGCATCAACGGCGGCATACCTTACCGGGTAGCAGAAGCACCCCACTTCGCGGGCAAACAATCGGTTGAACGACTCGACTTTGAATGGCCTTTGCGGCAATCCGATGCGTTTTCCACCCGAACCCCCAGTGTGATGTCGACCCTAAGTCTTTACCCGCTCAAAGACGAGCGTGGCGTCCTCCTGCCCGCATCCCGGTCTAGTGGCAAACAGGCCGAGCGTGGCACGTTGCAGGCGGTGCGTGCACTGGTTGCGGCCGGCCCTGTCTCAACCCTCGCCGAAGGAATTCGACCTTGAAGCTGACGAAAATTCGGGTTTTGGCCATGCTCATCGCGAGCGTCGGCATTGCCGGCGCATCTTGGCTAACCATCCGTCAAGTCTCGCGCGATGCGGCCGAGCGCACACTCGACTCGATCGCACAACTCGCGCCCTCGGCCGATGCGGCAAACCGACCAGCGCAAGGCGATGCGAGTGCCTTGTTCGCCAGTTCACTCAACAACCTGGCGGGTCAGAGCGTCAAACTCAGCCAATACAAAGGCAAGATCCTGATTGTGAACTTCTGGGCAAGCTGGTGCCCGCCTTGCATTGCGGAAATGCCCGAGTTGTCGCGCTTCTACAAGGATCATGCCGGCAAGGGTGTCGAAATGGTCGGCATTGCAATCGATAATCCCACTGCGGTCCGCCACTTCCTGGAACAACACCACGTCAGTTATCCTGTGCTTCTGGGTGGCATGGGCGGCGCTGACCTGAGCACCAAACTGGGCGACAGCCAAGGAGGGTTGCCGTTCACGGTGGTCATTGCGCCGAGTGGCTCAATCGCTTACCAAAAGCTGGGGCAGACCACATACGCAGAGCTCCAGGATCATCTGCCGGGAAAACAAAGCTAATCCCCTTCATCTGCCTGATGTCCATGAATTCCCCACGTATCCTGGTGTTGCACGGCCCCAACCTGAATTTGTTGGGCACGCGTGAGCCTTCGGTCTACGGTCGCGCGACGCTGAGCGACATCGATCTGGATGTGACCGCTCTGGGCCGTGAACTGGGCTTGGACGTGCAAGTTTTCCAGAGCAACCATGAAGGTGTCTTGATTGACCGACTGCACATTGCAGGGACCGATGGCACCCGCTTCGTCATCATCAATCCTGCGGCCTACACCCACACCAGCGTCGCCCTGCGAGATGCCTTGGCGGCCATCGACAAACCTTTCGTGGAAGTGCATCTGTCGAACGTTTACCGCCGCGAGAACTTTCGACACCTGTCCTACTTCTCAAGCCTTGCCGAGGCTGTGATCAGTGGTTGCGGTGCCCTGGGCTACAGCCTTGCGTTGCGCTTTGTAGCTGACAAATTGTCTGCAAAAGCCTGAATTTGGTAGGATCGTGCTCTCAATTCGCCACAAATCGCAGCGACACCATGGATTTGCGCAAACTCAAGACCCTTGTCGATCTTGTCTCGGAATCGAACATTTCCGAACTCGAAATCACCGAGGCTGAAGGCAAGGTTCGCATCGTCAAAGCACCACCGATTCTTGCCCAGCAGGCTCCGGTGCAGTACGTCACAGCGCCCATGCCCGCACAGCAAGGCGTCGCCGCCATGACGCCAGCCTCCGGCATCGCCGAAACAGCGGCCTCTGCGCCGCTTGCGCCTAGCGGTAAATTGGTCAAATCGCCCATGGTCGGCACCTTCTACCGCTCGTCCGCGCCTGGCGCCAAGCCATTCGTCGAAGTGGGCGACATGGTCAAGCAAGGACAGGCGGTGTGCATCGTCGAGGCGATGAAAATTCTCAACGAAATCGAGTCGGATATCGACGGCGTGGTCAAGGAAATCCTGGCCGACAACGGCCAGGCGGTTGAGTATGGTCAACCGTTGTTCGTGCTTGAGTGATCTCGGTGTTGTCGGCATCCGCTGAACCCTGCCGCACAACTCGCCCCCACGGGGTTTTTTCTTGAATGCCAACGCGTCACGCTGAGGCCGAAGCCACCATGTTCAAAAAAATTCTGATCGCCAACCGCGGTGAAATCGCGTTGCGCATTCAGCGTGCCTGCCGCGAGCTGGGTATCAAGACCGTGATGGTCTATTCCGAAGCGGACCGCGACGCGAAGTATGTCAAATTGGCCGACGAAGCCGTGTGCATCGGGCCACCTCCTTCCGGCCTGAGCTATCTGAACATGCCGGCCATCATCTCTGCCGCGGAAGTGACCGACGCCGAAGCCATTCATCCCGGCTATGGCTTCCTCTCCGAGAACGCAGATTTCGCTGAACGTGTCGAGCGCTCGGGTTTCACCTTCATCGGCCCAAGGCCCGATTCCATCCGCCTGATGGGCGACAAGGTTTCAGCCAAGCAGGCCATGATCAAGGCTGGCGTGCCATGCGTACCGGGGTCGGAAGGCGAGTTGCTCGACGACCCACGGGAGATCACGCGCATGGCGCGAGGCATCGGCTATCCCGTCATCATCAAGGCGGCGGGTGGTGGTGGTGGGCGTGGCATGCGCGTGGTCCATACCGAGGCCGCGCTGCTCAACGCAGTGGCCACGACCAAGGCCGAGGCGCAAGCCGCCTTCGGCAATGCCGCGGTGTACATGGAGAAGTTTCTCACCAACCCGCGCCATATCGAAATTCAGGTGATGGCCGATGAGCATGGCAACGCCCTGTGGCTGGGCGAGCGCGATTGCTCCATGCAGCGCCGTCACCAGAAGGTGCTGGAAGAGGCCCCGGCGCCGGGCATTGCGCGCAAACTGATTGAACGTATCGGTGCGCGATGTGCTGATGCCTGCCGCAAAATCAGCTATCGCGGCGCCGGCACCTTCGAGTTTCTATATGAGAACGGTGAGTTCTACTTCATCGAAATGAACACCCGCGTGCAGGTGGAGCACCCCGTGACCGAACTCACCACCGGGGTAGATATCGTGGTCCAGCAAATTCTGGTCGCGGCTGGCGAAAAGCTCACGCTGCGTCAGCGCAGCATCACGATCAGTGGTCATGCCATCGAGTGCCGCATCAATGCCGAAGATGCCGTGAAGTTCACACCCAGCCCCGGCCGCATCACCACCTGGCATATGCCAGGTGGACCGGGCGTGCGGGTGGACTCGCACGTCTATGCCGGCTATTTCGTGCCACCAAACTACGACTCGATGATCGCCAAGATCATTGTCCATGGCGCAACGCGTGACCAAGCCTTGGCACGTATGCGCACAGCCTTGTCGGAAATGGTGGTGGACGGCATTGCCACCAACATTCCACTCCACCGCGAACTCCTGGTGGACGCACGATTCCTGGAGGGCGGCACCAACATCCACTACCTGGAAGAGTACATGGCGGCCCGCCACGGCTAAGCTCGAAGCCACGAGCTGTCGGCCAGTGTTTCCCACATTTCCAACCACTTCCATCATGGCCTACCGTGAAGTGATCATCCCCGCCGACGACACCCAGGCCACGGTCCTTGCCGACGCACTCATGGACCACGGCGCCTTGAGCGTCGCAGTGGAAGATCAGGAAGCCGGCACCACAACGGAACAAGCGCTGTTTGGCGAACCTGGCATGCCCGCACCACGCGAGGCATGGCAACACAATCTCGTGCGTGCTCTGTTCAACGCCGAGGCCGATGCCGACTCTGCCCTGCTGGCTCTGCTGGACGATGGGTTGTTGACCGATTTGCGGGGTGTGCAACAGATCGAAATCCCCGAGCAGGATTGGGTGCGTCTGACCCAGTCGCAGTTCAAACCCGTATGCATCGACAACCGGTTGTGGATCGTGCCGAGCTGGCACAGCGCTCCAGACGGGGCGCAGTTGGTCATCCAACTCGATCCGGGACTGGCCTTCGGTACCGGCACCCACCCCACCACTCAGGTCTGCCTGAGTTGGCTGGTACAACACGCGCCGCTCGCGGGGTTGGATGTGCTTGACTATGGCTGCGGCTCAGGCATCCTGGCCATTGCGGCCGCGCGACTGGGTGCACGGTCGGTCAGTGCTGTGGACATCGATTCCGCTGCCGTCAACTCATGTCAGATCAACGCTGCAAACAACGGCGTGGCGCTGGCGCATTGTTGCCATGCCGACGAGCTCCCGGCGCACCACGTCGACGTGGTGCTGGCGAACATTCTGGCTGCGCCGCTGCGCTTGCTCGCGCCGATGCTGGCAGCGCGTGTCAAGCCCGGCGGCTGGCTGGTGCTTTCCGGCATTCTCAGCCGACAAGCTGATGAACTCATCACCGTCTACGCACCCTACGCACACCTGCAAGTGCAGGCCGAACGCGACGGCTGGGTCTGCCTGGCGGGCACCACACACGTCACGCCGAGCGCTGCGCCTGCGTGAGAGCGGCACACCCGAGCGAGGCCCATCCGGCGGGGCCGCGTGATGCCGACCCGCTGCAGTTTTTATACTAGGCACCCATGCCTCTCGCTACTCGCTGCCCGCATTGCGGCACCGCTTTTAAGCTGGTGCGCGACCAGTTGCTCCTGCGCCAGGGTTGGGTGCGCTGCGGCCGTTGCGGCGAAGCCTTCAACGCGGCTAACCATGCATTCGAGCCCACCTCCGAGCAACCCCAGACCGTAGCTGCAGCTCCCGGCCCCGAGCCCACGGCGCCCTCGCCCTCGCCCTCGCCAACTCCAACTCCAACTCCAACTCCAACTCCAACTCCAACTCCAACTCCAACTCCAACTCCAACTCCAACTCCAACTCCAACTCCAACTCCAACTCCAACTCCAACTCCAAC
>JAGWMO010000012.1:0-83910 GCA_028871675.1 Betaproteobacteria bacterium
GCCCTGCAGTGGCATGGCCAGGCCGAGCAGGAACGCGGCATCGACAGCCAAACCGGCAAAGCCATTGTCACCATCAACCCCAAGTTCTACCGTCCGGCGGAGGTGGAACTGCTCATTGGCAACCCGGTCAAGGCCAAGGCCAAGCTGGGCTGGGAGCCTGCCACCACGCTGGAGCAGCTTTGCGCGATGATGGTGGAGGCGGACCTGCGCCGGAATGCGGTGGGGGCGTCGTTTTGATGGTGTGTGATGGTGGCGTCAGTTGGCATTGATTACAATGCCTGCATTGCTATCAATGCTTGATGAGGTTCACATGGCAACTTTGACCATCCGAAACCTGGATGACGCCCTGAAATCAACCCTGCGGGTGCGGGCGGCCGGCCATGGGCACTCGATGGAAGAGGAGGTGCGCAGCATTTTGCGTCAGGCCTTGTCCAAGCCGATGCCTGACCGGGGTTTGGGCCAGCGGCTGGCAGGCCGCTTTCAGGCCGTCGCGACGGAGTTGCCCATGCCCGCAAGATCATTGCCGCGTCCAGCGCCGCAGTGGGATGAGCCTGCATGATTTTGCTCGACACCAATGTGCTGTCGGAATGCATGCGCCCAGTCCCGTCCGCTCCAGTTGTGGCATGGCTCGATGCGCAGGCGGCTGGACAGGTGTGGGTCTGTGCCATCAGCCGCGCCGAAATTGAATTGGGTGTTGCCCTGTTGGCCGATGAACGACGCAAACTTGCATTGGGCATGGCGGCCGAGGCCATGTTTGCTGAAGATTTTTCCGGCCGCTGCCTGTCTTTCGATGAGCAGGCAGCCAGCCAGTACGCAGCCATCGTCTCGGCGCGTACCCGTCTTGGTCGCCCGGTCAGTATGGAAGATGCGCAGATTGCCGCCATCGCGCTTGCGCACGGCATGACGCTGGCCACCCGAAACGAACGTGATTTTGAGGCGATCGATGGGCTATCGGTCGTGAATCCTTGGCGGGCGGCACCTTGAGCACGGGGGCCAGATTGTGGCGGGGCCTGGCCAACTTGGAATGGCGATGGGAGTTTTGCATGGATGCCCTGCAACTACGCTCACGCGCCGCTGTGATGCCTTGTGGACAGCCGATCTGCGCTTGCGCGACACCGCCCTCGCCCTGGCGGAGAATATTCTGGTCAGGTGAGGAGACGGTGGCCCTTCGCATGAAGGCTAGATATGAACGTGCATGACATGCGCGACCACCCAGAGAAAATATTGACTCAAACAGTCCTCATCACCGGCCTGCGCGGCTTTACCGGCCACTACCTGGGTACTGCCCTGCGCGCCTGCGGCGCCCGCGTGGTGGGGCTGGTGCAAGGCTCAGCCCAGGGCACGGATGAAATCGCCTGCGACCTGACCGACGCTCGAGCCGTGCGTGCCGCAGTGGCCCTGGTGCGGCCCACCCAGGTGGTGCACCTGGCGGCGTTGGCCTTTGTCGGCGAAGCCGACACGCGGGCGTTCTACGACGTGAACCTGTTCGGCACCCTCAACCTGCTGGAAGCCTTGGCGGATCTGCCCGGTGTCATGGACGCGCCGCTGAGCAAGGTGCTCATCGCCAGCTCGGCCAATGTGTACGGCACGCCGGAGGTGGAAGTCATCAGCGAAGCCGTGTGCCCCGCCCCGGTGAACCACTATGCCTGCAGCAAGCTGGCTATGGAACACATGGCGCGCACGTGGATGGAGCGCCTGCCCATCGTCATCGCCCGGCCGTTCAACTACACCGGGGTGGGGCAGGACGAGAAATTTCTCATCCCCAAGATCGTCAGCCATTTCAAGCGGCGGGCGCCGCTCATCGAACTGGGCAACCTGGACGTGGCGCGAGACTTCTCCGACGTGCGCGACGTGGTGGCGGCTTATCTGGGTTTGCTGGATGCGCCGCAGAGCACCGGCCAGACCGTGAATGTTTGCTCCGGTAAGGCCCACGCCCTGCGCGATGTGCTGGCCCTGGCATCGCGCATCAGCGGCCACGCGCTGGAGGTGCGCGTGAATCCGGCATTTGTGCGCGCGAATGAAGTGCCGCGCTTGACGGGAAACACCAGCAAGCTTCGACAACTCATCGGTCACGCTCCACAGACACCGCTTGGCGACACGTTGCGATGGATGCTTGAAGGATAGGGCTGGAAGAGATGGATGCGGTGGTGGTGCTCCGCCAGTGGACATCGGTGAGGAACCGATCCATCGATGATGTTGATGACTATCGGCACCTTCCGAACAGCGACGATGGCAGCGTCGAGGAGGTTCAGCGCGAGAAAACTGCGCTCAATCAATCTTGTCGTAGAGCAGCCAAACTCAGTTGTCCAGAGTCTGTTTGGGTGCGCTCGAAACACACGCCGCACCGACGCCTCCTTGAGAATTAGCCGGGTTGGATTGGCGCTGTTGCATCGTCGAATAGCCACGCACAATGGGTGTGGACCCAATGCTCGATGGATTCCATTTCAGGCGCTGAGAGCGTCTTGCAAATGGCCTTGGCCAAATGCCGCCCATCCATCGATTTTTTGACCCATTGCAGCGCCTGGCTTGCATCGTCTTGATTTTGAGTCGACAAAACCTTGAACAGCGTGGCCGCTTGGTGCAGGTCCTTTTTACGCTTGGCGGCAAAAGCTGCCGGACGCATCGCGGCGACTGCCAGCTTGTGCCACATGAAGCGTGCCGGCTCTGGCACGTTCACAAGTGCACCATAGGGTGCCAAGGCGGCAGCTTGTTGGGTAGCACTGAAGAGATAGTCAAGAAATGGCAGAGGCTGTGCACGAATGCCCCGTGGCTGCTCGATCAGCCTTTGAACGAGCTTGTCGCCGCAGGCCTGCCAGCGCCCTCCAATGTGTGCTTCAAGCTGTTCACACTAGATGACAGGTTGGTACGCAGCCGACTGGGGCGCTTGGGCGAAAGCGATGCGCAAGCCATGACCCTAGCCTTGGGGATTTTGCTTGGCAATTCGCGGTGAGTTTGAAGTCAGCTCGCATCGAAATCTGCCGTAGGTTTGGGCGCAATCATGCCCGCACCTGGTGATGGGTTCCAACTGAACACATCGTGCATGGGCAGACCTGATGACATGCCGTAAATTGCACGTTTAATTCTTCCGCGCCAGGTGGAATGCGGGAAAGAACTGGCAGCCTGAGGTTCAACTTGGCGGCTGGAGCGGTTTAAATATTGTTGTTTGAATTCTTTTTGTGTAATGCCCCATTTCAATACAAAAGTGCGGGAACCGCGATTTTTTCGAATTCGCCCGGTGCTGCGGCAGGCAAAATGATAAAGCCGGCTATCGCCGACGATGATGAAATCGCGAAACCCGACGACCCAAAGTTTCATGAGTAAATCATCGTCCGAGCTCATGCCAGGGCTAAATTCCAGGCTATAACCCCCGACCATCGTCCACCAACGTCGCGCGATCAACGTGGGTTGAGAGGCGCGCCCAGGCATATCTGCATGTGGAATGTCTGCATAGTTGGACGCAAATTTTTTTGCGTCAAAATCATCAGGGCTGAGCCCGTAATTTTGAAAAATGACAAGACTGTTTTTTGTTGGCGTTGGCTCAATTAATAATGAGGACAAAAAAATTCGATCATGCGGCGTTGCTTTAATTTTTCGCACCAAAGCCTCATCCCAGCCGGGGCTGCAAACCATGTCGTCGTTCATATACAGCAGCCATTCTTTTGTGGCCATACCGGCAAGATGATTGACCGACAGGCAAACACCGATGTTGTCGTGAGAGTGGCTGTACTGAATGCCTTGTTCTTGCAACCATCTCAGCGTGCCATCGGAACCTTCATTGACATGCACCACCAATTCATGTTGGTAATGCGAATGTTGGCGTATGCTTTGAATGCATAACTTCAGGTAAGCAAGGTTGTTCCAGGTTGGAATGAGTATGCTGAACATTGTGGCTTACATGAAGGATTGTTGGGTCAGGTATTGTGTCAGAATTTCACTGACGAACGCCTCAGACATAGTGTGCCGTCGTGGATTTGGCTTTTGCTTGCATGATGGTGATGAGTGCCAATGCGTAAATAGCCGCAGTCATTGATAAATCAAACGTTTCGACAGTCAGCCCAAATAGGAAAAAGCCGGCAGCCCACATCGCTGCCACAAGCGTTTCGGCAACGAGTTGCCGATTCTTCCAGCGTTTCCAAAGCAGCCACCCAGGAACGATGTACAGGCCCAGCCCTGCAACCCATCCCAACAAGCCATAGTTCACCGCACCGAACAGCAGTTGATTGTGAACTTCGCCTCTGCCATACTCAGCAGCCAGTGGCGTGACTATGTCTTGCGCGGCCAGGGGTGTCATTTGTTGCTTGAACCCATGTGCACCCCAACCGAAGATGGGTTTCTCGGCAATCAGGTGCGCCGCTGCTCGCCACAGTTGGAAGCGCACGCCAATGTCGGTATCCACATTGCCCCGGCTGAAGGCCGTGATGTCGTGTTCAATGTCCACCGCGCGTTGCTGCACCGTGGGGTTGAACAACAACAAGCCAACCGTGCCACCTACCACCACGGCCACGGCAAGTAACTTATACGCCGCCCGGCCCGGGCGCAGCATGCCCCACAGCGCCAACAAGACGGCAGCGCTCATCCACGATGAGCGTGTGCCGGTGAGCAGGGCGGCATGGAAACCGGCTGCAGCACTGACTGCGTAAAGTGCCCGAAGCCAGTTGGGCGTGGCCTTGTCAAAGGCAAGCACCACGGCACAGACACCGAAAAGTGCCGCAACGTCGCCGTAGTGGATGTAGTTCAGGAAGCTGCTGCCCATGCGCCCATAACCCCAGTCATGCCCGGCAACGTGGAGCACCAGCCAGGCAGCCAAACCTCCGGCCAGGATGGCCGCGCGCAGGCCTAGCCAAATGTCTTGTGGATAGCGGCGCAGCCACAGCAGGATGGGGATGGCGATGAGGAAACGGCTGGGTGAGTCCAGCGAGTTAGGCTGCCACTGCTGGTGCACGGCCTCACTGACTGCAACGGCCGTGATGGGCAGGGCGAGCGCAACGATCATGGCCCAGTCACCGCGGGACAAGGGCGGGGCGGCGGACCTGGCGTTTTGGTTTTGTAGTGACCGTGTGATGTGTATACCGAGACTGGCCAGCGACATGGCAATGAGGATGGTGTTCATGCCGCCAGCAATACCAAAATAGGCCAGCGGCGTGACAAGGCCCAGTGTGAGGGCGAACCACCCAGAAAAACGCATTGCTGAAAGCTCCTGGTTTTGCGGGCTGGCTGGCTGTGGTGACTGCGCTGGCAAGGGGGCTGGGATCGGTTCGGGCATGTTAAGAGTCATGTTGTGAAGTCGGGGTCATGGCCGTAACGCCACGGGCTACGCGCATGCAGGAGGTTTTAGTCGATGGGGATGCTTCATCCGTGAGGTTGGCTCGCAGCGTGGCTCCGTAGCGCGCGTTCGGCACTTGCATTGGTTGCGCCTATGGCGCAACCAATGCAAGTGCCGGGACGACGACGCGGGCAAGTTGGTGAGCGTGAGCGGTCGCACACGCATCACCCCTGTTGAATTTCGATTTTCACTTCCAGCACTTCCAGCGAGCCGTGGTGTTCAAGCTTGACCTGGATGTCGTCCTGGCTGATTTTCACGTATTTGGAAATGACGGCGACCAACTCGCGCTGCAGCGCCGGCAGGTAGTCGGCGGGGGAGCCGGAGACGCGCTCGTGGGCCAGGATGATTTGCAGCCGCTCTTTGGCGATGCTGGCGGTTTTCTTCTTCTCGCCGAGTAAAAAAGACAGGATGGACATGGCGCTTGCTCCGATCAACGGCCGAACAGGCGCTTGATGAACCCGGGCCTCTGGTAGTCGGTAAAGCGCATGGGGCGTTCTTCGCCAAGGAAGCGGGCGATCACGTCCTGGTAGGCGCTGGCCACGTCGCTGTTGTCCAGATGGATTGCGGGCAGGCCCTGGTTGGAGGCTTGCAGCACGCTTTCGCTTTCGGGCACGACGCCGATGAGCTTCAGGCGCAGGATGTCCTGGATGTCGTCGATCGACAGCATCTCACCTTCGGCCACGCGCTTGGCGTTGTAGCGGGTGATGAGCAGATGCTCGCGGATGGGCTCGGCGCCGTCGATGGCGCGCTTGGTCTTGGAGCCGAGGATGCCGAGAATGCGGTCCGAGTCGCGCACCGACGAGACTTCCGGATTGGTGACGATCAGCGCCTCGTCGGCGAAGTGCATGGCCAGCAGCGCGCCGCTTTCGATGCCGGCCGGGCTGTCGCACACGATGTAGGTGAAGCCCATCGCGTCGAGGTCCTTGAGCACCTTCTCCACGCCGTCCTTCGTCAGCGCGTCCTTGTCGCGGGTTTGCGAGGCGGGCAGCACGAACAGGTTGTCGCACTGCTTGTCCTTGATCAGCGCCTGGTTGAGGTTGGCCTCGCCCTGGATGACGTTGATGAAGTCGTACACCACGCGGCGCTCGCAGCCCATGATGAGGTCGAGGTTGCGCAGTCCGACATCGAAGTCGATGACGGCGGTTTTGTGGCCGCGCAGGGCCAGGCCGGTGGCGAAGGAGGCGCTGGTGGTGGTCTTGCCGACCCCACCTTTGCCGGATGTGACGACGATGATTCTGGCCATGGTTGCTGGGTGTTGGTGGTTGAAGATTGAGGGGACCGGGCGACGGAATTACTTCAGTTTCAGCGCTTCGATGCGCAAGGCGCTGCCGTCCAGCAGCACATGCGCCGGCTTGCCCATGACGCTGGCCGGCAGCGGCTGATCAGCGGTGCGGTAAACCCCGGCGATGGCCACCAATTCGGGTTCGAAGCAGGTGCTGAAAATGCGGGCGCCCTCGGCGCCATGGGCGCCGGCCAGGGCGCGGCCGCGCAGGGGGGCATACACATGAATATTGCCGCCGGCAATGATCTCGGCGCCGTGGCTCACTACGTCGAGCACGATCAGGTCGCCGGGGGTGTACACGCGCTGGCCCGAGCGCAGGGGCTTGTCGATCAGCAGGGTGGCATGGGCAGGCTCGGCTTCGGCCTGCGGCTGTGCTGCGCCTGCGGTGGCGCCGGACCGCGCGGACGGCGGCGCGGTGCCGGGTGCGGCCGAGCCGGGCTGCGGAGTAGCCCGCGAGCTGTCGGCAGCTTCGGCGGCTTCGGCAGTGGGTGGCTTGCGTGGGACGGCGTGGCTGTCCAGCCGGGGCAGGGATGCAGCAGCCCAGCCGGCCTGGGCCTCGTTGGCCACCACGCCGATGGGGCGCAGGCGCAAACCCGTGAGCCAGGTGGCCAGGGCGTTCACGTCCAGGCGGGCGTCGTCGTCGAGCCGGCGCAGGTCCAGCACCACGGCGTCGCCGGCGAAAAATTCGGGCGCGGCGTCGAAGCGCTGCTGCAGGGCGGCCTGCAGCGCGGCGATGTCGGCGGTTTTCAACGCCAGGTGCAGCGCGTCCACAGCTCCGGCGCGCATGTCGAACAGGCTGGATTTGCGCGTGCTCATGGCTGACCGCGCCGGGCGCGGGGCAAAGGGCGGAACGGGCGGGCGCGGTGCGACATCACGGGCATCGAGACGGACGTCCTTGAGGACAGATGGGTAGACGCTGCATGGTACTTGCACGAGCCGGCGCAATCCGCCTATAACGCAGGGAGAAACCGCAGGCTGGCCATGCATGAGGCCATTGGAGACACGATGAACTGGAGCACGCACGACGTCGGCAATATGGTGGAACCGCTGGCCGACTACAACCGCTACGCCACCGACGCCGCGCTGCGCGAGGGCGCACAGCGCGAAGGCGCGGCCTGGGCCGATGCCGCACTGCTCGCCATCGGCGCCGACTTGGGCCGCGCCGCGTTGCTGGAGCAGGCGCGCCTGGCCAACGCCAGCGCCCCGGTGCTGCGCAATTTCGACCCGCAAGGACGGCGGGTCGACGCGGTGGATTTTCACCCCGCCTGGCACAACGTCATGGCCGGTATTTTCCAGCACGGCTTCCACAGTACCGCCTGGGCCGAGCCTCGCCCCGGGGCGCAGGTGGCGCGCGCGGCGGGCTATCTCCTGCAGGGCCAGGTGGAGGCCGGCACGCTGTGCCCGACGACGATGACCTTCGCCAGCATCCCCATCCTGCGGCGCGAGCCGGTGCTGTGGGCGCAGCTCGAGCCCCATCTGTTCAGCCGCGACTACGACCCCGCCGATGCGCCGCTGGCCGCCAAGCGCGGCATGCTGGTCGGCATGGGTCTGACCGAGAAGCAGGGCGGCTCCGACCTGCGCACTAACACTACCCTGGCGCGGCCGCTGGGCATGGGCGGGCGTGGCGCGGAGTACGCCCTGGTCGGCCACAAGTGGTTTTTCTCGGTGCCGCAGTCCGACGCCCATCTGGTGCTGGCACGCGATGCCAGCGACGCCCTGAGTTGTTTCTACGTGCCGCGCTGGCGGCCCGATGCCACGCGCAATGCGGTGCGCGTGCAGCGCCTGAAAGACAAGCTGGGCAACCGCTCCAATGCCAGCGCCGAAGTCGAGTTCCAGGATGCCTGGGGCCTGCTGGTGGGCGAGCCCGGGCGCGGCATTCCCATCCTCCTCGACATGGCCACCTACACCCGGCTCGACAATGTGCTGGGCAGCACGGCGCTGCTGCGCGCCGCCCTGGTGCAAGCGATGCACCACGCACGCCAGCGCAGCGCCTTCGGCAAACATCTGGCCGAGCAGCCCTTGATGCAGGCCGTGCTGGCCGACCTGGCGCTGGAGACCGAAGCCGCCACCACACTGGCCCTGCGTCTTGCCGCGGCGTTTGATCGCGACGCAAACGCCCCTCCCCAGGCAACTGCGGAGCTGCCGCCTGGTGGCACTCTTCTGCCACCCTTCCCTCTCCAACTGGAAGCCGCGATGCGCCGCATCCTCACCCCGGCGGCCAAGCTCTGGGTGTGCAAGCGCGCCATCGAGGCCGTGGGCGAGTGCATGGAGGTGCTGGGTGGCAACGGTTATGTGGAGGAGCAGCCACTGGCGCGCATGCTGCGCGAGGCGCCGGTCAATTCCATCTGGGAAGGTTCGGGCAATGTCATGGCGCTGGACCTGCTGCGCGCCCTGCAGCGCGAGCCGCAAGCGGCGCAGGCGCTGCAGGATTGGCTGACCGACGCCTGCCAGGGCGACGCCGCGCTGACCCGCGCCCTGGCGGCGTTGGACGCGCTGCGCATCGAGGCGCTGCGCCACCCGGCGCAAGCCCGCGCCCTGGCGCAAGACCTGGTGCTGTTGGTGCAGGCCGTGCTGCTGCGCCAGCACGCGCCCGCGTTCGTGGCCGACGCGTTCATCGCCAGCCGCCTGGGCTGCAGCCGCGCCGGGCGCATCTACGGCGTGTTGCCACAGGGGGTGGATTTGCCGGCAATCCTTCAGCGCGCCTGGGCGGGAGATTGAACGCGCGCAGGCTGGCGGTGTTGCGGCGCGGTGGCCAGACCCTGGCGCCTGCCGCTCAACCCGATTGCAAGGACTCGATCAGCGGGCAGGCGATGCTGCCGCCGTGGTCGGCGCAACGCGCCACCAGCGTGCCGAGCGCTGACTCGATGCGCTGCAGGTCGGCGAGCTTGTCGCGCACGTCGGCAAGCTTGGCTTCGGCCAGGCGGCGGGCGTCGTCGCAATGCGTGCCGTCTTGCAGACGCAGCAGATCGGTCACCTGGTCGAGCGAAAAGCCCAGGCGCTGCGCACTCTTGATGAAGCGCAGGCGCACCAGATCCTGGGTGCTGTAGCGGCGCATGCTGCCGTAGCGCTTGTCCGGCGTGCCCAACAGCCCACGGCGCTGGTAAAAGCGCACGGTTTCCACATTCACCGCACCGGCGGCGGCCAGTTGGCCAATGCTCAAGCCTGATTCGGGTGTAACAGTTTGCGTCATCGCTTGCGTCCGTACTGAACTACGGCATCACACTACCACCCTCGACGTATCCCGACAAGGAGACCGATGGTGAACACGGACGCAATGAACCCTGCCCCGCAAGCGCCGCAGGGCAAGGCGGCGCTGCTGACCAGTGGCCTGGCGGCCATTCTGGCGTCGAGCTGCTGCCTCGGGCCGTTGATTCTGGTGTCGCTGGGTGTCAGTGGCGCCTGGATCGGCGACCTCACGCTGCTCGAACCGTATCGGCCGTACTTCCTCGGTGCGGCGCTCGTCGCGTTGGCGTTGGCGTACCGGCGCATGTTCCGGCCCGCCGCCGCATGCAAGCCCGGCGAGGTTTGCGCCTTGCCGGGGGTGCGCTCGACTTACAAGGCCGTGTTCTGGGTGGTGGTGGTGTTGATCGCCATCGCCTTCGCTTTCCCGTATGCCGCCCCGTTCTTTTACTGAACCGAAGGAGTCTTCCATGCGCAACATCCTGTTTGCCGTTTCCCTCTGTGTTGTGGCGCTGCCGGCGTGGGCCGCCACCGAGACCGCCCAACTCGCGGTGCCCGGCATGACCTGTCCGGTGTGCCCGATCACGGTGAAAAAAGCGCTCGACGGCGTGCCCGGCGTGAGCCATGTGAGCGTCGATTTCCCCGCCAGGACGGCGCAGGTGCAGTTCGACGACAGCAAGACCCAGGTCGCGGCCCTGCTCAAGGCGGTGGCCGACGCCGGCTATCCGAGCAAGGTGGTCAAGGTCGAGCGCTGATGAACGCGCCCGAGAAGCTTGGCTCCGCGTTGCGCGACTGCTGCGCCACCGAGTCCGGTTCCATCCCCTGCAAGACACCGGTTGTCGCGGCTCCGGGTCAAGGGCAGCCCGCGCATGCTGCAAGCGGCTTGCATGTGGCCGTGATCGGCAGCGGCTCGGCGGCCATGGCCGCGGCCACCCGTCTGGCCGAGGCGGGCGCGCGCGTCACGATGGTCGAGCGCGGCACGCTGGGCGGCACCTGCGTCAACGTGGGTTGCGTGCCGTCCAAGATTTTCATCCGCGCCGCGCATGTCGCGCACACCCGCAAGACGAGCCCGTTCGACGCGGGCATCGCACCCTGCGCGCCGGCCGTCGACCGCGCCGCGCTGCTGGCGCAACAGCAGGCGCGTGTGGATGCACTGCGAGCCGCCAAATACGACAACGTGGTCGCGCGCCACGCCGCGATCCGCCGCGTGCAGGGGCAGGCGAGCTTCGCCGGGCCTGCGTCGCTGCGCGTGCGCCTGGCCGCTGGCGGCGAGGAGACGGTGACGTTCGACCGCTGCCTGATCGCCACAGGGGCGAGACCTGCCAGACCCGATCTCCCCGGGCTTGCCGGCACACCGTACTGGACCTCCACCGAGGCGTTGCAGGCCGATGCCGTGCCGCCGCGCCTGCTGGTGCTCGGCGCCTCGGTCGTCGCGCTCGAACTGGCGCAGGCCTACGCCCGCCTGGGCAGCCGGGTGACGGTTGTTGCGCGCAGCAGCCTGCTCTCGCGCGAAGACCCGCTGATCGGCCGGGTGCTGGCCGACATCCTGCGTGGCGAGGGCATGGAGGTGCTGCTGCACACCGCCAGCCACGCCGTGGACCACGCGGCGGGCCGCTTCACCCTGCACACCAGCGCCGGCCCGCGCGAAGCCGAGGCACTGCTCGTCGCCACCGGGCGCACGGCCAACACTGACGCGCTGAACCTGCAGGCCGCAGGCGTGCAGGCGGACGCGGCTGGGCAGATCGTCGTCGGCGCCGACCTGCGCACCAGCGCCGCGGGCATTTACGCCGCGGGCGACTGCACCGCGCTGCCGCAATATGTCTACGTGGCCGCGGCGAGCGGCTCGCGTGCCGCTGCCAACATGCTCGGCGGCCAGGCGCGCCTGGACCTCGCGGCCATGCCTGCGGTGGTGTTCACCGACCCGCAGGTGGCCACCGTCGGCCTGACCGAAACGCAGGCGCGCGACGCCGCGCTGGCCGTGGACTCTCGCGTGCTCGCGCTCGATCAGGTGCCGCGCGCGCTGGCGAATTTCGACACCCGGGGTTTCGTCAAGCTGGTGGCCGAGGCCGGCAGCGGCAGGCTGCTCGGCGCCCAGATCGTTGCCGATGGAGCGGGGGAGATGATCCAGGCCGCGGCGCTGGCCCTGCGCGCAGGCCTGTCCGTGCATGACCTGGCCGACGCCCTGTTCCCCTATCTCACGATGGTCGAGGGTCTCAAGCTCGCCGCCCAGACCTTCACGCGCGACGTCACGCAACTGTCCTGCTGCGCGGCCTGAAAGCCGCGCTCAGCGCATGGATCAACGCTTCGCCCGCGCATAGCCGAGTAACCGCAGCGCCTGCGCCGCCAGCCACGCCGAGAGCAGGCCGATGAGGGCGCCGCCGAGCACGTCGGCCGGGAAATGTGCGCCCACCGCCATGCGCGACCACCCCACCCAGAGCGCGAACACCACCAGCACGACCTTGAGCACCCAGTGCGCACCGGGCAGCAGGCTGGCCATCAGCACGAAGGCAAAGGCTGTGTGGCCGGAGGGGAAGCTGTGCGCGTATTCGGCACGGCCGAGGATGTGCACCGCCGCCTCGCCCAGCGCCCTGGGCGGGCGCGGAAAGTCGAGCCAGGGCTTGATGCCGGCGACGAGGGCCCAGTCGATCAGATAGGCCACCAGGAACACCAGCACGGCCTGCACCGCAAGCCAGTTGGGCCGTTTCAGCGCCAGCGCCAGCAGCACGGCGGCGTAGACGGGGTAGAGCATGTGGTCCCCGGCGGCCGTACCCCACAACGCCAGGTGGTCCCACAGCCAGCCGCCGCCGGCGTGGTTGATGGCGAGGAACAGCGCGTGGTTGAGCCCGCCCCAGGCGTACCACCAGGGGCCGCTCATCGTTTGGCCAGCCGCGGCAGCGGGCCATGCCAACGCGGCGTCATGCCGCCACCCAGCCCAGCGCCGTCACCCACAAGCCAACGCCGACCAGGGCGCTGAGCATGGCGGCGCCGAACAGCCAGCGGCGCCCGGTGAGCGCGGTGATCGAGGCCAGCGAAATGGCGATCTGCAGAAAGATCAGGCTGCGCGCCATGCCGGTGTGCGGACGGTTGAGGCGATCGGACTCCTCGTCGGCTTTGCTCGACGCCGCTTCCAGCGCGTCGGCGCGGGCCTTGATCTCGGTCTTCTGGCCCTGGTATTTGGTGATCTTGGCTGCAATCCCGGCCTGCTTGTCGGCCGGCGCCAGATCGTGCGCCAGTTCCATCAAGTGCTGCTTGGTGCTCACGGCCTGGTAGTAATTCCATTCATCGGTGGCATGGGCTTTTTTCAGCACGGCCTCGTTCTTGTGCAGCAGCACTTCGTTCATGAGGTGGCTGCCCTGGTAGCTGACGATGGCCCCGAGAGCAGCCAGCAGCGCGGTGAAGATGGCGACCCATTGGTTCAACGTGTGATTCTTGCCTTCGCTGGCGTGATGCACCGCCTCTTCGTGCGGGGCGTGGGCGTGGACTCCGGATTCGCTCATGGGCTTTCCCGTTGGATGGTTGTCAACGGCACGAGGCCGCGATGGCGCGAAGTTTATAGCGACGTCACGTCGATTGGCGCGACGCAGCACGCACGAGCGGC
The DNA here is from genome assembly GCA_028871675.1 of Betaproteobacteria bacterium. Taxonomy (GTDB): domain Bacteria; phylum Pseudomonadota; class Gammaproteobacteria; order Burkholderiales; family Burkholderiaceae_C; genus Thiomonas_A. The sequence goes on from JAGWMO010000012.1 coordinate 13,384, forward strand.
ATGCGGCGCCTCGCCCTGGTTCGCCCCCCGCATGTCCGGGGATTTGCAAGCTTGTGCGCGCAGGCTCTAATCATCGGCATCGCCAGCCCGCAACCACCCGAGCGCACCATCGATTCCGTGATCGACCACCATGCCGCGGCACGCATGGGCTCACATTTGCACAGCCGCCTGAGGCGACTCTGGCTGGGCATTGCCGTGTGTGCGGCGGCGTTCATGGCATGGAACGCCTGGCGCGCCTGGCAAGACATCCGCATCCAGAGCCAGGAGCGCTTGCGCGCCTTCGCTGCCGAGTACGCCATCGAGTGGCGCTCGACCTTGCGCGCACGCGAGGACGCCATGCAGCGTCTCGGGCGACGCCTGCTGGTGGATCCGCAGACGGCGCAGCAGCAGCTCGACACCTACCTCCTCGAGCGGCCCGGGGTTGAAGGTGTGGCCCTGGTGGATGCCCAAGGCCGCTACGTCGCGCGCAGTGGCGCGCTGCCACCATCACCCTTGCAGGACACACACCTGACGCCGCTCACCCGCAGCGCCTATGCCACCTGCCTGCGCGACAAGACCTTCTGCCTTGGGCCCCCCATTCCTGACGAGCGTGCCTCCGGCCGCTGGATGGCACTCGAATACCTGCCACTTTCCGCCGTGCCCGGCGGCGCCAAGGCGCCGTCACCCGGGGGGGCGAGAGCGATGCCGCTCGGCAAGGCGTTGCCGCAGGAATGGCTGGTGCTGGCGCAATCCTCGGTGTTTCCGCGCGCGCTCGGTTTGTTACAGGCACCGGGAGAGGACATGGCCTTCGTCGTGCTGCGCAACGACGGCCTGCTGCAGTTGCGCTTTCCGCCGCCTCCGCGCTCGCCTTACGGGCAACCCCAGAACGGCATCATGCTCGACGCCATCCGTGGCCAGCCTCAAGCCAGTTCCGGCATGTTCTCGGGTTTGGCCAACAATGCGAACCGGCACATGGTCGGTGCCTATGTCCGCGTGCCCGACTACCCCTTCGTCATCGGCGCCGACCTGCCCACGCGCAACCTGTTGCAGCGCTGGGCTGGGCAGTTGGCGGGCACCTTGCTGCTGTTTTTCGGGCTGCTCGCAGCCGGCTCGTGGCTGTTCGCCAGTGCCCTGCGCCAGCTCGGCCGGACCGAACGCGGCCGCGAGCAGGCCCTGGACGGGCTGCGACGCCAGCGCGACGAACTGGACGTGACCCTCTCCTCCATTGGCGACGCCGTCATCGCCACCGACGCGCGCGGCCGCATCAGCCGCATGAACCCGGAGGCGGTGCGCCTCACCGGCTGGCCAGCGTCCGAAGCCCTGGGCCAGCCCATCGAACTCGTGTTCCGCATCGTGGTGGAAGGCGAGGATTCGCCCGCACCCTGCCCGGTGGCGCGCGCCCTGGCGACCGGTCGCGTGGTGGTGCTGGGCAACCATACCGAGTTGCGTGCCCGCGATGGCCGCGTGCTGGCGATCGAGGATTCGGCTGCGCCGATCAGCGGACATGATGGCGAAGCACGCGGTGCCGTGCTGGTGTTCCATGACGTGACCGACCGGCGCGAGCGCCAGCGGCGCAACGAGCGCCTGAAAAGCCTGTACGCGGCGCTGGCGGAGTTGGGCGAGATCGTGCAGCAGCACGCGCGCCAGGGCGACGAATCGGCCCTGTTTCGCGCCGCCTGCGAGGCCCTGGCCGCATCCAGTCTGTTCAACGCCGCGTGGATCGGCCGCCCGGACGCGAGCGGGGTGTTTCAGGTCCTGGCCAGGGCCGGCAATGGCTCGGATGACCTGGAGCGCATCGAGATGCGCCTCGACGACCCGCAACCGGCGCTGGCCGTGCGCGCCTGGCTGGCCGGCGAGCTGCGGGTGCATAACGATTTTCCGGCCGATCCCATCAACCTGCCGCGGCGCGACTTCGTCGTGGCCCACCGCTGGCACAGCATTGCCGCCGTGCCGCTGCTGCGTGCCGGGCGGCCCGACGTCATTCTGGTTGTGACCTCGCCCGCGCGCGGACTGTTCCAGGACGATGTGCGCGAACTCATTGCTCGCATCGCCCGCCTGCTCGACCACGCGCTCGACGAAATGACCAGCCACCGCGCGCTGCAGCAGGTGCGCCAGCGCGAGCAGTGGCTGGCGCTGCACGACACGCTCACGCACCTGCCCAACCGCAACATGCTGGAGAGCGCCCTGCAACAGGCCATCGCCCGCGCCGATGCCAACGGCACTCTGCTGGCGCTGGCCTACCTCGACCTCGACGGCTTCAAGTCCATCAACGATGTCTACGGCCACCTGGTCGGCGACCAGGTGTTGCGCAGCGTGGCCGAACGCCTCAAGACGCAAATGCCGGCCGGCGCCCTGGCCCTGCGCATGGGCGGCGACGAGTTCGTCATCATCCTCGAAGGCAGCAAGGAGTTGGCCGAGCTCGAACCCGTCTGCCTGCGCTTTCTCGAGCACCTGCGCGGGCCCATGCAGGTCGGCAACCCGCCGCTGAGCCTGCAGGTCGATACCAGTTGCGGCATCACCATCTACCCCTACGACCGCGAAACCCCCGACACCCTGCTGCGCCACGCCGACATGGCGCTGTACGCCCACAAGAGTCGGCGCGGGCCGCAGCGCAGTGCCTACCGGCTGTACGACCCGGCCATGGCCAGCGCCTCGTTCAGCACGCCCGACCGCCGCGCCGAGTTGCGCCGCAAGATCGACACCGGCGACCTGGTGCTGCACTACCAGCCCGTGCTCGACCGCGCCAGCGGCCGCATCCACCATGTCGAGGCGCTCGCCCGGCTGCGCCAGGACAGCGACCTGCTGCAGCCCGACGCCTTCCTGCGGGAACTCGGGCCCATGGAACTCACCTTGCTGGGCACGCGCGTGCTGCAGCGAGCCCTGGACGACCTTGCCGGCTGGGTGCGCCAGGGGCTGCACATCGGCGTGTCGGTCAACGTCGCGCCGCAGGAACTGCTGGCCACGGATTTTTCAGCGCAGGTGCTGGCCGAAATCGCGCGTCATCCCGAACTCGAGCCCGGCATGCTCAGCCTGGAAATTCTGGAAACCGAAGAGGTGCTGGGCGAGAACGTGGTGCTGGCGCAGCTCAGTGCCCTGCGCGCCGAGGGCGTGCGCATCGGCATGGACGACGTGGGCTCCGCTTACGCCTCGCTCTTGCGCCTGAAGACCTTGCCGGTGGACTTGCTCAAGATCGACCAGGCCTTCGTGCGCGATCTGCCGGTGCATCCGCGCGACCGGCTGTTTCTCGACGCCATCCTCGCCCTCGGCCATGCCCTGGGCATGCGCACGGTGATCGAAGGCGTGGAAACCCAGGCCCATCTCGACCTGCTGTGGCAGAGCTCGGCCGACGGCCTGCAGGGCTTCGCCATCGCTCCTCCCATGCGTCCCGAGGACATCCCTGCCTTCGTCGCCGGCTTTTGCATGCCGCCGCGCAGCCTGCGCACGGCCCTGCGCTTCAACAACGGCACCGCCGAGCTTCATTCGTAGCGCAGCGCCTCGGCCGGTTGCACTTTCGAGGCGCGCCAGCTCGGGTAGATGGTCGCCAGCAGCGCCAGCACCAAGGCCACCACGGTGATGGTGATGATGTCCGAAACCCTGGGGTCGCTCGGCATCTTGTGGATCAGATACACGCTGCGCGGCAGGAACTGGGTGTGGAACACCCACTCCAGGAAGCTGACGATGGGGTCGATGTTGAAGGCAATGAGCATGCCCAGCAGCACGCCCGAGAGCACGCCGATCACGCCGGTGATCGCCCCCTGCACGACAAAAATGCCCATGATGGAACCGGGGCTGGCGCCCTGGGTGCGCAAGATGGCGATGTCGGACTGCTTGTCCGTGACCGTCATCACCAGCGTGGACACCAGGTTGAATGCCGCCACAGCCACGATCATCGCCAGGATGATGAACATCATGCGTTTCTCGATCACCACCGCCTCGAACCAGGTGCGGTTCTGCTGCGTCCACGGTTGTGCCACGAGGTTGGGCGGCAGCGCGGTTTGCAACTGCTGGGCAACGGCCGGCGCATCGTCGATGTTGCGCGTCTGCACCCGCAGGCCGGTGGGACCGCCGGAGAGGAAAATTTTCCCGGCGTCGTCCAGATTCAACAGCGCCAGCGTGCTGTCGTATTCGTAATGCCCCACGTTGAACAACCCCACCACCCGCAGGGTGCGCAGGCGCGGAATCATGCCCGCGGGCGTGAGGCTGCCGCTGGGCACCACCATGGTCACCTGGTCGCCGATGCCCACCCCCAGGCGCTGCGCCAGTTCATTGCCCAGCACCACGGTGAAGCTGCCGGGCTTGAGCGCCGCCAGCGAGCCGGCCACCATGTGCGAAGCAATCGCCGAGACCTTGCTCTCCTCTTGCGGCTCGATGCCCCAGGCCAGCACGCCGAACAAAGTGTTGCCCTGCGCCAGCAGCGCCTGGCCCGACACGAAGGGCGCCACACCGGTGACGGCCGGGTTGCGCCGCACGATGTTGGCCACGCCGCGCCAGTCGGTCAGCGGCCCGCCATCCACGCTGAACACCTGAATATGCGGAATGACGTTGAGCATGCGATCGCGCACGTCTTTCTGGAAGCCGTTCATCACCGAAATCACCACGATCAACGCCGCAACGCCCAGGGCGATGCCCGCCACCGAGATGAAGGAGATGAAGGAGATGAAGCCATTGCGCCGCGTGCGCCTCCCGGCGCGGGTGTAGCGCCAGCCGATGAGCAATTCGTAAGGCAGCGACGACAGTCTGGGGGAATGGGCGGATGTGACCATGGGGGCGCAGTGTACGGGTGGGGTTGAACGGTGGTCGGCTGGATCGGCGGAACAGGGCGGGCCGGACCGCACGACAGGCCGGGAAGACGACGCTGTGCGAGCCACCATCAGCCACGAGCCGATTTTGCGGCGGATTTTTTGCCACATTGCAAGCGCAGGGAATTGCACAAGCAGCCTAAGCTTCAAAACCGATCGTGCATGCGCAGGCATGCCCACATGTCGCCTGCAGCCTGGCGCAACCTGCTTGCAGCGTGTTCGCACCCGGCTTGCCGCCTGCTGAACCCACCCATTTGGAGGTCTCATCCCATGTCCCATCCCATCCCCCCCATGCTCTATCGCCGGCTCGGACGCAGCGGGTTGCAGATCAGCCTGCTCTCGCTCGGCTCCTGGGTGACGTTCCACAACCAGGTGGACGCCTCCGGCGTGCGCGAGATGATGGCCGCGGCGCGCGACGCCGGGGTCAATTTCTTCGACAACGCCGAGGTCTACGCCAACGGCCAGAGCGAAACCCTGATGGGCGAGGCGCTGGCCCAACTCCGGTGGAACCGGCTCGACTATGTCGTCTCCAGCAAGTTCTTCTGGGGCCTGGACCGCGGCAGCGCCGACAAGCCCCGCATCAACGGCCGCGACACCCTCAACCGCAAGTACCTGCTGCAGGCGGTGGACGGCAGTTTGAAGCGCATGAAGCTCGACTGCATCGACCTCATCTACTGTCACCGTGCCGACCCGCATACCCCGGTGGACGAAACCGTCTGGGCCATACACAACCTCATCGAGCAAGGCAAGGCGCTCTACTGGGGCACCAGCGAATGGACCGCCGATGAAATTCGCACCGCCTGGGACGTGGCCGAGCGCCACCACCTGCACAAGCCGGTGATGGAGCAGCCCCAATACCACCTGTTCCACCGCAAGCGCGTGGAGCACGAGTACGCCCGGCTGTACGAAGACATGGGCCTGGGCCTCACCACCTGGAGTCCGCTGGCCTCGGGCCTGCTCACCGGCAAATACCGCCAGGGCGTGCCCGCCGGCAGCCGTGGCGCGATGGAAGGCGTGAGCTTCCTGCGCGAGGGACTGCTGGACGCCCGCAAGAACGCAGCCGTGGGTGAACTCGAAACGCTTGCCAGGGAGCTCGGCTGCAGCGTGGCGCAACTGGCGCTGGCCTGGGTGGCGCACAACCCGCGCGTCAGCAGCGTCATCCTCGGCGCCTCCAAACTGGCCCAGCTGCACGAAAATCTCGGCGCCCTGACCGTGCTGCCCAAGCTCACGGCCGAGGTGCTGGAACGCATGGACGCGATGACGGCGGGGTTGGCGCAGTAAAGATAAATGGGGTCTGTCCCCATTTATCATTTATCCCATTTATCCATTTATCTTCTTGACGGCTGCCAGGGCCTGCTTTGCGGCAACAGTCGATCGAGTCCCCGATAAGATGCAGTCATGCGCATCTTGCTCGCCAATGACGATGGCTATCTGGCTCCCGGGCTGCAAGCCCTTTACGTGGGGCTGTGCGCGTTGGCCAACGTCACCGTGGTCGCTCCGGAGCAAAACGCCAGCGCGGCTTCGAACGCGCTCACCCTCAGCCGTCCGCTATCGGTTTTCAGGGCCGCCAACGGCTTCCTGTATGTGAATGGCACGCCGTCGGATTGTGTGCACATCGCGCTCACGGGACTGCTGGACTTCAAGCCCGATCTGGTTGTGAGTGGCGTGAACAACGGCGCCAATCTGGGAGACGACACCATCTACTCCGGCACCGTCGCCGCGGCCACGGAGGGCTACCTCTTCGGGATGCCGGCCCTGGCCGTGTCGCTGGTTCACAAGGGTTGGGAGCACCTCGACACAGCGGTGCAGGTTGCCGTGGAGGTGGCCCGTAACCTGCTGGAGCGCAAGCCTGTCGAGCCCGCGCTGTTCAATCTCAATGTTCCCAATGTTGCCCACAGCGCCTTGCGCGGGGTGCGGGTTGCGCGTTTGGGCAAGCGCCACCCCAGCCAGCCGGTGATCCTGCAGCACAACCCGCACGGTGAGCCGATTTACTGGATTGGCTCCGCGGGCGAGGCGCGCGACGATCAGCCCGGCACCGACTTCGACGCCATCGCCCAGGGTTATGCGTCGCTCACGCCGCTGCAACTCGACCTCACGCATTACCAGTTGCTGGACGACTGCAAGGTGCGTTTTTCGGGCATGGCCGGTGAGCGCTGATCCCACCCGCGCGGTGCGCCCCCGCTATCCGGCGACATGGGGCGACGCGGCGGCGCCGGGCGCGTCCAGCACCGCACGCCCACGTCCCGACCCGATTGCCGCCGAGGGTGGCAAGCCGACGGTTCTGCGCTCGCAGCAGGCATACCGCCAAACCCTGGTTCAGCCGGGCGTGCCCACCGGCCAGGGAATGGACTCGCAGGCCGTGCGCGACAGCATGGTGGAGCGGCTGCGCGCGATGGGCGGCATGGAACCCGCCGTGTTGCAAGCCATGTTGGCGGTGCCGCGCCATCTGTTTCTGGAGCCCGGGCTGGCGGCCCAGGCCTATCTCGACAACGCGCTGCCCATCGGGCATGGCCAGACCATCTCCAAGCCCTCCGTGGTGGCGCGCTGCGCCTCGGTCCTGTTGCAAAGCCTCGGGGCCAAGCCCGGGCGTGTGCTGGAGATCGGCACCGGCTGCGGCTACCAGGCGGCAGTGCTGAGCCGCGTGGCAGGTGAGGTGTACAGCATCGAGCGCATCCGCGCCCTGCACGAACTCGCGCGGCGCAACCTTCGCGTGCTGCGCCTGGCCAACCTGCGCTTGCTGCTGGGTGATGGCACCGACGGGGCGATCGCCGGCGCGCCGTTCGACGCCGTGCTGAGCGCCGCCGCCTGTGCCGAAGTACCTGCATCCTGGCTGTCGCAGTTGCGCCCGGGCGGAGTGCTCCTGGCGCCCGTCGGACAGCCGCAGCGCCTCATGGCCTACCGCAAAACAGCCACGACCAAGGTGGACTCGTGGTGCGTGGAAGACGCGTATTTCGTCCCTCTAAAATCGGGCGTCCTCTGACGCTCAGGCTCATCCATGCGACTTGTTCTTCCGCTCCTGCTCACCTCGCTGCTGACCGCATCCTTGGCCGCTTGTTCAACGGTGTCGCTCAATCCCGCTCCGGTGGTCAGCCAGAACTTCACGCCCGTCGGATCGGTTGCGGCGCCATCGTCCAGCACCGCCCCTGCAAGCAGCGCCTCGGCTGCCGCGAACGCAGGACCCTACGCCGCTTATGCGGGCCAGCCTGGCTACTACACGGTGCAACCTGGCGACACCGTGCGCCGCATCGGCCTGCAGTTCGGCCAGGACTGGCACAACATCGTGAGCTGGAACAACCTGAGCGATCCGAACGTCATCACGGTGGGCCAGGTGTTGCGCGTGGCACCGCCCGTGGCGGGCACGCCGCCTGCCGTGGCCGTGTTGCCGGCGCCTCAGGGTGCCATGCCGGCGAACGGTCAGGTGGCCCAGTCGTATCCGCTGGCACCCATGACTGCATCGACTCCGGCACCGCCTGCGGTGGCTCCCGTTGCACCGCCCGCCGTGGCGACAACGCCGGGCGCAATGCCTGGCGCATCGCCTGCAGGCACGGTCGCGGCGCCCGCCGCCACGGCCTCGGCCAGTGCGATTGCCGGGGCCGTGGCCCCCAAGGCCGTGGCCGACAACGGCGGGCTGCAATGGTCGTGGCCGGCGTCGGGGAAAATCATTCAGGGCTACAACGGCGGCACCAGCAAGGGCATCGACATTGCCGGCAGGCAGGGCGAGCCCATTTTCGCGGCAGCCAAGGGCAAGGTGGTTTATGCCGGCAATGAGTTGCGCGGTTTTGGCAATCTGGTCATCGTCAAGCACAACGCCGACTACATCTCGGTCTACGCGCACAACGAAAAGCTGCTGGTGAAGGATGGCCAGGACATTCATCGCGGGCAGCCAGTCGCCCTCATGGGGTCGACAGACGCCCCGCGCGTGGAACTGCATTTCGAGGTGCGCCTGCGGGGCAAGCCCATCGACCCCATGCAAGTTCTGCCGCCGCATTGAGCGCGCCCACCCAAGCTGCCCGAACCCAGCTCGAGCCATCCCATGCCGCGCGCGCCCAAAACATCCTCGACGCCGCACCCTGCTGCCCCTGAGGCTGCTGGGGACGCCCAGGAGCCTCAGGGCTCGGAGCGAGACGAACAAGCGGCGCGGGAGCTTGGCCGCGTGGCCGGCGATGGCATGGACGCCGCCAGCCAGAGTGTGCTGCAGGCCTACCTCAACCAGATTCGCGTCAAGCCGCTGCTCACGCCGCAGCAGGAATTCGACACCGCCACACGCGCTCGCCAGGGTGATTTCGCGGCGCGGCAAGCCATGGTCGAGCACAATCTGCGCCTGGTGGTGAGCATTGCAAAGGCCTATGCCGGCCGCGGCGTGGCTTTGGCCGACCTCATCGAGGAGGGCAATCTGGGCTTGATGCACGCCATCGAGAAATTCGAGCCCGAGCGCGGCTTTCGTTTCTCCACCTATGCGAGTTGGTGGATACGCCAGAACGTCGAGCGCGCCATCATGCAGCAGGCGCGCACCATCCGCCTGCCGGTGCATGTCATACGCGAGCTCAACCAGATGCTGCGCGCGCGGCGCCACCTGGAGGAATCCAGCTCCAACGGTGTGGCGTCGATCGAAGACATTGCCAGCCTCACCGGCCGCACGGCCGACGAAGTGGTCGATCTGCTGACCCTGGGCGAGCCGCCCGCCTCGCTGGACCTGATGCACGAAACCAGCGCCGGCGACAGCTACCAGGACCAGTTCGCCGACCAGCAGGCGCCGGGACCGGACGACACCGCGCAGGCGCACGAGGTGACGCATCTGCTCGACGCCTGGCTGCAGACGTTGGCCGAGCGCGAGCGCGAGGTGATCGAAGCGCGCTTCGGGCTCTACGGCCGCGACACCGAAACCCTCGAAACCCTGGCGCAGCGCCTCGACCTCACCCGCGAGCGTGTGCGCCAGATCCAGCAGGAAGCACTGCTCAAGCTCAAGCGCCGCCTGTCCAAGGGCGGGGTCGACAAATCCTCGGTGCTCTGAGCCGGCATCAACGAACCCGCCATGGCCGCACCCGTCGTCGTCTTCGACATCGAAACCATTCCCGACGCGCCAGCCATCCGCGCCGCGGGCCTGGCCGACCCGGGCCTGGACGACACCACCACCATCGCCCAGGCGCAAGAGCGGCGCAAGGCGCAAACCGGCAGCGACTTCCTGCCCGTGATCTGCCAGCGCGTGCTGGTCATTTCCTGCATCTTCCGCAACGTCCAGGGACTGAAGGTGCATTCCTTCATCGACCATGGCGGCCAGGAAGGCGCGGCGGTACAGGGATTTTTCCGCATCGTCGACAAACACGAACCGCAACTGGTCTCCTGGAATGGCGGCGGCTTCGATCTGCCCGTGCTGCATTACCGTGGCTTGGTGCACGGCGTGCAGGCGCCCAAATACTGGGACATGGGCGAAGACGATCGCGAGTTCAAATGGAACAACTACATCTCGCGCTACCACAGCCGGCATCTCGACCTGATGGACCTGCTGGCCCTCTACCAGCCGCGCGCCAACGCCGGCATGGACACCCTGGCCCAGCTTTGCGGCCTGCCCGGCAAGCTGGGCATGGACGGCAGCCAGGTCTACGCCGCCTGGCAGCAGGGTAAATTGGAAGCCGTGCGGCGCTATTGCGAAACCGACGTGCTCAACACGTATTTGCTGTATTGCCGCTTCCAGCTCATGCGCGGTGGTTTGAGCCCCGCAGAGCACCTGGATGAAGTCGCGCTGGTGCGCAACACGCTGGCCGACTGGGCACTGAACGAGCCGCATTGGGCCGAATACCTGCAGGCATGGCGCCTGCCCGATCCGCCAACATCCTGAAAGCCGTCGCCCCCGCATGCCTTGGCATTTCGGGTGGTGCAGAGCCCGGGCTTGCCATGAAACCCACCACGATCTCCGACGAATGGCTGACCATCGAGGCGCTTGACCTCGATGCCCGTGGCATCGCCCACCGCGCCGATGGCAAGGTGGTGTTTGCCGCCGGCGCCCTGCCCGACGAAGTGGTGCGCGTGCGTGTCACCCGCAGCAAGGCCAAGTGGGAGCAGGGCGACGCCGTGGAGTGGCAGCGCACCGCCTCCACCCGCGTCGAGCCGCGCTGCCCGCATTTCGGCGTCTGCGGCGGCTGCAGCATGCAGCACATCGACCCGCAGGCCCAACTCGCCTTCAAGCAACGCACCCTGGAGGACGACCTCTGGCACATCGCCCAGGTGCGGCCGCAGACCATACTGCGCCCCCTGGCCGGTCCGAACTGGGGCTATCGCCACCGCGCGCGCCTCACCGTGCGCCTGGTGCACAAGAAAGGCGGCGTCCTGGTCGGGTTTCACGAGCGCGGTTCCAGCTATGTGGCCGACATGCAGACCTGCGCCATCTTGCCGCCGCATGTGTCCGCCCTGCTCCTGCCCTTGCGCCAGCTCATCGCCGGCCTGTCTTGCCCCGACCGGCTGCCGCAAATCGAGCTCGCCGAGGGCGACGCACAAACCGTTCTGGTGCTGCGCAACCTGCAGGAACTCAGGCCCACCGATCGGCAGGCTTTGACCCGGTTCGGAGCGAAGCATGGCGTGCAGTGGTGGTTGCAACCCGGCGGCCCGCACACCGCGGCGCCGCTGGAGCCACTGGAGTCGCAAACTCCCGGGCTCGAGTACGCCTTGCCCGAGTTCAGTGTGCGCATGCCTTTCAAGCCCACCGACTTCACCCAGGTCAACCACCACATCAACCAGGCGCTGGTTTCGCGCGCGCTGCGGTTGCTGGCGCCCCAATCGAACGAACGTGTCGCTGACTGGTTTTGCGGGCTGGGCAACTTCACCCTGCCGCTGGCCACGCGCGCTGCTTCCGTGCTGGGCGTGGAAGGCAGCGAAGCGCTGGTGCAGCGCGCACGTGACAACGCGGCGTACAACGGCCTGGCCGAGCGCACCCGTTTCGAGGTCCGCAATCTGTTCGGGATGGACGCCCAGGCCCTGCTGCAACTTGGCCCGTACGACAAATGGCTGATCGACCCGCCTCGCGAAGGTGCCCTGGCCCTGTGTAAGGCGCTGGCCGATGTGCAAGTCGCAGGCATCCAGGTTGCGGATCACCGACGCGGAGGTTTCAACCTGCCCTCGCGCATCGTCTACATCTCCTGCAACCCCGCCACACTGGCGCGCGACGCAGGCCTGCTCGTGCGCCAGGCAGGATATGTCCTGCGGTCAGCCGGGGTGGTGAATATGTTCCCGCACACCTCGCATGTGGAGTCCATGGCCGTCTTCGAGCGGGCCTGAACCTGCCCGGCCTGGCAGCGCGTGCCGCCCCAGCCCAGACTCGAACCAGGCCTCAGCCTCGCATCCGGAACCAGTGTCAGCACTTGGTGCAGGCTCGACACGGCGCAAAGCTGCTCGGCCTGCCTGAGCAGAACCGGAAGGTGCCTGCTTGTTGACCTGCCTGGGGTCGACTTCAACCTGCAGGTCGATCTCGGCAATCGTGTTGTCGTCCTTTGATGGCCGCCGGGGCCACTTTGGGCTTGTTGCGCTTGGAGCACAATTCCATGACCCACTCAGCACCGGCCCCACCCCTCCCCGTTGGCCTGGTCTTTGCCAGTCCTGCAAGTCCCTGCTCTGCCCAGCGGGAGCAGGCCCCGGTCCGGCAAACAGGGCGGTTCATGGCTACCATGGACATGTCCGTTGTGCCGTAGCCTCGGCTGCAGCGGCGAGCGCACGACGCGCGCATTGCTGTGCCGGTTGCGCGCCGGCATCCTCCCCCGACACATCACGCACTCAGGAGTAATCATGGCTCAAGTCACCCTTCGCGGTTCCCACATCCAGGTTGATGGCCATCTGCCACAGCCGGGCAGCAAGGCGCCGGCGCTGAAGCTGACCAACAAGGAACTGGCTGACGTCGGGCTCGATGCGTTTGCCGGCAAGCGCAAGGTGCTCAACATCGTCCCCTCGCTGGACACGCCCACCTGTGCGCAGTCGACCCGGCATTTCAATGCCGACGCGAGCAAGCTGAACAACACCGTGGTGCTGGTGATCTCGGCCGACCTGCCGTTCGGCGCCAGCCGCTTTTGCAGCGTCGAGGGGTTGAACAACGTCGTCACGCTGTCCACCTTTCGCAATCCCGATTTCATGCAGGCCTATGGCGTGAAAATCGCGACCGGCCCGCTGACGGGTGTGACGGCACGCGCCGTGGTGGTGCTGGACGAGCATGACAAGGTGCTGCACTCCGAGCTGGTGCCCGAAATCGGCCAGGAACCAAACTACGCCGCGGCACTGGCCGTGCTGCAGTGAAGATGCCTCAAGCCGCCAGTGCCTTGCGTACGGCGTGCTCCCAGGACTGCCGGCGTGACGCCGCCTGCGACGCCGACATGCGCGGCAGGAAGCGGCGACTGTCGCGCGGCAGCGCCTCGATCTCGGCCCAGCCGCTGTAGACCCCGCAGCTCAGCCCGGCCAGGAGCGCGGCGCCGAGGGCGGTGGTTTCCAGCACCTGCGGGCGCACCACCGGGATGCCGAGCAGGTCCGCCTGGAATTGCATCAGCAAGTCGTTGGCGCTGGCGCCGCCATCCACGCGCAATTCGGTCACGAGATTCTGGAGGTCGCCCGGCGTTTCCCCGACACCCGCGGCACGCATGTCGGCGTTCATGGCCTGCAGCAAGGCGGCGCTCTGGAAGGCAATGCTCTCCAGCGCCGCCCGCGCCACATGGGCCACGGTGCTGCCTCGCGTCAGGCCGGTGATGGTGCCGGTGGCATCGGCCCGCCAGTAGGGCGCGCCCAGACCGGTGAACGCGGGCACGAACACCACGCCGCCGCTGTCGGGCACGCTTTGCGCCAGCCCCTCGACCTCGGTGCTGGCGCGGATGGCGTTGAGGCCGTCCCGCAGCCACTGCACCACCGCGCCGCCGACGAACACGCTGCCTTCCAGGGCATATTGCGCAGCGCGCGCCGGCCCGCCGTGCGGAGTGACCTCGCTGCCGATCTGCGCCGCGGCCGTCGTCAGCAAGCCGTTGCCACTGGCCAGCGCCGTGCCGCCGGTGTGCAGCAATAAAAAACAGCCGGTGCCGTAGGTGTTTTTCGCCAGCCCGGGCCGCACACAGCCCTGGCCGAACAACGCGGCCTGCTGATCCCCGACCAGCGCGCCGATGGGCAGCACGGCCGGCAGCAAGCCCGGGGCCGTATGGCCGTAGACATGGCTGGATGGCAGCACCTGCGGCAGCAGTTCACGCGGAATGTCGAGCGCGGCCAGCAAGGTGTCGTCCCATTGCTGCGTGTGGATATTCCACAGCAGGGTGCGGCTGGCGTTGCTGACATCGGTGGCGTGCACGGCCTGGGCGCGGGTGGACGCCGCAACGCCGCCGGACAGCAGCCACAACAGCCAGCTGTCGATGGTGCCGAATGCCAGCTCGCCGCGCTGCGCCCGGGCCCTGGCGCCGGGGATGTGATCGAGCAGCCATCGGAGCTTGGTGCCAGAGAAATAAGGATTGAGCAGCAGGCCGGTGCGCGCCCGCACCTCGGCTTCCAGCCCCTGGGCGCGCAGAGCGGCGCAGGTCTCGGCGGTGCGACGGTCCTGCCAGACGATGGCTGGATGCAGCGGCTCGCCGCTGGCGCGGTCCCACAGCACCGTGGTTTCGCGCTGGTTGGTGATGCCCAGGGCAGCCACGCGGCCGGCATCCGTCGCGGCCAGCGCCTCGCGCGCGGTGGCGAGTTGGTCGTCCCAGATGCGGCGCGCGTCATGCTCCACCCAGCCGGGCTGCGGATAGCTCTGCGGCAACTCGCGCTGCGCCACCGCGACGAGACCGCCGGCGTGATCGAAAACAATCGCACGCGTGCTGGAGGTTCCCTGGTCGAGGGCGAGGATGGACGAGGACGGGTCAGTGGTCATGGCGGCGCTGGCAGCAAACAGGGCGGGAAACAGGGCGGGAAACAGGGCGGGAAGCTCGATGGATGATTCAGCATAGCCAGTGACGCCGCAGCCGGGCAAACCAGGAGTGGACAAGTGCCGGGAAGGTCGGAAAGCAGACCATGGGCGGCGCCGAGCGCGCACCATGGCGCTGCCCGCTACAGTGCTGGGTTTCCCGTTCGCTCAACCCGCTTCTGACCATGTCCAGCCTCATCTGCGGATCACTCGCCTTCGACACCATCACCGACTTTCCCGGCCGCTTCGCCGAGCACATCCTGCCCGACAAGGTGCATATGCTCAACGTGGCGTTCCTCGTGCCGAACTTGCGGCGCGAGTTCGGCGGCTGCGCCGGCAACATCGCCTACGGCATGAAGCAACTGGGCGGCGAACCCGTCATCCTGGCCGCTTTGGGTGAGGACGGGGTGGACTACGAGGTGCGGCTCGACCGCCTCGACATCTCGCGCGAGCATGTGCGCGTGATCGCCGGCAGCCACACGGCGCAAGCCCACATCATCACCGACCGCGACAACAACCAGATCACCGCGTTCCACCCCGGAGCAATGAGCCAGGCGCACGAACAGACGGTCCCTGCCGACACGAGCCTGCGCCTGGGCATCGTCGCTCCCGACGGCCGCCAGGCGATGCTCGACCATGCCGCGCAAATGGCCGCACGCGCCCTGCCTTTCGTCTTCGACCCCGGCCAGGGCCTGCCGATGTTCGACGGCGCCGAACTGCGCGCCTTCATCGCCCAGGCCGCGTGGGTGGCGGTGAATGACTACGAAGCCGCCATGCTGGTGGAGCGCACCGGGCGGAGCCTGCAGGACATGGCCGCACAGTTGCGCGGCCTGGTGGTGACCCAGGGCGCCGAAGGTTGCACGGTGTACGAGACCGGAACCTGCGTGCAGGTGGCTGGCCTGGAGGCCAGCGCCAGCGTCGATCCCACCGGCTGCGGCGACGCCTTTCGCGGCGGTCTGCTGTGGGCGCTGGAGCAAGGCTGGAGCCTGGCCGACGCCTGCAAGCTGGGCAATGTGATGGGTGCGTGCAAGATTGCCTGCGCCGGGCCGCAGAACTACACCATCACGCGTGACGCGGCGCTCGAACGTCTGCGCCTGGCCTATGGCGCCATTCCCGCTCGCCAAGGTGCATGACGGCGCAGCGAAGCGTTTCATGTGTGACGAGGTTTGTCCCAGGCTTGACCTCGTGAGGGGCCGCAACTAGCCTGAGGCGACCCCTACCGCAGGCCAGCACCATGGGCAGCAAGCTCCTCATTTTCATCCTCGCCGTTCTCACCGTCGGGCTCATCGGCCTGGGCCTTTTCATCGGCTACAGCCAGGTCTTCAGCATGGCAGCGCCCGCGCAGGGCCATACCCAGGCCAGCACACAAGCCAGGACGTCAGCCACGGACGCAAAACCCGCCGTGGGCTAGGGCCTGTTCACGCCCTTGCCGCACCCGCGCCGTGGTGGCCTGCATCGCAAGCGCGCGGCAACGCGGCCGTGGGCCGCCCAGGCCTTGAGCGCGCGCGGCGCGCGGCGTTTCGCGGCGCTGCAAAAAAACACATCCAGGCGTACAGTTTCGCTCTGCACCGCAATCGTTGGCGCCTTGCCAACCCGCCCCGTCATGTCCACTCCATCCTCCGCGCTAGCCCCCACGGCCAGTGCTGCCGAAGGCACGCGCTACCCCGTGCTCGGCGCCATCAGCTTCTCGCACATGCTCAACGACATGATGCAGTCGCTGATGCTGGCCATCTACCCGCTGTTCAAGGCGGGGCTGCACCTGAACTTCGCCCAGATCGGACTCATCACCCTTACCTACCAGATCACCGCGTCCATCCTGCAGCCGCTGGTGGGGATGTACACCGACCGCAAGCCGCATCCCTATTCCCTGTCCATCGGCATGGGCTTCACCTTCGTCGGCCTGCTGTTGCTGTCACGCGCCGACAGTTTTCCGCATGTGCTGGCGGCAGCGGCCTGCGTGGGGATGGGCTCGTCCATCTTCCATCCGGAATCGTCGCGCGTGGCGCGCATGGCTTCCGGCGGCCAGCATGGCCTGGCGCAATCGATCTTTCAGGTCGGCGGCAACGCCGGCACCGCCATCGGGCCGCTGCTGGCCGCGGCGTTCATCATGCCGCACGGGCAAGGCAGCATCGCCTGGTTTTCGGCCGCCGCGCTGCTGGCCATGGTCGTGCTGGCTTTCGTCGGCCGCTGGTCGGCGCACCAGATGCGCCCGGGCAAACGCAGGCCCTCCTCGACACCGGCGCAAGCCCATCCGCCGGGCCTGGTTCGCAAGACCATGGCGGTGCTCATGGCGCTGGTGTTTTCCAAGTTCTTTTATCTGGCCTCGATCAACACCTATCTGATTTTCTACCTGCAACACCGCTTCGGCATCAGTGTGCGGGACGGCCAACTGCACCTGTTCATCTTCCTCGCCGCCGTGGCTGCCGGAACTCTACTGGGCGGTCCGATCGGCGACCGCATCGGCCGCAAGCGCGTGATCTGGGCGTCCATCCTCGGCGTGGCGCCCTTCACCCTGGCCCTGCCTTATGCGAGCCTGGAAGTCTCGGCTTTCCTCACGGCCATCATCGGCTTCGTGCTGGCCTCGGCTTTCCCGGCCATGGTGGTGTACGCGCAGGAACTGATGCCGGGCAAGGTCGGGGCGGTATCGGGCCTGTTCTTCGGCCTGGCCTTCGGCCTCGGCGGCATCGGCGCGGCGGCACTGGGCCAACTGGCGGATGTGATCGGCATCGTCGGCGTTTACAAGGTGTGCGCCTTCTTGCCGCTGATCGGCCTGCTCGCCACCTTCCTGCCGGATTTGCAAACGCCGCCAGCCAAGCCCAAGCCCGCGGCGCCAGTTGCCGCCTGAGGACGCGGCGGCATGGAGCGCGCAACCCGCGTGCTGGTGGTGGGAGGCGGCATCGCCGGCGCCTCGTTGGCGAGCACGCTGGCCGCGCAGCCGGGCTTGAGCGTGACTCTGCTGGAACGCGAGGCGCAATGCGGCACGCATGCCACCGGCCGCTCGGCCGCGCTCTACATGCCGTCCTACGGGCCACCGGGCATCCGCGCCCTCACGCGAGGCAGTGGCGCGTTCTACACCAGCCCGCCCACGGGTTTCGCCGAGCACCCGCTGCTCACCCCGCGGGGCGCCTTGCACGTGGCCTGGGCGAGCGACGACATCGGCCCGACGGCCGCGACAAACCGGCTGGACGCGCTGGAGCAAGAAACGCGCGCCAGTGGCGTGACGGTGCAACGGCTGTCGCCCGCGCAATGCCTGCAACGCTGCCCGGTGTTGCGCCCGGAGGGACTGGCGGGCGGCGTGTTCGAGCCTCAGGCGCTGGACATGGATGTGGACGCCATTCTGCAGGGCTTCCTGCGCAGCGCACGACGCGCGGGTGCCAGGATCCACACCGACGCGGACGTGCTCGGGTGCAGCCGCACCGACGGAGGGTGGCAGATTCGCAGCAGCGCGGGCCCGTTCTCGGCGGACATCGTGGTGAACGCTGCCGGCGCCTGGGCCGACGTGGTCGGGCAGCTTGCCGGTGCGCAGCCCATCGGCCTGCAGCCGCGGCGCCGCAGCGCGTTCATCTTCGATCCGCCCGCAGGCCTGGGCTGCCACGCCTGGCCGGCGGTGATCGACGCCTTCGAGCGCTTCTACTTCAAGCCTGACGCCGGCGCCCTGCTCGGTTCGCCGGCCAATGCCGACCCCATGCCGCCGCAGGACGTGCAGCCGGAGGAACTGGACATCGCCACCGGCATCTGGGCCATCGAACAAGCCACCCTGCTGTCCATCCGCCGCCCGCGCAGCACCTGGGCGGGGCTGCGCAGCTTCGTTGCCGATGGCGAGCCGGTCTGCGGCCACGACCCGGATGTGCCCGGCCTGTTCTGGCTCGCGGGCCAGGGCGGCTACGGCATCCAGACCGCCCCTGCCCTGGCACGCGCGGCGGCAGCCTTGTTGCTCCGCGCAGATCTGCCTGCGGATTTGCAGGCGCTGGGCTTGCGCGCCGCGATGCTCGATCCGCAACGCCTGCGCCGCGGCGCTCCGGACTAGGGCCAGCCGGGGCACTGGCGCACGACTGGGGTTTGCGCGCTGGCAGCGCTTCAGGTGGCCGCGGGTTGCTGCGCGGGTTCTGGCGCGGACCCCGGCGCCACCGGCTGATCGCGCACGATCATGCCGTCCACCAGGTTGAGGATGCGGTCGCAGCGCTGCGCCAGGCGCGGGTCGTGGGTGACGACGAGCACGGCGCAACCGAACGCGTGGTTGAAGCGGCGCAGCAACGCGAACACGTCGTCGGCACTGTGGGTGTCGAGGTTGCCGGTGGGCTCGTCCGCCAGCACCAGCGGCGGACGCGTGAGCAAGGCGCGTGCAATGGCCACGCGCTGCTGCTGCCCACCCGACAGCTCGTTCGGCCGCTTGTGCGCATGCGCCGCCAGGCCCACGGCGTCGAGCAGCGCCAGCCCTTGCGCCTCCAGTTCGCGGCTGCGGCGCACGCCTTGCACCAGGGCCGGCATGAGCACGTTGTCGAGCACCGGAAAGGCCTGGATCAAATGGTGGAACTGGAACACGAAGCCAATCGCGCGGCCGCGCAGCGCGGTGCGCTCGGCGTCTTCCAGCGCACGGGTGGGCGTGCCCTGCAGGAACAGTTCGCCACCCGTGGGGGCGTCGAGCAGGCCGATGAGATTGAGCAAGGTGGTCTTGCCTGAACCCGAAGGTCCGACCAGGGCGGCAAACTCGCCGCGCCGCAGCGTGAAGCCCACGCCATGCAGGACCTCGGTCTCCAGCGGCGTGCCGATCTGGTAGGACTTGCGCAGCCCCTCCAAGCGCAGCACCGGGTCGACGTCGCCGGCGGAGGGGTTACTCGACACGGGTTCAGACATAGCGGATCGCCACCACGGGATCGAGCCCGGCTGCGCGCATCGCCGGCAGGGCCGCGGCGGCGATGCCGGCGAGCGTGGCCAGGACCACGGCCTCGATCACCAAGGAGAAGGCTACGGGCACATAGAACAAGGCCGGCCCATAGGTGTTGAAGACCCACACCATGCCGGCACCCGCCGCCGCGCCCAGCACCGAGCCGGCGAAGCCGACCGCGGCGCCTTCGTACAGGAACACGGCGAGAATGCGCCCGCGCGTGGCGCCCATGGCGCGCAGGATGCCGATTTCACGCGTGCGCTGCACCACGCTCACCGCCAGCACGCTGGCGATGCCGAAGGCCACCGAGAGCGCGACGAAAAAACGGATCAGCGCGCTGGAAAGCGTCTGCGACTTGAGGGCATTGAGCAACTGGCCATTGGTCGTCATCCAGCTCTCCGACTTCAGCCCGGTGAGCCGGTTGATGCGCTCGGCGATGGCCTCGGCGCGGAAAATGTGGCGCACGGTCAGATCAATCTCGGTGACGCCGCCGGGCAGGCCCAGCAGCGCCTGCGCCGGCTTCAAGCCCATGTAGACGTAACGCTGGTCGAGGTCGCGCACGCCGAGCGAGAACACCCCGGCGACGTCGAACACCTGTGACCCTCCGGATGCACCCTGCACCCGCAGCTTGTCACCCACGCGCAGGCCGAGGTCCTGCGCCAGCCGGTTGCCGACGAGGATCTGGCTGGCGCCGACGTTGAAGCGCCCCTGGACCATGTCCTGGTTCACCGGAATGACCTGCACATAGCGCTGCGGCACGATGCCGATGACGGCCACCGCACGCACCGCGGCGCCGCGCTGGGCGAACGCCGGACCGGTCACCACCGGCGAGGCCGCCGTCACGCCATCGAGCTGCTGCAGCACGCCGAGCACGCCCGGCCAGTTGTTGATCGAGCGCAGGCGCTGGGGGCGGGCATCGGTGCTGCGCAGATCGACCGTGCCGGGCGGCACCGCCTGGGCCAGCGGCAGCAGGTCCGGACTGCTGACGACGATGTGTGCCTGCGTGCCGAGGGTGCGCTGCACGATATTGCCCTGCAGCCCGTCCACCAGCGCGGTGATGAACACGATGACCGCCGCGCCCACCGCCACGCCGACGATGATGAGCAGGGTCTGCGCCCGCCCGTCGCGCAGGAAGTTGTAGGCGATACGCCAGGACAGTTCCATGGGCTTTGCGTCGGCGTTGGTGGCTTGGCGCGCGGTTCAGCGCGGCGCGCCGGCCACTTCATTGCGGCCGCCGCCGGCGTTGCCCACGCCACCCACGGGAAGGCCCTGCAAGGCCGCCCGCACCCGCTGGCCAGGCTGCGCCTTGGGGTCGTCGATCACCACCTCTCCGGCCTGTAGGCCCGAGCGCACCTCGCTCGCCACCAGGCCCTGCAGACCGAGCGTCACGGCCTGCGCCCGGGCATGGCCGGCGCGCAGCACCAGGACCTGTGCGCCCTCGCCGGTGCGGGCACGCAGCGCGTCGTTCGGCACCACCAGCGCGTCGGCACGCTGGCCGGTGGTGATGTCGCACGACGTGGTCATGTCCTGCCGCAGCCAGTCGGGCGGCTGCGGCACGGTGAGGCGCAGCTCGATGGTGCCGCTGGTGGTGTCGACCGCCGGGGCGATGAAACTGAGCTGCGCGTCGAAACTGCGATTCGGATACGCGTCGGTGAGGCATTGCGCGGCCTGGCCGAGTGCCAGATGTTCCAGGTTCTGCTCGTCCACCGGCAACGACACTTGCGTGCTGCCGGTGCGTGCCAGGGTGAACAGCACCTGCCCCGGTGTGATGGTGTCGCCCGCCTCCACACTGCGCGTGAGCACTTGTCCGGCCACTTCGGCGCGAATGACGCTGCGCGCCTGCACCGCCTCGGCGGCGGTCAGCGCGGCGCGCAATTGCGATTCGGCCGCGCCACCGGGGCGCACTGCATCCCAACCGGCGCGGGCACTGCGCACCTGGGCCGCGGCAGCAGCCCGGGCCTGCTCGGCCTGCTCCAAGGCCTGCTGCGACAACGCGCCTTGCTGCACCTGGACACGGGCGCGTGTTTCCTCGCTGCGCGCCAGCTTCAGCGCCGACTCGGCATTCACCAGGGCGGCCTGCGCCTGCGGCCGGGTTTGCGTGAGCAGTTGCTGCAACGCCGCCTGAGCCTGCGCCCGCTGCGCGCGCGACTGGTCGCTGCGCAACTCCAGCAGCACCTGCCCGGGCTGGACGCGCTCGCCACGATCGACCAGGCGCTTGATCACCACGCCGGTGATTTCGCTGGCGATGTTGACCCGTGAGGGCGTGATGATGCGCCCCGTGGCCACCACGTCCTGCAGCAGCGGCCGGCGCTCGACGCGATAAGCCGCCACCAGCGGTCCGCGCCACCAGTCGAGCAACCAGATGCCCGCAGGCACCAGGACGATGACGACTAGAACGAACCAGAGAAGACGACGGCGCATGGGCAAGCAGGGCATGGAGCGTGGGGCTGAGCCGTCATCCAACCGGCCACAAGATCAGGATTGTCCGACATGCTCGAACCCATGAACTTGCGTGTGGTCAAGCCCCGTGGCGGGGCCGGATCACGGCATCGATGCCCGCAGGCCCCTGCGGTGCGGCGTCAGGCCGTCACCCCGCCCCGGCTGTCGACGACCTCTCCGGCGCGCAGGGCCAGCACCCGGCCCTCGGCCAGCGGCTGCCAATGGCCCACACCCAAGGGCACGCTGGCCAGCAGGGTCAGGGCGTGAACCTCCTGGTGATGGCTGTGAACTTCCAGGCCGCCGGCTTCCTGCAGGTGCACGCCCGCCGCACGGCGCAACTGGTACAGGCCGGGCGGGCGGATGCTGTCATCGGCCTGCCGGCGGCGGTGAGCGTGGGCAAACAACACGTCGCCATCGCTGTAGAGGAAATTGGCCGGGCCGATGGGACGCAGCCGCGCGGCGAATACCGTCACCACATCGAGCCGGGCCGCCACGCTGGGCACGCCGTTCGCCGCGCGCCAAAGCGGCGCGAGTTGGCGCAGCAGCTGGCAGAACACATGCTCGGAATCGGTCTGGCCGATCGGTTGCCAACATGCCGGCACGCCATCCACCTCGAGCGGCCAGCGCGACTGGATATCGGGTAGATCGCCGTTGTGCGCGAACACATGGCGATGACCACCGAGCTCGCGCGAGAACGGCTGGGTGTTGGCCAGCGCCACCGGTCCGCGCGAGGCTCGGCGCACATGGGCAAGCACCAGCGGGCTGTGGAAGTCGTGATCTTCCAGCACGCGCGCGAACGCGCTTCGCACCGCCGGCAGCGGCTCGCGCAGCACATGCGCCTCGGGGCCATCGAAATACGCCGCGCCCCAGCCGTCGGGGTTGCCGCCGTGGACCGGGGCACCATGGGTGGCGAATTCGGCGAAGCGCAGGCGCACCCGGGCCGGGCGGGCGCTGCTGACGGCGAACAACTCGCACATGATGCAGACCTAGCTTGCGCGGTGCGTGGGGAAGCCGGCGTGGTCCATGTCCGGTCTCAGCGCTGCAACTGCACCGAGCCGGACACGGTCACGCCGAGTGCCCGCACCCCAGCCTCGATCGGAACCGCCTGCTCACCCATTGGCACCGCGGCCATGGCGCGGAACATGGGCCTGGGCGCCGGGGAGGCGCCTTGCAGGCTGCCGATGCTCACCTCGCGCAACGCATAGCCGGCGTAGCCGAAATCACGCGCCGCGGCCTGGGCCTGGTTGCGGTACTGGGCAATGGCTTGCTGTGTGAGCTTGGCCAGTTCTCGCGCCTGCAGCTCGGGCGAGATTTCGGTGCCGGTGCTTTGCACCTGCAGGCTCTGCGCAAGCTTCCCGGCGAGGCGGCCGACAGCGGCGAAATCCACCGACTTGAGCATGATCTGGGCACCCACGCTCCAGCCGTCCTGCTGGCTCTGCCCGGCCACCACCTTGTAGCGTGGCTGGGTCTGGAAGTTGCCGGTCTGCACCTGCACGCCCGGCGTGGCGCGTGCCGTTTGCACCGCGCTGTCGAGCAGCCTGGTGACTTCGGCGTTCAGGGCGGCGACATCGCTGCCCTGGCGCTCGGCGGCTAGCACCACCACGGCGCGGTCGGGCGCGACGTCGGCATGCGCCGTGGCTTCGAGTTGCAGCACACCGGCGGGCCGAGCGCCGCAATCGCCCAGCGGTGTCTGCGCCAGGGCGGCGGGCGTCACCGCGAGGCAAGCCGCGCACAACGCCACGGCGGGAAGGTAACGCCGCAGGCCCTGTGGGCACTGGGCCGGGTTCGTGGTCCGTGGGTGTGCATGCATGCCGGTCCTCATCGCGCATGGGGGTCGGTGCAACGCCGGGCTGGCGCAACACCGGGTTGGTGCAGCGCTGTTGACAGAACTCACAACGCCGACCCAATGCAGATGGTAGGCGTGCTCAGCGCCGTTCGTCGTCATCACCCCAGCGGTGATACCAGCCGCCTTGAAACACGCCATAGGGCTGGATGTAGACGCCGGCGCGGGGCGGCACGACGATGCAACCCGAGAGACTGGCCGCAAGCAGCGCGGCAAGCAGAATGAAGCGCATGGAAGTTCCTTCGGCAGGCCGTAGCGGCCCGCATGGTGGAGGGTTGATGGGACGGCGCATTGCCGTGCCGCAGGCCTCAGCGGCACAAGCCCCAATGCCCCGGATGCCAGCCCCACGGGCCCCACCAGCCTGGATGCCAGCAGGCATGAGGAGCGGGACGCACCACCACGGCGACCGGCGGCCCGGGAGGCGCCAGTGGCGCCACATAACAGCCGCTCAATGCCGCAGCGGCCGTGAGCCCCAGCAAGCCCAGGCGCAGGCGTCGCGCCCAGGCACGCGACGCCGCGCGTGAAACCCGCGACCGGGCCCCGCACGCTGCGCGCGGCCCCTCCAGGAGGGGGTCGCCTCGCTTCGGGCGGCCGGGCGCGAGGCTTGGATTGGGCTCCCCGCACGCTGCGCGCGGCCCCTCCAGGAGGGGGTCGCCTCGCTTCGGGCGGCGGGGCGCGAGGCTTGGATTGGGCTCCCCGCACGCTGCGCGCGGCCCCTCCAGGAGGGGGTCGCCTCGCTTCGGGCGGCCGGGCGCGAGGCTCATGGCCCGACCCTCCGGCTGATCGCGTTTTGCTGCTGGTTCAGGCCCGCTTGTTGCACTCTGGTGATGTAGCCGCCATTGGCCTGGGCCATCGCGCGTTGCTCCAGGCGAGTCTGTCGCACCTGGGCGTGCAGGCTCTGAGCCTGCGCCGCCGTCAGTTCGCCTTCGCGACGCTCATGCACGATGCGACGGTTGAGATGCTGGGTGCGGTCGAGGACTTGGTCGCGTCGCGGGTGGACATGTTCCCAGTGGCTTTCCGCTTGTGCCGATGTGGCAACGAGCAGGGTGCCCAGGGCGAATGCGCCGAGCAGGGTTTTGTGCAGCGTGGTGGTTTTGGTGTTCATGGTCTGAGTTCCGGTTGCGAGCGCCCCCAGTTGTCCGCAAGCGGACTCTCCAGCATGGAGATGAGCCAACCCGGGGCGGCCCTGCGTTTTCACACGAGATCGAAGCGAACGTTGCTGCATGCAGTGCCGGCGATAACGGAGTCGCCCTCCACGATGGCGACAGTGCCGACTGCGCAAATGTCAGCAGATGTGTCACCACGCCGGCCGCGCTTCGTGGTCCGGAGTCTGTCCCCACACCACGCCCCATCACTTAAGACAGACCTAAGTTCGTGCATGGATCATTCATCACAGCGCGATTTCGATTCCATCGGATTTCTTCACGGAGGTGCATCATGAAATCCAGAAAACTGTGGGCAGCCCTGGCTGCCGCCGGCATCATCGGAGGCAGCGGTTTCATGGCCTACCAGATGAGCTATGCCGGCATTCCGGCCCATGTGGAGCTCAACAACAAGACAGTACCCCTGTTCAACAACCCGCCAGGCGCGCCGATGCAGACCGCTGCCGTGGGCGGACCCAACTTCGCCGCCATCGTCAAGCAATTCGGCGCCACGGTGGTGCATATCAATGTGCGCGGCGAAACCAAGAGCACCGACGCACCCGACATGTCGCAAGTGCCACCGCAACTGCGCAATTCGCCATTTTTCCAATTCTTCCAGCAATTCCAGAACCAGCAGCCGCGCGAGGTGCCGACCGAAGGTCTGGGCTCGGGTTTCATCATCAGCTCCGACGGGCTCATCCTCACCAATGCACACGTGGTGAAAGGCGCCAAGTCGGTGATGGTCACGCTCACCGACCACCGCAGCTACAAAGCCAAGGTGCTGGGCTATGACACCAAGACCGACATCGCCGTGGTGAAGATTCCGGCCACCAACCTGCCCACGATCCGTGTGGGCAACCCGGCCAACCTGGAGCCTGGCGACTGGGTGCTGGCCATCGGTTCGCCCTACGGTTTCTACAACACCGTGACCTCGGGCATCGTCAGCGCCAAGAGCCGCTCGCTGCCCGACGACGACATGGTCCCCTTCATTCAAACCGACGTGGCCGTGAACCCCGGAAACTCGGGTGGCCCGCTGTTCAACACCAAGGGCGAGGTGGTCGGCATCAACTCGCAGATCTTCACCCAGACCGGGGCGTTCGAGGGCCTGTCCTTCGCCATCCCGATCAACGTGGCCGTGACGGTGGCCAAGGAGATCATCCAGAGCGGCCATGTGGAACACGCCAAGCTCGGCATCGCGGTGCAGACCGTGTCGCAGCAACTGGCCAACTCCTTCGGCCTGCAAACGCCGCGCGGTGCGCTGGTCGCCAATGTGGCCAAGGACAGCCCGGCGGCCAAGGCCGGCTTGAAGGCCGGCGACATCATCCTGAGCGTCAACAACGAGCCGGTGAACGACTCGGCTGATCTGCCGATGATGATCGGCCTGATGCGACCGGGCCAGGCGGTCAAGCTGGGCGTCTGGAGCAACCATCGCGAGTCCACCATCACCGCCACCCTGGGCAGCTTCAGCAGCAACACCCTGGTGGCCGATGCCGGTGGCAGCGCCGAGGGCGGCCATGGCCTCGGCCTGGCCGTGCGTCCGCTCAAGCCGGCCGAGGAGCAGCAGGCCGATGTGCACCACGGGCTGCTGGTGGAGAGTGTCTCGGGTCCGGCCGAACAGGCCGGCGTACAAACCGGCGACATCCTGCTGGCCGTGGATGGCAAGCCGGTGGACAACATCGACCAGGTTCGCAGCATCCTGAAGAAAGCCGGCAAAACCGTGGCGCTCCTCATCCAGCGCGGCAGCAACCGCATCTTCGTCCCGGTGGAAATGGGCTGAGTGCCGGCGATGGGCAACCCCGATTTGGCCGCAGTTCTGACTCCCTGGACTGCAGCCACTTGGCGGCGGTAACGGGCCGCCGCCTTCACCCGCCCTGGTGCTCATGCTCCGGGGTGTTCCTCAAGCAAGCGAGCAGCACTTCCGGCGGGCCTCGGTCCGCTTCTTTTTTCCGCGCTCGATCTTGCGATGCCGGCGCGTCCTTGCGCTTATGCTTGTTGCAGCGGAAATCATCCCGCAAATCAGCACGTCAAGAACCAGGAGAATCCAGATGCAATCTCGATCGAAAAAATCCTACGCGGCCCCGCTTTGCGCCGGTCTCATCACGCTCGCGGCGCTGAGCAATTTGTCGGCTCAGGCGAGTGACAGCAGCCTGACACAAGGCGCGAAAAAGGTGGGCACCACCGTTGGCACGGTGGTGCGTGACGTTGGCAAGGAGGGCAAGAAAGTGGGGCTGGCAGTGGGCCATGAAGCCAAGCACGTCGGCCTGGCCGTGGGCCATGCCGCGGAGGCCGGCGGCGTGGCGGCCTGGCATGCGGTGAAGGGCCAGAAGCAGTGAGGTCATCGCCTGGCGCCGGGAGGGCTGAGGACGCTGACTGACCAGCCAGCGGTTGGAACTGCCGGTTCCACGGGACTGTCGACAGCGCGTGATGCCGGCGGCTGACGGCATGCGGTCCGGCTGCCATCCTCGGCCAGTCCGCTAAGCTGGATGGCGAAGCTGCGGCCCATTCGGGCGCCGGCTGCAAGACAACCCCAGACTGCGAAAACCATGGCGCAATATGTGTTCACGATGAACCGCGTCGGCAAGATCGTTCCGCCGAAGCGTTCCATTCTCAAAGATATTTCCCTGAGCTTCTTCCCGGGCGCCAAGATCGGCGTGCTGGGATTGAATGGCTCGGGCAAATCCACCGTGCTGAAGATCATGGCCGGGGTGGACAAGGACATCGAAGGCGAGGCCGTCGCCATGCCCGGCATTCGCATGGGCTACCTGCCGCAGGAGCCGCAACTCGACCCGGACCAGACCGTGCGCGATGCGGTCGAGGCCGGGCTGGGTGGCGTCCTGGCGGCCAAGAAGCGGCTGGATGAGGTCTACGCAGCTTATGCCGAGCCCGAGGCCGATTTCGACAAGCTGGCCGAGGAGCAGGCCCAGCTGGAGGCCATCATCGCCACCGGCGAGGGCAGCAACACCGACCTGCAACTGGACATCGCCGCCGACGCACTGCGCCTGCCGCCATGGGACGCGCGCGTGGGCGACTTGTCCGGCGGCGAAAAGCGCCGCGTGGCATTGTGCCGGCTGCTGTTGTCGCGCCCGGACATGCTGCTGCTCGACGAGCCCACCAACCACCTCGACGCCGAGAGCGTGGACTGGCTGGAGCAGTTCCTGCACCGCTTCCCCGGCACCGTGGTGGCCGTGACCCACGACCGCTACTTCCTCGACAACGCCGCAGAGTGGATTCTGGAACTCGACCGCGGCCACGGCATTCCGTGGAAAGGCAACTACAGCACCTGGCTGGAGCAGAAGGAGGCGCGGCTGGAGCAGGAATCGCGCGCGGTAGACGCCCACATGAAGGCCATGAAACAGGAGCTGGAGTGGGTGCGGCAGAACCCCAAGGGGCGCCAGGCCAAGAGCAAGGCGCGCATGGCGCGGTTCGAGGAACTGTCGAGCCAGGAATACCAGAAGCGCAACGAGACCAACGAGATTTTCATTCCCTTCGCCGAGCGCCTGGGCAACCAGGTGGTGGAATTCCACGAGGTGAGCAAGAGCTACGGCGAGCGCCTGCTGATCGACAAGCTCAGCTTCTCGGTGCCGCCGGGCGCCATCGTCGGCGTCATCGGGCCGAACGGCGCCGGCAAGTCCACGCTGTTCCGCATGCTCACCGGACGCGAGCAGCCGGATTCGGGCAAGGTCGTCATCGGCCCTACCGTGCGCCTGGCCTATGTGGACCAGAGCCGCGACTCTCTCCCCGGCGACAAGACCGTGTGGGAGGCCGTGAGCGGCGGGCACGACATCATCACCGTGGGCAAGTTCGAGATGGCCAGCCGCGCCTACCTGGGACGCTTCAACTTCAAGGGCGGCGACCAGCAAAAGCTGGTGGGTCAGCTCTCCGGCGGCGAGCGCGGACGCCTGCACCTGGCCAAGACGCTGCTGTCGGGCGGCAATCTGCTGCTGCTCGACGAGCCGAGCAACGACCTCGACGTGGAAACCCTGCGCGCGCTGGAAGACGCGCTGCTGGAGTTCGCCGGCAGCATCATGGTCATCAGCCACGACCGCTGGTTCCTCGACCGCATCGCCACCCACATCCTCGCGGCGGAGGGCGATTCGCAATGGAACTTCTTCGCCGGCAACTACCAGGAATACGAGGCCGACAAGAAGAAGCGCCTCGGCGAGGAAGGCGCCCGCCCGCACCGCCTGCGCTTCAAGCCGCTGCGCTGAGCGCCGACCAGCGAAGGTGCCCTCGCACCTTCGCGTGCGGCGCGAAGAACCATGGCGCATACTTGCGCCCTGCCTCCCGAGGCCACTTTTTTTGCGCGCGAAGAGCCTCGGTGCACACTTGCGCCGAGGCTTCATCTCTCCACTTGTCCATCTGCACACGGGGCACCCATGGAATCCTTGATCGTCGCCTGTCTCTGCGCGCAGTGGTGCGGGGTCTGCCGGGAATGGCGGGCGGACTTCGAAGCCCTGGCCATGCGCTATCCACAAGCCCGCTTCGTCTGGATCGACGTGGAAGAGGCCGCTGAGGACCTGGGTGATGGCGAAGTCGACAACTTCCCGGTGCTGGCCGTGCAACGCGGCGCATTGCTGCTGCATTGCGGTGTGCTGCCCCAGCAGCCTGGAACCTGGGCGCGGCTGATCGACACGCTGGCGGCGCTCGATGCCGCGGACGCCGCCCAAACCGCAACGCGCCTGCGCCAACTGGGCGGACTCGACATCGACCTGCGCAGGTTCCTGCGCTGAAGGCGCTCGGGATGCCGCGCGTGCGCCGGGGGCTGGAACGGCCGGCGCAGGGCGCGACTTACGGCGCGGGCTGCAGCGGCGGCACGCCGCCACAGTCGCCGCTCACCCAATGCGCCCTGGAAGTTCCGGATACCGTGCCTTGCGGAGTGACGGCGGTGAACTGCGTCGTGTACGCCGTGGGACTGGCAAGCACGACCTGGCCCTTGCCGCTGGAGGTGGGCCGGGTGCAGGCATAACTGAAATCCCACTCATCCTGGGTTGGCTGGCTCCAGTGCAGCTTGCAACTCCCGCTCAGATGCAGCGGCGGTCGCTTGGCCGCGACAAACGCCGGGCTCAGGCATAGGCGCAAGGTCTGCTTGCCCAGATCCATCGCCATGCCGCGCGCCTTCATCTGCGCCTCGATCTCGGCCTTGATCGCCGGGGAGACGTTATGCATCATCTGCGACAAATCGACCGGCGGCGCGCCGTTGGTCGAGCTTTGCACGCTGTAGTCCCACAGCCCCGGTTTGAGCCCCACGGCGTGTGCCTGGGATGACCACAGAGCGGCAGCAGCCAGGAGAAACCCCGCGATCCAGCGCCGGGGCAGGGTTGGGGAGCGACGTGACATGGCAGGGCCCTGCAAGTTTTCAGGCTGATGAGCGTAGACCACGATGCTGGGAGGCACGGTTTCAAGTTGTGAACCTGGGCCACGCAGCCGGGCGGGCGCGGCTTCAAACTGGCGCCGCTTGCCGCGCAACGCGCGCCCCGAACAAGGCCGTGCCCACGCGCACCAGAGTCGCGCCTTCGAGCACGGCGGCTTCCAGGTCGACGCTCATGCCCATGGAGAGCGTGTCGAGGGCGAGACCTTGCCGGTTAAGTTCAGCCAGCAGTTGGCGCAACCGGGCGAATGGCGTGCGTTGCGCCTGCAGCCCCTCGGCTGGGGCCGGAATGCACATCAACCCGCGCAGGCGCAAATGCGGCAGCGCCGCCACAGCATGGGCCAGCTCGGACACAGCTTCGAGCGCAACGCCACTCTTGCTGGCCTCGCCGCTGATGTTCACCTGGATGCACAACTGCAGCGGCGCCAGCGGGCTGCCGTTGCGCTCGGCCGCACGCTGTGCCGACAGGCGCTGGGCGATGTGCAGACGGTCGAGCGAGTGCACCCAGTCGTACTGCTCCGCCACCTCGCGTGTCTTGTTGCTCTGCAGCGGTCCAATGAAATGCCAGGTCAGTTGCGGCTGGCTGGCGCGCAGAGCCGCCATTTTGCCGAGACCCTCCTGCACATAGTTCTCACCAAAGTCTGTCTGGCCGCAGGTGGCGAACTCAGCAACGGCTTCGGCCGGAAAGGTTTTGGACACGGCCAGCAAGCGCACTGAGGACGGATCGCGCCCGGCCTGCATGGCGGCTGTGGCGATGCGCTCGCGCACTTGGCGCAGGCGTACAACTGGGCTGGAAGGAGTCATGGGATTGAAGGACAGGTAAGAACCGCGTTCCGCAGAAACAACAGCCCCCAGTCACATGGACTGGTTTCAGCCATCGGCCGCCGGGCTGCCCCGTACTATAAGAACCTTGCCAATCGAGGGGGATTGCAGTGGACATCACGCAATTGCTGGCGTTCAGTGTGAAGAACAACGCATCGGACTTGCATCTGTCGGCCGGCTTGCCGCCGATGATCCGGGTGCATGGCGACGTGCGCCGCATCAATGTCGAGCCGCTGGATCACAAGTCGGTGCATGCCATGGTGTACGACATCATGAGCGATGTGCAGCGCAAGCATTTCGAGGAATATTTCGAGGTCGACTTCTCCTTCGAGATTCCCGGTCTGGCGCGCTTTCGCGTCAACGCCTTCAACCAGAACCGTGGCGCCGGCGCGGTGTTCCGCACCATTCCAAGCAAGATCCTCACGCTCGATGACCTGAACGCGCCCAAGATTTTCGGCGAACTGGCGCTCAAGCCGCGCGGCCTGGTGCTGGTGACAGGTCCCACCGGTTCGGGCAAGTCCACCACGCTGGCCGCCATGGTCAACCACCTGAACGAAAACGAATACGGCCACATCCTCACCATCGAGGACCCGATCGAGTTCGTGCACGAATCGAAAAAATCGCTGATCAACCAGCGCGAAGTCGGCCCACACACGCTGAGCTTCTCCAACGCGCTGCGTTCGGCGCTGCGCGAAGACCCGGACTCCATCCTGGTGGGCGAGATGCGCGACCTGGAAACCATTCGCCTGGCCCTCACCGCCTCCGAGACCGGGCATCTGGTGTTCGGCACGCTGCACACCTCGTCGGCGCCGAAAACCATCGACCGCATCATCGACGTCTTCCCCTCGGCGGAGAAAGACATGGTGCGGGCCATGCTGTCGGAGGCGCTGGTGGCGGTCATCTCGCAGACCCTGTGCAAGGTCAAGGACGGCGCCGGCCGGGTGGCGGCACACGAAATCATGCTGGGCACCCCGGCCATTCGCAACCTGATCCGCGAGAACAAGGTGGCGCAGATGTACTCCATGATCCAGACCAGCCAGGCCCACGGCATGCAGACCCTGGACCAATGCCTCACCGATCTGGTGCGCCGCAATGCCATCTCCGCCAGCGAGGCGCGCTCCAAGGCCAAAATACCCGAGAATTTCCCGGGTGCCTGACCCCATGCCTGCCGTACAGATCTTCCTGCGTCTCCGACAACACCCGAGTGGCTCCATCAACCCCGAACTGCTCGTTTGCAATCAACCATCATGAAAAAAGTCTTCGAGATGCTGCGCCGGGGAAAACCCGCAGCGGAAAACAGGGATGAGAGCCCGGAATCCCAGTTTTTCACCACCGGATTCCAGGACGTTGACGACGCCACGGTGCCCATCGTCCATTGGGCCGAGCGGGCCAAGTCCATTGGCGCGCGCAAACTTGCAAGGCCGGTGCCGGCCAAACGCCTGAAGGAATTGTGGAGCCGCGATCGCTTCATGGCGGGGCTGTCGCCCGACGACCTGGAGAAATGCGCAAGGCATTTCGAGTTCTACGCCGCCGATGCGAACAAGGATCTCATCACCCAGAACGAATATGGCGGCTTCATGCTGGTGGTGCTGCACGGCGTGGTGGCCGTCGACCGGCAGCAGCCCTGGGGCGAGCGCCTGCGACTCACGGAAGTGCGTGCCGGCAACGTACTGGGCGAGATGTCGCTGCTCGACGCCGGGCCACGCTGGTCCTATTGCACCTCGCTCAACCCCTGCGAGATTGCCGTGCTCGAAGCCGGGGCGCTTGATAGCATGATCGAGCAAGATCCGGGTTCCGCCGCGCGCCTCATCGGCTCGCTGGCACGCCGCCTTTCCTTGCGCCTGCGCAAGCTCGGCGCTCCGGCGCAACCGGCATGAAACCCGGCGTGTGATGAGTCCCGTCCCAATCCACACCTGACCACGGAGACGCCTGATGGAACGCGACCAAGCCTCCAAATTCGTCCACGACCTGCTGCGCCTGATGGTCAGCCGCGGCGGCTCCGACCTGTTCCTCACGGCCGACTTCCCCCCCGCCATCAAGGTGGACGGGCAAGTCAGCAAGATGTCGGCGCAACCGCTCACCGCCCAGCACACCCAGGCGCTGGCGCGCGCCATCATGAACGATCGGCAGTCCTCGGATTTCGAGAAAAACAAGGAGTGCAACTTCGCCATCGCCCCATCGGGTATCGGGCGCTTTCGCTGCAACGCTTTCATGCAGCAGGGCAATATCGGCCTGGTGCTGCGGCTCATTCCGCAAACCGTGCCGACCATCGACACCTTGGGCCTGCCCAAGGTGATGGAAGACCTGGCGATGGCCAAGCGCGGGCTGATCATCTTCGTCGGCGCCACCGGAAGCGGCAAGAGCACGTCGCTGGCCGCCATGCTCGACTGGCGCAACGAGTATTCCTACGGCCATATCGTCACGGTTGAGGATCCGATCGAGTTTGTCCACGCGCACAAGAACTGCATCATCACGCAACGCGAAGTCGGCATCGACACCGACAGTTGGGAAGCTGCGCTGAAGAACAGCATGCGCCAGGCACCGGACGTCATCCTGATGGGTGAAATCCGTGATCGGGAAACCATGGACCATGCTGTGGCCTTTGCCGAAACCGGACACCTGGTGCTGGCCACGCTGCACGCCAACAACGCCAATCAGGCGCTCGACCGTATCGTCAACTTCTTTCCCGAGGAACGTCGCAGCCAGTTGCTCATGGACTTGTCGCTCAACCTCAAAGCGCTGATCTCGCAACGCCTGCTGCCCAGGCAGGATGGGCGCGGGCGGGTTGCGGCGGTGGAGATCATGATCAATTCGCCGCTCATCGCCGACCACATCTTCAAGGGCGAGGTGGGTGAGATCAAGGACGTGATGAAACGCTCGCGCGAGCTCGGCATGCAGACTTTCGACCAGGCCCTGTTCGACCTGTTCGAGGCCAACCAGATCAGCTACGAAGACGCCCTGCGCAACGCCGATTCGGTCAACGACCTGCGCCTGCGCATCAAGCTCGACGGCAAGCGCGGCCAGCAAGATCCATCCAGCGGCACGGAACATCTGGCCATCGTTTGAAGCCTTTCCCCATGGCCTGCAAGGATCCTTGCTCCGGCCTGCTGCCAACTCAGTTCACGCCGGCTGAAATCCCGGTTTCCAAGTCATCCCCTTCCCTGACTTATTCACCTGATTCGAGGTCTTCATGAAATTCTTTTGGGCGTTGCTGCTCTCTCTGAGTTTGTCCGTTTCAGCGCTGGCTGCCGACCCCGGCGTGACGGAATCGCAAATCCTCATTGGCCAATCGGCCCCTTTCACTGGCCCCGCAGCCCAACTCGGCATCCGCCTGCGGCTGGGTATCGAGGCGTATCTGAAGGACATCAACGCCGAAGGCGGGGTGAACGGGCGCAGCATCAAGCTCATCAGCCTGGATGACGGCTACGAGCCTGCGCGCACCGTGGCCAACACCAAAGAGCTCATCAACGGTGACCAGGTCTTCGCCCTGCTCGGCTATGTCGGCACGCCCACCACGCTGGCGGCCAAACCGCTCATCGACGAGGCGAAAATTCCGCTCGTCGGCCCCTTCACGGGCGCCATGGCCTTGCGCGAGCCGGTGGATCGCTACATCTTCAACATCCGCGCCAGTTACAACGATGAAACCCGCCGGATGGTCGATAACTTTCTTTTCCTCGGGCTGAAGAAAGTCGCCGTGTTCTACCAGGATGACGCCTTCGGCAAGGCCGGCTTGTCCGGCGTGGTCAAGGCCTTGGCCGCGCACGGCCTCAAGCCGGTGGCGACCGGCACGGTGAAACGCAATACCGTCGACGTCTCCGCGGCGCTGCAATCCATCCTGGCGGCCAAGCCCGATCTCGTCGTCGAGGTCGGCACCTACACAGAAGCCGCTGCCTTCATCAAGGCCGCGCGTGCCAAGGGCTATGCTGGGCAGTTCGCCAACGTCAGCTTCGTGGGCTCGGAAGCCCTGGCCAAGGCGCTCGGCCCGGAGGGTAACGGGATCATGATCACGCAAGTCGTTCCTTTCCCCTACTCCGGTGCCTCCGCCATCGTGCGCGAGTATCAGGAACGCATGGCGGCCAGCGGCCACAAGGACGACTACGACTTCACCAGTCTGGAAGGCTATATCGACGCCAAGGTCCTGGTTCAGGCTTTGCGCAAGGCGGGCAAGACGCCCACGCGCACGGGCCTGATCGACGCGCTCAACGCGATGAGCGCCGATGACCTGGGCGGCTTCATGGTGCGCTTTTCACCCACCAACCATGCCGGATCGAGCTTCGTGAGCGTCACCAGCATCACCAAAGACGGGAAGTTCAGGCATTGAGTCAGGCAGATTCCGGCTCGCGTCTCACGTCATGCAGACCACGCTCACCTACATCAAAACTGCTGCCGGCCAGGAGGAAATCCGCAGTCGCAGCGATCATCTCACGCGACCCATGCGCAACCTGTTGCTGTGCGTCGACGGCAAACGCAGTGCAGCGGAATTGGAAGCGCTGGTGCGCGCCAGTGGCGCCCCCGGCGATAGCCTGGAGCAGTTGCTGCAGCTCGGGTTGATCGTCGCCGTGACCCCGCCTCGCCCTGCCTCGCCAGCAATGTCGGGAACTGTTGAAGCTGACGCCGACCTGGAACGCGATCGGACCGGACCCGACACGTTGGAGCCATTCGATGCGACCTTCGATGCAGCATCGGAGCCGAGTGGCGAGTACGCCGAGCTCTACGCCCGCATGAATGCGCTGGTGAGCGAGCACCTCAGTCTGCTCAAGGCGTATGGACTGCAGCTCAAGATCGAGCAATGCAACTCGGTCGAGCAGTTGCGCAGCCTGATCCCCGAACTGGAGGCAGCGCTGGACAAGGCGGTCGGGCACGAGCGCGCCCAGGACTATCTCGCCGGGCTGTAGCGCCGCCGATCCGGAGCGTGTGTTGCGGCTGATCAGCGCCCGCCGAAAAACCAGGTGCACACCAGAATGGAAGCGATGATGCCGGCCAGGTCTGCAGCCAGTGCGCAGCCCACGGTGTGGCGTACGCGTTTGATGCCGACCGCACCGAAGTACACCGCCACCACATAGAACGTGGTTTCGGTGCTGCCCTGCATGGTCGCGGCGGTGAGCGCCGGAAAGCTGTCGACGCCGTAGTGCTGCATGGTCTCGATCAGCATGGCGCGGGCAGCGCTGCCGGAGAAGGGTTTGACCAGCGCGGTGGGCAGTGCGGCGACGAAATCGGTGTTCATGCCGAGGCCATGCACGACCCAGCGAAGACCCTCCAGGACATAGCCCAATGCGCCTGATGCGCGCAACACGCCGACCGCGCACAGCATCGCCACCAGATAGGGCAATAGATCACGCGCCACGCCGAAGCCGTCTTTCGCGCCGTCGATGAAGGCCTCGTACACCGGCACACGCTTGATCGCGCCTGCAAGCAAGAACACCACGATCACGCCGAACAGCGCGAGATTGCCCACCAGGGACGAGAGACTGGCCAGCGCCGCCGCGCTCAAGCTCGCCAGCCCGGCCAGCAGCGCCCCCAGCAACAGTGCGCCGCTGCCGAGATAGGCCAACGCCACAGGATCCCAGAGCTTGAGCCGCTGCATCCACGCCACGCTGAGCAGGCCCACCAGAGTGGACGCGCTGGTGGCGATGAGGATGGGCAGGAACACCAGCGTCGGATCCGGCGCGCCCTGCTGCGCGCGATACATGAAGATGCTCACCGGCAGCAGCGTCAGCGACGAGGCGTTGAGCACCAGGAACAGGATCTGCGCGTTGCTGGCGGTGTCGCTGCTGGGATTGAGCGTCTGCAATTCGCGCATGGCACGCAGGCCGATGGGCGTGGCGGCGTTGTCCAGCCCCAGCACATTGGCGGCAAAGTTCAGGGTGATGAGACCGATGGCGGGATGGCCCTCGGGCACATCGGGCATCAGACGCTTGAAGAGCGGCCCCAGCGCCCGCCCCAGCAGTTCCACCAGACCCGCGCGCTCGGCAATGCGCAGCAAGCCCAGCCACAGCGTGAGCGTGCCGAACAGCAACACCATGACCTCGACCGACAGCTTGGCCATGGCGAACAAGCTGTCGGTAATCGCGGCGAATACCGCGGCGTCCCCAAGCGACCAGCGTGCCAGCGCAGCGACTGCGGCCGTGAGAAAAAATCCGAGCCAGAGGCGATTCAGCATGGGCAGTGGGGCGGCCGATCAGGAGCCCGGATCGGCGGCGATGATGGATGGTCGAACAGATGGTGAGATGGTGCGGATGGTAGAGGCTCGGCTCCCCGGCGCCATTGCCGCGACAATGCAGGGACGATGCAGTTGCGCTCGCTGGCCCAGCGCCCGCCAACCCTTCCATGAGCCATGGCCGATTCCCCGTTCGCGATGGAGTTCATCACCCTGCATGCGCTGCCGGAGTCACCACGCATCGAATGGCGCCGGCTTCGCACCCGGCGCGCTGGCGACCGGACCGAGGCACCTTGCATGGTCTTTCTGCACGAAGGGCTGGGCTCGGTGGCGGCATGGCGCGACTTTCCCGATCAGCTCTGCGCCGCCTGTGGCCTGGACGGCCTGGTGTATTCGCGTCCCGGCTATGGCCAGTCCACCCCGCGCGCGCCTGGAGAGCAGTGGGATGCGCGCCATCTCCACCGGCAGGCGCTCGAGGTCTTGCCTGCGCTGCTCGCGGCCCTTGGCATCCACCAGCCCTGGCTGTTCGGTCACAGCGACGGTGCCACCATCGCCCTGCTCCACGCAGCAGCTTTCCCCGAGGCCGTGGCCGGCTGCGTGGCGCTGGCGCCGCATGTATTCGTCGAGCAGAAGGCCTTGCAGGGCATTCGGCGAGCCCGTCAGGCCTATGAAGCTGGCCCGCTGCGTGAGCGCCTCGGGCGTGTGCAAAGCAACACTGATTCCGCCTTCTACGGTTGGTGTGACGCCTGGCTGGACCCCGGTTTCCGTCACTGGACGATCGAGGCCGAGATTGCCACCTTGCGCTGCCCGCTGCTCGTCGTGCAAGGGGAGGACGACGCTTACGGCACGATGGAGCAGGTCGGGCGCATCACCCGAATCCTGCCCCATGCGCGCAGCCTGATGCTGGAGAAGTGTGGCCACATCCCCCAGCGCGACGCGCCGGAGGATGTCATCCGGGCCGTCATGAACTGCATCAATTCGCAGGCCGGACGCTCGCTTCCGGCCTCCCGCTCGCAGGGTTGAACGCCGCCACCCTGGCAGGCTCCGCGCAACTGCGGCATAGTTGGTGGCACACGTCTGCCGCATGGTGCTGCACGGCGGATCTACCGATGACAACGGAGGTCACGATGCAAGCTGTCTGGAACGGTGTCGTCATCGCTGCAAGCGACGACACGGTGGTGGTCGAAGGCAACCACTATTTCCCGCGCGAGTCGGTCAAGCCCGGCATGCTCGAACCCAGCAACACCCACAGCGTCTGCCCGTGGAAGGGCACCGCCAGCTACTACACCCTGGTGGCGGGCGGCCAGCGCAACACCGACGCGGTGTGGTTCTACCCCGAGCCCAAGCCGGCGGCGAAGGCGATCACCGGGCGTGTGGCGTTCTGGAAAGGCGTGGTCGTCCAGCCCGGCTAGGACTCACGCGAGCAAACAGCCCGCGCATGCCCTCCTGGCTGCACCGGGGAGCGTCGTGGTGAAGTCCCGACAGAGGCCGCTTTCAGCGCCGGATCGGTTTGCGCTTGGGTGAATCGGCGCCCGGACCCTTGCGGCTGGACGCACGCTCGGTGACGCGCAGCGTCGGCCGCGTGCTTTCGGGTGCGGCTCTGGGTTTGGCATGAGCCGCGGGTTTGAACGCGGCTCGGCCGGAGCTTTCAGCCAGGCTGAGCTGGAGCTGGTGTCCCAGCACCCAGACTTTTTGCAGCGTGCGAAACACGTCCTTGGGCATGCCGGCGGGCAAGTCCACCAGGCTGTGGTCAGCGCGAATCTCGATGCTGCCGATGTGCTTGTTCTCCAGCCCGGCTTCATTGGCGATGGCACCGACCAGGTTGCGCACTTCTACCCCGTGGTCGCGGCCGACCTCGACACGGTACGTCTCGAAACTCATACCCCCCGCGGCGGCATTCTTGCGGCGCGGCGCGGCGCTGCCATGTTCGTCCGCTTCGAAACTGGGCCGCGACTTCTCGAGGCGGGCCGACTGCACCCGCGCTTCGAGTTCGCCGATGGCGGCGTCGGCGATGTCGGTCAGGCCGCGTGGCTTGGCACTGGCAGGCCTGGGCTCACGCGGTGGCAGCGATGGCGAGGGCTTGCGCGCCTCACGCACTTCGCGCATCTCGCGATCGGAGGACTTGACGGGCTTTCCGCGCGGGCTGAACGTGGCTTCGGTGCGTTGCACCTCGCGTGCGCGTGCGCCCAAACTGTCGCTGCGCATCGCGTGGCCGCCCTCCGAACCTGGCGCCAGCAGCAGAGGTTTGTCGCCCTGCACCATGCGCGCCAGGGCCGCGGCGATTTCAATCGCCGGCACGTTCTGGTCCTGCTCGTAGCGCTCGATCAGGCTCTGGAACTGCTCCAGGCCTTCCTGCGCGCGCGCCTCGGTGATGCGCTCCAGGAAGCGGGCAATGCGCTTGTCGTTCACGTCCTGCGGGCTGGGCAATTGCATCGGCGTGATGGGCTGGCGCGTGGCGCGCTCGATCGCGGCCAGCAGATGGCGCTCGCGCGGCGTGACGAACAGAATGGCCTGGCCGCTGCGCCCGGCACGCCCAGTGCGGCCGATGCGGTGGACATAGCTTTCGGTATCGGTCGGGATGTCGTAGTTCACCACATGGCTGATGCGGTCCACGTCCAGGCCGCGCGCGGCCACGTCGGTGGCCACGAGGATGTCGATCTGTCCGTCTTTCAGCCGCTGCACCGTGCGCTCGCGCTGCGCCTGCAGGATGTCGCCGTTCAGCGCCGCGGTGGAGAAGCCGCGTGCCGCCAGCTTCTCGGCCAGCTCTTCGGTGGCCATCTTGGTGCGGGCAAAAATGATCATGCCATCGAAATTCTCCACCTCCAGGATGCGCGTCAGCGCGTCGAGCTTGTGCAGGCCGCTGACCATCCAGTAGCGCTGCTGCACTTGCGTGGCGGTGCTGGTCTTGGCCTTGATGGTGACCTCCGCCGGCGTGCGCAAGTGGTTGCTGGCAATGCGGCGAATGGCCTGCGGCATGGTGGCCGAGAACAGCGCGACCTGGCGTGTGGGCGGAGTTTTCTGCAGGATGGATTCGACATCGTCGATGAAGCCCATGCGCAGCATTTCATCGGCTTCGTCCAGCACCATGTGGGCCAGGCCGTCGAGTTTCAGTGTGCCGCGCTCGAGATGGTCGATGATGCGCCCGGGCGTGCCCACCACGACATGCGCGCCGCGCTTGAGCGAAGCCAGTTGCGGCACATAGCTCTGGCCACCGTAGATGGGCAGCACGTTGAAGCCCGGCAGGTGCGTGGCGTAGCTGGCGAAGGCCTCGGCCACCTGGATGGCGAGCTCGCGTGTTGGCGCCAGCACCAGCGCCTGCGGCTGCCTGCGCGCCACATCGATGCGGGCGAGGATGGGCAGGGCGAAGGCCGCCGTCTTGCCTGTGCCGGTTTGCGCCTGGCCAACCAGGTCGCGACCTTCGAGCAAAATGGGAATGGTGGCCGCCTGAATCGGCGACGGGCTTTCGTAACCCACGTCGCGCAGCGCTGCGAGGATGGGCTCCGGCAGACCGAGATCGGTGAAGGTGACGGCGGGAGACTCGGGGGCGGTGCTGGACATGGGTGGATGAACCTGATGACGGTGAAAGAAAGGAGCGCAAAGCCGACGCGGGGTGGATTCCGGTGATACGACGCGCCGCACATCGCAATGGCATGCGAGGGGCAAACCCCGGCCCTGCATCGCTCGGGCCATGTTGAGGATATGCAACGCATCACACCACCCGAGGCCGCAAAGCAAGGTGCACGACTCACTGTTCCATATTGAGCTGACAACGCCCAGGTCGAGATTGTGCGCCAGACAGCGCCCGGCAACATCGCCGGGCTGGCCCATGTTGCCTCGCAAGGCCCATTTTTCGCACAATGCACAGTACGCTTGCAACGCCCAACAACCATCCGGAAACCATGGACGCACAAACCAACGCATCCCCGGCATCCTCCTTGCCACGCATCGTCATCGTCGGCGGCGGTGCCGGCGGACTGGAACTGGCCACCCGCCTGGGCAACACCCTGGGCCGGCGCGGACTCGCCGACATCACCCTGGTG
Source organism: Betaproteobacteria bacterium (assembly GCA_028871675.1). Classification (GTDB taxonomy): domain Bacteria; phylum Pseudomonadota; class Gammaproteobacteria; order Burkholderiales; family Burkholderiaceae_C; genus Thiomonas_A. Next base: position 54,753 of record JAGWMO010000012.1, read on the forward strand.
GAGCGTGGTCGCAGTCATTTGTGGAAACCCCTGCTGCACCAGGCCGCCGCAGGCACCCTCGACATCGACGACAACGAGTTGAACTACCTGGCGCAGTCGACCTGGCATCACTTCAAATACCGGCTGGGCGCGATGGAGGGACTCGATCGCGCCCGCAAGCAGGTGCTGGTGGCGCCGACACTGGACGAGGACAGACGCGAAATCGTGCCGCGCCGCCGCTTCGGCTATGACATCCTGGTGCTGGCGCTGGGCAGCCAGAACAACGACTTCGGCACCCCCGGCGCAGCCGAATTCGCGATCGCCCTCGACAGCCCCGAAGACGCGCGGCGCTTCCACAAGCGCCTGGTCAATGCCTGCATTGCCGCCAACTCGCAAGCCGGCCCGCTGCGGCCGGAGCAACTCAAGGTGGTAGCCATCGGCGCCGGCGCCACCGGGGTGGAACTGGTGGCCGAACTGCACAACTCCACCCGCACGCTCGCTGCCTACGGGCTGGATCGCATCGATCCCGAACGCGATATGCGCCTGAGCCTGGTGGAAGCCGCCCCGCGCATCCTGCCGGCGCTGTCCGAACGGGTGTCGGCGGCTGCGGCCGCCGAACTTGCCAAGCTGGGCGTGCAGATCCACACCGGCAAACGCGTCACTGCCGTCACGGCCACCGGGGTGCAAACGGCCGATGGCGACTTCCTGCCCGCAGAGCTCGTGGTGTGGGCCGCCGGGGTGAAGGCGCCCGACGTCCTGCGCGAGCTCGACGGTCTGGAAAGCAACCGCATCAACCAGTTGGTGGTTCGCTCCACGTTGCAGACCACGCGCGACGACGCCATCTTTGCCCTGGGCGATTGCGCTGCCTGCCCCTGGGAGGGCCACCCCGGCGGTGTGCCGCCACGCGCCCAGGCCGCCCATCAGCAGGCCGGTTTTCTGGTGCGGCAAATTCAGCGCCGGTGCGCCAACAAGCCGTTGCATGACTTTCATTACCGCGATTTCGGCTCCCTGGTTTCGCTGGGCGAACACAGCACCGTGGGCAGCTTGATGGGCGGCTTGGCCAAAGGCAGCCTGTTCATCGAAGGCCATGTCGCCAGATTCATCTACTGGCTGCTCTACCGCAAGCATCTGCATGCTTTGCATGGTTTCTGGAAAACCGTCTTCCTCACGCTGGCGCGCCTGATCTCGCGCACAACCGAACCGCGCATCAAGTTGCATTGAGCCAAGATCAGCGGCGCTGTTGCTGCAGGCACACAGGCGATCGATGACGCGTGCTGACCGCCGATTCACCGGCTTTTCTGCGCGAATCGTTCGGTATGCTGTCGAGAAATCCGGACAAGAACAATAACGTGCGCATTGGGAACATCGGCCCAACGTCGGGCACTCGTCAGAACTTGCAGCAGACCGCACCCCACGGTCTGCCGCGAATCGTCTGTGCGCGCATCGCCAACGACCGGGCGGCACGCCTGGCCCGGCCCCTGGCGTTGCCAGGGTTTGTCGTGCCGGAACACGGCTGACATGCGGGAACCCGCCCGAGCCATGCCGCGGCGCATGTCCAAGCTGTTGCTGTTGAACGCCGCTTTGGCGGGCGCCTATGTGCTGCTGGCATGGGTCGTGATGCGCAGCGGTGCCGCGAGCGCGTTGCTCTGGCCGTCGAGTGGCGTGGCCGTTTTCGGCTTGATGGCGGTCGGGTGGGCGGCAGTTCCGGGCATTGCGCTGGGTGCCGTGCTGGCCAATGCGTTCATGGTCGGCTGGTCGCCGCTGGCGACCCTGAGCGTCGTGACGGGCAACACGGTGGGGTTCGTCACCGCCTGGTGGCTGTTGCGGCGTTTGCGACGGCCATGGACAGGCTTGCATGGCACGGGCAATACGCTGGCCTTCATCGTCACGTTCGGTTTGCTGGCTCCCGCGTTCAGCGCAGCAGGCGGCGCGCTCGCGACGTTGCAACCGCCCTTGCCGCCGATGCACAGTCTCGGCGGCTCGTGGCTGAACTGGCTGGTCGGCGATATTTGCAGCATCCTGATTTACGCCCCTCCCCTGGTGTTGTGGTGGGAGCGTCGTCGCGAGGCCTTGCCAGCGCCTGGCCTCGAACTGCTCGGCGTCCCTGTGCTCGCCCTGCTGGGTACGGTGCTCATCTATTTCGCCCCACCCACGACGCAGGCCTTGCCGCTGGGACTCGGAACGCTGGTGTTGCTGCCGATGCTCTGGGCCGCAACCCGGTTGCCCACGCGTCTCTCCAGCCTGTTCATGGCCGTGTTGTTCACCCTGGGGCTGGCCGGCACCGCGATGGGGTTGGGGCCGATGACCGCGTTGCCGCCGCTGGATCGCATCACCGCGCTGCAGATCATGGGGATCAGCCTGGCCTGCACAGTCCTTCTCGCCGGCAGCCTGGCGCAAGATCGCGATGCCGCCTTGCGCCAATTGCGCGAGGCCAATGCCGGGCTGGAGCGCGCTGTCGAGCGGCGCACAGCCGCCCTGGTGGAGAGCCAGGTGCGGCTGCAACGGCAATTGCGCTTCCAGGACTCCTTGCTCAGCGCCCTGCCGAATCCCACGGCCTACGCTGCCAGCGACGGGCGCTTTTCGCTCATCAACAAGGCCTTCGCCCAGTTGCTGGGACGCAGCCACGAGGCCATGCTGGGGCGTCCGCCCGAGGAGATCTTCGAAGACAGCCTCCTGCACACCTGGACAGCCATGGACCGCAAGCTGCTGGCTGAAGGCCGGTCGCTGTCCCAGGAGTGCCGCCAACTCCCGGTCGAGGGCGAAGAATCGGTGTGGATCCTGAACAAGGCCCAGGTGACCGATTCCGGCGGCAAGCCGCTGGGCATCGTCACCACCCTGCAGGACATCTCCGAGCTCAAACGCCTGCAGGACCAGTTGCAACGGGACGAGCAGCGCTTTCGCTTTTTGGTCGATGAATCGCCAGTGCCCCTGGTCATCACCCGCCTGAGAGACACCGGCCTGATGTTCTCCAACCGCGCCTCGGACGAACTCTTCCGCGCCAGCCATGCCGAGTATCACGGCAGGCCCATGCGCAGTCTCTGGGCCGACCCGGCGCAACGCGACGCCATCGTTGCGCGTGTGCTGCGCGAAGGCACCGTGAGCGGGCAGGAGGTCAAATTTCGTCGCTTCGACGGCAGCTTGCTCTGGTTGCTGCTGTCCATCACCCACACGCATTACCAGGACGAAGAGGCGCTGATCTTTGCCTTCAAGGACATCACCCCCACCAAGCAGCGCGAACTCAGTCTGCGGGAGCTGGCCTACACCGACTCGCTCACCGGCGTGTCCAACCGCCGCCATTTCCTGGCCCTGGCTTCAGCCGCGTTTCACGAGGCGCGTCGACTCAGCCACGATCTGTCGCTGCTGGCCATCGACCTCGATCACTTCAAGCAGCTCAACGATGTTTACGGCCACCCCGCCGGCGATCGCGCGCTGCGCAGCTTCTCCATGCTGTGCAAGTCCCATCTGCGCAGCACCGATCTCTTCGGACGCCTCGGTGGCGACGAGTTTGCCATCGTCCTGCCCCACTGCAGCGGACAGCGCGCCTACGACTTCGCGCAGCGTCTGCGCCTGGCCATCCAGGAATCTGCGGGAATGGACGACGCCCCCCTGCGCCAGCAGCTCACCGTGAGTGTCGGCATTGCCGATGCCGCCGATCCGGAAACCTCCGACCGCGGCATCGACGACCTGCTCGCACGTGCCGACAAGGCGCTCTACCAGGCCAAGCAGCGTGGACGCAACCGCGTCGAGGTCTGGTCATCCCACGATCTGGCGCTGTCTTGAATCTCGCAAAACCTCGCGCTTGAGCTGTTCGGCGCGGGATCTGCCGGGCCATTTTTACCCGCGCGGCGCGCAAAAAAATGCCAAGCATGCGCTTGGCCAAGGGGGGAGGAGACAACAACCGGGGTCAGGCGCAGCCTGACGAATTCATTCTTTCTTGGTACCGTCTTTTTTCATCTTGTCGGTTTTTTCGCCCGCCTTGTCAGGAGCGGAGGCGCTGCTTTTCGCGGCGCTGTAGGTTGTTGGTTGAACAGTGGCCGTCTGTGCCGTGGTTTCGGCAGGCATGCCGGCTGCGCGGGCTTGCCCTGACATCAAACTGGCCAGCAAGAGGGTCGTGGCAAAACCGATCGCGGGAATCCAGGGTTTGCTCAACATGACGGAATGCATCGGGTCGTTCCTGATTCAGATTGGAGGGTGATGTGCCGAGAACCGATTCAACACACCCATGCCCTGATATTGCAGTTTGCGTGCCAGGTCATTTTAATGTTTTGAATCAATAACTTGCGCATCACAAATCGGACACTCAAGGGCCCCGGTCACAAGCCATGCCCGTGAACGCTGCAAACTGTCGCCATCAGCCGACGACTACGGTGCATGCCATGCAACCGCATGATTCAGTGGATTGTTTTTGTCGCTTTTCAGCGACTCTGGCAAAACCCCAGGCGACAAGGGAGCCAGGGACGATGGCCCCCCACGCTCGTCCTGAACCGGCGGACAGCGCGTGAACAAGCCCTAGTCAGTCGACTTGAACAGCGCTGGCGACAGCGCGTGCTTTTGCAGCAGGCGGTAGAACTCGGTGCGGTTGCGCTGCGCCAGGCGTGATGCCTCGGTCACCTGGCCGCCGGTGAGCTTCATCAGGTTCACGAGGTAGTCGCGCTCGAAGCGGTCCTTGGCCTCGGCGTAGCTCAAAATTTCCGTCGGCTTGTTGCGCAGCGCGCGCGTCACCAGCGCCGCCGGAATCCGCACGGTGGTGCACAGCGCGCAGCATTGCTCCACCACGTTCATGAGTTGGCGGATATTGCCGGGCCACTCCGCGCGCATCAGCAGGTCCAGGGCATCGGTGGCGAAGCCGACGATGCGGCGACCATGCTTTTTCGCCAGTTTGTCGACGAAGTGCTGGGCCAGTGGAGCGATGTCCTCGCGGCGCTCGCGCAGCGGTGGAATGTGCAGGTTGACCACATTGAGGCGGTAGAACAAATCTTCGCGGAACTGCTGCTCGGCGATCGCCGCTTCCAGGTCGCGGTGGGTGGCCGAGACGATGCGCACATCCACCGGCAGCGACTGGCTGGCCCCCACCGGGCGCACCTCGCGCTCCTGCAGCACGCGCAGCAGTTTGGCCTGCAGCGCCAGGGGCATATCGCCGATTTCGTCGAGAAACACGGTACCGCCCTGCGCCGTCTGGAACAAGCCCTTGCGGGCGCTGTCGGCGCCGGTGAAGGCGCCTTTGGCATGGCCGAAGAGTTCGGATTCGAGCAGCGCCTCGGGTATGGCGGCGCAGTTGATGGCGACGAAAGGCCCACGTTTGCGCGGGCTGGCCTGATGCACGGCACGCGCCAGCATCTCCTTGCCGGTGCCGGATTCGCCCTGGATGAGGACCCCGGCCTCGCTCGTCGCCACCAGTGCCACCTCGTCGAGCAGGGCGTTCATCAGGGGGCTGGCGGTGACGATATCGGGAAAGCGTGGCCGCACCGCCTGGCCGCTCTCCGGGCTGCCGCTGCCCACGGCGCGCGCCAGCAGGGCCAGCAATTCCGGCGCTTCGAACGGCTTGGTGAGGTAGCCGAAGACGCCGCTCTGCGCTGCCGAAACCGCGTCGGGAATGGTGCCGTGCGCGGTGAGAATGATGACCGGCAGCGAGGGGTCGACGGCGTGGATGCGCTCGAACAATGCCATGCCATCCATGCCGGGCATGCGCAGATCGGTGATGACCGCGCGCGGACGCGTCACCGCCAGCCGCGCCAGCGCCTCCTCGCCGCTGCTGGCCGCCACCGGCTTGTAGCCGGCCGACTGCAAGCGCATGCCGAGCAGGCGCAGCAGGTCGGCGTCGTCATCGACCACCAGAACGTTGGGTGCCATCAGGCTCATTTCGCCGGCCCCGGCCGGCTTTGGGCACGATCTTGCAATTCGACCTCCAGGTTCTTGATCTGACCGATCTTGTCCTGCAGATCGGCTACTTGTTTGTTGCTGCGGGCCAGTTCGGCGCGCAGTTGCGCCAAGTCCAGGGTCTGGCGCGTCATGCGCTGCATGACACGGATGAACTGCTTGGACGCCGGATCCTCGGTCTGGTTATCCAGTCCTCTGAGCAAGTCCTGTGCCTGAGTGGCTTCCTCCGGCGTGGGCGCGGCGCGGGCCACCAGCAAATACGCCAGCTTGAGCTTGTCCGCCGGCGTGCGCTGCGCCCCCAGGGCTTGCAGCCGCTGCTGTTCGGCGTTGGCCGCCGCCTGCGTATCCAGGGCGATCTGGCGCAAAGTGTCGCCAATCCACGGCATGCTCAACGGCTCGGGCTTGAACAACGAGGCGATGGCCGCCGCCGATGTCGCCGCCGGGTTGGCAGCCGCGGCCTGCAGACGAGGGGACTGGGCCGATGGCGATTCGCCATGCGCCGCGGCGCCAGACGCTGGGTGCGTCGGCAGCGGTGCACAGCCGGACAGCAGGGCCAGCGTGCCGAGGCTGGCGGCAACCGCGCATCGCGCGGCCCGTGCTGCTCCTGAGCGCTTGCAGTGGCGCGTCAAAAAAAACGGTCGGTTCATGGGGATGCGTCGTTGGAGGGTTGGGTCGGTTGCCATTGCGCGTCCGGGTCCGCGCTGGAGTCGGCGTGCTCGTTGCGCTGCGGTGCTGCGCCCGCCAAACCACGGCGGCTCGAGCCGGCGGCGGGAGCGGCTGTGGCGATTGTGGCGGGAGTCGAGGTGGAGATCGGTGCCGTGGCCGTGGCGTTTGCGCCCGCGGCCTGCAACCCGGGTTGCAGCGGCAGATGCACACAGAAGCTGGCGCCGGGGCGATCGGGGGTGTCGCAGAGGTGGATTTCGCCGCCATGCAATTGCGCATATTCCTGGGCAATGGCCAGCCCCAGACCGCTGCCCGGCGCTGCCGCCGGGGGCTGGCGGCAGCCCTGGAAAAAGGGTTTGAACAAATGGGCGCGATCGTTCTCGTCCACGCCCGGACCCGCGTCGCTCACGGTGGCCTGCACCACGCCATCGGCACTGCGCAGGTCGATCTGGATGCTCCCGCCCTCGGGGCTGAAGCGCATGGCGTTGATCAACAGGTTCTCGAACAGGGTGTCGAGCTTGCCGCGATCCGCCTTGAGCAAGGGCGTATGGCCACTGCGCACGACCTGCAGACGCTTGGCGCGCAGCGCCAGATCGTTGCGGCGCACCACATTGTCGAGCAGGGCGGCGAGGTCCACGCCGCTGGAGATCAGTGGATCGAGCTGGCGCTGGGCACGGCTGTAGCCGATGAGATTCTCGATGCGCGCCTGCAGATCACGGGCATTGCCGCGCATGATCTGCGTGATCTCGCGTTGTTGCGCCGTGAGCTTGCCGCCCACGCCATCGATCAGCAGCTCCACACCTTCGCGCAGCGAGGCCAGCGGGGTTTTCAGCTCGTGCGAGACATGCCGCAAAAAACGTAATTTCTGCTCGTCCAATTCGCGCAGGCGCTGGCGCAGCCAGTCGAGCTGCTGGCCGAGAAACACCAGGTCGATGGGGCCTTGCACCCGCGGCTGGGGCTGGAGGTCGCCCGCCCCGAGGCGACGGATGGCCTGGTCGATCTGGCGCACCGGCCGGCCCAGCAGCCACGAAAACAGGCCCGCAATGAGCAGCGACAACAGCACTGCCGCGGCAGCCTGACTCAGCAGCACGATGCGCAGGGCATGGGCGCGGCGTATGAGCGAAGCGGCCTGATCCTCCACCATGGCGTTGCCCGCCACGGCCACCTGATCGGACAGTCGGCCGAGGGTGTTGAACTCGCCGGCGAACGAGTCGAAACGACGCAAACCGACGTTGGCCGGATCATTCAACTGGGCATACAGCGCATCTTCGTGCTGGCCGATTTGCCGGATGCGTTCGGTATTCGACGGGCCGAACGGCATGGCCTGCAGGTTTTGCAGCGCCTGCCGGATCGATTCGTGGGCCTCGTGCATACCCGAGCGCAACTGCGGATCCTGCAGCACATAGAACTGTCCGGCGGCGCGCTGCAGGCTGGAGATGTCTTCCGCCAACTGCCGCGTGGTGCGCGTGACCTTCACCGTGAGCGTGATCGATTGCCGGGTCTGCACCGCCAATCGCTCCTGCACCACGGCGGTGTAGGCCATTCCGGCCAGCAGCGGCAGCGTCACCAGCGCGAAGCCCGCCAGCAACAGGCTGGAGAAGGAGCGGGGATAGGGCATGCGCATGGTCGGAGGAGGAAAGGCCGGTGATGGGCCGGCGCCGCAGGGCAAAGGGTGAGGCAGCGGCTGCCCATTATCCCGCTGCGCTCACACGGTCCGCGGGCACCGGCGCCACGCCCGGGCAGGTCGTGTCAGGTCCATCGCGGGCAGGATCAGCGCCTGCAGCACCTTGCGATGGGCGATCAGGCGGCAAGCCGGGCACGCCCCCATCGGCACCGGGCCGCTCCTAGGGCGTATGCCCTTCCAGCACATGTTTGCCGGCCCCGTCCAGCCCCAGCGTGCGGGCCAGCCAGGGCAAGGTGGCTTTGAGGCTCTCCTGCAGGCCGAAGGGCGGGTTGATGACGAACATGCCACTGCCCATGAGACCGAAGCCATCGGGACGGGGCGCGGCGGTGGAGAGTTGCGCATGCAGCCAGCCGGCCGGTGACAGCGCCTTGAGGCGCTTGGGCAAGCGGATGGATTCGAGGCTTTGCAACTGCGGATACCAAACGCAGTAGACCCCGGTGGCGAAGCGGGTGATGGCGTCGCGCAGGGAGGCGACGAGCTGGCCGTAATCGCTGTCGAGTTCATAGGACGGGTCCAGCAGCACCACGCCGCGGCGCGTGGGCGGCGGCAGCATGGCCTTCAGCCCGGCAAAGCCGTCGCTGTGGCGCACCTCCACGTGCGACTGCTGGCCCCAGGTGGCGTCGAGCAGACGAAAGTCGGTGGAATGCAGTTCGAACAGGCGCATGTGATCTTGGGGTCGCAGCATCGAACCGGCCAGCGCTGGCGAACCGGGGTAGGTGCGCAACTCGCCGCCGGCATTGAAGGTGCGGATATGTCGCACATAGGCCGCCACCGGTGGCGGCAAGTCCTTGCGCCCCCACAGCAGGCCGATGCCGGTCTGGTACTCGGCCAGGCGCTGGGCCATGCGGTCGGCCAACTGATAGCTGCCGGCCCCGGCGTGGGTGTCGATGTACCAATAGGCCTTGTCCTTGGCGGCCATGCGTTCGAGCACACCGAGCAGCACGATGTGTTTGAGCACGTCGGCAGGGTTGCCGACGTGAAAGGCATGGCGGTAGGCGAGCATCGCGGGCTTCGGGAACGGGAAGCCGAACTGTAGCGCCTGCAATGACGAGCCGATGCGGCAGCGCCGGCGACTCGGTCCCGGCCGGGACGCTATTTCTGCGGCGCCAGCGAGCAATGCCCGGCGTCGGCGGCTGGGCCGTTGCCCAGGGCCAGCGGGGGCGGTTCGGCGAAGCGCCGGTGTGGGGTGCTGCTGCGCCAGTCGAGCACGAGCAGCGCCAGCAGCACGGCCCACAGCAACCAGGCCGGCCAGGATTTTTGGAAGGGCAAGGGCATGGCGCGTCCGCTCAACCCGCAATGCCCAAGCGGCCGCGCAAGCGCACGCCCAGCATGCTGCCCAGGAAGGCGCAGGCAAACCAGATCCAGCCATGCAGACTGCCGGTGGCGATGCCGGAAAAATAGGCCCCCACATTGCAGCCGAAGGCGAGGCGCGAGCTGTAGCCCAGCACCAGCCCGGCCAACACCGAGGCGACCCAGGCGCGCCACGGCAACCGCACCCGCGGGCAAGCCCTGCCCTTCCAACTGGCGGCGATGAGGGCGCCCAGTAAAAGTCCGATGTCGGTGACGCTGGTGTTGTCGGCCAAGACGCTGGCATGCAATTGCGCCTGTTGCACGGGCAGGCCCCAGAATGCGTTCCGGCTGAGGTCGAACCCCAAGGCCTGCACGATTTTCGCGCCCCACAAACCCAGGCCATAGACGATGCCCCAGGGCTGGCCGGCCACCACGAGGTTGGCGGCGGCCAACAGCCCGAGGGCGATGGCCGCGATCCACACCGTCTTGCCCTGCCAGCGTGACTGCGGCCGCCTGGCGGCATCATGCTGATGGACGCCCGTCATGACCGCCGCGACGTCGCCCGCGCGGCCCGCACGGTCGGCGCGCATCGCACTGAAGCGCCAGAGCAAGGCGGCCAGCAACGCCAAGGCGCCGAGCTGCAGCGCCAACGTCCAGGGCGCGCCCAGCACTTGCACCAAGTTCACCGGCGGCAACGCGCCGAGCGCCAGCCAGGCCGGCAGTTGCGCTGCGCCGAAAAAGCTGCCGAAGACGAACGCCGGCAGCACCGCCAAACTCACCGGATGGCCCAGTCCGGCCTTGTACAGCGTGCCCGAACCGCAGCCGTCCGCCACCTGCATGGCGGCGCCAAAAACGAAAGCGCCGACCAGCAGACTGATGGACAAGGGACCGTCGGCCCCCTCCAGCTCGGGGTGGCTGGCCAGAAACGGCACGCTGATGAGCATGGCGACCGCGATGCCGACGAACTGCGCCCACAGGCCCTTGGGGTCGCGCTGCGTGATCCACACCCGCCAGCCGGTGGTGAAGCCGAAGGCCGCCGCCGACAGCGCCACGCCATAGCCCACGCCGATGCACCACAGCAGCCCCTGGCGCCAGCCCACCAGCCAGGTGACAACCAGGAAGCCGGCTAGCGCCGCGACCATCAGGGCGAAGGGACGGCGGGTTCTTGCGCCGACGCCGGCCTGGCCCGGCAATCGATGGGTCGCTGCCGGCGTGATGGCGCTGGCGATGGCTCCCGGGTCGTTCAATGCGCCACCCATGTCTGCCGGAGTTGCGCCCACAGTTGTTGGGCACGCGTGGGCACATTAGCCATGGGTTCGTCGGCGCGCGACCAATCCACCATCGAGCCGGGGTAGAGCTTCACATGGGGCTGGTGCAACAACTCGGACAGGACGAACCAGTTGGTCGCGGCCCAGTGGCCGGTGTTGCAGAACGAGACCGTCTGCTGCACTCCGGCGGCATGCGGCATGGATTGGGCGATGCGCTCCAACTCGGCCTGGCCGGGCAGCATGCCGGAGGCGCCTGGAAACCAGCGTGCGTTGTCGAAGTCCAGCGCGCCTGGCAGTGTGCCAGGCTGGGCAGCGGCCGGCGCCTTGACCTGGCCGAGGTAAAACGGCCGAGGCCGGGCATCCAGCAGCAGGACTTGCCCCGTGTGGCGCAGGTCCTGCGCGACCTGGGCGCGGCTGGCCAGGATGGCGGTGTCCAGCCGCGGCGTGAAGTCGGAAGGCTGTGCCCGCACCGCTTGGCGCGTCACGGGAAGTCCGGCGCGTGTCCACGCCGTCATGCCGCCGTTGAGGATGGCCAAATGCTGCAGCCCCAGCCATTTGAGAGTCCAGTAGACGCGAGCCGGCGCGCCGAAATCGCTGGGGTCGGAACCGTCGGCCACCAGCACCACGGGAGTCTGTGCGTTCAGCCCGAGGCTGCGCACCAGCGCGGTGTAGTCGGCGACGGAGCGGAGTTTGCCGGGGTTGTCAGCCGCACCGCGCCAACTGGAATAAGGTGCCCACACCGCACCAGGAATATGACCGGCGGCGTAGGGCGACGCCGAGGCATCACCCTCGCGGATGTCGATCACCCGCACCTGGGGCAACCGCGCCAGCAGCATTGCCGGGGTGAGCAGAGGGCTCGGCGCGGCACTGGCACTCTGGCTCAGGGACCACGCAGCCAGCAACCAGAGCAACACGCAGCCACGCCGAAACCGAAGCCACAGGCTGTCTTGGCCGGGCGATTGCCCGGCCAAGACCTGGTCAGGTGAGTCGGGAGCGGCGCTGGCCGACGAATGCGCTCGAGGTGGGTTGGTCATCATGCTTGACATTCTCGGCAAGGCCGGGCAGCGTGAAAAATACTGTTTTCACATACCCTTAGAACCAGACGCTATATGCCAGGGCTCGAGCCGGTGCGTTCCCGTGGCGACCCGGCTCGGGTGGGGATGCACACGATAAACTGGGCTGCCCCGTCTTTTTGCCCATGACTGCAGGAATGGCAGACTCCCCCAAGGCCAAAGCATTTCAAAGCGCAACCTGGCCATACCTGGCTGCGGCAATGACTTTGGCGCGGTGGCTCACGCGCGACGCGCACGATGCAGAGGACATCGTCCAGGAGGCTTACCTGCGGGCGTACAAGTACTTCGACAGCTTCGACGGGCAGAATCCGCGCGCCTGGCTGCTCTCGATCGTGCGCCACACGTTCTACAGCGCCGCGAGGCAACGCCGGCAGCAAGGTCAGACCTTGTCCTACGACGATGAACTCAACGCGGCTGCCTGGAGCGAAGCGCAGTTGGCGGCGGCGACTGAACTCTCGGCCGAATCGGCTCTGCTGCGACGGGAGGAGCAAGGCCTGATTCGCCAGGCGCTGGGCACTCTGCCGGACGAATTCCGCGAGGTGCTGGTCCTGCGCGAACTCGAAGACTTGTCGTACAAGGACATTGCGCTGGTGGTCGGCATTCCCATCGGCACCGTCATGTCGCGCTTGTCACGCGCGCGAGGTTTGCTGGCGCAGGCCATTTTGCGCAACAGCCGGAAGGCTAGCTGAGCACCTCGAGAGGGGCGTTTCGCCTGCCTGGGTCGAGAACACCTGGGAACGGCCCGCGCACTGATGACGCGCGCCCAGCGAACTCAGACCGACGCGGCTTTCCAGGCCTCGGCAAACGCGGTCAGGGTGGCCGTGGGCAGCCGGGAGGAAACCCAGAATTCAAGCTGGCCTTGCCGCCAGTAGACGAAGTGGTCTCGTTGACGTTGCAGCACGGTCGGCGCTGAGTCCTGGGTCTCGGGCTCTGCCCAGATGGCGATGCTGATCTCGCCCCCGGTGCCCGATGCCGGCCTGTAGACCAGGATGGCCACGGGTTTGTGGTTGATCGCCTCGAGGCGTGCTCCGGACAGCAGAAAACCCGTCGATTCGAGATTGACCGCGGGAACCTTGAACGGCAAGCGTCGAGTCAGCCATTGCGAGGCGACGGCGGGCTGGCTTGCCGCGATGTCCAGCGGACGCCCGGCCAGGTGGGCGCTCAGTTGCGCCGCCATCAGCTGACTGGGGACATGTTCCGACTTGGGCAGGACCGCAACCACCAACGCCATGGCAGCCGCCCCCAGGGCGAACCCGATGAGACCGAGCATCATGCGGCCGAAGCGCGCGTGTCGCCCGGGCTTGGACGGCACCAAGGCATCGGCACGTGCCAGGCGGGCCCGCAGGGTGGCCTCGAACCCTTCGCGCCATTCGGGTTCGGGGAGGGCGGTCTTGAGGCTGCGGTGCAGGCCACGCAGCGAGGCTTGAATCTGCTGGCATTGAAGGCAGTCGGCCACATGCTCGCGGTAGATCCGCAACTCGGCGGCGTCGAGCATGTGCTCGAGCTCTCCGTCCACATCAGCCTGGATCAGTTCCCAGAACGCCTCGCTGTGGGGTTGCAGCATCAAACGCGCCTCCAGGGGCGCGGCAGCCACGTCGCGTCCGAACCGGCCTTGGCCCACAAGCGGCTCCCGCAAACGCCGCGACACGGCACGAAGCACGGCCTTGGCGGAGGATGTTGCAGGGTGAACAGGGCACTCGATCGCATGCAATCATTATGGATCAACTCCCCGCGACTGCAGTCCGCGTGACCGGCATCGCCCCCGCAGGGCACGCCGCACGCAGCGGGATCGACACGCGGGCTGGACATCCATCAAGCACCGGCCTTCACGATGATCGCTCCGGTCATGAACGGATGGACACTGCACAAATAGGGGTAGATCCCCGGCGCATCAAAGGTATGCGAAAACGATTGCCCCGTGTTCAGCGGCTTCGAGCTGAAAAGATGTCCATGGTCGGCATTCATGACGGTGTGCACGTCGTCATCCTGATTGACCCAGGTGACCGTCGTGCCGGGTGCGATGCGCAGCGTGGCGGGATGGAAGGCGTAGTTGTGAATCAGCACGCGAACCTGGGCCGCGGGCGCCGGCAAAGCCTGGGCATGGGCATGGCTCGCGGCAAACGGGCGCTCCCCCGTCAGGATGCCCGCCAGGATCAGGCTCGAGACGGCGCAGCGTGCGATGACGGTGGATGAACGCATGGTCGTGCTCCTCACGCACCCAGGGGTTGATTGACCACCGCCAGCCCGGTGTCGCTGCCGATGACATGGACGGTCGCGGTGCCCAGGGCCTGCGCCAACGCGGCCGAGGGCAGTTTCACCGGGATGGGCCCGGGCCCGTCTCCTGGCGCAGGCAAAGGAAACGCCGTCGACAAGGCCGTGTGAAAGGCCACATGGCCTTCGACTTTTTGCAGGACCTGATGAATGTGGCCGTTGAGCACGGTCACCGAACCGAAGGGCTTGAACGCCGCGAGCAGTTCGGCGCTCTCGTCGGTTCCCCACCCCCAGCGGGGATAGACCGACCACAACGGCATGTGCGCCAGCACGACGATGGGTTGGCTGGCGGAGCGCCCCTGCAAGTCGGCCTTGAGCCACGCCATCTGACCAGCGCCCAGACGCCCCAGCCCGCCTGGCCGGAAGTCCGACACATTGTTGAGGGCGATGAAATGCACGCCGTGGTCGTCGAAGGTGTAGGCACCCAGTGGTTCCGCGTCCTTGGGGCTGAAGCGCCGATAGAAACCCTGGCCATGATTCAAGAGCATGTCGTGCTCGCCAGGAATGACATGCGCGTCCATGCCGGCGTCATGCAGGATGCGCTGAGCCGTGTCGAGCTCATCATCCTTGCCCAAATGGCTGACGTCCCCGGTATGGATCAGCATGGAAGCACGCCCCTTGAGAGCGGCGACCTGCCGCACGGCGTGCCGGAACGTCTGCTTGACATCGGGATTCGCCGGCGCATGGAACCCGATGTGGCTGTCGCTGACCTGCGCGAACATGAAGTCTGTCGTGGGGATGTCGGCAGCTTGCGCGCTGCCGATGATGCTTGAACGCGGCACACCGCCTGCCACTGTCCACAACACCCCGCTTCCCGCCCACAGCATGCATTTGAGCGCCTGTCTGCGGGTGTTGATGGGGGTGGTTTCCGCGTTGGTTTCATGTTGAGCTTGTCGCATGTCGGGAATCTCCATGGGTTCAGTGGGTATGCGTGATCGGCTGGCGAGCATGGCTTGCTCGCACCCACTCAACCGCCAGGTGGCCTGGTTTATTCCCGAAACCCGCGACTAGGGCCGGTGCGGCATTCCGGCAGCACTCTGCACTCCGCAGTGCTCCGGGTCAGTAATTGCGCGCACCGCCGGCCATGGCGATGAACAGCCGCGCCGCCAGGGCCACCAGCGGACGGGTCCACCAGGAGACGCGCTTTTGCAGCCGGGCATGGTCGATGGGCAGCGCGTAGGCGAGTTCGGCGCGGATATGCGCCGTCAGGTCGCGGGCGAAGCGCGCATCGCGCACGAGGATGTTGGCCTCGCGGTTCACCAGCAGCGAGAGCGGGTCGATGTTGGAACTGCCCACCGTGGCCCAGGACTCGTCCACCACGGCCACCTTGCCGTGCAGGTAGGCGCGCTGGTATTCGCAGATGTGCACGCCGGCCTGCAGCAACTCACGGTACAAGGCGTGCGCGGCCCAGGCGGCGGCGCGATAGTCGATGCGACCCTGCAGCAGCAAGGTGACCTGCACCCCGCGTGCGGCGGCGCGTTTCAGACTGGTGCGAAAGGCCTGCCCCGGATAGAAATAGGGCGACACCAGCAGCACATGGCTGCGCGCCTGGTCGATGGCCTGGATGTAGCTGTGCTCGATGGCACGGCGCTGCAGCAGGTTGTCGCGCACCACCAACGCGGCACGCATGCCGGGCTGGCCATCGGGGCAGACGGGATGCGTCGGCCGCTCCTCGGCCGGCAAACGGCCCTGGCGCTCGCGGCTGTCCTGCCGCACGTCCTCGCGCGGCGGCAGCTCACCTCCCCAGGTGCGCAATTCGTCCAGATAGCGTTGGCGCGCCTGGCGTGACTTCAGCACCTCGGGTCCCGGCATGCTGCGCAACTGCCGCTGCAGGCTGCCGGTGGCCACGGTGCGCAGCCACAGGCGCCGCATGCTCCACATCGCCTGCTGCGCCACCAGGCCCTGCACCCGCACGGCGTAGTCCAGCCGCGGCTGGGCGCTCCAGCCATGGTGGATGTCGAGCCGGTCGTCGATCAGGTTGATGCCGCCGATGAACGCGATGGCGCCGTCGACCACGCACAGCTTGCGGTGCAGCCGGCGCCAGTGGCCGCGCTGCACCAGGTCGAGCCAGGGGCGCCACGGGCGATAGACCATGAACTCCACGCCGCTGCCGGCGAACAGCGCTGCCAGCGTGGGGATGCTGCGGCCGGAACCGAGACCGTCCACCATCACGCGCACATGCACGCCGCGCCGTGCAGCGTCGGCCAGCAGCGTGGCGAGGTGCAGGCCGATGGGATCGTCGTGGAAGATGTAGGTTTCCAGCCAGATGCTGGTGCGCGCCTCCGACCAAGCCTGCTCCAGCGCCGGAAACAGCGCTTCCCCCAGCGGCAGCAGCTCGACGCAATTGCCGCGTGACCAGGCTGGAGCGGGCGACGTCTCGTCGTCAGCGTCCAGCGGGTTGGCACCGGACGTACCCGCCACCGCGCCTTCCCCCGCACCGCGCCGCGCGCTGCGCGACCAGCGCGCGGCTTGCCAGCCTGCACACAGCCAGGCACGTGCCCGGCCCGGGCGGGAGATGCGTCGGTGTCGGCTTTTGGGGGCTGCGGGTTCGGGCATGCGGATGATGAGTCGGCTGATGTCGCTGCTGGCCTGCGGTCGCTCGCTACATTGTGCCGTCCATATCAACTCCGCACGCCAACTCCAGGCCCTGAGCAGGTCAGCGGCGCCGTGCCAGCCACCGCAGCGGTTGCGGTTTCCAGGTCCACGAACAGCGGAGCATGGTCCGACAGGCGCGCCCAGCCAGCGCCCCAGCCCAGGCCCAGCGCACGCATGGTGTAACCCCGCGCGTAAATGCGATCCAGCGGCATGAGCGGCAGGCGCGCCGGGAAGGTGCGCATGCGATGGCGCCAGCGCGGCTGACCCCCGTCCGCATGCGGCGATTGGCGCGCGGAGACATCGATCAGGCCCACCGCGGCGAGTTCGGCGCCGAGCTGGCCGCGCCAGTCGTTGAAGTCGCCGGCGACGATCACCGCCTCGCCGCCCGGGACATGGGTGGCGATGTAATGCACCAGCCGCGCGATCTGACGCTTGCGCCCGGCGCTGAACAGTCCGAAATGCACGACGATGGCATGCAGCACGGCAAGGCTGTCGGCTGCGGCGCTGTCGCTTCCTTGCCGAACGCGCGGAGCCGCGCATTGCAGGCGTACATGCAGCAGACCGCGCTGCTCGAAGCGATGGTCGGAGACATCGTGGTGAGCCACGCTGAGAATGGGGAGGCGCGCCAACAGCGCATTGCCATGCTCGCCGTGCCGCGTGGTCGCATTGGTGTGATAGGCCGTGTGCATGCCCAGGCCCTGTCCCAGCACCTCGTGCTGCGGCAACTCGGGCCAGTGGGAAAAACGGCGGGCGTGGTGTGGATGGGTGAACTGCACCTCCTGCAGGAAGACGAGGTCGGCGTCGAGTTCGCGCAAACCTTCCTGCAGCGCGTGAATGCTCAGGCGCTTGACCGGCCCCAGGCCCACCACCCCCTTGTGAATGTTGTAGGACGCCACCCGCAGCGCGCCCGCAAGCCCGGGTGCGGCCGATGGCGCCGCGCGTGTTGCGCTGGCATCACCCAGGCTGCGAGCGATGGCGTGGCCGGTGACGGCCGCTGCCAGCCCGCCAACGCTACGCAGGGCTGCGCTCAGGCGCGCAGCCTTTTGCAGCCGACGGTCCGGCATCTTCATGTCTGCCGACCCAACCGACGTGGCAGTTGCCGAATGGCCTCGGCGTTGGACGCGGAAAAACACCGTGCAGCCGCCTCGCGCCAGGGCAGCCACTGCTGCGCGCGGTGCTCGCGCGGTGCCAGGGTCACGGGCGTGTCGCGCGGCACTTCGAGGCTGAAGACATGTTCGGTGTTGGTGCACACGCCGGGGGCGTAGCGATGGCGCCAGACGGGGTAGATGTCGTACACATTCGCCAGGTGCCAGTCCCGCAGCGCCGCGGCCGGCACTGCGGCGGTGCCGACGCGAATGCCGGTTTCCTCCGCCACTTCGCGCATGGCGGTAGCGGCCAGGGGCTCATCGGGCGCGTCCAGGCTGCCGGTGACGCTCTGCCAGAATCCAGGCTGCTTGGCGCGCTCGATCAGCAGCACATCCAGCTCCGGACTGTGAATCACCACCAGGACCGACACGGGCAACTTGTGGGCCGCGGCCGGGACGGCGGACGGGGATTGGGTCAGGGTCCGGGCAGGAGAAGCTGGGCTGGGGGACGACATGCGGCAGTGACTCCGATACGCTCGAACACCATGCCGGGCGCAGCATGCATCTTAGGCGCCGGGCACGCCGCGAGTGGGCGCACCGACGGGTTGCCGAGTCGGGTTCGGGGCCTTGCGCTTGGGGTGTGCAAGCGGGGCAGCGATCCTGCCACAGCCCCCGTCCACACGCGGCACCGGCGCGGCGGCGGGACGACCGGGGACGACCAGCAACCCGGCCGCACCGCCTCTGCCGCGCCTCAACCCGCCAGTTGCGCGCCGGCCTGCAGGGGCAGTTGCTTGCGCGTCCAGGCACTGACCACGAGCATGACCACGATGTTGAGCACCAGGGCAACGATGCCCACGTTCAAATCGGCCACCGCTGACGGTAGCGCGGGAACCAGCTTGCCGAGCGACAGATGCTCCAGGCTGAACAGCGCCACGGTGGCCACGCCCACGGCGATGCCGGCGAAGGCGCCCGCCGCCGTCACGCGGTTACGGCCCGACAAGCTCAGCAGCAGCGAGGGGAACAGCTGCGTGACGAAGCTGTAGCCCATCAGCAGCAGCGCGACGATGGTGGAGCCGCCGTGCAATGTGAAACCCACGGCCACGAGGGCCACCACCGGAACCAGGCCCTTGGCCGTGCGCGTCACCTGGGCGTCGTTGCAGCCTTTGTGCATCAGGCGGTAGAGGTTGTGCGCCAGCAGCGTGGCGGCGTTCATCAGGATGAGCGAGCCGGGCACCAGCGCGGTGAGCACGCCGATGGCGCCGATGAGGCCCACCACCGCCGGCGAGAACGTGACGGTGGCGATGTGGAACAGCGCCAGGTCGATGTCCGGCCCCTTCAGTCCGGGGACCTTGAGCAACGCGGCGAAGCCGACGAAATAGACGAACAGCAGCACCAGCTGATACAGCGGCAACAGCACCGCGTTCTTGCGCAGGGTGCGTTCGCTGCGCGCGGTGTAGGTGGCGGCGAAGGAGTGCGGCCACATGAAAAACCCCAAAGCGCTCAGGCCTACGGTGGAGATGAACCACGACACGCTCTGCCCATGCTCCGGCAACGCCAGGAAGCCGGGCTTGGCGACGTCGATGGCATGGAACATGGCCTCGATGCCGCCGAAATAGTGGGTCGGCAGGTACACCCCGAGGAAGATGACCACGGCCAGGATACCGACGTCCTTCACCACCGAGGTCCAGGCCGAGCCGCGCACGCCGGACACCATCACATAAATGGTGACGACCACGGCACCGATCCAGATCGCCACGGCGTTGTCGATGGCCCCATAACTGGCCGCATGCACGATGATGCCCAGTCCCTTGAACTGCAGCACCAGATAGGGGATGAGTGCGACGATGTCCACCACAGCCACCAGCACACCGAGCGACGGACTGGCGTAGCGGGTGCGGAAATAGTCGGGTTGGCTGATGAGCTTGTGCTCGCTCGCGTAGCGCCACACGGGCGGCATGACGTAGTAGGACATGGTGTAGGCCAGCGCGCCGTAGGCAATGATGTAGAACGCCGGGCCCCCGAGGCCATAGGCGAAACCCGAGGCGCCGAGGAAGGTGAAGGTGGTGTAGATCTCGCCGGCCAGCAGCAGGAACACGAACACCGGGCCGAAGCCGCGCCCGGCCACCGTCCACTGCTCCAGGTGCATCGTGTGGCCGCTGCGCGCGCGGATGCCGAGCCACAGCGCGAAGGCCGTCATCAAGCCGATCAGGACGAGAGCGACATTCATGGCCGGCCCTCCGCGTCGCTGCTGCCTTGGTTGGCAGGGTCGAGCCAGTACACCAGTGCCATGATCGGCGTGGTGAGCACAAGCCAGACCACGATCCAGCCCAGGATGAAGGGCATGCCGAGGATGAAGGGATGCACGTCGTTGTGCACCAGCGGCCCGAGCAGCGTACCGATCGGTGGAATCCAACCCAGATAGCGGATGTTGCGCATCGCGGCCTCCAGAAGGTCAAGGGACAAACCACGCTCCGCAGGCTAGGCGCGCCCTTCCGCAACGTCAAGCATTTTTGCACACAATAATACTGACATATTGTATGCAATCAGTGCTGCGCATGCGGATGCCCAAGGGGCCGTCCATTCGAACGGCATCAGCCGAGATGCGGGCATCGAGGCGAAGCCGTTTCTGGCGAACAAAATTGAAACACTTTGTACGCACATGGCCGCTGCGTGCAGACGTCAAAAAGGGCGCGGCCGCGCCCTTTTTGCTGGATTTGAAGCGACGGATCCGAGCCGCTCACACCTCAGGCTGCGCCTGGCGCAAGCGGATGTGCAACTCCTTCAACTGCTTCTCGTCCACCGGGCTCGGGGCGCTGGTCAGCAGGCACTGGGCGCGCTGGGTCTTGGGGAAGGCGATGACGTCGCGGATGCTCTGGGCACCGGTCATCATCGTCACGATGCGGTCCAGGCCGAAGGCGATGCCGCCATGGGGCGGGGCGCCGTATTGCAGCGCGTCGAGCAGGAAACCGAACTTGGCGCGAGCTTCATCCGGACCGATGCCTAAAGCGCCGAACACCTTGCTCTGCATGTCGGCACGGTGGATGCGCACCGAGCCGCCGCCGATTTCCCAGCCGTTGAGCACCATGTCGTAAGCCTTGGCGATGCAGCGGCCCGGGTCGGTGGCGAGGTAGTCGACATGTTCGTCCTTCGGCGCGGTGAAAGGGTGATGGCAGGCCACGAAGCGCTGTTCGTCGTCGTCGAACTCGAACATCGGGAAGTCCACCACCCACAACGGTTTCCAGGCGTTTTCGAACAGGCCGTGGGCACGGGCCCATTCACCATGGCCGATTTTCAGGCGCAGTGCGCCGATGGCGGCGTTGGTGACCTTGGCGCGGTCGGCGCCGAAGAACAGGATGTCGCCGTTGCACGCGCCGCTGAGCTGCAGGATGGCGGCAATGGCCGCGTCGTGCAGGTTTTTGACGATGGGCGACTGCAAGCCGTCGCGGCCCCTGACCACGTCGTTGACCTTGATCCACGCCAGTCCCTTGGCGCCGTAGATCTTGACGAATTCGGTGTAGGCGTCGATCTCGCTGCGGCTGATGTCGCCGCCGCCCGGCACGCGCAGCGCCACGACGCGGCCGTCCGGCAATTCGGCAGCACCGGAAAACACCTTGAAGTCCACATCCTTCATCACATCGGTGAGTTCGGTGAACTCCAGCTTCACCCGCAGGTCGGGCTTGTCGGAGCCGAAGCGGGCCATGCCCTCGGCATAGGACATGACCGGGAAGGGATCGGCCAGTTGCACGCCCAGTGCCTGCTTGAACACGGTGCGAATCATGGCCTCGAACAACGGGCGGATTTCGTCTTCGCCGAGGAAGGAGGTTTCGCAGTCGATCTGGGTGAACTCGGGCTGGCGGTCGGCGCGCAGATCTTCGTCGCGAAAGCATTTGGTGATCTGGTAGTAGCGGTCGAAACCGGCCACCATGAGCATCTGCTTGAACAACTGCGGCGACTGCGGCAGGGCGAAAAACTGGCCGGCGTTGACGCGGCTGGGCACGAGGTAGTCGCGCGCGCCCTCGGGCGTGCTCTTGGTCAGCATGGGGGTTTCGATGTCGATGAAACCCTGCGCGTCCAGGTACTGGCGCACCGCCATGCCGACGCGGTAGCGCAGTTGGAGGTTGTGCTGCATCTGGGGCCGGCGCAGGTCGAGCACGCGGTGCGTCAGGCGCGTGGTTTCCGAGAGGTTGTCGTCGTCGAGTTGGAAGGGCAGCGCGGCCGATGCATTCAGCACCTGCAACGCGTGGCACAGCACCTCCACCTTGCCCGAAGCCAGGTTGGCGTTCTCGGTGCCGGCCGGGCGGCTGCGCACCAAACCCTGCACCTGCACGCAGAACTCGTTGCGGAGGGTTTCGGCGGTGGCGAACATGGCGGCGCGGTCGGGGTCGCACACCACCTGCACCAGGCCCTCGCGGTCGCGCAGGTCGATGAAGATGACGCCGCCGTGGTCACGCCGACGCTGTACCCAGCCGCACAGGCTGATGCTTTGTCCGAGCAGGGATTCAGTGACGGCGCCGAGGGTGTGGCTGCGAAGGCTCATGGTGCGATGGGGATCAGGAAAAAAGGAAGTCGAAGAAGGCCGGGGCAAACGAGACGGCCCGCCCCAGGCCCGGCAGACCGGCTCAATGCCCGTTGGTCGACTGCGGCGCAGTGTGGGGCAGTGGGTGGGTTTCCGGGTGCGCTGCGGCGTGCGCTTGGGGCGCCACCACGCCCATGGAAATGACATACTTGAGCGCTTCGTCCACACTCATCGCCAACTCCATCACTTCGGCGCGCGGCACCATCAGGAAAAAACCCGAGGTGGGGTTGGGCGTGGTGGGTACATAAACGCTGATGTGCTCACCGGGCAAGTGCTCGGCCACCTCGCCGGCGGGCGTTCCGGTGACGAAGGCAATGGTCCAGGAACCGGCGCGAGGATACTGCACCATCACCGCCTGGCGGAAAGCCTGGCCGCTGCTGGAGAACAGGGTATCCGACACCTGCTTGACGCTGCTGTAGATGCTCTTGACGATGGGGATGCGCGCCAGCAATCCATCCCAGCGCGCCAGCCACCATTGGCCGACGATATTGGCCACCAGCACGCCGGTGAGCAGGATGGCCGCCAGCACCAGCAGCACGCCCAGGCCGGGAATGTGCATCAAGCGGTCGAGCGCCGGCGCCAGGCCTGGGGCCACCGCGCTCAGGGCGCCGACCATGGCGCGGAAAATGCCGTCGAACACCGACAGCAATTGCCACAGTACCCAGATGGTGATGGTGAGCGGCA
Organism: Betaproteobacteria bacterium; assembly: GCA_028871675.1. Taxonomy (GTDB): domain Bacteria; phylum Pseudomonadota; class Gammaproteobacteria; order Burkholderiales; family Burkholderiaceae_C; genus Thiomonas_A. The sequence goes on from JAGWMO010000012.1 coordinate 77,798, forward strand.
GCCACACCAGCAGTCCGGCCATGAAGAAGTTTTTCAGACGCATGAGCGAATCCCGTTTGTTTCTGAGCGCCCCCAGGGTCGGCTCGCCGACCTGCCCCCCGCGGAGGTCAGGTCGGCTTGGGGCGGCCCGGCGCTTTCTCGAGAGCAAAGGACAGGCATCGGCCGTGGGCCATCGAAACCGCCCGGCCATGACAGCGCGGGCGGGATCGTGCGGCGAATCCCCAGGTCAGTGGCAGGCACAAGAGCTGCCGCACGCAGCGGCCGCAGGCACTGCTTCGGGCTTGTGCTCGGGCTTGGATTCGGTCACGGCTTCCGGCTTGGCCGTGGCTGCTGCCGCTGCAGCCCCGCCGCCCTTGAAATCGGTGGCGTACCAGCCTGAACCCTTGAGTTGAAACCCAGCGGCCGTGACCTGCTTGCCCAATGCCGCTTGGCCGCAAACCGGGCAGACGGAAAGCGGTGCATCGGATAGTTTTTGCAGTGCGTCCATGCTGTGTCCGCAGGAAGCGCATTTGTAGGCGTAAATCGGCACGGTTGACTCCGCAGGGAGAGACGATGGAACAGGGACTAGATGAGGACGCGGCGCCGGTCTTCAAGCCCGGTGCCTCGTGGAGTGGGGTCAAGCAAAATGGATGCCGATTATAAAAGCAGCACCCGCTGGCTCCGTGTCGTCCACCGGCGCGCGAAGCCGAAGCGCAGCGGTGGACGGCGCGAGGAGCGCTCATCCGCCCGGGATCGTCACCCGCTGCATGCCGCTTCGCAGCGGGAAACCCGCCAGCGCGGAATCCGCCAGTTTTTGCGCAACGGGCCCCAGACGCGGTTGGTAAGAACCGGTGACGGCGCTGGTGCTGTAGACCAGCGCACCTGTCGCCGTGTCGCGAATTTCCAGCTCGAAAACGCGGTCGTACCACGGTGGCGGCCAGGAAAAACCGCTCCACCACAAGGGGTAGCCGCTGTAGATCCAGGCGCCATTGGGCAGCAGAATGGGTGCGCCCGGCGGTGGCCATGCACTGGGGAAACTGGCCTCGAAGTCCAGATAGCTGTGGAAGCTGTAACGCGCGGTGTACGGAGCGGGCTGGCCCAGTAGGGGCACCATGCCGGCATGGGTCATGGCCTGCACCACGGCGGACTGGAACACATCGGCGTCGGGTGCCGCAGCAGTCGACGGAGCAGCCCGCAATTGAACCTTGGCGCCAACCAGGGCCTGCGGGGCGGCTTTGGGTGTGGTCACATCCGCCCGTACGGCGGTGAGCGTGGCGCAGCCACCCAGAAGCAGCATGGCCGAGAGTGCGACGAGCCCGGCGAGCCGGTGGCCCAGGCGGCGCTGGGCATGCGTTGAAGGCTCCGGATGGTGCTGGCGGGTCTGAGACTGCGCCGAAGCCGGGGTTGCCCCGGCCTGGGAAGAACTCGCAAGTGGACGCATGATCACCTCGATGGTTCCGGCTCCGCCCGGCGGGCGACGATTCCCAGCGCCCGCCGGGCGGAGCTGCATGAGAAAGCGCCAGCCCCGGAGTGTTCTCATTGCCCTCCGGGAGCGACTGCCGCAAGGCGGTGGCCTGAAGGCTCCGAAATCCATTGGACGACAGCAGCGCCATCCCGTTCCCCGACAGGGTCTTGCGTGGGCGGTGCGCAAGGTTCGTCGTCGAAGGCGATGTCTCCGTTCGCATCCGGCTGGCCGCTGGCCTGCAGGGTGGCGAAAGGGTAGGCATTGCGGTCCAGCAGATGCGATGGGGTCACTTTCCCGAGTGCGGAAAACAGGGTTTCGAGCCGGCCTGGAAAGCGCTTGTCCCACTCGCGCAGCATGGCAGCGACCTGCTTGCGCTGCAAATTGTCCTGGCTGCCGCACAGGGTACAGGGGATGATGGGAAACTGGCGATGCGCAGCCCAGCGAACGAGGTCGGCCTCTTCCACGTAGGCCAGCGGGCGAATGACGATGTGGCGACCATCATCGCTCACCAGCTTCGGGGGCATGGCCTTGAGCTGGCCAGCGTGGAAAAGGTTGAGGAAAAAGGTCTGCAAGATGTCGTCGCGATGGTGACCAAGGGCGATTTTGGTGGCGCCGAGCTCGCCGGCCACGCGATAGAGAATGCCGCGTCGCAGGCGCGAGCACAGGCTGCACAGCGTCTTGCCTTCGGGAATGAGGCGCTTGACGATGGAGTAAGTGTCCTGCTGCTCGATGTGGAAGGCCACACCCCGGCGCCGCAGGTACTCCGGCAGGACGTGCTCGGGAAAGCCCGGCTGCTTCTGGTCGAGATTGACGGCGACGATGTCGAAGTCCACCGGGGCGCGTTCACGCAGGCCCAGCAGGATGTCGAGCATGGCGTAGCTGTCCTTGCCGCCCGACATGCAGACCATCACCCGGTCGCCGGCCTCGATCATGCCGAAGTCGCCGACCGCCTGACCCACCAGTCGGTGCAGACGCTTGGACAGTTTGTTGATGTCGCGCGCCGCGCGCAGGGCCTGGGCGTGGCTGACAGTCGCGACAGACTCGTGCGGCAACGGGGCATTCATGGCGCTGATTCCTTGATGCGGAAGACCTCCACGCCCACCGCCTCGCAATCGGGATAGACGTCGGGTTTTTCGGTGGACACGAGCACGGCGCGCACGCTGGGGTGCTGCAGCATGAGCGCGGCCACGTCGTCGCACAGGGTTTCCTGCAGATGAATGTGGCCGCGCGCCAGGCGCTGAGCGATGGTGCGGCGGATGAAGTCGTAATCCACCACTTCGTCGAGCTTGTCCTGCGTCGGTGTGGAGTCGGCGTAGGGCACGTAAAGGTCGACATTGATGACCACGCGCTGCTCGCCGCGCTTCTCGAAGTCGTGCACGCCGATGTTGATCCACACCTCGTAATTCCTCAGGAACAGCCGGCGGCAATCGCTGAGGGTGGGAAGGCTCAGGGCACTCGTCATGGATCGCTTTCGTGGAGGATGGGCAGGCGTGCGGCTCAGCCGGCTTGCGCACGCGCCAGGTACAAGACGTCGCGCGCCTGCGCCGCGAGATGCTGGCCGCCGTCCACCAGCAAGGTCGTGCCGGTGATGGCCTGGGCTGCGAGCACATAGCGCACCGCCTCGGCCACGTCTTGCGGCGTGGACGATCGGCCCAGCGGCGTGAGCCCATGAGCAGCGGCGAATTCGGCGGCGCTCATCGGCCCCGACGGCAGGGTCACGCCCGGCGCCACGCCAACCACGCGCACACTGGGTGCCAGTGCCTGCGCCAGCAGCGTGGTGGCCTCGCGCAGCGCCGCCTTGCTCAAGGTGTAGGACAAGTAGTCGGGGTTGGGATTCCACAATTTCTGGTCGAGCAGATTCACCGCGCAACCCCGCGCGCCGCGCGCCTGCACATGCGTGTGCAGCGCCTGCGCCAGCAGCACCGGCGCCACGGTGTTGACCTGGTAATGCTGTCCTGCCGCATCGGCGCTGAAACTGGCGACGTCGTCATGCGCGAACAGCGAGGCGTTGTTCACCAGGGCGTCCAAGCGGCCGAATGCGGCCGCCACTTGCGGCACGAGCGCTCGGACCGCAGCGGCGTCGGCGAGGTCGACAGCGAAGCCCAGGGCACAGGCCCCGGCAGCAGCCAGTTCGGCGCAGGTTTGCCGGGCTTCATCGGCGGAAGCGGAATCACGGTGGTGCACGGCCACGTCCCAACCGGCCGCGGCCAGTTCCAGCGCGATCACCCGGCCCACCCGCCGCGCGGCGCCCGTGACCAGCACCACGGGCCGAGGGGCGGCGTGCGTGCTGGGCGCGTGAGGGTTGGCAGGAGACATGAAACCTAGAATCGGGACGATGAACAGCATGCAGAGTCTACCGTCCGGCGCCCCGCAACCCGACAGCGGGCGCATGCCCGAAGCCGCGCTGCCGGCCGCCTCTGACGATGGCCTGGTGGAGCCCGCCTGGAACCATCTGCCCGCCTTGCTCGCATGCATTGGACAAGCCATTGCCGAAGCCGGCGGCTGGCTGCCATTCGACCGCTACATGGAACTGGCCTTGTATGCCCCTGGCCTGGGCTATTACGCCGCCGCGCCCGGAGTGCTCGGAGCCTGGGGCGGCAGCAGCGATTTTGTCACCGCCCCGGAACTCACGCCGCTGTTCGCCGCGACGCTGGCGCGACAGGTGGCGGCGGTGGCGCGGGCCGAGGGGCTCGCCACCGTGGTGGAATTCGGCGCCGGCAGTGGACGCCTGGCCTGCGACCTGCTGGCCGCGCTCGACGTCGAGGGTTGGCTCCCGGCGCAATACGCCATCGTCGAAGTTTCTGCCGCCATGCGCGCGCGCCAGCGGCAAGCCGTTGCCGCATTGCCTGCACCCTTGCGCGAGCGCATCGTCTGGTGGGATGCCCTGCCCGCGCGCTTCGACGCGGTGGTCCTCGGCAACGAGGTGCTGGACGCCATGCCGGTGAAACTCGCGCGGCGCACGCAGCAGGGCTGGGTCGAGCGTGGTGTCGTTGTGATAAGCGCCCCCGAACCTGCCGCGGCGCGTCAGGCCCCCCGAGGGGGTCAAGAAAACTCGGGAGCGGCCCAGCGTTTTCTTGAGAGCGCCCCCGAACCTGCCGCTACGCGTCAGGGCCTTCTGGAGAACCACGATGCGTCGCAGCGCCTCGCATGGGCAGAGCGGGCCAGCGGCATTGCACCGCGTCCCAGCATGGAGGCGCTGCCGCTGGGCGCCGTGACGGAAATCCACCAGACCGCCGAAGCCTTCATCAGCACGCTGGCCGAGCACCTCGGCCGTGGGCTGCTGCTGTTCATCGACTACGGTTTTCCCGCCCACGAGTACGACCACCCGCAGCGCAGCGCAGGCACCCTGCGCTGCCACCGCGCCCACCGCGCCCACGACGATCCGCTGTGGCAGCCGGGCGCCTCCGACATCACCGCGCATGTGAACTTCAGCGGCATTGCCCAAGTCGCCGCGCAAACGGAACTGGATCTGCTGGGCTACACCTCGCAGGCGCGTTTCCTGCTCAACTGCGGCCTGCTCGACCTGCTTGGCGCCGCAGTCGCAGCCGGGCAGCAAGGCGAGACTGGGGCCCCGCGCAACCGCGCCGGTCTCGCCCAGACCGCGGCTGTGCAAAAACTGCTGTCGGAAGCCGAAATGGGCGAGTTGTTCAAGGTCATCGCCCTCGGGCGCGGCCTGCGCGCACCGCTCATGGGCTTTGCCCAAGGCGACCGCCGCGCCGCGCTCACCCTGCGCGATACCGCCGAGGGGCCCCGTTGATGTGGCTGTTCGTCTTCATCCTCGCGTCCATCGTGGTTTCGGCGCTGCTGCCGGAGCTGGAGCGCTTCGGCTTCGGCCGCCTGCCGCTGGATCTGCGCTTTCAGGCCTTCGGCCGCACCTGGCGGTTCCCCCTCGGCTCCACCCTGCTGCTGTCCGTCGTTGCCTGGGTGATCGCGCGCCTGCTGCGCTGAGCCGCATCACACTGTGGCGCCGCAGGGAACGCGTGCGGCAAACCGACCCTGCTCCGCGCACGGCCATCGCTTCACCCGCGCGACACGGCGCTCCGATGGCGTCTTAGGATGCAGCCATCGAACACTCCATGCACAGAGGAGAGGGACGATGACACGAATCGACATCAAGCGGGTCTACGAGCCCGCAGCGGCGGGCGACGGCCTGCGCGTCTTGGTCGACCGGCTGTGGCCGCGAGGACTGGGCAAGGACGAGGCTGCGGCGGACCGCTGGGTCCGCGAGATCGCGCCGAGCCCGACGCTGCGACAGTGGTTCGGCCACGATGCGACGCGGTGGGGCGAATTCCGACGCCGCTACGTGGCCGAGCTGGACGCCATGCCCGAAACCGTGAGCCTGTTGCGCCGCCTGCTGCAGGAGCACGAGCGGGCCACGCTGCTGTACGCCGCGAAGGACGAGGCCCACAACAACGCCATCGTCCTGGCCGAGTACCTGCGCAAGTCCTGAGGAATCACGCGCAGGAGCGGCCAGATCTGCCGTTGCCCTGCATCCATCCAGAGTCCGGCGCGAGCGCATCCACAAGCTGCATCGCGCTCAGTCGAAGACTGGCGACTCCACACCGAGGACCTGGTGCAGCTTGGGGCTGGTGGTGGTGTACTGCAGGTGGATCTTCTTGTCGGGGAAGATGGTGTGCGCCGCGCCGAACGCGGCCAGCGCCGCCTCGTG
>JAGWMO010000051.1:0-4653 GCA_028871675.1 Betaproteobacteria bacterium
TGCAGGGCAACATGGCTCTGTGCCAGTCCGATGTCGACAAGCTTCAGGGTGAGGTGCTTGGTGACTTCAGCCGGCAATGCCCGCACAGCGCTCGCCAGTCTCGATTTCTCGGTCTGAGGAAGGTCGCTCTCCCTGATCTTCGCCTCGACCAACGATTTGATCGTGTCGTCGTGCAGCCGGATCGTCACAACGCCGAGAATCGCTGCCAGCCCGCCATCGTCCTGCAGGAAGTCCATGCCTTGAGCAGTGATCTGCGGAAGTGAGAATGACAAATGTCCATCCAGCCCAATCCGAAGCCCCGACTGGGCCAGCCCATGTTCGTCGAGGTACTGGAGGTTGGCGGCCAGCTTTTGTTCATCGCTCTCTGGAACGTTCTTCAAGTAGTCGCGAAAATCCCACGCTCTGGGGTAGTGCTCCGCCATGTTGGTGAGGAGTTCCCGCTGTAGCTCTCGATCAAGCATGTAGTTGTCCTGCGTTGTTGAGTACCGTCACGCAAGGCAGTGTACCCACAACGTCCCAAAAATTCATTCCAGTGCTACAAGCTATTGAAAAACAAAGAGTAGTTTGCGGTCTTGAAAACCGGCAACGGGCAACCGTTCGTGAGTTCGAATCTCACCGCTTCCGCCATAACTTGAAATAAAGCCGCCGCGTGCGGCTTTTTTCTTGCCTGTAAGTCGTTGAATCCATAGTAATTTATAGGGTTTCTTGTCTCAAGTGACGTCAGGCGATTTCACGATGTCTCGGCTTTGACTTGTCTCGCGAGTTGTATAACAGCGGCGCTTTTCCAGCACCCTCGACAACCTCGCTATGCCTCCACTCACCGCCCTCGAAATCCGACAAGAAGCCGCCCGCCGTACCGACAAAACCCGCACCCTCAGCGATGGCAACGGTCTGAATCTCATCGTGCCCGCATCCGCCGCCAATGGCAATCCGCGCTGGGTGCTGCGCTACACGAAAGATGGGAGGTCCAGCATGCGTGGACTTGGTCGCTATCCAGAAGTCTCCCTGCTCGACGCACGCAAAGCGGCCCTTCAACTCCGCGCTCAAATCCAAACCTCAGGACCACCACTGACGGCGCAGCAACAACGCGCATTGATTCAGGCCACTGAGCCCGTTGAAAATGTCACCTTCGCCGTTGCTGCCCAGCGCTGGTTTGATGCCACCAGTGAACACCTGACCCCGAAGCATCGTGCTCAGGTCATCAGCAGTTTGAAGGCGCATGCTTTCCCCACCCTCGGCAAGAAGCCCTTGGCCTCCATCAAACCAGGGGACATTGAAACCGTCATGCGCCGCATGATGGCCCCATCCAACCCCCTCATGGAAACAGCCAGCCGTGTGTTCCAGCGCATCAACGCCGTCTTCGAATATGCCGGCCGCCAAGAGTGGTGTGCCAACAATCCAGCCTCCGTGCTGCGGGGCGAGCTCACGCGCCTGAAAAAGCAGGTGCGTCGGCACAATCCAGAAGGCCACCATGCCGCGATCTTGGACGATGTCGGCATTGCGGGTGTACTCCAGGCCGTCGCGGCTTACCGAGCACAACAAACACGAGCAGCCTTGGAGGTCATCATCTACACCGGCTGCCGTAGCGGTGAGCTTCGCCAGGCAACCTGGGCGGAGATCGGATAGTTGTCGCCGACAGCTCAAGATAGTTGACGCCGGGCAGGATGCGTCTCGGCGCAAACTTCGAGGCTGCGGTCTTGAGCTTTTCGATACTTGCGCTATATCAATCTGGCGGTGACTGGCCATGCGATGATGAGCTCATTGTGTGATTGGTTGCGCCTCGAAGGAGCATCATCAAGATGCCGTAAGCCTCCTCCATGCGAGACCAGCCACGACGACAAACAGCGCACCCGATCAAGCCCAGAGTCAGACATGCCAAGTGATCCCCAGCAAGACGTCGATTGTTCCCTGCAGTGCGGCCTGGCATCGCACCCGGGGGCCGAAACGCTCACGCGGCGCCAAGTGCTGGGTGCCGTTGCGGCCGGTGGCACGCTGTGGGCGGTGCGTCTGGCCCGAGGCCAGGGCATGACGGGACAGCACATGGGGATGATGGGCGGCGCAATGTCGGGCATGTCCGGCATGGGCGCGCAGTCCATGACGAAACCGCAAGCTGCGTCGTTCAACCGCCGCCTCCCCATTCCAGCCCAGTTGCACGGGCAACCCGAGGCCGACGGCAGTCTGGCCTATGCACTACGCATGGCGCAGGGCAGGGTGGAGTTGCTGGCTGGCGTGCAAACGCCCACCTGGGGCTACAACGGGGCCTATCTCGGGCCCGCCCTGCGCGTTCCGCAAGGCAAGCTGGTGCGTATCACCTTGCACAATGATCTGAACCAATCCACCACGACCCACTGGCATGGCGCTCACGTGCCGGGGCGCATGGACGGCGGCCCCCAGAGCCTGATCGCGCCGGGTCAATCGCGGGACGACACCTTCACCCTGCATCAGCCCGGCGCAACCTTGTGGTACCACCCGCATCCAGATGGACGAACCGGGGCCCATGTCTACGCCGGGCTGGCGGGATTGCTGTTGCTGGATGACGGCGTCGATGCATCCCTGGGGTTGCCACAGACCTGGGGGGTGGACGACATTCCCGTGATACTCCAGGATCGCCGCATGGCTGCGGACGGCACCCTGCTGTACATGACGGGCATGATGGATCGCATGGGGATGAAGGGCAATCGCTTCCTGGTCAACGGTTGTGAGCAGCCTCATGTCCAGGTTCCCGCGCAATGGGTGCGGCTGCGCGTGCTCAATGGTTCCAACGCGCGGGTCTACAACCTCGCGTTTGCCGATGCCCGTGGCTTTCAGATGATTGCCGGCGATGCCGGCCTGCTGGCGCATCCCGTGGAGATGCGCAGCCTGTTGCTGGCCCCGGGCGAACGCGCGGAACTGCTGCTCGACCTTCGCCGACTCCAGGGCAAGACGCTGATCTTGCGCAGCAACTCGGGCATGGTCGTTCCCGGGCTGAGCAGCATGCCGATGGATGCCGACGCCTTCGACCGCGAAGGTTTCGAGCTGCTGCAACTGCGGGTGACGGCCCCCAATGCAAGGCCGAGCCGGCTGCCTGCGAAACTGGCCGCCCCATCTGTGCTGCGAGCGGATGCGCCGCTGCGGCGCTTCAGCCTCCAGGGGATGCGTGCCATGATGGCCGGCGGCATGGGCGGGATGATGAACGGAATGATGGGCCGGCAGGCAGGTTCGGGCAACACCGGCCCGGGCGGGATGAGCCTGGGGGTTGGCATACAGCGCCTGTTTTCCATCAACCACCAGTTCATGAACATGGAGGTGATCAACCAGCGTGTGCGCCTGGGCAGCACCGAGATCTGGGAGGTCAGCAACGATGCGGAGATGGCTCATCCGTTTCATCTGCACGGCACGTCGTTTCAGATCCTGTCGCGCAACGGCATGGCTCCGCCGGACCATGAGCGCGGCTGGAAGGATGTCGTGTTCGTGCGGCGGGACGAAACGGTCCGCCTGATAGCCCACTTCGGTCAGCCCGCCGCCCAAGATTACCCATTCATGTACCACTGCCACATCCTGGAGCACGAGGACAACGGCATGATGGGTCAACTGACCGTGACATGACAAGCGGCCACGTGTCGGGTTTTCAGCCTGACCAGCCCATTCCGGAATGAAGCGATCGGCATGAACACCAGCAGCGTCATCGATGTCTCCGGACAGGTATCGAGCCTTTCCGCCCACGGCGTCGAAAAACAGCTCCGGCGCCTGCCCGGCGTCGCCAACGTGCAGGTCAACTATGTCGCTGGCAGCGCCACGGTCGTGTACGACGCGGCCTTCACCAACTTGGCCGCACTGCAGGCGCAGGTCGAGCGTTGCGGCTACCACTGCCGCGGCGAGTCGGTTCCCGACCACCTGTGCGAGCCACGTGAGGAGCATGCCGTGAGGCATGCCCAGGGTGCTCACAAGGCTGGGGTGGAGCATGGCGAGGCCAGGCCCGAAGGCGCCGAACACGACGCTCATGCCGGACGTGCGACCGGGATGGACGCCATGGCGCACGACATGGGCCATGGCGCCGGCATGGATGCGCGTGACATGGCACGAGACATGCGCAACCGGTTCTGGGTATGCCTGTTGTTCACGCTCCCGCTGTTCGTCTACTCGCCCATGGGCGGGCTGTTCACGCCACCGGCGCCGCCGTTCGGTCTCGTCGTCAAGGACTGGCTGTTCGGCCTGGCCAGCGCTGCGGTGATCTATCCGGCCTGGCCCTTTTTCGTCGCGGCGGCTCGCGCATTGCGCAACGGCGTGCTCAACATGGCGGTGCTGGTCGTGCTCTCCGTCGGCACGGGTTATCTGTTCAGCGTCGGCACGACCTTTTTCTTCCAGGGGGTGCAGTTCTACGAGGCCGTGTCGGTGCTGCTGGTGTTCATCCTGCTGGGGCATTGGCTCGAAATGCGCGCCCGCGCCGGCGCATCCGAGGCGATCCGCGCGCTCATGAACCTGGCGCCGCCCAAGGCGACGGTGCTGCGCAACGGCGCGGAAATCATGGTGGCAACCTCCGCGGTGCTGCCGGGCGACCTGGTGCTCATCCGCCCCGGCGACAAGATTCCGGTGGATGGCGAGGTGCTGGAAGGCGCCTCGCAGGTCGACGAGTCGATGCTGACCGGCGAGTCGATGCCGGTGGGGAAAAAACCC
>JAGWMO010000013.1:0-79866 GCA_028871675.1 Betaproteobacteria bacterium
CGCCTGGAGCGGTGATTCGTCAAAATATTGAACTTGCCCAATTTGCAAAGTATCACAATATTAAAATGCTGCCCTACGTGATTCAAGAAATGGGCCGTGAAAAGGATGGCCTTGTGCGTAGTTGGCCACAGCCCGATGTCGGCATGGACACCAATTATGGATATGCTTTTCAATGGTATTCCATGACGGCGCTGGGCTTGGGTCTTACCATTTATTTTCTGGGAAAGCGCGTGCGTGATCGATCCAGAACGTTAAGCCACAAGGAGTTGCATTCGTGAGCGAAAACTCGACCAGTGCCGGCCCAATGTGCCCTAGGGAAGAGAAGTCAGGCAAGCGGAGCATGTTCACGTTCTGGCTGGTGGTGTTGGTCACCGTCGCGCCGTTCGTTGCAAGCACTTTTTTTTTCTTCGTCATCAAACCCCAAGGTAAACCGCCATATGGCGAACTGATTCAGCCTCAGCGGCCGGTCCCGCAACTTCAACTCACAACTTTGACTGGCAAGTCGGTCGATCTTCGCCAATACAACGGTTATTGGTTGATGATCGTCGCTGGAGCGGCGGCATGTGACAAGTCCTGCCAATCACTGCTCTACGATATTCGGCAATTCTTCATCGCAGCCGGAGATGACCGTTATCGCGTTGCTCGCATCTGGCTGGTGACGGATTCCGGCCCCGTCAATCCTGGTGTTTTCGAGCCCGCCCAGGGCACCGTCATCCTGCGTGCGCAGCCCGATCAACTCAAGCAGTGGCTGCCGCTTGCGCCCGGTGAGCATCTTGAGGGACCGATCTGGTTGGTCGACCCGCTTGGAAACTTGATGATGCGGTTTCCCTCCAACCCGAACCCATTAAAAACCTTGTCCGTATTCAAGAAATTGCTCTACAACACAGCAGGGTGGAAAGCCAAGCATCTGGAGCCCTTGCCGTGAGCACAACACTGAACACCATGATCAATCTGTCCACGGCCGTGCCCACCGTTTGGTCCTTCTCACTGCACTGGCTACAGGCTGGTATGTGGGTGGCCGGGTTGATCCTGATCCTGTGGGCGGCTTTTCGCATGCGCTGGCCCAAGCTTGTCGCACTGTTGGTATTTCTCACCATGGACCTCGTGATGTTCGGCGCTTTCGTGCGCCTGACCGACTCCGGCCTCGGCTGCCCGGACTGGCCAGGCTGCTATGCCCATTTCACACCTGCACAGGCGCATCACCAAATCAATGAAGCCGTGGCCGAGCAGGGCGGTACGCAAGGCAATGTCAGTCCATTCAAGGCCTGGATCGAGATGATCCACCGTTACGTGGCCACCATCATCGGCACGCTCATCTTGGCCATGGCCATTCGTGCAAGCTGGGCTCGCAAGCATGGCAAACAGATTGCGCTGGGCTTGCCGTACTTGTTGCTGGGCTGGGTCATTTTGCAGGGGTTGTTCGGCGCTTGGACCGTCACGCTGCTCCTCACGCCGTTGATTGTGACTCTACATCTGATGGGGGGCATCATCCTTTTGATGCTTGCAGTCTGGTTCTGGATGAGGAATCGACCTGATCTGCCGAAGGTTTCCACCACTGTTCTTACACAGGTCTTGGTGTGGGCTGCCATGTTGGCGATGCTCTGGCAAATTTTCCTCGGTGGATGGGTCAGTACCAACTACGCAGCCTTGGCCTGCACCGGTTTTCCGACCTGCAACGGCAGTTTCCAGCCTGATGCCAATTGGGCGCAGGGTTTTACCTTCTGGCGCAACCTGGGGGAGAACCCCAACGGCTCGGCCATCTCCTTGCAGGCGCTGGTCGCAATCCAGTGGGGTCACCGATTGTTCGCCGCCCTGACATCCATCATCGTGCTCGGAGCCACTTGGAACATGAGTCGCTACCGCGAATTGCGCAAGCTGGCCCTGTGGATTTCTGGCCTGTTGTTTGCACAGATCACCCTAGGCGCCAGTGTGGTGATTTTTGCCCATCCTTTGGATTTGGCTGTCGGTCATAACGGTGTTGCAGCCTTGATGATGCTGATGTTGACAATCGCGGCATATCGGGTCAGTCATCTCGAATCGCGCAGGCTCGTCGGTGACGATGCTGCGCTTGTTCCCGTCACGCTTCAACGCGCACAGGCCAAACCATGAAGAGTTCCACCTTGTCTCGTCCTCCCGGGTTGCTCCACTCCATCAAGCAACTCTACGCCCTGACCAAACCGCGCGTGGTGCAGCTCATCGTTTTTTGTGCCGTGATTGGCATGTTTCTGGCCGTTCCTGGCTTGCCCGCGTGGAGGCCCCTCGTCTTCGGGACCTTGGGTATCTGGCTGGTCGCCAGTGCAGCGGCGGCATTCAATTGCCTGGTGGAACAGAAGATCGACGCGGTGATGCGCAGAACATCCTGGCGCCCATCCGCGACAGGTGAATTGGGCACATCGTCCATCATTGTCTTTTCCGGCGTTTTGTGCGCGGGCGGGATGCTGCTGCTCTACACCCAGGTGAACCCTTTGACGATGTGGCTGACCTTTGGCACCTTTATCGGTTACGCCGTTGTCTACACGGTGTTGCTCAAACCGGCGACACCGCAGAACATTGTCATCGGTGGAGCCTCCGGAGCTATGCCGCCCGTGCTGGGTTGGGCGGCGATGACCAACGGCATCTCGGCGCAGGCGCTCATTTTGTTCCTCATCATTTTTCTGTGGACGCCGCCGCATTTTTGGGCTTTGGCCTTGTACCGAACTGACGATTACAAAAAATCCGGGTTGCCGATGTTGCCGGTGACGCATGGGTCCGAATACACCAGGCTTCAGGTCTTGCTCTACACCCTGGTGCTCACGGCCGTATCGCTCATGCCGTTTGCCATGCATATGAGCGGGCTGGTCTATGCCATTGCCGCTGTGGTGCTCGACACCATTTTCATCGCCTACGCCTGGGAGCTCAAGCAGCGCTACAGCGATATGCTCGCGCGCAAGACATTTCGCTACTCCATTGTCTACCTGTCCTTGTTGTTCGCAGCCATGCTGCTGGACCACTACATCACGATTTGATTCCGGCAACGCACGCGGCGCCGTCAGCCGAGCCGCCGATTTTCGGCGGCTGCATCTCGGGCCCTGCTGGATCGCCGCCCCAACATCGTGTCATCCTTTGCCTCGGATGATGCGGTCGAATTCCAGGCTGCGATGAGTTATACCGGCCGTTTTGCACCCTCGCCCACAGGCCTTTTGCATGCCGGATCCTTGCTGGCCGCGCTGGCGTCCTGGCTGGATGCGCGCTCGCATGGCGGTCGTTGGCTGGTCCGCATCGAAGATGTCGACCAGCACCGTTGCAAACCAGGGGTTGATCGTGAGATCTTGCGGCAGCTTGCCGGCTGCGGGTTGATCCCTGATGCGCCAGTGTGGTGGCAATCGCAACGCGGGCCAGCGTATCAAGCGACGCTCGACAGCTTGTTGGTGCAAAACAAAGCCTACGCCTGCGCCTGCTCGAAACGCGAGATCGACCAAGTCTTGCGGTCTCGGGGACTGATGCTTCAGCGCGGGGAGGAGCGTGTGTATCCCGGCACTTGCAGGGAGGGGCTCGGCGGTCGTCGACCGAGAACTTGGCGCTTGCGCGTGCCCGGGGCGACCGGGGCACTAGTGCATTGGGAAGACAGGCGCCTCGGTGTTCAAACAGAACAGGTCGATCAGACCGTGGGTGATTTTCTGCTCAAGCGTGCCGACGGGCCGTGGGCTTACCAATTGGCCGTCGTGGTGGACGACGCGGCCCAGGGGGTCAGTCACGTGGTCCGCGGCGAAGACATCGCTGCCTCCACCGCGCGGCAAATTCTCTTGCAACGCGCCTTGGAACTACCCACCCCGATCTATCGCCATATCGGCTTGTTGCGCGATGCCGAAGGTCGCAAGTTGTCTAAGCAAAACGGCGCGGAAAGCATCGTGCCTGGCCTCGCGGCGGTCTCGCGCTCCATCCAAACCCTGGGACTGATCCCAAGGGGAAAAACGCTGGGAGAGTTGCTAGAACACGCGACGAACCAGTGGCTCGATGTCTAGTGCCGGGTCGGCATCCGGTCAATTCATGCGGTGCTGGCGATGTTGGGACAGATGCCACGGCGGGCATCCCCAAAAGACGCAACCTGGGCTGGCCTGCAAGGCGGATCGAGATGCCTCGGTCGTGCGTCTCTACTTGGCTGAAGGTTTGCCCCCGAGCAACGCAGCAAGTGCGCGACGTGGGCGAATGTTGGGCGAGATGGCGCCGCGCGATGGCACGGTCGGGTTGTCTTCCCAAATGGCCCGAGCGTTCGGGTCGGCTTCGTAGGGTTTGTCGAACCAGCTGTCGCGTGGCCCAGGCCGATGGTTGCTGCTTGCGCGGGCCAGCGCAGGTGTGGACGAATCCGTTGATTTTTCCGGGTGCACCGGCCGGCGGCTCGTTCGCGGCTCCACCGCGAGCGTGCGAACTTCAATGCCGCGCTTGATCAGTTTTTCGATATCACTGAGCGAGCGGCTGTCGCGCTCGGTGGCCAAGGTGATCGCCAGGCCCGAGGCTCCAGCGCGACCTGTGCGACCAATGCGGTGCACATAATCTTCCGCGCTGAACGGTACGTCATAGTTGATCACACCGGGCAATTCGACGATGTCCAATCCGCGCGCTGCGACGTCGGTCGCCACGAGTACGGCAACCTCGTTGCGCTTGAAGGCGTCCAGCGTCGCCAAGCGTTCGGCTTGCGACTTGTCGCCGTGCATCGCTTGCGCTTTCAACCCGTCGCGTTCGAGGATGCGCGCCAGCCGGCTGGCGCCCAGACGGCTGTTGACGAACACGATGGTTTGCTTCAAGTCATGTTCTCGCAACAACTGAAGCAGAGCGGGATGCTTGCTGTCTTCGCTCAACCTGTAGACCAGTTGTTGCACATTCGTGGCCGTGGCATTGGGACGAGCCACTTCCACGAGAACCGGATCTTGCAGATAACTCTGTGCGAGACGTCTGATTTCGGTGGAGAAGGTTGCCGAGAACAGCAGGGTCGTGCGTGCCTTGGGCAGAAAAGCGAGGATGCGTTGCAGGTCTGGCAAAAAGCCAATGTCCAGCATGCGGTCGGCTTCGTCCAGCACCACGAATTCCACTTGAGCCAGGCTGACGTTCTTGGCTTCGAGGTGATCCAGCAGTCGGCCCGGGGTCGCCACCAGCATTTCAACCCCCAGCCGCAAGGCAGCCTTTTGTGGAGCCATGTCCATGCCGCCGAATACGCACGCACAACGCAGCTGTGTGTGGCGCGCATAAGCTTGTATGTTGCTGAAGACCTGATCCGCCAGTTCGCGGGTCGGTGCCAGGACCAAGGCGCGAACCGGATGCCTGGCGGGCGACACGCTACTCGTCGCCAGCGGCAGCAATTTTTGAAGAATGGGCAGTGAGAACGCGGCCGTCTTACCCGTGCCGGTCTGCGCCGCCCCCATCACGTCGCGCCCCGACAGCACGATGGGGATGGCACGCTCTTGAATGGGTGTCAGACTTTCGTACCCCATATCAGTCACTGCCTGCAGCAAACGCGCGTCAAGCCCGAGGTCGCTGTAGCGTTGAGCTGGCTGGATCGTCGCGTTCAAGGCTGTGGACTGGTCGTTCATCAAGGCGGGTTGTCTGTGGAGAAAACCCAAATTATGCGCCTCAGGAACGATTCCCCGACGTGGGCGCTTTAAATCGTGGTAGGCCGTGTTGGACTTGAACCAACGAAAAAAGGATTATGAGTCCTGCCAATTTTGCATTCCGCTGCATTCCCGCGTGTTGTCGCTCCTATGTAAATCAATCACTTATGCGATGTGGAGTGCATCAAAGCGTTGCGCTGGATTCCCGAACATGCCTAAAATCTGCCTACATGGTGCCTACATGGTGCCTACATGGGCAGATTGGGAGGGCTGAGACATGGGCAAGCGCGAGAATTTCACAGCGGGACGGGTAGCAGGTTTTGCATGCCTGGCAGGCAAGCAGCAGGCCATCTACTGGGACGCCAAGCAACCCGGCCTGGGGCTTCGGGTGACGGCGCAAAATGCCCGTGCCTACGTTTTCGAGGCGCGGTGCAATGGCCGCACGGTGAGGGTGACGATAGGCAACCCGGCAGCATGGACGCTCGACGCCGCCCGCACGGAAGCCGCACGGCTGAAAGTGCTTGTTGACGGTGGCATCAATCCGAACGAGCAGCGCCGCGAACAGGACGAAGCCAAGGCCGCCGCACGGGTGCAGGCCGAGAGCTCACAGCAGCGCCAAGCCCTGACAGTGGGTGAGGTGTGGACTGCATACCTTGAAGAACGCCGCCCGCACTGGAGCGCCCTGCACTACCGGGACAACGTGGACAAGGCCCGGCTTGGTGGTGCCAAGTCGCAAGCCAGAGGCCACAAGGGAAGGAAAACGCAGCCCGGCCCGCTGGCCGTGTTCATGCCGCTGCCGCTGGCGAAGCTGAACGCCGCCACAATCGAGGCATGGGCCGCCCGCGAAGGCCAGACGCGCCCCACATCGGCCCGGCTGGCTTGGCGACTGCTGGCCGTATTTCTGACGTGGTGCGCAGAACAGCCGCAATATGCAGGCATCGTGCAGACGCCGAACCCGGCCAAGACGCGCCGCACACGCGAAGCCCTGGGAAAGCCCGGCACGAAATCGGACGTGCTGACGCGGGAACAATTGCCCGCCTGGTTCGCCCATGTGCGCCAGATTCAAAACCCGGCCCTCGCCGCCGCGCTGCAAATCATGCTGCTGACAGGTGCACGCCCTGGTGAGGTGCTATCCCTGCGCTGGGACGACATCAATACGCAATGGCGCAGCATCACCATCCGGGACAAGGTGGAAGGCGAGCGCATGATTCCACTCACGCCCCATGTGGCGCATCTGCTGGCGCTGCTGCCGCGCCGCAAGGCCTGGGTGTTTTCCAGCGCCACAAGCGCCAGCGGGCAACTGTCCAAGCCGAACACGCCACACGCCCGCGCCTGCAAAGCCGCTGGCATTGACGATTTGACGCTGCACGGCCTGCGCCGCAGTTTCTCGACACTCACGGAATGGCTGGAAATCCCCGCCGGTGTGGTGGCGCAAATCATGGGCCACAAGCCCAGCGCCACGGCAGAGCGCCATTACAAGGTGCGCCCGCTCGACTTGCTGCGCATTCACCATGAACGCATCGAAGCCTGGATTCTGGAGCAGGCCGGTATCGACGTTCAGGCCGCGCAGGCATTGCCGACACTGCGCCGGGTGCAGTGATAGCAAAAAGGCGATAACATGAACACATGGACAGTGCAGCTACACCCAGCAGCCGAGCCGGAATTGCAGGCCCTGCCCGCAGACATGCAAGCCCGTTTCCTGCGCATTGCCGAACTGCTGGAAACCTTCGGGCCGCATCAAGTGGGATTGCCCCATGTGCGCCCTATCGAGGGCAAGCTGTGGGAAATGCGGATGCGGGGACGGGACGGCATCGCCCGCGCCGTGTATGCCGCCATGCAGGGCCGCACGCTGCTGGTGCTGCATGTGTTCGTGAAGAAAACGCAGACAACCCCGCGTGCTGCGATTGAAGCCGCACGCAAGCGCCTGGAGGCCATGCCATGAAATCCCTGCAAAGCATCAAGCGCATCCTGCTGGCCGCGCCCGAAGTGCGGGCCGAGTATGACGCCCTGGAGCCAGAGTTCGCCATTGCCCGCGAATTGATTGCGGCCCGTGCCCGCGCTGGCCTGTCGCAAGCCGAGGTTGCGCAGCGCATGGGAACGACGCAAAGCGTGGTTGCCAGACTTGAGAGCGGCAAGCGCCCGCCATCCCTGCGCAGCGTGCAGCGTTACGCGCAAGCCGTGGGAGCGCGCGCCGTGGTGCGCCTGGTGGCCTGATTGTTTCGCGCCAGGCTAGGCAGCGGGTAGCTCCCAATGCCGAAAAGCGGGAACCTTCGCCCGCCTGCCTGGTGCCCATGAATGAAGGCCAGCGCGTGAAGGAGCGCAGACATGACAGACATCAAGACTCAAGCCGCCCGGCAGTTTTCCGAGGCCGTGAACTCGCCCCACGAACCCGAACACATGGACGTGACGGAATACGGCAGCCGGGCCGACTGGCTGGCCGCACACTGCGGAGAGTGGAACGCGCCATCACCACCGCGATGGTGGGCCGGCGCACTGGCGACTGAAACAGCCGAGCGCCAGGGATGGGATATTTTTCGTGGCGAGGCCATGCGCTTGCGCGCCGCAGAAAACAACATGCGCACTTTCGAGGCCGCTGCCGCCGAACTTCCGCTGCTGCAATGGCCGGATGTCTCACCTTGGCCGAAGGGCCAGCCGCTGCCGGGCAACTGGCGCGAAGGGCTGTTCATGCGCAAAGCCGATTTGCGCGCATGGGCCAGAGAACACGCGCCGCACTTGCTGGGGAGTGCCCTACTGGCCGAAGCGGAATCAGCGCCAGCGGGGAAAGTTGCAACGATTGCAGGGCCGGGCACTCCAGCCGAGCAATGGCAGGACATAGCCCGCGAGATTGCACAGACACGCTGGGACGCACATAAGGCGGCGAACCTACAGGGCAAACTCGACGACTACGCCGAGCATGTGGAGCTTGAGCTGAGGAAGCGCGGGATTGCAGGCCCACGGGGTGAATGGTTGAGCGCAGCGACTGTGAAGCGCGAGGCTTTGCAGGGCGAGAAGTGGTGGAAAACGCGCAAGCTGTGAGGCGGTTTTCTCGCCGGGAAACGTGGGAAACGTGGGAAACGCCAACGCGGGACAGTCCCCACGATTGCCGCGAACGCCAGCAAACCTAGGAAACATGCGGGCTGGCTGGGTTTTTCGTTGATTTGCAAATGAGGCTTGCTGGGGAACTTCCCCACGTCTGAAGTGGAGGCTATCGCAACCACTTTGGAGCAGCCGAAATGCACAGCCCCGTGCCGAACCTTGATGCCATGCCGCCTAGCGCGGTGCTTGTGACGCGGGACGCCGCCGCCGCGCTGGGAAAATCAGGCCAGACGCTGCGCAAACTGTATTGCCAGCAAGGCCACGCCTACGGAATCAAGCCGCTGAAAATCGGGGGCCGTCTTGCTTGGAAGGTTGCCGACTTGCTGCGCGTGGTGCAAGGGGGTGCGTGATGGACGCCGTGAAGGGAGCGCGCGCATGCTGAACGGACACCACATCGAACGTGCCCGCTCTGCGCTTCAGGCAACCGCGCCGCGCCCGGGGTGGACGAAAACAGCAGCCAGGACATGGGCCGCATCATCGAGGCCGCTGCCGACTTGCAACGCCGCATCGGTGGCCTGGCGCTTCTGGTTCACCACGCAGGCAAAGACGCCACAAAGGGCATGCGAGGCCATTCGAGTTTGCATGCCGCTCTTGATGCGACAATCGAGGTGCGCCGCGACGGTGACGCCAGAAGCTGGCACATCGCCAAGAGCAAGGACGGTGCCGACGCTGAAAGCATCGCCTTTCGCCTTGAGGTGGTGACGCTGGGAATTGAACCGGACGGCACGCCGCTGACATCCTGCGCCGTGGTGCCCGACACCAGCGCCAGCGAAGTGCGCCGGGTGAAGTTGCCGCAGGGTGGAAACCAACGCATTGCATGGGACGCCCTGGGGGATGTGCTCAAGGCATCGGGCCGCGAGGGCATCCCGGAATGCGTGCCAGCGGGCAAAGATGCTGCGCCAGTGGAAGCCGTCATTGAAGCCATCCGGGGCCGCCTGACGTGTGAATCCAAACACAAAAAGGGGCGCGCACAGACGGCCATCACGGGACTGCACGCCGCTGGGCTTGTGACAGTTCGGGAAGGCTGGGTATGGAAGCCCTGACACCCGAAAACACCCGAAACGGGTGTTGCCGGACTCCCACAAAACACCCGAAAACACCCTCTCCCCCTTTAGGGGGAGGGTGGAAACGGGCGTGGGAACCGGGCCGGGGTGCAAAGCCTTTGCCTGGAGCAATGCCACAACCTGGAGCGAACCCATGACAACCGCCGAACTGGAGCGCATCTATTGCCTGCGCGCCCGTGGACTGAACGCCGAAGCCATTGCCCTGCGCCTGGGCCTGGACGTGGCGCAAGTGCGCGAAGCCCTGAACCCTACAGCCCGCCACAAAAGGACGCAGCCATGAACGCCGCCCGAACACTCGCCCTGCTGGTGCCCTACCTGCTGGCCGCGCAGCCCGCATCCGTCGCAGCCATCGCGCTGCATATCCGAACCCGCAAGGAGGCCGCGAACTTGGGCGACGGTTGGTGGCGAAAAGTCACGCCGCCGCAGGGCGAGCCGCGCCCGGTGCTGGACATGGTGGCGCATGCGGTGCTGACAACCTACGCCGTGCAGCGCCAGCGCAAGGCCCATAGCCGAGCCCTGGAGCCGCTAGACGATGGGAGGCCGTGGGAATGAGCGCATCGCAACGAAACAAGGGCGCAGGGCGCGAGCGCGAGTTATTCGCCGCCTTGTCCGAACTGCTGGGCTACACGGTGCGCCGGAACATCGGCCAGAGCCGCGCCGGTGGTGCTGACGGCCTGGACGTACCCGGCTGGGCTATCGAGTGCAAGCGGTGCGAGGCACTGGCAATTGCGGCATGGTGGCAGCAGGCATGCCGGCAGGCCGCAGCGACGAACCGCAAGCCGGTGCTGTTCTATCGCCAGAGCCGCCGCCCGTGGCTTGCCGTGGTGGACGCTGCCGAGCTTGCCCCGGCCATCTTCGCGCCAAGCCGTGAACTGGCAACCCTTCGACTTGAGGCCGCCGCGCAGGTGATGCGTGCGGGCATCGTGTGAGCAAAAAGACGCCGCAGACATTCGAGGTGGTGGAATTGGACGCCACCCCTACCCCCCGCCGTGGCAGGCCGCCTATCGTGCTCGACACGGTGAAGGGCTGCACTGACGAACTCGGCCGGCTGTATCGTGACGCCAGGCATGGACGCCTAGACGAAAGCCGCGCAACCAAGCTGGCCTATCTGCTGCAAATCCTGATACGCGGGCACGAAGTGGCGACGCTGGAGGCCCGCATTCTCGCCCTGGAGTCAACCCATGAGCCGAAGCCTTGAAACCCGCCTGCAACGCCTGGAGCGCATCGCTGCTAAACCGCGCTGCTCACCGGAGCGGGTTGCTCAGGCCCGTGAGAAGTTGATGGGACTGCTTGAGCGCACGGGGCCGCATGAGGTGCTTGCTCGGCTGGAACAGCGTGCCACGACCGGGCCAGCACTGCGTTTTCGTGACTTCCTGCGCGACATGCTGGGGGTGAGCCATGCGCAACCTTGAGCGCCGCCTGACGGAACTTGAGCAGCGCATCGCGCCGCAGTCCGAGGCCGTGACTGTGTTCGTTCATGGAGCCGTGCGCAGTGAAGATGGGCAGATTGTGGAGGACGATTCGCCGCCGCTGGTGCTGCGCATCGAGCCGCAGCACGTTCAGCGCCAGCGATTCAGGCCGCCGTCCTGAACCTGGCAAATCCACACCCGCCCGGCCATGCGCCGGGTTTTTTTCGTCCGAGGGCGTAGCGATTGCGCGGGCAATTGAGTAAACCCACTGGGTTTCTGTTGGGTTTCTGTTCCGTAGCGAAGGCGCGTGACTCACCTGCAACGCGTACAGGCCCGCTACCGGCAAGCCCCTTGCAAGCCCCTTGGTAGTCCCTTCGCGTCATGTGGCGCGTGAGTCACGGACGTGTCACGCGTGACACCCCTGCTACGCGCCCTTTCGCATTTCAAATGGCAAAGGGGCAGATTTGAAATCTCACCCCGGCGCCCAGGTCTGTCCACTTTTGAGCGGACCCCATACAGCGCTACCCGATGAAACCTGACATCGGCGCAGCGCATACGAAGCCCGGCCATTCCCGCAAAAAGCCTACACAGCGCCTACATGAACTGCGGGCAACAAAAAGCCCAGCGGGTGATGCTGGGCTAAGTTCTTGATTTTATTGGTAGGCCGTGTTGGACTTGAACCAACGACCAAAGGATTATGAGTCCTCTGCTCTAACCAACTGAGCTAACGGCCCGAATTGCCGCCCAGGGCCGCAAGATTTTCATTCTAAGGGACCGATGGGTACGCCTTAGCCTTGTTGGTACTGGCGGTACGGTACTGGCGAAGAAAAACGTTGAAAGCGAAGGGGCGGTTTGTCATAATCGGATACATGAAGCCACCTCTACGTCTTCTGCTGCCAATCGATGGCTCGGTCTTTACGAAGCGAGTATTGGATTTTGTTCTGAACCGTCTCGAGTGGTGGCGTGAAGCGCCGCTGTGTGTGTTGCTGCATGTCGAATCGACCGTGGGTACAGCGCTTGCCAGATCGTATCTGTCGCGCGAGGTGCTTGACAGCTATTACGCCGAGCAAAGCGAAGCGGTGCTTGCGCCAGCGAGTGAAAGTCTGCGGCGGGCAGGGTTGCAGCTGGATGTTTATTGTCGTCATGGAGACGCGGCAGCGCAGATTGTTAAATTTGCCGGCGAGCACGCGGTTGATTTGATCATGATGGGATCGCACGGCCATACGGCGCTCAGCGGCATGGCGCTCGGATCGGTCACCACCAAGGTCATTGCGTCGTCCAGCATGCCGGTGTTGATCGTGCGTTGAACGGTCAAGCGCATGCACGCGACCAAGCCATCACAGTCCGGCATCACACTGGTCGAGTTGCTGGTAGTGGTGGCGCTGTTGGCGGTTTCGCTGGCGGCAGCCGCTCCGGCATACCGCGTCATGATCGACACCAACCGCCTGAGCGCCGGTGTCAACGCCTTCTCGGGCAGTTTGCAACTGGCCAGGTCCGAGGCTGTGCGGCGAGGCCAGCGGGTCACGCTGTGCGTCAGCGATGATGGCAAGAGCTGCAGCTCAACAGGCGGCTGGCATCGGGGCTGGATTGTGTTCCATGACCCCGATGGCAATGCCCAACGAGATTCCAGTGAGGCCTTGATCCAGGCACAGGCAGCACTGCAATTTCTCTCCATACGTGGCAATCAGCCTGTTGCGCGTTACGTCTCGTATACCGAACATGGCTGGCCAAGACTGGTGAGTGGCGCTTTGCAGATGGGCACCCTCGCATTCTGCATGCCCGGGATCGCGGGCCACAGCCTGATTCTGTCGAGTGCAGGGCGCGCCAGGTTAAACGGTGCGGCTTGTTCGAGCGTTTGAGCGTTTCGATACCAGCGCCACGGCGCTTCAGCGCTGGCTGAGGGCATTACCCACAAGCTTGGCCGTGATGTCCACGATCTGAATCATGCGGTCGTAGGCCATGCGGGTCGGGCCAACCACACCCAGGGTACCCACCACCTGACCATCGACTTCATAAGGCGAGGTGATGATGGACAGTTCCTCGAACGGCACCACGCCGTTCTCACCGCCAATGTAGATGCGCACACCCTCGGCCCGCGCCGAGATGTCGAGCAGCTTGAGCAGATGCGATTTTTGCTCGAACAAGTCGAACAGCCGGCGCAGGCTGGCGAGGTCATTCGACAGGTCGTCGACTTTCAGCAACTGCTGCTGCCCGGAGATGACCACATGGTCTTGCTGCTCAGCCGCAGCCTGACTGCCCACGGCCACGGCGGCCTGCATCAAGGCAACGATTTCACCCCGCAGATGCTCCACTTCGCCACGCAGTTGCGCGCCGACTTGCTCGAAACTCAGGCCGCTGTAATGGGCATTGAGATAGTTCGCCGCTTCCACCAGATGGCTCTGGGTGTAGGGCTGGTCCGACAGGATGATGCGGTTTTGCACATCACCGCTCGAATCGACCAGGATGACCAGAATGCGCTGCTCCGAGAGGCGCAGAAATTCGATGTGGCGGAAGGCGGTATTGCGCCTCGGGCTCATCACCACGCCGACGAAATGTGACAGGTTCGAGAGCAGTTGCGCCGCTTGCACGATGACTTTCTGCGGCTCCACGGTGGCGAGTTGTGTCTTGAAACTCTGCTCCAGTTCCTCGGCAGCCGATACGGGGCGGGCCGTGAGCATGGTGTCGACGAACAGACGGTAGCCGCGCGGCGTGGGGACGCGCCCAGCCGAGGTGTGCGGACTGGTGATGAGGCCCATGTCCTCGAGGTCCGACATCACATTGCGGATGGTTGCGGCCGACAACTCCAGTCCGGAGGCGCGCGACAAGGTGCGCGACCCCACCGGCTGGCCGTCAGCGATATAGCGCTCGATCAGGGTCTTGAGCAGGACTTGGGCACGTTGATCCATGGCGCCCCGATTTTAGGAGCGCAGCCAGGCATGCGGCTGACATATCCTCCGCGCGCTCGCCAGGGCTGTGCTGTGCTGTAATTCAGCCGCTACCACAGCACTCTGCTGTTTTGCACGATTGCCACTTCTTGGCTCCCACGGCTCGATACTGCGCTCATGCCCTTTTCCGCATTCCAACAGGCCATTCTGATCGGCAAGTATCAGGCCGTTGGCGTCAGCCGTACGTTGGCGGAAATGGGTGCATGGCTGTCGGAGAACGGGGTCGAAGTCATGGTCGAGCGGCAAACGGCGCAGCATGGCGATCTTCCCGGTTATGCCGAACTCAGTCTGGCAGAAGTGGGTCACCGCGCAGCGGCTGGCGACTGGGTCGCGGTGGTGGTGGGCGGCGATGGAACCATGCTGGGCGCTGCACGCCAGCTCGCGCCGTACGGCGTCCCGCTCATGGGCATCAATTCCGGCCGGCTCGGCTTCATCACCGACATCGCCGAGCCCGACTGGCGCCAGGCGCTGACGTCGATGCTGGCGGGGCATTTCGAACGCGAATATCGCGCCATGCTCACCGGTGAGATCATGCGCGGCGGCGAGCGCATCTTCGTCGGCATCGCCATCAATGACGTGGTGGTCAACCGCAGCGGCGCCGCCGGTCTGGTCGAGTTGCGCGTGGACGTGGACGGACGGTTCATGTCCGTGCAGCGCGCCGACGGGCTCATCGTCGCCACACCAACCGGGTCCACCGCCTACGCCATGTCGGCCGGCGGGCCCATCCTGCATCCCAGCCTTCCCGGGTTGGTCCTCGTGCCCATTGCCGCGCACACCCTGTCGAATCGGCCGATCGTGCTGCCCGAGCATGTGCGCATTGACATCGAGGTGATGTCGCCGAAGGACGTGGGCGTGAATTTCGACATGCAGCACTTCGCCGATCTGCTCGGCGGCGACCGCATCAGCTTACGCACCGCGCCGCACCGCGCCATATTCCTGCACCCGCCGGGCTGGAGCTATTTCGCCACGTTGCGCAAGAAGCTGCACTGGCATGAAATCCTCGGTGCCGAGGGCTAGCGTATGCATTGCCGCCTCTCACGACTTTGCGCGGCCTCTGCCGTGCCCCGCTGCATGGCTGCGTCCGCGGCTGGCTGATCACTTCGATGCTGCGCCGTCTGTACATCCGCGATTTCGTGCTGGTCGCCGAACTGGAACTCGAACTCGGTGCCGGCTTCACCGTACTCACGGGTGAGACCGGTGCCGGCAAGTCCATCCTGATCGACGCGCTCAAGCTGGCCCTGGGCGAGCGGGGGGATGCCTCGGTGCTGCACCCTGGCAGTAGCCGTGCCGAGATCAGCGCCGAGTTCGACGCTATTCCGGAGTTGGCCGGCTGGATGCATGAGCAAGGTTTCGAACCTCAGGGCGACGTGCTGTTGCGCCGCGTGATCGATGCCCAGGGCCGATCGCGGGGCTACATCAACGGCAGTCCCGCCACGCTCACACAGTTGCGTGCAGCCGGGGCGATGTTGGTCGACATCCACGGTCAACACGCCTGGCAAAGCCTGGCTCGCAGCGGCGCCGCGCGCGAACTGCTCGACGCCTATGCCCTGGCGTCTGCACCCGCCCAGGATTGCGCGACAGCATGGCGTCGATGGAAAGGCCTGAGCGAGCGGTTGGAGACGGCCCGTGCGGATGCCGGCCGTGTGCAAGACCGTCGTGAGCAGCTGGCCATGCAGCTCGCCGAGATTGCGCGCCTCGCGCCCCGAGTGCAGGAGTGGGAGCCGCTGAATGCCGAGCACCACAGACTGGCGCATGCGGCTGAACTCATCGAGCATCTGCAGGCCGCCGAGCAACTGCTGGACGATGACGAGACCGGCGCGTCGCGCCAACTGGCCCGCGTTCATCAAGAGTTGCATGCGGCCGGCCAAGTCGACGCCGACCTGGCCGGGCTCATCGAGCAGCTGGAATCAGCCCAGACCTTGATGCACGATCTGACGCACGAGCTGGCGGCAAAGCTTCGGCAGACCGAGCTCGACCCTCGCCGCCTGGAGGAGGTCGATGCGCGGTTGTCGTCCTGGCTCGGGCTGGCACGACGCCATCGCGTGCCGCCAGGGGAGTTGCATGCGCTGTGGCAAGGTCTGCAGGCCAAACTCGTCGAACTCGAGCAGGGCACCGATCTGCCTGCGCTGGAACGCCAAGTCGAGGCGGCCGACAAGACCTTGCGCCGGGCCGCAGCGCAACTCAGCGCGCTGCGCGCCGCCGTTGCCCCCAAGCTGGCTCGAGGCGTGCAACAGCAGATGCAAAGCCTGGGCATGAAAGGTGGCCGTTTCGAGGTGGCCTTGCACCCGATGGATGGGATTCGAGCCCACGGTGCCGAGGATGTGGAACTGCTCGTGGCAGGCCACCCCGGAGCTGCGTTGCGGCCGTTGGAGCGGGTCGCGTCGGGCGGCGAACTCTCGCGCATTGCCCTGGCGGTAGCCGCCATCACGTCGGCACAGCAACCCGTCGGTACGCTGATCTTCGATGAGGTGGATGCCGGGATCGGTGGCGCCGTCGCTCATACGGTCGGCCGTTTGCTCGCCGCCCTGGGCGAGAACCGCCAGGTTCTCGCCGTGACCCACCTGGCGCAGGTCGCGGCATGCGCGGGTGCGCATCTCCAGGTCAGCAAGCAGAGCGTGGGGGAGGCAACGCGAAGCCATATGCAAAGCCTGGATGCGCCTCAGCGCGTTGGCGAAATTGCGCGCATGCTCGGGGGCGATGCAGCTTCCGCCGTCGCCCAGGCGCATGCGCGCGAACTGCTGCAAGACGCCCCGAATCCGACCCGGTGGCCAACATGAACGACACCTCCAGCAGCACGGGCGAAACAGTCGCTCCGAGCGGGCGCATCCAGCTCGTGCTCCTCTCCGGCGTGTCCGGCTCGGGTAAATCCATCGCCCTCAATGCGCTGGAAGACGCTGGCTATTACTGTGTGGACAACCTGCCGCCGCAACTGGTGGATCAGCTTCTGGCCGTGGCCACCGAGTCCGGTCACACGCATCTGGGCATCGCCATGGATGTGCGCAGCGCCGACAGCCTGGGTCTGCTGCCGGCGCTGGCGCGTCGTCTGCGCCAGCGCTGCGACCTGCACTTCATCTACCTCGACTGCACCACCGACATGCTGGTGCAGCGTTTTTCCGAAACGCGCCGCGCTCACCCGCTGACGGCACGCGGGCTGGCTCCGGTGGCACCCGACCAACCCTTGCCGTTTTCGGCGCCGTCGCTGATCGAGGCCATCGAACTTGAGCGCGAGCTGTTGGCGCCCGTGGCCTCATTGGGCCTGCACATCGACACCAGCGGCCTGCGCCCTGCGCAGTTGCGTTCCTGGGTGCGCCAGGCCGTAGGCGTTCACGCTTCCCGGCTTACGCTGCTGTTCGAGTCTTTTGCTTTCAAGCGCGGCGTGGCCCTGGATGCGGATTATGTGTTCGACGTGCGCATGCTGCCCAATCCGCACTACGACCCATCCCTGCGCGGTCTCACCGGGCGCGACGTCCCGGTGGCCGACTACCTGCGCAGCCAGCCCGCCGTCATGCGCATGCTCGACGACATCACCGGCTTCCTGCAGCATTGGCTGCCCGCAATGGCCGAGGACCAGCGCAGCTATGTGGTCGTTGCCGTGGGTTGCACCGGTGGCCAGCACCGTTCGGTGTTTCTCGCCGAGCAGCTCGGCAAGCACTTCGCCGCCGAGTACAGCGTGTTGGTGCGACACCGCGAGCTCGACGCCGCGGACAGCGTCGGCACGGCAGCTCGCCCGTCAGGCGGGGCCTGATGATGGCCTTGCCAGCAACGCAAGACTTGCCGCTCTTTCCTCTGCAAAGCGTGTTGTTCCCCGGAGGCCTGCTCGGGCTTCGGGTGTTCGAGGCGCGCTACATGGACCTGATCGCCCATTGCCTGAAAACGGGCGACGAATTCGGCGTGGTGCTGATGCTCTCCGGCAGTGAGATCGGTCGACCGGCAGCCGATGCCGACCTCGCCGCCGTGGGTTGCCGCGCCAAGGTGCTGGACTGCGACATGCACGACGCGGGATTGCTGCATGTGCGTTGCCGGGGAGGCAGCCGCTTCGTGCTGCGCAGTCACGAGACGGTGGCGCTGGGCCTGCAGGTGGGTCGGGTCCACGCCATGGACGATGACCCGAAAGCCACCCTCGAAGCGCGTCACACAGGCGCGGCTTTTGCGCTCGGCCGTGCCATTGCGGCTCTTGATCTGCAGCGGCAAAAGCCATTCCTGCCGCCGTACCGACTGGACACGCCGGGCTGGGTGGCCAACCGCTGGGCCGAAATCCTGCCCATCGCCGCCGAAGCCCGGCAGCGCCTGATGGAATTGCCCGATGGCACGCAGCGCCTGGATGTGGTCGACCGCTACTTGCGCCAACATGGCATCGTCGCCGAATCGCCGCCCTTGCAGTAGCTTGTCCTGCGGACGTCGGTGCGCTGCCGTGTGCGACCTGCGAGGGGCGTGAGCGCGGGCTCCCGGCCATCGCCTGGCGGTTCAAGCGGGTGCGAGGGCCTGTGGGCCGCCTTGCAGCTTGGCCGAGCTTGCGGCCGTCTGCAGGAGTCTGCGCACCGGGGCCGGCAGCCCCAGGGTCAGCGCCTCCGGCAGCGTGAACCAGGCGCTGCCGGCTTCGCGCGCACCAAGCGTCGGTGTGATGCGGACCTGCAAGGGCTCGAGTTGCAAGTCCACATGGGTCAGTGCATGCCGGGTGACGGGGTGAAGACTGTGCCCAGTCAGCACACCCAATTGCGCGGCATGTCGCAGCGCCTGCTCGTGGCTGTCGAACTGAGGCAGGCACCACAGGCCGGGCCAGATGCCGGTTGTGGCCCGCCGCTCCAGCCAGATCGAGGCGGAGTCCGCCTGAACGTTCTCTGCCCAGAGCAAGACCCAGGTCTGCGTACGTCGCGCTTTGACGGCTTTGACAGGGCTGCCCCTGGTTCGTTGCTGGGCTGAGCCATGCGTCGCATCGAACAGCGGTGCGGCACCAGAACCGGATTGGCGCGTGCGGCAATCACTCTGAAACGGGCATTGCAGGCAGGAAGGGTTGCGGGGTTTGCAAACCGTCGCACCCAGGTCCATCAAGCCCTGGGTGTAGGCCTGGATGCCGTGCCTGGGGAGCAGACGCTCGGCCAGATTCCAAAGGGCGCGCAATTCAGCCGCAGTGCTCGCGGAGGCAGGCAGGGCATGGGAGCGGCCCAGCACGCGTTTGACGTTGCCATCCAAAATGGCAGCGTGCTCGCCGAAGCAGAAAGCGGCAATGGCGGCTGCCGTCGAGCGACCAATGCCCGCAAGTTGCCGCAAACCTTGCGCCGTGCGTGGAAAGTCGCCGCCATGTTCTTGGCAGATTTGCTGTGCGCAGCGATGCAGATTTCGCGCTCGGCGGTAGTAGCCCAGGCCGCTCCATTGGGCCAGGACATCGTCTTCGCTGGCCTCGGCGAGTGCTTGCACGGTCGGAAAGCGCTGCAGGAAACGCGGGTAGTAGGCGAGTACCACTGCGACCTGTGTTTGCTGCAACATGATCTCCGACAGCCACACGCGGTAAGGGTCGGTGCTGGCTTGCCAGGGCAGGTCGTGACGGCCATGGCTGCGCTGCCAGACGACCAGTCGCTCGGCGAAATGCGGCGGTCCCTGTTGCAGCGATTCCTGGCGTTGCGGCTTCGCGGCCGTTGCAACGCAAGGGACACTCACTTCATGGCTCCCTCGAAATACTGGCGCAATTGGGCGCGCTGGTGGCGCATGTCACTGGCTTGCTTGCGCAATTGGGCGATGCGCTGGCCGAGTTCGCCCTCGGCGTTTTCCACCTGTTCAAGGCTTTGCATGCGCCGGCCGAGATTGCGCTTGCGCTCGCGAACTTGCACGTCGAGCTGCGCCAGTGATGCGCGGTTCCAGTGCTGTGCGTCGCGCACGCCACGTTCCAGCAGGCTGCGCAGCCGCGCCAGAGCCGACAGCACCAGGCGCTCGGCATGGGCGGTGTTTTGAAGCCGCAGCCAGCGTGCCGGGGTGAGGTAGCGCAGGTAATCCTGCTGTGTGCTGTCGAGTTCCAGGCGTATGCCTTCGAGCTTCAGCGCCTTGGGGTTGGGAACAGAAAATGCGAACTCGGTGTTGAGCTGCGTACACGCCCCGGTCAGCATGGCGCGGTTCTCTTCCAGCACGGCTTCAACCTCGCCAATACGTCGACGCACGTCGGCGAAAGTGGCTTCGAGAACGCCGCGCACACCCGTCTTCAGCACCGCCGTCTTGATGCGCTGGCGCAACTCGGCCAGTTGGCTGAGCGTCACCTGCACGTCGAGCAATTCGCCCACCTTGGCCAGTTGACGAGCGTTGACCACATGCAGCGCCTGGACCTTGGACAGGCCAGCATCGAACTCCTTGCGCTCCATGCCGATGCGCATCACCAGGTTGCGCACCACGTGTTTGTTCTTGCCTTCCAGGCCTGCCAGCTCCAGTCGTTGTTCATCGGCCTGCCGAATTTGCTGCTGGAACTGGCGCTCGAGCAGCATGAGCGTGTCGAGCAGAGTGGCCCGCCAGCCACTGTCAATGAGTTCGCGCCGTTCGCGGTCGGCAACCTGGCTGAGCGCTGCTTCCAGAGCCGGCACCCCCGAACGTGCGAGTAGTCCCGGGTCTTGCTGGATGCGTGCGAGCAGGGCCTTGTGGGCGCTGATGGTGAACACGCGTTCGACGGGAATTTGCAGAATGGATGCTACAGATTCGCGCTGGCGTTCGATTTGGGCCTGCACCGCAGCAGGCCCCAGCAAGGGATCCCAGAGCGTGTCGATCTTGTTGAGCACGACCAAGCTGCGCAAGCGCCCGGCTTCGCCCACATGCTGGGTCCAGAGCTCCAGGTCGCTGCGCGTGACACCCGTGTCGGCACCCAGCAGGAAAACCACGGCATGTGCCGCGGGGATGAGCGAGAGCGTGAGTTCTGGCTCGGCACCGAGCGCATTCAGGCCAGGCGTGTCGAGTATGGTGAGCCCTTGGGCCAAAAGCGGGTGATCGACGTTGAGCAGGGCGTGGCGCCAGCGTGGCACTTCCACCAATCCTTCGCTGGTCCGTACGATGCCTGCGCGAGCGGCATCTTCCAGGTAAAAGCCCAGCTCCTGGGCACGCTCGAGCGAGACGGCGAGCGTGTCCGACAAATGCGCCAGCGCCGCGCTCATGCCTGCAGCGTCGTCGGCCGCGAAGGGCAAATCGCTCCAGTCGTCGTGCCGCGTTTTCCATTGCGCAAGGGTCGCGGCATCGAGTCGGGTCTCGATCGGCAACAGGCGTAACCCGATGGGCAAGCGCGGGTCTGAGGCCAGTTCCATCGGGCACATGGTGGTGCGCCCGGCGCCGGCAGGCAGGATGCGCTGGCCATGGCCGGAAAAGAAAATGGCGTTGATGAGCTCGGACTTGCCGCGAGAGAATTCCGCCACGAAGGCCAATTGCACCAGGTCTTGCCGCAGGCGCTGCTCCAGCCCGTTCAAACTTTCTTGCCACAGCGCCGGATCGAAATCCGATTGCCGCAGCCACTTCGACAGCGTCGCCAATCGCCCGAGCCGCTGCTCGCGCCAGGCACCGAAGCGCGTCCACTCGGCTTGCAGGTCGTGAGGAAGCGCACGGCCGCCCGAAGTTTCCTCGTCCCCCTCGGGGGGCGGCAGCCGCGAAGCGGCGGCCTGGGGGGCGTTGACAGGAGGGGCCTGGTCATTCATGGGCGAAGGTCAAGTACGGCTGCAAATGGAGGACACAGTCATAGCGTATCTTGCCGCAAGGATATCCGGCCAGATGGGTCTGCAGGTGTTGCAAGTCTGCCATGCCGGGACCAAGGTTCTGGCGGATCCATGCGTGGTGATTCAGCCAGCGTGTCGTTGTCTCTGGGCCGGTCGCTTCTGGCAATGCGGGCAAAAATAGGTGCTGCGCTGTCCTTGGTTGATCCGGTTGATGCGCGCCCCACAGGCATGGCAGGGCAGGCCGGCGCGGTCGTAGACCCGAGTGTTGAGCTGGAAGTAGCCGAGTTCGCCGTCGGCGTGGGCAAAATTGCGCAGGGAACTGCCACCGGCAGCCACGGCGGCGCCCAGGGTGTTGCGTATGGCTTGCGCCAAGCGCTCGCAGCGCGCTCGCGAGAGCTGGCCCGCAGGAGTCAGCGGATGAACGCCGGCATGAAACAGCGCTTCGCAGGCGTAGATGTTGCCGACCCCGGTGACGATGGACTGGTTCAGCAGTAAGGGTTTGATGGCGGCCTTTCTGCCCCGTAAGGCCTGGTGCAGGACGCTGCCGTCGAAGCCCGTTCCCAGCGGCTCGGGGCCGAGCTTGTCGAGCAGCGCATGCGTGGAACTTCCGGTTGCTTGCCAGACCACGGCGCCGAAGCGGCGCGGGTCACGCAGGCGGAGCTGGCCGCGGTCCGTGATCCAGACGAAGTGATCGTGCATCGTCAGCGCCTCGGCGGGTTGGTCCGAGGCCGTCCAGCGCAGCGAGCCGGACATGCCCAGATGCACGATCAGATCGCCGGCCTGCATCCGCAGCAACAGATACTTGCCACGCCGATCCAGCCGCTCGATGCGCTGTCCCACGAGCTGTTGCGTAGCGCAACCCAGAGGCCAGCGCAGGACCTTGCCCTGGATGATGGCGTCGATGCGGGCTCCTGTGAGCGCACGCTCGAGTCCCAGGCGGGTGACCTCGACTTCGGGAAGTTCAGGCATGCGAACATTGTGCTTGAGTCATCACGGTGCTGCAGCCCTGGGCGGCCCAGGGGCTTGACTTTCCCTCGGGGCTATCCGTGGCGGCGGTTCCAGTTGCGGGGAGCGACCCTAAAATCAGCGCATCAAGAGGATTCGTTCATGCGCCTTGCCGTTTTTGCCGCAGCCCTGTTGGCTGCCTCATCCTGGCTTCACCCGGCGCACGCCGCGCCCGAGGCTCAATCCAGCCGATCGGCCGCAGCGGCCAGGCAGGACGATCAACCCGGGGCGCAGGATCTGGCGCGGTGGTTCTATGCCGTGCTCACCGGTGAAATCGCAGCCAATTCCGGCCATCCGGCCGTGGCCTACACCGAGTTGCTCAAGGCGGCGCGCGACATGAACTCCGAGGCGCTATTCGAGCGCGCCACCGAGGTGGCGGTCGCAGCGGGTGCGCCTGAACAGGCGCTTGCAGCCGTGAACGCCTGGCGCAGTGCCCAGCCGGAATCGCCCAAGGCCCAGACGTGGGCGGCGCAATTGCTGGTCGCGCTGGGGCGCAACGCCGATGCGGTGTCGGCCATCTCCCGCATCATTGCCATCACGCCCGAGCCGCAGCGGCCCAAAACCATTCTGTCACTGGCGTCGTTGTTCGCTCGCGCCAGTGACCCGCGCGCCGCTATCGATCTGGCGAAGAGGTCGCTGGCTCCCTATCAATCCATACCGCAGTCTGGCGTGGTCATCGGCCTGTTGCAGGTGCGCGCCGGCGATGCCAAGCTTGCCTTTGCCGCCGCATCCAGGGCTTTGGTCGCCGACCACGGCATGCAAGCCGCAGCGGCTTTGCTGCTGCGAACCTACACCGTGAACCCACCGCAGGCTGACGCGCTGTTGCCGCGGTATTTCACGGCCAGGCCGGACGATGCCGACCTGCGCCTGGCCTGGATTCAGGCGGCGCTCGGGCAGCAGCGTGACGGCATTGCGCTGCCCCAGGCCCTGGCACTCAGCACGGCACGGCCTGAGCTGGCTCAGGGCTGGCTCATCCTCGGAACATTGCAACTCCAGCAGGAGCAGGTCCTGCAAGCGCAGAGGTCATTGCTGACCTACCTCAGCCTGGCCAGCAAGCCTGGGGTTTCGACGGCGAATGCCGACAGCGCCCGCGTCTATCTGGCGCTTGCCGACGCAGCCCGCAAGCAGCATGACTATTCGCAGGCCGAACACTGGCTGGCGCTAATCCAACCAGGCCAGGAGTCTTTGGCTGTAACCCTCCAGCAGGCCACCATCCTCGCCGAGCAGGACAAACTCAATGCTGGACTCGAATTGCTGGACAAGCTCCCTGGCGCCACTCCTGAACAGCGACGCGAGCGGCTGTTCGCCCAGGCTCAGATCTACCGCACGGCCAAGCACTATTCCCAGGCGTATGCCGTGCTCAAGACGGGGCTGGCGCAGTTCGGCCAAGACGCGGATTACGTGTACGAAGCCGCCATGATGGCCGAGAAGGCCGGCGACACCGCTGACATGGAAACACTGCTGCGCAGGGTCATCGCTGCGCATGCCCACTACCAACCGGCCTACAACGCCCTGGGATACACCCTGGCGGATCGGGACAAGCAATTGCCGCTGGCGCTGAAGCTCGTGACCCATGCGCTCGAGCTCTCTCCCGGCAACCCCTTCGTGCTCGACAGCCTGGGCTGGGTGCAATTCCGCATGGGTGATCTGAAGTCAGCGCGCGCTTCACTCGAGCAGGCCTACGCGGCGAGGCAGGATCCGGAGATTGCGGCGCATCTGGCCGAGGTGCTATGGCACCAGGGGGACAAGGCGCGCGCTCGAAAGATTCTGCATGAGGCCTTTGATCGCGCGCCACACGATGATGTCGTGAAGGCAGCCATGCAGCGCATGGATGTGCGGTTTTGAGCGGTCGCCTTCGCATCCCCGGCATTGCAGTGCCTGCGTCGGCTGCGCTGCGACCTGCGCGCCGCCGCGCCTGGTTCCTGCCCTTGGTGTTGGGATTTCCGCTGTTGCTTGCTGCCTGTGCCATTCCTCCCGCACCGAAACCCAGTGTGGTCCAGGCCGCGCAACTGCGGCTCAACATCAGCGGGCGTATTTCGGTGATCACGGGCGAGCCTCCCGAGCAGAACAATCTCTACGGCGGATTCAGGCTCGAACTGCTGGCTGGAGGCGCCGGCCATTTCGATGTGTTCTCCCCGCTGGGCCAGATGTTGGCTCAAGCCCGCTGGACGTCCGAATCGGCCAGTTTGAGCAATGGCCGACAAACACAGGACTATGCCTCTTTCGAAGACATGACCAGTGCAGCTCTCGGCGTGGCCCTGCCGCGCGCCGCCCTGCAAAACTGGGTGCGTGGAGAACCGGCCGCCGCCTTGCCCTTCACGCAATTCGACGATGGAGCCTTCGAGCAACTCGGCTGGCTGGTGCAGCCCCGTTTCGAGGGCGGCAGGCTGCATGTGCTGCACGCCAAGCGCATCCAAGGACCCGCTGCGCAGCTCAGTCTGGTCGTGGACGAGAGCCCGGCCCCACCGGAGCCTCCCGTGGCATCGTTCCCGGTGCCACAGGCATCCGGCCCGGCCTCGGCAACACCCGAGTCCACAAGGCCGTGAAGCCGGAGGTCGATCGCGTCGACGCTCCAGGCGGAGGTCTGACCGCGCTATACAACGTCCCTGCGCCAGCCAAGATCAACTGGTTCCTGCATGTCCTGGGCCGCCGCGCCGACGGCTACCACGAACTCCAGACCGTGCTTCAATTCATCGACTGGTGCGACTGGCTCGACTTCGAGCGCAACGATACGGGCGCCATCTGGCGTGAGGGTGGCAATGACCTGCCTGGCGATGATCTCTCCGTGCGCGCGGCGCAACTCCTGCAACGGCATACTGGCTGCCACTTCGGCGTTCGGATCCATCTGCGCAAGTCCATTCCGCTTCAGGCCGGTTTGGGCGGCGGTAGCTCCGACGCCGCCAGCACCTTGTTGGCACTCAATCGACTCTGGGGCCTCGGCCTGGCCCGCCCTGCGTTGCAGCGCCTGGGGCTTCAACTCGGTGCCGATGTTCCGGTCTTCATCTTCGGCCGTAACGCCTTCGCCCAAGGCGTGGGCGAGAAACTGACGGCAGTGGACTTGCCCACCTGGCCCATGCTCGTGGCCTGGCCTGGACAAGGAGTGTCCACCGCCACCATCTTCGCCTCCGAAGCCTTGACAAGAAGCACGCCGGCCGTGACAATTTCAGGCTTTGCGGAATTTGTGCAGCTTGCTCAGGCAGAGGATGTGGAGGCTTGCGGGGCGAAGGCGGGCGGGGCGGATGTGCTCAAGGCGAATGCCCCCAAGGTGGTTCGGGCAGCAAGTCATGAAGCCGCCCAGGCAACCAAGGCATGCGCCCCGGTCATGCGGCACATTCCCACGCTGGGTCTGGATTTTGGCCGGAACGATTTGCAGGCTGCGGCGCAGGCCGCGTTGCCGCAGTTGGCTCAGGCAGAAACCTGGTTGCTCGGGCAGACTGGGAGCGGTCTGGTGCGCATGAGCGGTTCAGGCTCGGCGCTTTTTTCGCCCTGCAGGCCAAGCTTGGAGGAGAGTTTGCCGCCAGTTCCGGAGGGTTGGCTGGTTCGGCAATGCCGGGCTCTGGCGCGGCATCCGCTGGCAGGCTGGGTGGCAGAAGATTGATGCCAAGGCGGGTGGAGCGGAACGCTTTCTAGCCAAGCCGGGATGAAAATTCCGTACAATTTCGGATTCAGTTTTCGGCGTCGTCGATTGGGGTTGTCGCGTTGAAGTGTTGCACAACCATGGTGTGCCGTTGAAGGCTGTACCGTTGGGGAGTCGCCAAGTTGGTTAAGGCACCGGATTTTGATTCCGGCATTCGAGGGTTCGAGTCCTTCCTCCCCAGCCCAGCGCCGGCCTTGTTGCATTGCTGGCGGGGTTTCAATCCAGCTTCTTGAGCCAGTCTGATGTTGCTTGTTGCCCGCCGTCTTGGGCAGCGCAAGCGGATTTCCACTCCAAACCATGAATCAGAACTCGGCTGATTT
Organism: Betaproteobacteria bacterium; assembly: GCA_028871675.1. Classification (GTDB taxonomy): domain Bacteria; phylum Pseudomonadota; class Gammaproteobacteria; order Burkholderiales; family Burkholderiaceae_C; genus Thiomonas_A. The sequence goes on from JAGWMO010000013.1 coordinate 26,732, forward strand.
TGTCGTTTTCACCGGTAACGCCAATCCGGCGCTGGCACAGCAGGTGGTCGAGCAGTTGGGTATCGGTCTCGGCCAGGCCTTCGTTGGCCGCTTCTCCGATGGCGAGGTCACGGTCGAGATTCAGCAGAACGTGCGCGCGCGCGAGGTGTTCATCATCCAATCCACCTGCGCGCCGACGAACGACAGCCTGATGGAATTGATGATCATGGCAGACGCACTCAAGCGCGCTTCTGCCGAACGCATCACCGCTGTCATTCCCTATTTCGGCTATGCGCGGCAGGACCGCCGGCCACGTTCCTCGCGCGTTCCCATCTCCGCCAAAGTCGTCGCCAATATGTTGCAGGCCGTGGGGGTGGCGCGCGTGGTCACCATGGACCTGCATGCCGATCAGATCCAGGGATTTTTCGATATTCCGGTCGACAACATCTACGCTTCCCCCATCCTGCTCGGCGACCTCAGGGCGAAGACGTATTGCGACCTCATCGTGGTCTCGCCCGACATCGGCGGCGTGGTGCGCGCGCGCGCGCTGGCGAAGCTTATGGACTGCGATCTGGCCATCATCGACAAGCGCCGCCCCAAGCCGAATGTGTCCGAAGTGATGAATGTCATCGGCGAGATCGATGGCCGCAACTGCATCATCATGGACGATATGGTGGACACTGCCGGCACCCTGACCAAAGCGGCCGAGGTGCTCAAGGCGCGCGGCGCCAAGCGGGTCGTGGCTTACTGTACGCATCCGGTTTTTTCCGGCCCGGCGATCGAGCGCATCAACGCCAGCGCGCTGGATGAAGTGGTCGTCACCAATACCATTCCCTTACGCGGCAATGCGCTCGAATGCCCCAAGATCCGCCAGCTTTCGGCGGCGCAGTTGATTGCCCAGACCATGCTGCGCATTGCCCAGGGCGGTTCGGTGCTGCAACTGTTCAACGAACAAGAAACCCTGTTCTGAATGCCGTCTGGCACGGTGCCGGAGGTTTCCGTTGGAGTCTTCTTTCGAATTCGCACGCCCGAATTTTCGGGCGTGCGAACACAGCGGGATGCTGGTCGCGAGCATCCCGATTTGCAACCGGGGCCCAAGGCCCCATTTGAGGAGTCGACATGAAAGTCGTCGCATTTGAACGTACAGCGCAAGGCACTGGTGCGAGCCGCCGCATGCGCAACGCCGGCAAGGTCCCCGGCATCGTCTACGGTGGTGAGCAAAAGGCACAGATGATCGAACTGGATCACAACGCCCTCTACCACGCCCTGAAGAAAGAGCAATTCCATTCATCTATCCTGGATCTGACCGTGGGTGAGCAGCAGACCAAGGTGCTGCTCAAGGCGTTTCAGGTCCACCCTTTCCGCCCCATCGTGTTGCACATCGATTTCATGCGTGTGGCCGCCGATCGCAAGATCACGATGAAGGTGCCGCTGCATTTCGTGCGTGCCGAAGAGTCACCGGCCGTCAAGCTCGAAGGCGGCATGATCAGTCATGTGCTGAGCGAACTGGAAATCAGTTGCCTGCCCGGCGATCTGCCCGAGTTCATCGAAGTGGACCTGAGCAAGATGCAAAAGGGACATTCGCTGCACGTCAATGACTTGAAGCTGCCCGGTTCGGTCACGGTCGTGACCCACGGTGCCGAGAACCCGGTGGTTGCAACAGTGCTGAATCAGGCTGCGGCCGAGGCAGCGGAAGCCACGGCCGAGCCGGATGCCAAGGACGCCAAGGAAGGCGAGAAAAAGGCCCCCGAGAAGAAGTGATGTCTCGGCTGTTGCGGCGTTTGAGTTGCCGCCGGGTTGTGATGCAGACGCCACCTTCGGGTGGCGTCTGCCTTGATGCGATGCATCCGTGCAGGAGGGCGGAAATGTGGCCGCTTGGGGGCAGCACTTTGTTCTTCTCCACGTCCCGCGTTCAGGCCGCAGGCACTGGGCGTGGTTTGCGGTCCTCGCCGACGGCGACGAAGGTGAGCGTGGCTTCGGTCACACGGTAGATCTGGGTGTTCGGGATGCCGCGTTCCGCGAACACCTCGACCTGCACGGTGACGGAGGTGTTGCCCATGCGCACCACTTCGGCGTAGAACGACAGCACATCGCCGACGAACACCGGGTGCTTGAACACGAATTCTTTCACTGCAACCGTGGCCACCCGGCCCCGGGCGCGCTTGGCAGCGGCTATGCCGCCAGCCATGTCGACCTGGGCCATGATCCAGCCGCCAAAAATATCGCCATGCATGTTCACGTCTGCGGGGCGGGGTTGGATGCGCAAGACTGGCTCGCGGCCCGAGGGCAATTGCTGGGTTTCGTTCATGGGAAAGGCTCGCAGTGGGCAAGGATTGGCCGTAGGCATTGAATAATGCGCGATTTGCTGTTGGCTGCCGTGAAGGCAGCGTCCCATTGTCTTTCAATCCCATGCGACACCAAGCTTCGTCCGACGTGCCTTTGCCCCCTCGGAGCGCTGGGGCGCCCCAATCCAGCTGGGCTGCAGTGCGCAAGCTCGCCCCCTATTTGTGGGAGTACCGCTTACGCGTCGTCGTGGCTTTGCTCATGCTGGTGGCGGCCAAGGTGGCGAACGTTGGCGTGCCGCTGGTGCTCAAGGACATCGTCGACGCACTCGATCTCAAACCCGGCGACCCGCGCACTGCGTTGGTCGTGCCGGTGGCCCTGTTGCTGGCCTATGGCGCCTTGCGCCTGGGGGTCTCACTGTTCACCGAGTTGCGTGAAGTCGTGTTTTCGCGCGTGACGCAGGGTGCGGTGCGTAACGTCGCGCTGCAGGTGTTCGATCATTTGTTCTCGCTGTCGCTGCGCTACCACCTGGAGCGTCAGACCGGCGGTATGTCGCGCGACATCGAACGCGGTACGCGTGCCATCTCCAGCCTGGTGTCGTACACGCTCTACAGCATCCTGCCGACACTGGTGGAGATGGCTCTGGTGATCGGCATCCTGATGGTGAAGTACGACTGGTGGTTTGCTGGCATTGCCCTGGTGGCGCTGGTCGTGTACATCGTGTTCACGGTCGTCGTCACCGAATGGCGGACTGGTCTGCGACGCACCATGAACGAGCAGGATTCACGGGCGAATCAGCGCGCGGTGGACGCATTGCTGAACTACGAGACCGTGAAGATTTTCGGCAACGAGGCGCACGAGGCCAGGCGCTACGACGACAACCTTCACCGCTGGATGGTCGCCGCGGTGAAGTCGCAGAACTCGCTGTCGCTGCTCAACCTGGGGCAGAGCTTCATCATCGCCACCGCCGTGACGCTGCTGGTGTGGCGCGCGACCGTTGGGGTGGTTCATGGCGGCATGAACCTGGGTGATCTGGTGCTGGTCAATGCCTTCATGATCCAGTTGTATGCGCCGCTGAACTTTCTTGGCGTCATCTACCGCGAGATCCGCCAGGCCCTCACTGACATCGAGCGCATGTTCTCCATCCTGGAGCAAAATCGCGACATCGCCGACCTGCCGGACGCGCGACCATTGGCGGTGAGCCCGGGCACGCTGCGCTTCGAAGACGTGCACTTCGGCTACTCGCCAGCGCGCCAGGTTCTGCAGGGCCTTAGCTTTGAAGTGGCTGGGGGCGAAACCGTGGCCATCGTCGGGCCTTCAGGCGCGGGGAAATCCACCTTGTCGCGCCTCATCTTCCGCTTCTACGAAGTGGACTCAGGCCGCATCACGATTGACGGTCAGAGCATCGCCGACGTCACGCAGGCCAGCCTGCGGGCGGCCTTGGGCATTGTGCCGCAAGACACCGTGCTGTTCAATGACACCATCGGCTACAACATAGCCTACGGCCGCCCTGGGGCCAGCCAGGAGGAGGTGGAGGCCGTCGCTCGTGCCGCGCAGATTCACGATTTCATCGCACGCCAGCCCCTGGGCTGGAACACCCAGGTGGGTGAGCGCGGGCTCAAGCTGTCTGGCGGCGAGAAGCAACGCGTGGCCATTGCCCGAGCCTTGTTGAAGAACCCGCCGATCCTGATCTTCGACGAAGCCACCTCGCAACTCGACTCGGCCAACGAAAAAGCCATTCAGAGCCAGATTCGGTTGGCGGCGCGCAATCGCACTACCCTGATCATCGCCCACCGGCTCTCCACCGTGGTGGATGCGCACCAGATCCTGGTGCTCGATGCGGGTCGCATCGTGGAACGCGGCACGCATGCGCAGTTGCTGGATCTGAACGGCGTCTACGCCCGGATGTGGGCGCTGCAGCAGGAGCAGTCGCGCGAACAGCAGGCGCCAGAATTGTTGCAGGTGGCCTAGTTTTGACGATCGTCGCTGCGGATTGTCGAAAGCCGGGCATGTGAGCGACGATGCTCTGGAAATGCCGCTTGCGCCGCAGAATCCTGTTGTTACACTCCGTCGATTATTTTTGCAATTCATTGACGGAGATTCACATGACCATGTTCAAACAACTCGTCCTGGGCGCCGCGATGGCGCTGGCTTTCACCGCAGTGCAAGCCGAGGCGCTCAGCGGCACGTTGAAGAAAATCAAAGACACCGGCAGCATGACCGTCGGCTATCGCGAGTCGTCCATCCCCTTCTCCTATCTCGACGGCAACGGCAAGCCGATCGGCTACGCCATGGAACTGTGCGGCAGGATTGTCGATGCAGTGAAGGCCGACCTGCAGATGCCCAACCTGAAGGTGAACTATGCACCGGTGACGTCGAGCAACCGCATCCCGCTGCTGGAAAACGGCACCATCGATCTGGAGTGCGGCTCCACCACCAATTCGGTTGCGCGGCAAAAGCAGGTGGCGTTCGGTCCCACCTACTTCGTCATCAACGTCACTGCCGCGGTGAAGAAGGATTCGGGCATCAACGACTTCGCGCAACTCGGGGGCAAGACCATTGTCACCACCTCCGGCACCACCTCCGTGCCGCTGCTGAAGAAATACGAAAAAACCAAGGACCTGGATTTCAAGGAAATTTATGGCAAGGATCATGCTGAGAGCTTCCTGCTGATGGCTGACGGCCGCGCCGTGGCTTTCGTCATGGACGACATCCTGCTGGCCGGCCAGATCGCCAACTCCAAAGACCCTGCCGCCTACAAGATCCTGCCCGGCTCGCTGCGCAGCGAGCCCTACAGCATGATGCTGCGCAAGGACGATCCTGAGTTCAAGGCCCTCGTGGACAAGACCATCGACGGTGTGATGAAGTCGGGCGCGATCAACCAGATTTACGCCAAGTGGTTCACCAGCGCGATTCCGCCCAAAGGCATCAATCTGAATTTCGCGGAAACCGCAGCCATCAAGGAAGCCTTCGCTCACCCCAACGACAAGGGCGTGGAATAAGCCGTCTGGCCGCGGCGCGGGCTGCGCCTGCGCTGTCGCCTGCAGATGCATGCTGGTGCCGAACCTGATCTCCAGGGACTACACCAGCAAACAGCCCTCGCACCACCGAAGGCCACGGTCTGAAAGCCAGCCATGCTCAAACTCGGCATTTTTTCGCAAAACACCCCGGATGGCGACACCACCTGGGCGATGTCGCTGCTCTCCGGTCTGGAATTCACCCTCATCCTCGTCGTCCTGGCTTGGGTCGTGGGCATGACGCTGGGCTCGCTGCTGGGCGTCGTGCGCACCACCAACAAACGCTGGGTCGTGGCCCTGGGCGACGCCTATGTGGAACTGTTCCGCAACATACCGCTGCTGGTGCAATTCTTCCTCTGGTATTTCGTTATCCCGGAGTTCATCCCGCCGCTCAAGCGCCTGGCCATCGCGATGGATCCGACCCAGTTCCAGTTGTTGACCTCGGTGGTGTGCCTCGGGCTGTTCACCTCGGCTCGCATCGCCGAACAGGTCAAGTCCGGCATCTTGTCGCTGCCGCGAGGCCAACGCATGGCCGGTTATGCGATAGGGCTGACGCCAGGGCAAACCTATCGCTATGTGCTCTTGCCCATGGCGTTTCGCGTCGTCATGCCGCCGCTCACGTCCGAATCGATGAATCTCGTGAAGAACTCGGCGGTGGCCTATTCCATCGGGCTGACCGAGTTGTTCTTTCGCACGCGCGAGATGGGCGAGATGACCTTTCAGTACTTCGCCGCCTTCGGCGCTGCGACCTTGCTGTACATGGCCGTGGCGTTTTCCATCAATCGTGTGTTCGCGTGGGTCGAACGTGCCGTGGCGGTGCCGGGATACATCGGCGGGAAAATCTGAGATGGGTGCGTTCGACTGGTCCGCCATCGTGCAATCGCTGCCCTTCCTGATGAAGGGCCTGGCCTACACCCTACAGCTCACGGTGGTGGCGGCCATGGGTGGCACGCTGTGGGGCATTCTGCTGGCGCTGGCGCGGCTGTCCAGCATCAAGTCCCTGGCCTGGGTGGCTGCGGCCTATGTGAACCTGATGCGTTCCATCCCGCTGCTTCTGGTCATTTTCTGGTTTTACTTCCTCGTGCCCATCATGCTGCAGTGGGTCACGGGTGCAGAGTACCCGCCGCGCATCGGCGCCGAGCGCTCGGCTTACGTCACCTTCATCTTGTTCGAGGGCGCGTACTTTTGCGAAATTGTGCGGGCCGGCATCCAGAGCATACCCAAGGGCCAGCTCGGCGCGGCCTACGCCATGGGATTCAACTATTCCCAGTCCATGCGCCTGATCATCCTGCCGCAGGCGCTGCGCAATATGCTGCCGGTGCTGTTGACACAGACCATCGTGCTGTTCCAGGACGTGTCGCTGGTGGCGCTGCTCAACGTCACCGACTTCGTTGGCGCCGCAGTCAAAATCGCCCAGCGCGACAGCCGCATCGTCGAGATGTACACCTTCGTCGCCGTGGTGTATTTCGTCCTCAGCTACGGCCTGTCACTGGGCGTGAGGCTGCTGAACAAGCGCATTGCCATCATTCGTTGAACACTTCGAACCGAGCCGACCCATCATGTCCATGATCGACATCCAGGCCATCAGCAAGTGGTATGGCAGCTTCCAGGTCCTGACAGACTGTTCGACTCATGTCGACAAGGGCGAAGTGGTGGTGGTGTGCGGGCCTTCGGGCTCGGGCAAGTCCACGCTGATCAAGTGCGTCAACGCGCTCGAACCGTTCCAGAAGGGCGATGTGATCGTCGATGGCATCTCGGTGGCCAATCCCAAGACCCAGTTGCCCAAGCTGCGCGCCCGCGTCGGCATGGTGTTTCAGCATTTCGAGCTGTTCCCCCATCTGTCGGTGATGGAGAACCTCACGCTCGCACAACTCAAGGTCTTGGGCCGCAACAAACAGGAGGCCATCGCCAAGGGTGAGCATTACCTCGATCGAGTCGGCCTGGGTTCGCAGCGCGACAAATTCCCCGGCCAGCTATCGGGTGGCCAGCAACAGCGCGTGGCCATCGCGCGCGCGTTGTGCATGGACCCCATCGCCATGTTGTTCGATGAACCCACATCGGCACTCGATCCCGAGATGGTGGGCGAGGTGCTGGAGGTCATGGTCGGCCTCGCCAAGGAGGGCATGACCATGATGGTGGTGACGCACGAAATGGGCTTTGCCCGCAGTGTGTCGAGCCGCGTGGTGTTCATGGATGCCGGGCGCATCGTGGAAGATTGCGCGACCACCGAGTTCTTCGGCAATACCAGCGCCCGCAGCGAGCGCGCGCAGCAGTTTCTGGGCAAGATTCTGGCGCACTGATTGGCGCCAACCAGAGTCCGGGGCCGGGGCCCTGGGCAGCCGCGCATTACTATTTGCTGGCATTTGCAGTGGCCTTGCGTCGCCACGCAGCGGCCATCCCGCTGGCTTTGCGCAGCCCGCTCCCTCTCCGCCCATGCAACAGTTCCAACACACTCAAATCACCCTCGCCCGCCCCGACGACTGGCACCTGCACCTGCGTGACGATACGGCGCTGACTTACACCGTCGCGTGGACGGCGACACAGTTTGCTCGCGCCATCGTCATGCCCAATCTCAAGCCGCCGGTGGTGAACACCGCACAGGCGCTCGAGTATCGCCATCGCATCCTCGCGGCGCGACCGAAGGGCTCGAGCTTCCAGCCGCTGATGACGCTTTATCTCACCGACACCACACTCCCGGCTGAAATCGAGCGTGCCAAGGCCAGTGGTGCGGTGCATGCGGTCAAGCTCTATCCGGCAGGAGCCACCACCAACTCCGCCAGTGGCGTGACCGATCTGGACCGCGCCTACCCGGTGTTCGAGGCCATGCAGCAGCATGGCATGCCGCTCCTGATTCATGGCGAAGTCACCGCCCCCGAGGTCGACGTCTTCGACCGCGAGGCGGTGTTCATCGAGCGCCATCTGCTGCGCATCCGGCATGATTTTCCAGCGCTCAAGATCGTGCTGGAGCACATCACCACGGCACAAGCGGCAAGCTTCGTGCGCGGGCAGGCTGCGGTGGACGCGCGCGGCACGCCGCTGCTGGCCGCCACCATCACCGCCCACCATCTGCTCTACAGCCGCAATGCCATGTTCAGCGGGGGCATGCGGCCGCATTACTACTGCCTGCCGGTGCTCAAGCGCGAGCGCCACCGCCTGGCGCTGGTGGCCGCGGCCACCAGCGGCGATGCGCGCTTTTTCCTCGGCACGGACTCGGCGCCACATGCAAGGGCGCTGAAAGAAGCCGCCTGCGGCTGTGCCGGCTGCCTCACCGCGCCGCATGCGCTGGAGTTGTATGCCCAGGCATTCGAGCAGGCTGGTGCGCTCGACAGGCTCGAAGCCTTCGCCAGCCATTTCGGCGCCGACTTCTACGGCCTGCCGCGCAATCCTGGCCAGATCACTCTGCGCCGCGCGCCCCAGCGCATTCCCGAGCGCCTGTCGTATGTCGATGGCGACATCGTGCCCCTGGATGCCGGGCAGACCCTGGCCTGGAGCCTGGTGGCCTGAGCGCCGCCGGACCGGCGGCGCGCGACGATAATGCAGGTGCGAAGCGGGCCGGGCAGTCGCGCTGGCGTGGGGCGACTCACGCGGTGAGGAAGGTCCGGACTCCACAGGGCAGGGTGACGGCTAACGGCCGTGCGCGGTGACGCGACGAACAGGACCACAGAGACGAGTAAGCGCGGCGCAAGCCGCGTGGACGTGAAACGCGGCAACCTCCACCCGGAGCAACACCAAATAGGCAGGCGGAGCAGGGCTTTCGGGCCTTGTGAAAGCGCGGCCCGCGCGAGCCTGCGGGTAGGTGGCAACGAGCCGTTGCGGTAACGCGCGGCCCAGAGGAATGGCTGCCACGTCGGGTAACCGATGCACAGAATCCGGCCTACAGGCCCGCTTCGCATTGTTTTCAGGTCTGGCGCTGGGGCCGGGCTGCCGAGCGGTTCGGATCGAGAGGTGCCGGGCGTGATGCGCTTGTCTGCAGCGAAGTGGCGCGAAGGCAGCGAGCGCACCCAGGACGTGGAGTTGAGCGCTGACGGCGGTGTCGGCGTTGCTTGCGTCAACGACACCAGCCCTTGCGCAGCATGACGAGATGCGTTTCCCCCGACGCCGGAGCCATCGGAGCAGACAGGTCCACGACGACGATGTCCATCACCAAGTCTTGCCCGTTCGGTCAGATCGCAGTGGCGATCTTGCGCGATCACCAAGCCTGCGCGAATGTCCATTTTGAAGCGGACCTCTGAGCTCAGTGCCACTGGTTACCATCGCCTGACAGTCCAATCCAAGGATCAACCATGGAACTCATCGGCATGCTCGACTCACCTTACGTGCGCCGCGTCGCGGTGTCGCTGCAACTGCTCGGCCTGGAGTTCAGGCACCGCCCCTTGTCGGTGTTCCGCACCTTCGAGCAGTTCCAGCGCATCAACCCGGTGGTCAAGGCGCCGACGTTGATCTGCGACGACGGCCAGACCCTGATGGATTCCAGCCTGATCCTGGATTACGCCGAAACCTTGGTGGGGCCCGGAAAGTCGCTGCTGCCGCACGATATCGCGTCACGCCAGCAGGCCCTGCAGCGAGTCGGTCTGGCCCTCGCGGCTTGCGAGAAGAGCGTACAAATCGTCTACGAACGCAATCTGCGTCCAGCCGAGAAGCGCCACGAACCCTGGCTGCAACGCGTGACGGGCCAACTTCTGAGCGCCTACGACGGGCTCGAGGCAGCGTTGGCGCAGCAGTCTTTCGACATGCAACAGCAAGCCGGCATCTGCACCGCCGTGGCCTGGATGTTCACGCAACAAACGGTACCCGACTGCGTCGACGCAGCGCGCTATCCACATCTGGCGGCGCATTCCGCCCAAGCCGAACAACTGCCCGCGTTCCGCGCCGCGCCCTATGGCGATGGCACCTATCCTGTCCAGGTTGAAGGCCACCCGCACTGAGCCTGCCAGGAGACGATATGTCCGGCGGGAACCATCTGCTGGATGCGGGGCAGCACGGAGGCCACCACCTCGGGGTCGTCGTAGAACTCCAGCACCAGCGGCAGATGCACGTTCAGGCGCAGCAGATCGTCGGCATGCACCTCCCCCTTGCTGCCGAAACCGGCCACGCCACGAAACACGGTGACACCGTGGACCTTGTGCTGTTCGTGCAGCAGCTTGAAGATTTCATGCATCAGGTTGTGGCCCTGCACCTTGTCGCCTTCCTTGATGTAGACGCGCGCCATCGTGACGGTTTTCATGGATCAGACTCCCAGGGTGTGTGAAAGATAGGCGCCGAGCGCTGTGCCCAGCATGGACAAGACAACGGACAGAACCACGTAGAGCCCGGCCTTGGCCGCTTCGCCGTTTTCAATCAAATTCAGTGTTTCCAACGAAAACGTGGAAAACGTGGTGTAGGTGCCGACGCCGCCCGTGAGGATGCCGATGCGCATGGCCGGGCTGATGGCGTCATATTTGAGGGTTTCATAAAACAGAAAGCCCATCAGGAACGAACCGACGACATTGATCGACAGGGTGGCGAAAGGGAACGACCGCCCCAGCGCGCGCTGTACGACGAGGGTGTGCCCGTAGCGGCTGAAAGCACCGATGAGCGCGAAGATCGCGATGTAGAGGAATGTCATCGAAGTGTCCCGCCGCTCAGGAGCCGTTGAATTGCAGACGGCGCGACAGATGGGCGCCGAAGAACGCGGCGGCGACCGAGAACACCACGGACGCGCCGACATAGAGCGCCGCCAGGGTCAAGTGCCCCTGTTCGAGCAGATGGATGGCTTCGATGGAGAAGGTGGAAAACGTGGTGTAGGTGCCGAGGCCGCCGGTGAGAATGCCTGTGCGCAGCTCCGGGCTGACGTTGATGCGCTCCAGCGTTTCGAAAAACAGGAAGCCCATCAGGAACGACCCCAGTACATTGATCGACAAGGTGGCGAACGGAAAGGCGTCGCCGAGCACGCCCTGCACCACGAGAGACTGCCCATACCGGGCGAACGCGCCCAGGATGGCGAAAACAGCGATGTACACGGAAACCATGAAATGTCCTGGAAATCGAGATCGAGGGGGCGTGGCGCGGTGTCGGCCCGGTGCGCAGCTCGAAGTGGCGCGACAGCAAGCAGGATTGTTGTTGGTTTCTCTGCGAAGTGTGATGCGCAGTGGGCGCTGCCCCTGAACGAGGCGGGCGACGCCCACACCAGGACCAGCCCCAACAGGGCGATGAAACCGCGCTCCCGCCGGCGTCCTTCATCGTCGTCTCGTCGACTGGGAATTGAAAAGCGTCGAAAGACGCTGGTCAAGGCGAAAGACGTGCCCCGCTGCAACGGTCTGTATCCGGGAGCCAATCAGGTTCCCCTGAACCCAGGGGATCGGGGGGAGCGAACGCAGCCAGGGTTGCTCCGCCTGCCGTCCAGTCCCGTCGCGAGCCGAGGGCAAGGCGGCTCGTTGGGCCCTGCCGCATGCGCGCCCATCACGACACACGGACGCCACACTCCACATCGGGCCAGACGTGGCCATGCGGCGCGACTCGCGCAGGCCGAGGGTGGGTTTCGTGACATACCGGTTTCAAGATCGAATATATCGCTTGCACTTATGGTTTCAAGTGCTTCATTTAAGTAGATTTTTTCGATTTTATCTGTCCAAAAACACAGCCTTGATGGTTCGGCTAAGTGCTTGTTTGATAAGCCAATTTTTCAATTTGGCCTATTGACGATGGTCCTTTTGCACCCTACAGTGCAGTCAAGTGCAGAAAAGTGGGTGAAAGTGCAGGGATTGGGCTCTGCGCTGACGGCAATCGGAGAAGCGCGTGTTCATTGGCATATCGGCGTTGACGCTGGACGGCAAGGGTCGCATGACCGTGCCTGCGCGCCACCGCGACATGCTGCTGGCGCAGGCGGGCGGTCGGCTGACTCTGACCAAGAGTCCCGAGGGTTGCCTGATGTTGTTCGGCGACGCGCAATGGCAGGAGTTTCGCGCCAGAATCAGCCAATTGCCCATGGAGGCGCAGGGCTGGAAACGCATCTATCTGGGCCATGCCACCGAAACCGAGATCGACGCCACGGGACGCGTGCTCATCTCGCCGGAATTGCGTGCGGCGGCACGTATCGAACGTGAGATCGACTTGATCGGCATGGGTTCGCATTTCGAAATCTGGGATCGAGCCACCCACCAGGCCCGCGAGGCGGCGGTGATCGAGGCCGGCATGCCCGAAGCCGTGCGCAACATCGTGGTGTGAAGGTGACGCCAGATGCCCAACACCGCCCCCGCCGCTGCAGCACCGCTGCAGCACCGTACCGTGTTGTTGCACGAAGCCGTCGAACTGCTGGTGACGGACCCGGCCGGCATCTATCTCGATGCGACGTTCGGCCGCGGTGGCCACACGCAGGAGTTGCTGGCGCGCCTGGGGCCGCAGGCTCGCGTGGTGGCGCTGGACCGCGATCCCCAGGCCATAGCCGCCGGCCAGGATCTGGCGCGAGCCGATGCGCGCCTGACGCTGGTGCACGCCGCATTTTCCGAATTGGGCGCGGTGCTGGATGGGGTGAACCTGCCCAGGGTGCAGGGCATGTTGTTCGATCTGGGCGTGTCGTCGCCACAGCTCGACGAGATCCGGCGCGGCTTCAGCTTTCGCGGCGACGCCCCGCTGGACATGCGTATGGACACCACGCGCGGCATCACCGCCGCGCAATTTCTGGCCCAAGCCAGCGTTGATGACATCACCCGGGTGCTGAGAGACTATGGCGACGAACGGGCTGCTTTCCCGATTGCAAAGGCGGTTGTGGCTCGCCGCGAACGGGGTGAACCCGTCACCCGTACCGCCGAGCTTGCCGGCCTCGTGGCGCAAGCGGTGCGCAGTCGCGAACCGGGGCAAGATCCGGCCACGCGCACCTTTCAAGCTCTTCGGATTCACGTCAATGCCGAGCTTGCCGAACTCGAAGCGGCACTCGCGCAGGTGATGGCCAGGCTGGCTGATGGAGGGCGACTCGTGGTCATCAGCTTTCACTCCCTCGAAGACCGCGTCGTGAAGCAGTTCATTGCGCGGCAGTCGCGTGCGCCCGAGCAGACGCGCGAGCAATTGCGCCTGCCGGTGGCGCCGGTGACATTCCATCCGGGCCTGAAGCTGTTGACCAAGCAACGCCCCGGTGCGGCCGAAGTCAAGGCCAACCCGCGCTCGCGCTCGGCCATGCTGCGCGCCGCCGAGCGCCTGCCGAGGCTGGCGGCTGCGGCTGAGGCGCCGGAGGTGGGCGCATGACGCGGCTGAACCTGTTGCTGTTGCTCATCGCCATGGCCAGCGCCATGCTCGTGGTGCGGGCGCAGTACGAGGCGCGGCGCACCTTTGCCGCGCTCGACGCGGCACAGCAGCGGGCCATGCAATTGCAGCTTGACCACGACCGCTTGCAGGTGGAGGTGCGCGCGCTCTCCGTGCCCGGGCGCATCGAGGAGCTGGCGCGCCATGCGCTGGGACTCGTGCCGGTGACGCCTGCCCGGACCGACTACATCAGCGCCGCTCGCCTGCCCAGCCTGCCGGCATCCATTCCCACGCGATGAAGCTCATGGGGAAACGCCAAACCACTCCAGACTTTCGCCCACCTCCCAGGGGACGGCGGTTGCAGAGCGGCGTCCTCGGTGCGTTGAGTTCGCGCGCCCTCGGCGCGGCGCCGCGCCAGGCGCAGAGCAGTCCGCTGCTGCGCCTGCGCCTGGCGCCCGGGCGTGCCTGGCTGGTCAAGGGTTTGCTGTATCTCGCCTTCGCCGCGCTCATCGGCCGCGCCTTGTGGGTGCAGGTCATCACCACCAACTTCTACCAGCAGCAGGGCGATCTGCGCTTCATCCGCACCATCGAGCTGCCCGCCATGCGCGGGCGCATTCTCGATCGCCACGGCAATATCCTGGCCTCCAGCATTCCGGTCAAGACCATTTGGGCCGACCCCGAAACGCTGGAGGCCGATCCCGGCAAGGTGAGAGAACTCGCGCAGTTGCTCAAGCTCAACACGGCCGAGCTGCAGCGGCGTCTGAGTCTGGACAAGCAATTCGTGTATGTGAAGCGCCAGGTCGACGTCGACACCGCGCGCCGAGTGCAGGCACTGGGTATCAAGGGGATTTATTTCTCCCCAAGTTACAAACGCTACTACCCCGAAGGTTCGGCAGCAGCGCAATTGGTGGGTTTCACCGACCTGGAGAACCAGGGCCAGGCGGGGGTCGAACTCACCTTCCAGAAAGACCTGGCGGGCCATTCGGGGACGCGCAAGGTCATGCGCGACCGTCTCGGCAATGTGATCGAGGATGTCGGCGGCGGCGTGCCGCCGGTGAACGGCGACGACGTGCAACTGTCGATCGACAGCAAGATCCAATACCTCACCTACCAGGCCTTGAAAGATGCGGTGACCAGCAACAAGGCCAAGAACGGCAGTGCCGTGGTGCTCGACGCGACCAACGGGCAGGTGCTGGCGATGGCCAACTATCCGAGTTTCGATCCCAACCATCGCAGCAGCATGACCCAGTCGGACATGCGCAACTACGCGCTGACCGACACCTTCGAGCCCGGCTCGGTGATGAAGCCCATCACCATCGCCGCCGCTCTGCAGGCGGGTGTGGTGACGCCGCAGACCGAGTTCCACACGGCGCCCGGTTGCCTCAACGTCTACGGCAACAACATCTGCGACGACTCGAACAACGGCACCATCGCGCTGCCCCAGGTCATCCAGTATTCCAGCAACGTCGCGACCAGCAAGATCGTCATGCGCATGAATCCGCGCATCCAGTGGGACATGTACACCGCCGTCGGCCTCGGCCAGCGCCCGCAGGTGCCGTTCCCGGGTGCGGCCAGCGGCCTGGTGCGGCCGTGGGAGAAATGGCGCCCGATCGACGCTGTGACCCAGGGCTTCGGCTACGGCATCTCCGTGTCCACTTTCCAACTGGCGCATGCCTACCTGGTGTTCGCCAACCATGGCCGCATCATTCCGGCAACCCTGCTCAGGAGCTCTGCCCCGCCGCAAGGCGTGCAGGTGGTGTCGCCGCTGGTGGCGCGTGAAATGCGCAGCATGCTGGCCTTGGTCACGCAGCAAGGCGGCACCGCACCCGGCGCCGCCGTGCCGGGTTACACCACCGGCGGCAAGACCGGCACGGCCTGGATCTGGAAGGGCAAGGGCTACGACAAGCACCTGTTCCGCGCCCAGTTCGTCGGCATGGCGCCCATCGGCCATCCGCGCGTCGTCATGGCCATCTCGGTCGACCAGCCCAGCGGCGGCAAGCATTTCGGCGGCGACGTTTCGGCCCCGGTGTTCGCCAGCGTGGTGCCGCAGGCACTGCGCATCCTCGGCGTGCCACCGGACCTTCCGGTCAAGCCCGACGTGGCCCCGGCGATCACCGCCACCGCCAACCCCAACGCCGCCGTCCCGCCCTCCAAGCCGGCAAATCCGCTCCACAAGGAGGGTGCATGAGTGCGGCACCCAGCTCCGTCGGTGCCGTGCTGCATGCCGTGCGTGCCGCCGCCGTTCCGGCCGGGGCAGCCTGGACTTGCGACTCGCGCCAGGTGCAAGCCGGCGATGTGTTCATCGCCTGGCCCGGCGCCGCCAGCGATGGTCGGCGCCACCTGCCCGAGGCCTTTGCCCGCGGCGCCGTGGCCGCCCTGGTGGAGGACGACGGTGCGGATGCCTTCGATCTGCCGTCCGTCACGCTGCGCGTGCGCGGACTGAAAGCACTCGCCGGCGAACTCGCCGCCGCCTGGTACGGCCAGCCCTCGCGCCACATGACCGTGCTGGCTATCACCGGCACCAATGGCAAGACCTCCTGCGCCCTCTGGGCGGCGCAGGCGCTGGCCGCCGCCGGCAAGCCTTGCGGCGTGGTCGGCACTCTCGGCGTGGGTCTGCCCGGCGCACTGCAAGCCACCGGCCTGACCACGCCCGATCCGGTGCGCCTGCAGCACGAACTGGCGGCGATGCGGGCGCGGGGGGTGCGGCATGTGGCGCTCGAAGCCTCCTCCATCGGTCTCGAGGAAGGACGCCTGGCGGGCCTGCAGATTCACGCCGCCGGCTTCACCAATCTGACGCAGGACCATCTCGACTACCACGGCGACATGGCCGCCTACGCCAGCGCCAAGCGGCGCCTGTTCGACGCCCAGGGGCTGCAGGCCGCGGTGCTGAACATCGACGACCCCATGGGCGCAATCCTGGCGCAACACACGGCGCAGCGTGGTGTGCGCATCATCACCACCGCGCTGGACCGGCCTGCCGACTGGGGTGCCGAGCTTGCCGACATGCCCACGGGCATGGCCGTCGGGTTGCGCCACGCCGCGCAGCGGGCACAGCTTGCGCTGCCGCTGGTGGGGCGCTTCAACGCCGCCAATGTGCTGGTCGTGTGCGGTCTGCTGCAAAGCTGCGGCCTGGACTTCGAGGCCATCGTGCAGGCGCTGGGCGCCATCGTTCCGCCACCCGGGCGCATGCAGCTGATGGGCGGGCGCGACGCGCCACTGGTGGTGGTGGATTACGCCCACACACCCGACGCCATCGCCCAGGCGCTGCAGGCCCTGCGCCCGGCGGCGCAGGCGCGTGGCGGCAAGCTGTGGTGTCTGCTGGGGGCCGGTGGCGACCGCGACCGCAGCAAGCGCGCGCCCATGGCCGCTGCTGCCGAAGGCTTGGCCGACCGTGTCGTGCTGACCAGCGACAACCCGCGCAGCGAGGCGCCGCAAGCCATCCTCGACGACTTGCTGCAAGGTTTGGTCGCACCTGTGCAGGGCCTGGTCGTGGCCGACCGTGCCCAGGCCATCGCCGAAACCGTGGCCCATGCCGCTGCGGCGGATGTCGTCCTGCTGGCCGGCAAGGGGCATGAGACGACGCAGGAACAAGACGGGCGCAGGGTGCCGTTCGCGGATGGCTTCCATACCCGCCTTGCCCTGGCACAGCGTGGCGGCGGGCTGTTCGCCCTGCGCGAGTTGCAGGCCTGGGTCGGCGGCCGATTGCATGGCGATGGTTCCATCCCCATCTCCCGCGTCTGCACCGACACTCGCAGCTTGCGCTGCGGTGACATGTTCGTGGCCCTGCGCGGCGAACGCTTCGACGCCCATGACTTCCTGTCCCAGGCGGCAGCCGCCGGCGCTGTCGCCGTGCTGGCTGAACGCGGCGTAGCGCCCAGCGGTCTGTCCGGCGTCGAGGTGGCCGACAGCCTGCAGGCGCTGGGTCTGCTCGCACGCGCCTGGCGCCGTCAGCAAGGCGCCATGGCGCTCGCCGCCGTCACCGGCAGCAACGGCAAGACCACGGTGACGCAAATGATCGCGGCCATCCTCGCCGCCTGGCTGGGCGAGGGCGGACGCCTGGCGACACAAGGCAATTTCAACAACGAGGTCGGCCTGCCCCTCACCCTGTTGCGCCTGCAGCCGCAACACCTGGCCGGTGTGGTCGAACTCGGCATGAACCATCCGGGCGAAGTGGCGCGGCTGGCGGCCATCGCCGAACCCACCGTCGCGCTGGTCAACAACGCGCAGCGCGAGCACCAGGAATTCATGCACACGGTGGAAGCCGTGGCCCGCGAGAACGGCAGCGTGCTGGCCGCGCTGGCGCCCAGCGGTGTCGCCGTCTACCCTGCTACCGACAGCTACGCGCCGCTCTGGCAGTCGCTGGCCGCCGGGCGCCGCCTCATGCGCTTCGCGCTGCACGCCAAGACCGAGGCACCGCCCGCGGCAGAGGTCAGCGGCTGGGCCGAGATGGCGGATCCGTCGGACCGGCAGGCCGCAGCGAACGCGGAGCCGGGCATGCGCCTGCACCTGCGCTCACCAGCCGGCGAGGCCCGCCTGCGGATGCAGGTGATGGGCGCGCACAACGCGCACAACGCCCTGGCTGCGGCGGCCGTGGCATTGGCTTGTGGCGCGCCGCTTGACGCGGTGGCCACCGGGCTGGAGGCGTTCCGCCCGGTGGCTGGGCGCATGCAGCGCAGCCGGCTCGAGCTGCCCGGTGGACAGATCATCACGCTGATCGACGACAGCTACAACGCCAACCCGGATTCGGTGCGCGCCGCGATCGACGCCCTCGCCGCACAGCCCGGGCGCCGCCTGCTGGTGCTGGGCGATATGGGCGAAGTCGGCACGCAGGGCACGGCGTTTCACATCGAAGCCGGCAGCCATGCCGCCGCATGCCGCATTGACGCCGTCTGGGCCGTGGGCGATCTCGCACGTCATGTGGCCGATGCCGCTGGGCAGGGTGGTGTGGCGGTGCGTCACGCGGCGCATGCCGAAACCCTTGCGGTCGATGTCGCCGCGCTGCATGGTTTCGATGCGGTGCTGGTCAAGGGCTCGCGCTTCATGCGCATGGAGCGGGTGGTGCGCGCGCTGCAGGCCTTGGGCACGCGGCCGCCTGGCGCCGGCCCGAAGGAGGCCAAGCATGCTGCATAGCCTGGCCATGTGGTTGATGGGCGTTTCGCCGGAGTTGCGGTTTTTCCGGGTGTTCAACTACATCACCTTCCGCGCGGTGATGAGCACCCTCACGGCGCTGTTCATCGGCCTGGCCGCCGGTCCTGCGGTGATCCGCAAGCTCACCGCGATGAAGGTGGGCCAGGCGGTGCGGCAGGACGGGCCGCAGACCCATCTGATCAAAACCGGCACCCCCACCATGGGCGGGGTGCTCATCCTCATTGCCATCACCGCGTCCACGCTGCTGTGGATGGATCTGTCCAACCGCTTCGTCTGGCTCGTGCTCCTGGTCACGCTGGGTTTCGGTGCCATCGGCTGGGCGGACGATTACCGCAAGGTGGTCTACCGCGACCCCAACGGCATGCGCTCGCGCGACAAGTATTTCTGGCAATCGCTGATCGGCTTGCTGGCGGCGTTCTACCTGGCGTTCGCGGTGTCGGGCCGGGGCAATGCCCAGGTGCTGCACCTGTTCGTCGAATGGCTCAAGAGCGGGCTGACCATGCCGCTGCCGCCTGCTGCCGACCTCATCGTGCCCTTTTTCAAATCGGTGAGCTATCCGCTGGGCATGGTGGGCTTCATCTTGCTGACCTATTTCGTCATCGTCGGCTCCAGCAACGCGGTGAATCTCACCGACGGTGCCGACGGTCTGGCCATCATGCCCACGGTCATGGTGGGCGGGGCGCTGGGGGTGTTCGCCTACGTCACGGGCAACGCGGTGTTCTCCAAATACCTGCTGTTTCCCTACATCCCGGGAACGGGCGAGTTGCTCATTTTCATCGGCGCCATGGTCGGCGCCGGGCTGGCCTTTCTTTGGTACAACGCCTACCCGGCGCAGGTGTTCATGGGCGACGTCGGTGCCCTGGCGCTGGGCGCGGCGCTGGGGACCATCGCGGTGATCGTGCGCCAGGAAATCGTGCTGTTCATCATGGGCGGAGTGTTCGTCGCCGAAACCGTGTCGGTGATGATCCAGGTGACCTACTTCAAGTACACCAAGCGCAAGTACGGCCAGGGCCGGCGCATTTTCAAGATGGCGCCGCTGCATCACCACTTCGAGCAGCTCGGGGTGAAAGAGTCGCAGGTGGTCATCCGCTTCTGGATCGTCACCATGATGTTGTGTCTCGCTGGCCTGGCCAGCCTGAAGCTGCGGTGAGGCCCAGGTGAACCTGCGCGACCGTACCGTCCTCGTCCTCGGCCTCGGCGTTTCCGGGCTGGCGATGGCGCGCTGGTGCGCGCGCCAGGGGGCCTTGGTGCGCGTGGCCGACAGTCGCAGCGAGCCGCCGCAACTGGATGCGCTGCGGGCCGCCTTGCCGCGGACCGTCGTGCATGCCGGTGGCATCGACGCCAGCTTGCTGGACGGAGTCGGGTTGATCTGCGTCAGTCCGGGCATTGCCCCGAACGACACGGTATTCGGCCCGCTGCTCGCCGCCGCCCGCGCCCAAGGGGTCGATGCCGTCACCGAGCTCGGGCTGTTCGGCGCCGCCCTGCGCGCGTTGCAGCAGGCGCAAGGTTATGCACCGTCACTGCTGGCCATCACCGGAACCAACGGCAAGACGACCGTGACCGCGCTGACCACGCATCTGCTGCAGGGCGCGGGAGTGGATGCCGTGGCGGTCGGCAACATCGGCCCGGCCATGCTGGATATGCTGGCCCAGCGTCTTGACGCAGGCCGCCTGCCCGCCGCCTGGGTGCTGGAACTCTCCAGCTTTCAGCTGCATGGCGCCAACGACGTGGCCGCCACCGCCGCCACCGTACTCAACGTCACGCAAGACCATCTCGATTGGCATGGCGACATGCACGCCTATGTCGCCGACAAGGCGCGCATCTTCGGGCCGCTGCCGTGGACGTTGCCCCAGCCTCCGGGGCTGATGTTGCTCAACCGTGATGATCCGCAGGTTCTCGGCTTGGCCCGCGAAGGCCGCAGGCAGCAGACCTTCGGGCTCGATGCGCCGACGCGCGCCGGTGACTGGGGCATCGTCGTCGAGCATGGCATGGCGTGGCTGGCGCGTGCCCAAGGCGCGCCGGCGCAAGCGCTACAGGCCGGCATGCCCAAGCGCCGCGGCAAGCCGCAGGCGCTTGCCGCCGACGGCACCGTGAGCCTGCAACTGTTGATGCCCGCCGACGCCTTGCGCATCCAGGGACGCCACAACTGGGCCAACGCCCTGGCGGCGTTGGCGCTGGCCTGCAGCACCGGCGGCGCGCTCGCACCCATGCTGCACGCGTTGCGCAGCTACCGCGGCGAGCCGCACCGCATGCAGTCGCTGGGTGTGATCGAGGGCGTGGAGTGGATCGAGGACAGCAAGGGCACCAATGTCGGCGCCACCGTTGCTGCGCTCACCGGGCTGGATCGCCCGGTGGTGCTGATCGCCGGCGGCGATGGCAAGGGCCAGGACTTCGCCCCGCTGGCGGCGGCGGCGCGTGGCCGCGTGCGCGCCGCCGTGCTGATCGGGCGTGACGCCGGCCGCATCGCCCAGGCGCTCGAAGGCGTCTGCCCCACCGAGCAGCTGACGAGCCTGGAACTGGCGACGCAGCGCGTCGCGGAGCTCGCCGGCGCGGGCGACGTGGCGCTGCTCTCACCGGCCTGCGCCAGCCTCGACATGTTTCGCAACTACGCCCACCGCGCCGAGGTGTTCGCCGTCTGTGTACGCGAGTTGGCGCATGCGCGTGGTGCGATGTTGGAGGTCGCGCCATGAAACTCGCCCTGCCGGGGTTGGGCCGCAAGCGCGAAGAAGTCCGATCCAAACCCGCGCCGATGCCGGTGCGCATCGGCTATGTCGGCCCCTCCGCCTCGCGCATGCTGGACTTCGACCAGAACTTGTTGTGGGTCATCGTGTTGCTGCTGGCGTTCGGCCTGGTCATGGTGTATTCGGCCACCATTGCCATTCCCGAAGACCCGCATTTCGCCCGCTGGACGCAATTCCATTTCTTCTGGCGCGATCTGACTGCTGTGGCGCTGGGTCTCGTCGGTGGTTGGGTCGTGTTTCAGTTTCCGATGAAATTCTGGGAGCGGTGGGCTCCTGCGATTTTTCTCGTCTCTCTGGCCATGCTGCTGGGGGTGCTGATGCCGTTTCTCGGCAAAGGCGTCAACGGTTCGCGGCGCTGGATTCCACTTGGCGTGTTCAATTTCCAGCCGTCCGAACTGGTCAAGCTCGCGACCATTCTCTATGCCGCCAATTTCATGGTGCGCAAGCAGGAGGTGAAACAAAAGTTCAGCAAAGCCTTCCTGCCCATGGCGACGGCCCTGGGTGTCATCGGTTTGCTGCTTCTGGCCGAGCCGGACATGGGTGCCTTTCTCGTCATCGCCTCGGTCGCCATGGTCATCCTGTATCTGGGCGGGGTCAACGGCAAGCTGTTCGCGGCCGGCACGGTGGTGCTGATCGGCGCCTTCGTGCTCATGATCCTGCTCTCGCCGTGGCGGCGCGACCGCATCTTCGCCTATCTCAACCCCTGGGCCGAGGACAACTCGCTGGGCAGCGCCTACCAGCTGGCGCACGCGCTCATCGCCATGGGGCGTGGTCATATCTTCGGCGTCGGTCTGGGCGGCAGCGTGGAAAAACTGCACTACCTGCCGGAGCCGCAGACCGACTTCCTGCTCGCCATCATCGGCGAGGAACTGGGCTTCGTCGGCGTGCTGGCCGTGACCCTGGTGTTCGCCTGGATCACCAAGCGCGCCTTCGACATCGGCCGCCAGGCGCTGGCCTCCGACCGCATGTTTTCTTCGCTGGTGGCGCAGGGCGTGGGTGTGCTCATCGGCGGCCAGGCCTTCATCAATATTGGCGTCAACTTGGGGCTCTTGCCCACCAAGGGTCTCACCTTGCCCTTGCTCAGTTACGGCGGCTCGGCCACGCTGATGTCGTTGCTGGCCCTGGCCATCTTGCTGCGCGTGGATTTTGAAAACCGCGTGCTCATGCGAGGGGGGCAGATATGAGCATGCGCGCACGGTTTCGGAGCAGTGCCGTTGGCGTGCTGCGCCAGTCAGGCCGAAGCCAGAACGGACAGCCGTCAGGCTGCGCCACGGACCGGCTCACGCGGGGAGGTCAGCGATGACGGCAACACGCACCGCCGTCATCATGGCCGGAGGCACCGGTGGCCATATCTTTCCCGGGCTGGCCGTGGGCGAGGGGCTGCGCGCCGCCGGCTGGCAGGTGCACTGGATGGGGGCGCCCGCCAGTATGGAGGCGCGGCTGGTGCCACCTCAGGGCTACCCGATGCTGTGGGTGAACTTCGGCGGCGTGCGTGGCAAGGGGTTGTTGACCCAATTGCTGCTGCCGCTGAAATTGCTGCGTGCCTTCTGGCAGGCGCTGCGCGCGCTGCGCCGTGTCCGCCCCGGCGTGGTGCTGGGCATGGGCGGCTACATCACCGTGCCCGGCGGTCTGATGAGCGACTGGGCCAGCGCCAAACTGGTGCTGCACGAGCAGAATGCCGTGGCCGGCATGAGCAATCGTCTGCTGGCGCGGCTGGCCGACTGTGTGCTCACCGCCTTCCCTCACACCCTGCCGACCGGTGAATGGATCGGCAATCCGGTGCGGCAGTCCATTCGCGACCTGCCAGCACCGTCGCAACGCTACGCTGCTCGCAGCGGCCCACTGCGCATCCTGGTGGTGGGTGGAAGCCTGGGGGCGATGGCGTTGAACGAGCGCGTGCCGCAGGCGCTGGCCTTGCTCGACGCGGCCGAGCGCCCGCAAGTGCTGCACCAGAGCGGCCGTGGCCATCTGCAGGGTTTGCAACAACGCTATGCGCAGCTTGGGGTGCAGGCCGACTGCCGCGAATTCATCGACGACATGGCGGCAGCCTACGCCGATGCCGACCTGGTCGTCTGCCGCGCTGGCGCATCCACCGTGAGCGAAGTCGCCTGTGCCGGCGTTGCCGCGCTGTTCGTGCCCTTCCCGCACGCGGTGGACGATCACCAGACCGTCAACGCCCGTTTTCTGGCCGAGCCTGGGGCTGCCTTGCTGATCCAGCAAACTGAACTCACACCCGAGCGCCTCGCCACCGAACTGCACAGCCTCGACCGCCCGCGTCTCTTGGCGATGGCGCAGCAGGCGCACAGGCTCGCCAAGCGCGATGCCGTGCAGCGCATCGTCGCGGCATGCGAGGCGCTGGAGAACCCGACATGAAACACGCCATTCGTCAAATTCACTTCGTCGGCATCGGTGGTGCCGGCATGAGCGGAATCGCCGAAGTCTTGCTCAACCTCGGCTACGGCGTGAGTGGCACCGATCTCGGCGAGAGCGCCACGGTGCTGCGCCTGCGCGCGCTGGGGGCGCGCGTCGCCATTGGTCACGACGCCGGCCACATCGCCGGGGCCGACGCCGTGGTGGTGTCCACCGCCGTCGGCCTCGACAATCCCGAAGTGCGCGCCGCCCGCGCCCGCCACATTCCGGTGGTGCCGCGCGCCGTGATGCTGGCGGAGTTGATGCGCTTGAAGCGCGGCGTTGCCATCGCCGGGACGCATGGCAAGACCACCACCACCAGCCTGGTCGCCAGCGTCCTGGCCGAAGGCGGGCTCGATCCCACCTTCGTCATCGGCGGCAAGCTCAACCGCGCCGGCGCCAATGCCAAGCTGGGACAGGGCGAGTACATCGTGGTCGAGGCCGACGAGTCCGACGCGTCCTTCCTCAACCTGCTGCCGGTGATGGCGGTGGTGACGAACATCGACGCCGACCACATGGACACCTACGGCCATGACATGGCGCGGCTGCGCCAGGCCTTCGTCGAGTTCATCGCCCGCCTGCCGTTCTATGGCGCCGCCATCCTCTGTGTGGACGACCCCGGCGTGCGCGCCATCCTGCCCTTCGTCTCCAAGCCGGTCACGCCCTACGGCCTGAATGAAGACGCCCAGGTGCGTGCCGTGGACTTGCGTGCCGACGGCGGCTGCATGCACTTCACCGCCCTGCGGCGCAACGGCGTGGTGTTGCCGCCGCTGGCGGTCACGCTCAATCTGCCCGGGCTGCACAACGTGCGCAACGCGCTGGCGGCCATCGCCGTGGCCGCCGAACTTGGCGTGGACGACGCTGCCGTGGTCAAGGCGCTGGCCGAGTTTCATGGCGTCGGCCGGCGCTTCCAGCGCTATGGCGAGATCGGCTTGCCGGCAGGCGGCCATTTCACGCTGATCGACGATTACGGTCACCATCCGGTGGAAATGGCCGCCACCCTCGAAGCCGCGCGCGGTGCCTACCCGGGGCGGCGCATCGTGCTGGCGTTCCAGCCGCACCGCTACACCCGTACCCGCGATGTGTTCGAGGACTTCGTCGCCGTGCTCGGCCAGGCCGACGCCGTGCTGCTGGCCGAGGTCTACGCCGCCGGCGAGCCGCCCATCGTTGCCGCCGATGGGCGCAGCCTGGCCCGCGCCGTGCGCGTGGCCGGCAAGACGGAGCCGTTGTTCGTCGATGACATCAAGGCCATGTCGCAAGCCATCCTGGATGTCGCGCGCGATGGTGACGTCGTGCTGTGCATGGGCGCAGGCTCCATTGGCACCGTGCCACAACAGGTGGTCGATCTGGCGCGTTCCGTGGGGGTGCCGGCATGAACATGAACCTGTTGCAGCCCCGCGATGTGCAGGCCCAGGCCCTGGGCCGCGTCGCCGTGCTCATGGGCGGTAGTTCCAGCGAGCGCGAAGTCTCGCTCATGTCGGGCCAGGGCGTACTCGCGGCGCTGCGGTCGCGGGGGGTGGATGCCTTCGCCTTCGATCCTGCCGAGCAAGCCTTGTGCGAGCTGCGCGCGTCGAGGACATCACGCGCGTTCATCGCCCTGCATGGTCGCCACGGCGAAGACGGCACGGTGCAGGGCGCGCTGGAGTTGCTCGGCATTCCCTACACCGGTCCCGGCGTACTGGCCTCGGCAATGGCCATCGACAAACACATGACCAAGCGACTGTGGCAATGCGACGGGCTATCCACCCCTGCGTGGCGCATGGTGGCCAGCGCCGCGCAAGCGCAAGCCGCCGCACGCGAGCTGGGCTTGCCGCTGATGTTCAAGGCCTCGCACGAGGGATCGACCCTCGGCCTCAAGCGCGCCGACCGCCTGGAGGAGGTGGACGCCGCCTTTGCCGAGGCCAAGCGCTTCGATGCCGCCGTGTTGGCCGAGCAGTTCATCGAAGGCGACGAGGTCACCTGCGGCGTGCTGGGCGAGGGCGATGCCGCCGTCGCACTGCCGCTGATCCACATCGTCGCCCCCGGCGGCAACTACGACTTCGAGCACAAGTACTACAGCGACGAAACCCGCTACATCTGCCCGTGCGAATTGCCCGCAGGCGAAGAAGCCGCCATCGCGCAGTTGGTGCTCGCCAGCTACCGCGCCCTCGGCTGCCGCGGCTGGGGCCGCGCCGACATCATGATTCGCGCCACCGACCGCAAGCCATTTCTGCTGGAGATGAACACCAGTCCGGGCATGACCGGCCATTCCCTCGTGCCCATGGCGGCACGCGTCGCCGGCCTGAGCTACGACGACCTGTGCCTGCGCATCCTGGCCGATGCCCGGCTGGACGCTGACCGCGGCGCGCAGTGCGAAGAGGTGTCGCCATGAGCATGGCGCGCCACCGCCAGATGGAGCATGACGGTGCCTTCGGCGCCTGGCGCGACGCGCCGCGCGCCAAGACCGCCGACGAGGTTCCGCTCGACATTCGGCTGATGAACTTCACCAGCCGCGCGCTGGTGTGGCTGTTCGCCATCGGCGCGCTGGTGGTGGCCGGCAACTGGCTGATGCAGCGGCCCTGGTGGGCCATTCGCAGCGTGCAGGTGCAAGGCCAATTGCAGCATGTCAGCGCCACCGCCTTGCGCGGTGAGGCGCTGCCGCGATTGCAGGGCAACTGGTTCACGGTGAATCTGCACGCCGCGCAGCAGGCCTTCGACCAGATCCCCTGGGTCAACAAGGCCGTGGTGCAGCGGGTATGGCCGCTGTCGCTGCAGGTCACGCTGGAGGCGCAGCAGCCGCTGGCCATCTGGAGCGATGGCAGCGCGCCGGTGGGCCTGGTGAACACCAGCGGGCAATTGTTCGAGGCCAATCTCGGCGAGGTGCAGGACATGGCCTTGCCGCACTTCTCCGGCCCTGCCGCCAGCGAGGCGCGGGTGACGCAGATGTACCTGCAGTTGACGCAGGCTTTCGCCCCGTTGCGGTGGAAGGTGATGGCGCTGGACTTGGGCGCCGAGGGCAACTGGCAGGCGCAGATTCAAGGCGGACCCAGGCTGGACCTGGGCAGCGACCATGACGCCCAGGCCTTCAACCAGCGCCTGCAACGCTTTCTGGCGCTGGCGCCCGGGGTGCAGAAGCGCTACGGCCGCAGCCTGGCCAGTGCCGATCTGCGCTACAGCAACGGTTTTGCCGTGCGCCTGGTTGGGGTCGACCTGCCGGGGACGAAGACCAATTCGACAACGAAGCAACGACAAGGCAAACCTTCGGGAGCATAGGGAATGGCCAAAGACTACAAAGATCTGGTGGTGGGGCTGGACATCGGTACTTCCAAGGTGCTGGCGATGGTGGCCGAGATCCTGCCGCTCGGGGAGAACGCTGCCGCCACACTGAAGGTGGTGGGCATGGGCCAGGCCGCCACGGCCGGCATGCGACGTGGCGTGGTGGTGGACATCGAGGCCACGGTGCAATCCATCCAGGCGGCGCTGAAGGAGGCCGAACTGATGGCCGATTGCCGCATCACCCGCGTCATCACCGGCATCACCGGCAGCCATATCCGCGGCCAGAACTCCGAGGGCATGGTGGCAATCAAGGACCGCGAGGTGTCGCAGAACGATGTCTCGCGCGTGATCGAAACCGCCAAGGCGGTCAACATCCCGACCGACCAGCGCCTGCTGCTGGTCGAGCCGCAGGAATTCATCATCGACGGCCAGGAGGTCAAGGAGCCGGTTGGCATGAGCGGTATCCGCCTGGAGACCAAGGTACACATCGTCACCGGCGCGCAGACCGCGGCCGAGAACGTGATCAAGTGCGTGCGCCGTTGCGGCCTCGAAGTCGACGCCGTGGTGCTGCACCCGCTGGCTTCCAGCCACGCCGTGCTGACCGAGGACGAGAAGGAACTGGGCGTGGTGCTGGTCGACGTGGGCGCCGGCGTCACCGACGTGGCGATCTACACCGGCGGCTCGATCCGCCACACCGCCATCATCCCCATCGCCGGCGAACTCATCACCAGCGACATCGCCATGGCGCTGCGCACCCCGACCAAGGACGCGGAAGACATCAAGATCGAGCACGGCGTCGCCAAGCAGCTGCTCGCCGGGGTGGACGAGCGGCTGGAGGTGCCGGGACTGGGCGACCGCGGCCCGCGCATGTTGTCGCGCCAGGCGCTGGCCGGTGTGATCGAGCCGCGGGTGGAAGAAATCTTCGCGCTGGTGCAGCAGGTGGTGCGCGACTCCGGCTACGAGGAGGTGCTCTCGTCCGGTGTGGTCATCACCGGCGGAGCGTCGCTCATGCCGGGCATGGTCGAGCTCGGCGAGGACATTTTTCTCAAACCCGTACGCCTGGGTTTGCCGCAATACACGGGGCCCTTGTCCGACATGGTGCGCAGCCCGCGCAACGCCACCGCCATGGGTCTGCTGGTCGAGGCGCAGACACAGCGTCAGCGCGGTGCGCGCATCGCCCAGAAAACCAGCGGTGCGAGGTCGTTGGTGGCGCGGGTGCGCGATTGGTTCGCAGGGAATTTTTGAAGCAAAGCATGACCGATTTTTGACGGGGTCGGCGGCCACTGGACCGCAGACGAGTGTGAGGGGTAGCGCAGCAGTGCAGGGTTTTTCAACTTTTATCGACGGAGGTGCATCATGGCTTTTGAAATGATCGAGGACGCCGCCAACAACGGCTTTAACAGTGGGACCAACATCAAGGTGATCGGCATGGGCGGGGGTGGCGGCAACGCTGTCGAGCACATGATTGCCAGCGGCGTGAAAGGCGTGGAATTCATTTGCGCCAACACCGATGCGCAAGCGCTGAAATCGTCCAGCTCGCATCGCTTCATCCAACTGGGCAAGACCGGCCTCGGCGCTGGCGGCAAGCCTCAGGTCGGGCGCGACGCGGCGGAGCAGGCCCAGGCCAGTATTCGCGATGCGCTGACCGGCGCCCACATGCTGTTCATCACGGCCGGCATGGGTGGCGGCACGGGCACGGGTGCCGCTCCCGTGGTGGCGCGTATCGCTCGCGAGATGGGCATTCTCACCGTGGCCGTGGTCACCAAGCCTTTCGAGTTCGAGGGCACCAAGCGCCTGTCGAATGCCGACACCGGGCTGGAGGAACTGGAGAAGAACGTCGATTCGCTGATCGTCGTGCTCAACGAGAAACTGCTGGAGGTCTATGGCGACGACATTTCGCAGAAGGAGGCCTTCGCCAAGGCCAACGACGTGCTGAAGAACGCCACCGGCGGCATCGCCGAAATCATCAACGTCCCCGGCATGATCAACGCCGACTTCGAGGATGTGAAGACGGTGATGGGCGAGCCCGGCAAGGCGATGATGGGCACCGCTGTGTCCAGCGGCGCGGACCGCGCCCGCCTGGCTGCCGAGCAGGCGGTGGTCTGCCCCTTGCTCGATGGCGTGGACCTGTCCGGCGCCAAGGGCGTGCTGGTCAACATCACTGCCGACGACTCGCTGAAATTGAGCGAGACGCGCGAGGCGATGAATGCCATCCGCGCTTATGCGGCACCGGATGCGCACATCATCTTCGGCACGGTGAACGACCCTACCATGGGCGACTCGCTGCGCGTGACCGTGCTGGCCACCGGGCTGTCGAAAGCCCGGGTCGTCGTCAAGGCGGCGCCCAGCCTGACCGTGTTGCGCACCGGCACCGATTCCGGTCCGATGAGCATGGGCCACGGTTCCGGCCCGGGCATCGACACCTCGCAGATTCCGGCCATCTGGCGCAATCCGCGCGGCAATGCGCCTTCGGCCCATGTCAATGCGCTGATGCAAAGCGGCATGGAAGAACTGGAGATCCCGGCCTTCCTGCGCAAGCAGGCCGACTGATCCCCGGCGACTGCTAAAACCACGTCGATTGCAAGCCGGGCCAAGGCCGCTTCTTCTGCCCGACTGAAGCGGCCGCCGGCAGGAACGGACGGATGACCCCGTTGCGTCGGTTCCTGCCCGGCCCGGCCCGTTGATTTTGCCTGGCGGCGTTGACCGGGTGCTGTTGCCCGAGCCTGCCATGTGCGCAGGGCGCCGAGCAGACTGGACTGACGACTCTTAAAATAGCTCTTCGTTATCAATGACAGTTTTTCGATTGGGAAAACGGCAAGCCATGTTGTCGCAACGCACCATTCGTTCAGCCAATCGCGCCGTGGGCGTCGGCTTGCACAGCAGCGAGCGGGTCGAACTCACGCTCCATCCGGCGCCACCCGACACCGGAATCGTGTTTCGCCGCACCGATCTGCCGCAAGCCGTCTCTATTGCGCTGCACCCTTTGGCTGTGGTCGACACCCGCATGGCCACCACGCTGGGTTCGGGCGACACCAAGATTCATACCGTCGAGCATCTGCTCTCGGCCTGCGCCGGCCTGGGGCTGGATAACCTGATTGTGGACGTGGACGCCGAGGAAATCCCCATCCTCGACGGTTCCGCCTCCAGTTTCGTTTACCTGCTTCAGTCCGCCGGACTGCAAGAGCAGGCCGCACCCAAGCGCTTCATCCGCATGCTCCGGGCGGTGGAGGTGCGCACGCACGACGGCGATGGCGATGGCGAGAAGTGGGCGCGTCTGGCGCCGCACGAGGGTTTTCGCCTGAATTTCGCGATCGAGTTCGACCATCCTGCCATCGATCAGACGGCGCAGGATTACAGCTTCGACTTCGACATGCAGGCTTACGTGCGTGACATCGCCCGCGCCCGCACCTTCGGCTTCATGCGCGATGTGGACGCACTGCGTGAGCGCGGCCTGGCCCAGGGCGGCAGCATGGAAAACGCCATCGTCATGAACGAGTCGCGCATCCTCAACCAGGAGGGCCTGCGTTTCGACGCCGAATTCGTCAAGCACAAGATGCTCGACGCCATCGGCGATCTCTACGTCATCGGCCATCCCATCATTGGAGCCTACAGCGCCTATCGCAGCGGCCATGCCGTGAACAACGCGCTGCTGCGCGCCGTGCTCGACGACCCTGCGTCCTATGAGATCGTCAGCTTCGACGATGTCAGCACCGCCCCGCCCGGTTACCGCAGCGCACTCAAGGCCGCAGCCTGAGCCCACCGCCTCGGCCCTCGCGCCGAGGACAATGCCTGCGGCTCGCGGCAGCTACAGCTTTTCGCGCAACGCCCGCAGCCGCGCACGCACCGAGGCAGGCGCCCGCGATGGCCTTGACGCCTCGACGTGCAAGGGTTGGCCCATCGGCGGCGAAACCGGCTCCTGCACCCGCACCATGATGCGCTTGAGCGGCCATTGCGCCTGCTGCAACTGGCGCAACAGCAGCGGACCGTAGAGTTTGAGCTTGGCGGCCACCGCCGGGGATGAGGCCGTGAGGTTCCAGACACCGTCGGCCCAGCGGCCAGGGCGCACAGCCGCCGTCAGTTCCAACGGCAACGCGCCCTGCAATGTCGCCCACATCGTTTGAGATGTGAGTGCTTGCTCTTTCAGCGTCATCAGCGTTGGCGTGCGCTGCATCCACTGCGGCAGCATGGCCATGGAGGCCGTAGCCGGGCTCGTGGCGTGGCGACGCCGCGACTTGCGGAGCTGGGTCGGGCCTGAAGTCATCTGAGGGGCGTCGGGAAAGCGCCACCTGGGCGCGCATAGGGGTGAAGACGGTATTGTCTGGCAAGGTCGGGCCACTCCGCGCGCGAGGGGCGCTGGGTAGAATGGAAGTTTCCCTTTTGATGGCATCCGGGGCTTGTTGTCCTCCCCTGCCCAGGGCCGCGCTTGATCCGGTCTGCCAGGCGTGCCGCATCCAGACCGACCCATGCCCGCATCCTTCCTGACCCGTCTCTTCGGCAGCCGCAACGAGCGGCTGCTGCGCCAATACCGGCGTGTGGTCCAGCGCATCAACGCGCTGGAGCCGCAGTTCGAACAACTCAGCGATGAGGAACTGCGCGCCAAGACCGCCGAATTCAAACAACAGGTCGCTGACGGCCGCGCGCTCGAGGACCTGCTTCCCGAGGCTTTCGCAGTGGTGCGCGAGGGCGGCAAGCGCACGCTGAAAATGCGCCATTTCGACGTGCAACTGGTGGGCGGCATGGCGCTGCACGACGGCAAGATTGCCGAGATGCGTACCGGCGAGGGCAAGACCCTGGTGGGCACGCTGCCGGTGTATCTGAACGCGCTCGCGGGCAAGGGTGTGCATGTGGTCACGGTCAACGACTACCTCGCCCAGCGCGATGCGCAGTGGATGAGCCGCCTGTACAACTTCCTCGGCCTGACCGTCGGCATCAACCTGCCGAACATGCCTCGCGAGGACAAGCAGGCGGCCTACGCTTGCGATGTGACCTACGGCACGAACAACGAATACGGCTTCGACTACCTGCGCGACAACATGGTGTTCGAGCCCGCCGAGCGGGTCCAGCGCGGACTGAACTATGCGCTGATCGACGAGGTCGATTCCATCCTGATCGACGAGGCGCGCACGCCGCTGATCATCTCCGGCCAGGCGGACGACAACACCGAGTTGTATCTCAAGCTCGACAAGGTCGTGCCCCTGCTCGACCGCCAGATCGGCGAGGAGGATCCGCTCACCGGCAAGGGCGTGGAAAAGCCCGGCGACTTCACGGTGGACGAGAAAAGCCATCAGGTCTACCTCACCGAGTCCGGGCACGAGAAGGCTGAGCGCATCCTTGGCGAGATGGGGCTCATCCCCGAAGGCAGCACGCTGTACGACCCGGCCAATATCGCGCTGATGCATCACCTGTACGCGGCGCTGCGTGCCCACAACCTGTACCACCGCGACCAGCATTACGTGGTGCAGAACGGCGAGGTGATCATCGTCGACGAATTCACCGGCCGCATCATGACCGGACGGCGCTGGTCCGATGGCTTGCACCAGGCGGTGGAGGCCAAGGAAGGCGTGCAGATTCAAAACGAGAATCAGACCCTGGCGTCGATCACGTTCCAGAACTATTTCCGCATGTACGCCAAGCTGGCCGGCATGACCGGCACGGCCGACACCGAGGCCTACGAGTTCCAGGAAATCTACAAGCTGGAAACCGTGGTCATTCCGACCAACCGCCCCAGCCAGCGCAAGGATCACCAGGACAAGGTCTACAAGACCGCCCGTGAGCGTGACCTGGCGGTGGTGGCCGATATCAAGGATTGTTTCGAGCGTGGTCAGCCGGTGCTGGTGGGCACCGCCTCGATCGAGGCGAGCGAAAACCTCTCGCTGCTGCTGAACAGGGAGAAGCTGCCGCACGCGGTGCTCAACGCCAAGCAGCATGCGCGCGAGGCCGAGATCGTGGCCCAGGCGGGGCGGCCCAAGGTCATCACCATCGCCACCAACATGGCGGGCCGCGGCACCGACATCGTGCTCGGCGGCAACGTCGAGAAGCAATGCGAGATCATCGAAGCCGATCCCAATCTGCCCGATGAGGACAAGCGCCAGCGGGTGCAAACGCTACGCAGCGAGTGGCAGTCGCTGCATGACCACACCATCGCGCAGGGCGGTTTGCATATCGTCGGCACCGAGCGCAGCGAGTCGCGCCGGGTGGACAACCAGTTGCGCGGGCGCTCGGGGCGCCAGGGGGACCCCGGCTCGTCGCGCTTTTACCTGTCGCTGGACGATGCACTGATGCGCATCTTCGCCGGCGACCGCGTGCGCGCCATCATGGAGCGGCTGAAGATGCCCGAGGGCGAGGCGATCGAGGCGGGCATGGTGACGCGCTCGATCGAGTCGGCGCAGCGCAAGGTGGAGGCGCGCAACTTCGACGTGCGCAAGCAGTTGCTCGAATACGACGACGTGGCCAACGAGCAGCGCAAGATCATGTACGAGCAGCGCAACGCCATTCTCGACAACCAGGACGTCAGCGCCCAGATCGCCGATCTGCGCGAAGGCAGCGTGACCGACATGGTGCACATGTTCGTGCCGGCACAGAGCATGGAAGAGCAGTGGGATATCGCCGGCCTGGAGCGTGCCCTGCGTGACGACTGGCAGATCGACCTGGAGCTCAAGGCGTGGGTCGAGGCCGACCAGACCGTGACCGACGAAGATGTGCTGGAGCATGTGCTGGAGACCGTGCACGCCCAGTACAAGGCGAAGGTCGAGGCGGTGGGGGGCGCCAACTTCGCCAGCTTCGAGCGCATGGTGCTGTTGCAGTCGCTTGACCAGCACTGGCGCGAACACCTCTCGGCGCTGGACTATTTGCGTCAAGGCATCCACCTGCGCGGCTACGCGCAAAAGCAGCCCAAGCAGGAGTACAAGCGCGAGGCGTTCGAGTTGTTCGGGCAGATGCTCGACGCGGTGAAGAACGACGTCACCCGCACCCTCATGACCGTGCAGGTGCAAACCCAGGAGCAGGCCGAAGCGGCTGCCGAGCAGATCGAGCAGCGTGCCCAAAGCCTGCACAACCTGGTGTTCCAACATCCCGAAGCTGCGGGCGCCGTGGCGGCCGAAGGCGGACTCGAAGCCGGGGAGCTCGCCGTGGCCACGGCCGCGGCAGGCGCGGTCTCGATGCAGCCCATCGTCAATGCCATGCCGAAAGTCGGCCGCAACGACCCCTGCCCCTGTGGTAGCGGCAAGAAATACAAGCATTGCCATGGCAAGCTGAGTTGAGGGGCAGAGGGCTGGGCGGGCGAAGTCCTGCCAGGCCCGCCACCGTCGACGCGCTCCGCGGCGTCACGGCCGAGCCCCGGCAGCAGTCGACCCCGATTTGATCATTCTGGTTTTGATGGAGCCCATGCCATGGCTGTGAACCTCTCTCCACCCGACCCCGCAAGCCTGTTTGCCGTGCCCGGCGTGCGTATCGGTGTGGCCCAGGCCGGCATTCGCAAGGCCGGGCGTACCGATCTCGCGCTGTTCCAGTTCGATCCCGGCACGCTGGTGGCGGGTGTGTTCACACGCAACCGTTTTTGTGCTGCTCCGGTTCAGGTGTGCCGCGAGCACCTGGGTGCGGCACAGTGCGCGCCGATACGCGCCCTGGTGATCAACACCGGCTGCGCCAATGCCGGCACCGGCGTAGCCGGCTTGCGCGCGGCACGCGAAAGCTGCGACGCGGTGGCCGCGCTCCTCGGCGTGAAAGCGCGCGAGGTGCTGCCGTTTTCCACCGGCGTGATCCTGGAGCCCTTGCCGTTGGACCGCCTCGTCGCCGCGCTGCCCACGGCCCTCGCCGATGCTCGCACCGACGCCTGGACCGATGCCGCCGCCGCCATCATGACCACCGACACCGTGCCCAAGGCGGCGAGCACGCAAATCAGCATCGACGGCGTTCGCGTCACCGTCAGCGGCATCGCCAAGGGCGCGGGCATGATCCGTCCCAATATGGCGACGATGCTCGGCTTCATTGCCACCGACGCTGCAGTGGCGCCGGCGCTGCTGGCGCAACTGGCCCGCGAGGTGGCCGACGCGTCGTTCAACTGCATCACGGTCGATGGCGATACCTCGACCAACGATGCCCTGGTCCTTGCCGCCACCGGCCGTGCCGCGCTGCCAGCCATCACCGATGCGGCCAGCCCGCAGGCGCAGGCCTTGCGCGCGGCGCTCACGCAAGTCGCGCTGCACATCGCCCAGGCCATCGTGCGCGATGGTGAGGGTGCGACCAAGTTCATCAGCATTCGCGTCGAACAGGCCAGCAGCCGTGAGGAGGCGCGTCTGGTGGCCTATGCCGTGGCGCATTCACCGCTGGTGAAAACCGCGTTCTTCGCCAGCGACCCCAACCTCGGCCGCATTCTGGCGGCGGTGGGCTATGCCGGCATCGACGACCTCGATGTGTCCGGCGTCGATCTTTACCTCGACGCGGTGCATGTGGCCACGCGGGGCGGCCGCCACCCGGACTATCAGGAAGCCGACGGCAAGCGCGTGATGGCCAAGCCCGAGATTGCGGTTCGCATCGTGCTCAGCCGTGGGGTCGCCGCCGCCACGCTGTGGACGTGCGATCTCTCGCACGACTACGTCAGCATCAACGCCGATTACCGCAGTTGAAGCGCGCCATGACCAAACCCGCTGCCCAAAGCGGCACCGAGCCGCTCGCCGCAACCCCCATGGAGCGTCTTGCCGCCTTGCTCGATCATGCCGAACGCGTGCTCAGCCGCATGGAGCAAACCCTCGCGCCCATCGCACCCGAGCCCGATTGGCGCGCGTCTGTGGCGTTTCGCTGGCGCAAGCGTGGGCAACATGCCATGCTGCAACCCGTGCGCACACTGGCCCCCATCGAACTCTCCGACTTGCAGGGCATCGATGCGCAGAAGCACCGCATCGAGCGCAATACGTGCCAGTTCGTCGCGGGCAAGCCGGCCAACAACGTGCTGCTCACCGGGGCGCGCGGCACCGGCAAGTCGTCACTGGTGAAGGCCTGCCTGAACAAGTATGCGGCCAAGGGGTTGCGCCTGATCGAAGTGGACAAGGCCGATCTCATCGATCTGCCCGATCTGATGGATATGCTGGGGTCGCGGCCCGAGCGATTCATCGTGTTCTCGGATGACCTGTCGTTCGACGAAGGCGAGGCCGGCTACAAGGCGCTCAAGTCGGTGCTCGACGGCTCGATCTCGGCCAACGCCGACAACGTGCTGATCTATGCCACCTCCAACCGCCGCCATCTGTTGCCGGAGTACATGCACGAGAACCTCAGCTACCAGCACACCGAAAGCGGGGAGGTGCATCCTGGTGAGGTGGTCGAAGAGAAGATTTCGCTTTCCGAGCGTTTCGGTCTTTGGGTGAGTTTCTATCCCTTCGACCAGGACCATTACCTGCGCATCATCGACCATTGGCTGCAGGCCTTCGGCATCACTCCGGAGCAGGCACAAGCGGCCCATGCCGAGGCACTGGTCTGGGCGCTGGAGCGCGGTTCGCGCTCAGGCCGCGTGGCGCTGCAATTCGCGCGTGACTTCGCCGGCCGCAAGCTGCGCTGACATCATGCCCGTTGCGCGCCATGCTGAACCCAGCGCTGCTGCGATCGCCGAGTCCGTCGTCGAGGCCGACCGTCCGCTGGTGCCGGTGGCCGTGGGGGTTCTGTTGCGGGCTGACGGCGGTTTCCTTCTCGCCAGCCGCCCGGACGGCAAGCCCTACGCGGGCTATTGGGAATTTCCGGGTGGCAAGATCGAGCCGGGTGAAACCTTGCTGCAGGCGCTGGAGCGCGAGTTGCGCGAGGAACTCGCCATCCACACGCTGCGAGCCCGCTTCTGGCGTTCATGCGTCGTGAACTATCCGCATGCGCGGGTGGAACTGCAATTCTGCAAGGTGACGCATTGGCAAGGCGAGTTGCGCCCCTGCGAAGGCCAGGACATCGCCTGGCAGCACCTGCCGGTGACGGTCGCGCCGGTTTTGCCCGGCACCATCCCGGTGCTGCAATGGTTGGCGCAGGAGCGGGGTCACGACGGACCGACGCACCAGGGGCTGAAGCCCTCGATCTGATCGAGGGCTTCAGCCCCTGGTTTGGCGACATGGTGCGGTCGGCCACCGGCAGCGGCCGCATGCGGCCGTGGTCAGACTTCAGTGACGGATGTCCCCGCCGCCGGAACGTACGGCTGGCCGGTTGTTCTCGCCGCTGTCGTCGCCATCCACCACGGGCGGGGCGGCAACGCGGTAATGCTCGCTGGCCCAGGCGCCAAAATCGAGATTCTTGCAACGCTCGCTGCAAAATGGCCGCCACAGATTCTCGGCTGCGTAGCGGCTGAGGCCGCTGCAGCCCGGGCAGCGCACGGTTCGCGCGGCGGGTGCTGTGGTCGAGGCGGTCATGGGCAAAGGGCAATCTCGAAAGCCACGTCCGTGGTCACGGGCCTGAGTTTCCAGTCGGCGTCTGGACGCATGTAGCGTACCGAGACCATCAGCCGGTGCCCCGTGGTTTCGGGGACGACCCCCAAAGCACCATCGATGCGCAGGCGCATGAGTTGGAAGCTGCGGCCGCCGAGGTTTTGCTGGTACGCCCCGCCTGGGGCCAGCGTCTTGTGCGGTGCCCCGGAGTCACGCAGCAGGCGCAGAAGCAATTCCACGCTCATGGCCAAGGGACCGAAGCATTCCATCCAGCGCGCCATGTCGAGCCGGCGCTGGTCTTCGGGCAGGTGCTGCCAAGCGTAATAGGCTGGCAGATCAAACTCGCAGGTTCCGCCAGGAATGCTGGCGCGGCTGCGGATGGCCATCAGCCATTCGTTGTCCAGCAGGGGCTGGCCGGGCTTGCCGAGTTGCTGGCTCAGGCCCTGAAAGGCTGCGTCGAGTTCGGCGAGAACCTCCTCCAGAGTCTGCTCGGAAACGGCCGGATTGCCGCGGAAGCTCAGAAACTGTTGCCGTTGCCGTTCCAGCTCTTTGAGCAATTCGGACTTGAGATCCTGGCGCGTGGCCACGTCCATGATCTCGAACAGAGAGAGCAGGGCGAAATGGTGGTCAAAGGGGTGGGCGCGCTGCAGCAGGAAGTGAACCCGGCGAAACAGGTATTCGAGTCGCAGCAGGGTGCGAACGCGCTCGCTCAATGGGTATTCGTAGAGGATCACGGGCCGGGTCGGGTGGGTGCTGCAGCGGACAGACGGTTGGACTTCCTGGGCCCATGTCGTCACAGCGTCGCATTGTCATGCATGTGCGGTGGGAATTCAAATGTGGCGGGCGATTTGCAGGTACTGCGCATGCAGTTCATGGGTGCGTGCCTGAAGCGCGGCGAGGTCGGCGCCGTTGTCGATCAGATCGTCGGCGGCAGCGCGGCGCGCGTC
Organism: Betaproteobacteria bacterium; assembly: GCA_028871675.1. Taxonomy (GTDB): domain Bacteria; phylum Pseudomonadota; class Gammaproteobacteria; order Burkholderiales; family Burkholderiaceae_C; genus Thiomonas_A. The sequence goes on from JAGWMO010000013.1 coordinate 65,116, forward strand.
ACGCGTGGCCTGCGTGGCCATGATGGCACGGACCTGCGACGCGTCCAGATTGGATCTGCGCATGACGCGTTCAATCTGCAGTTCTTCAGCGCAGTCGACCACGGCGATGCGGTCCACCGCGCTCCGCCAGCGTTCCAGGCCCTCGACCAGCAAGGGCACGACGAGCACGACGTAGGCGCCTTGCGCCTGAGCCGCGCGCTCCCGCAGGACCTGGCCAATGCGCGGATGAAGGATGGCTTCGAGCCGGTGGCGCAGATCCGGATCGGCGAATACGGCGGCGCGCATGCGGCTGCGGTCGAGCCCGCCCTCGGCGGTGATCATTGCGGCACCGAAGGCCTCGCCAATGGGTGCGATCACAGCGCCGCCCGGTGCGGTGATCGCATGGGCGATGACATCGGCGTCAAGCACGCTCGCCCCCCATGCGGCCAGCAGCTCGGCGACGGCTGATTTGCCTGAGCCGATGCCGCCCGTGAGTCCGATGGTGAGTTTCGCGGTCAATCGTCGCGTTGTGGTGTCAGGTCTTGCGCTCACGTGTCGCAGCAGGTCAAGCGCCGGAGGGCAGCACCCAGGCGATCAGCCGCTGCGGTCCAAGCAGCGCCATGATCAGGCCCGCGGTCGCCAGGAAGGGGCCGAAGGGGATGGGCTTGCCACGCTGCGTCAGTCCGCTGAATTGCAGCGCGATGCCGATGACTGCACCGGCAATGGCCGACAACAAAATGATGGGCAAGAGCGCCGTGGCACCGAACCAGGCACCCAGCACGGCGAACAGCTTGAAGTCGCCGTAACCCATGCCTTCCTTACCGGTGAGCAGCTTGAACGCCTGGTAGATGCTCCACAAACTGGCGTAACCAAGGGCTGCCCCCCAAACCGCCTGTGGCAAAAAGCCAGGGTCGAGCATGGCGTGCAGCAACAGCCCCAGCCACAGGAGCGGCAGGGTGATGTCGTCGGGCAGCAGCGTGGTGTCGTAATCGATGAAAGCCAGCGCAATGAGTCCCCACAGCAGCAACACCAGGGCGAGCGACCAGGGCGTGAGGCCATGCAGCACGATCACGGCAGCCGTCAGCATGGCGGTCAGCAACTCGACCAGCGGATAGCGCGCCGAGATACGCGTGTCGCAAGACGAGCACCTACCGCGCAGCAGCAGCCAACTGAGCAGCGGAATGTTTTCCCACCAACGAATGACATGGCCGCATTTCCCGCAGCGCGAGCGCGGATGCATCAGGTTAAAGGCTTCGTTGCCGGGCGGTTCGGCTTCGGGATGCAGCGTGGCGTGGGCGTCATGCTGCCAGGAGCGCTCGAGCATGACCGGCAGGCGGTAGATCACGACATTGAGAAAGCTGCCCACAGCCAAGCCCACCAGCGCAGCTGCCACCACCCAGAAACCGGTGGGAAGCCCGGCCCATGCGGCGGGCATGATCAACCGACGACCTTGCCGAGATTGAAAATAGGCAAGTACATGGCGATGACCAAGCCGCCGATGAGCACACCGAGCACCACGATGATGATGGGCTCCAGCAGACTCGACAGCGCTTTCACCAACTCATCGACCTCAGCCTCGTAGATATCGGCGGCCTTCGACAGCATTTGGTCAAGCGAGCCCGACTCTTCGCCAATGGACGCCATCTGCAGCACCAGCGGCGGAAACACACCGGTGGTTTGCATCGACAGGGTCAGGCTGGTGCCGGTGGAGACGTCCTGCTGGATCTTCTCGGTGGCGCGCTGGTAGACGATATTGCCCGAGGCGCCGCCCACCGAGTCTAACGCCTCCACCAGGGGAACGCCGGCTCCGAACATGGTCGCCAGGGTCCGGGTCCAGCGCGCGAGCGTGCCCTTGAGCACCAGATCGCCGAAGACTGGGAGCCGCAACATCATGCGATCGACAAACTCCTTGACCTTGTCCGAACGCTTCCAGGACTGCAGCAGAAAATAGCCGCCGATGAACAGCGTGCCGAAGAGGATGTACCAGTAATGGACGAAGAAATTGGACATGGCGATGACCACCAGCGTGGGGGTCGGCAGGCTGGCGCCAAACTGGCTGAAGACGTCCTGAAAGGTCGGCACGACGAACAGCATGATGATGGTGACCACGATCATGGCCACGATCATCACGGCGATCGGGTAGGTCAGGGCGGACTTGATTTTGCTGCGAATGGCCAGGGTTTTTTCCTGGTAGGTGGCAAGGCGATCGAGGATCAATTCGAGCATGCCGGCCTCCTCGCCGGCCTCGACCAGATTGCAATAGAGATGATCGAAGTATTTGGGAAATTTACGAAACGCGGCCGATAAGCTTGTACCGGTTTCGACGTCATTGCGAATTTCGGAAACCAGCCGTGCCATCGATGGATTGGGGTGGCTGCGGCCGACGATGTCGAACGACTGCAACAGCGGCACTCCCGCCCGCAACATCGTGGCCATCTGGCGTGTGAAAGTGGTCAGATCCTTGGACTTGATGGCCTTGCCGCCCCCGACCCTGCGCTTCTTGACCTTGGTGGCCAGGATGCCCTGACGTCGCAGCGACGCTTTGACGATGTTTTCGCTGCCGGCGCGGATTTCCCCACGTTGCAGTTTGCCCTGGCGATCCTTGCCCTCCCAGACGAAGAGAAAATCCTTGGGGGTGCGCATTACGGCTGTTGCCATGTGTCCTCCAGTTGCAGCCTGGTGTTCATTCGTTGGTCACGGCCAAAACCTCTTCGAGCGAGGTGAGCCCCTGCTTGACCTTGATCAGTCCCGACTCGCGCAACGTGCGAACGCCATCGCGCTTGGCCTGGTCGGCAATGTCGAGCGCCGTGCCATGATTCAGGATGATGCGTTGGATTTCATCACTGATCGGCATGGCTTGGTAAATGCCCAGCCGACCTTTGTAGCCGCTGCCATTGCAGGCACTGCACTTGCCGGGCTTGTAGGGCTTCCAGGAGCCGTCCAGATCGGCGTCTTTGAACCCGGCCTCGAGCAAGGCTGCAGACGGGATGTCCATGGGTGACTTGCATTGGGGGCAAAGTTTGCGTGCCAGACGTTGGGCGGTGATGAGAATCACGCTGGAGGCGATGTTGAATGCCGGCACCCCCATGTTCATCAAACGGGTCAGCGTTGTCGGCGCGTCGTTGGTGTGCAAGGTCGAGAACACCATGTGTCCGGTCTGAGCGGCCTTGATGGAGATATCGGCCGTTTCCAGATCGCGAATTTCGCCGACCATGATGATGTCCGGATCCTGGCGCAGGAAGGCCCGCAAGGCCGTGGCGAAATTCAGCCCGGCCTTCTCGTTCACGTTAACCTGGTTGACGCCGGGAAGGTTGATTTCGGCCGGATCTTCCGCCGTGGAAATATTGACGCCCGGCTGATTGAGCAGGTTCAGGTAGGAGTAGAGCGATACCGTCTTGCCGCTGCCCGTGGGACCGGTAACCAGCACCATGCCGTAGGGACGCCTGATGGCACGCATCACCCGCTCTTTTTCATCCGGTTCGTAGCCGAGGGATTCGATGCCCATCTTGGCGAGGGATGAATCCAGGATCCGGATGACGATTTTCTCGCCGTGGATGGTCGGCAAGGTGCTGATGCGAAAGTCGATGGACTTCTCGGGACCGAATCGCAGTTTCATGCGCCCGTCTTGCGGTACACGGCGTTCAGCGATGTCCAGGCGCGAAATCACCTTGATCCGCGACGCCAGTTTTTCCTTGATGGCCACAGGTGGCTGGGCGATTTCACGCAACTCGCCGTCGACGCGAAAGCGGATTCGATAAAAATTCTCGAAGGGCTCGAAGTGCAGGTCGGATGCTCGCATATTGATGGCGTCGACCAGCATTTTTTGCAGAAAGCGCACCACCGGGGCATCGTCGATGTCTGCACCCGCGGCTGCGTCTTTTTCGGCGCTTGCATCCCTGGAGCCATCGTCGAGATCACCGAGATCAAAATCCTCACCGACCAAGGCACTGATCTGGGTGCTGGCCGATTGGGTGCTTTGCTCGATCCAGCGCAATAATTTGTCATACTCGACCACCACCAGATCGACCGCTGCCTGGGTCTGAAATTTGATCTTGTCTTCGGCCTCATGGTCGGCTGGATCGGCCGTTGCCACCACCAGTTTGTTGCCGCGCTTGATCAGCGGCAAGACTTTGTAGGCCTGGATGATTTTGGGGTCCAGCACGCCGGACGGCACCCGGGCAGGGTCTAGGGCTTCGAGGTCGAGCATGGGGAGCGCGAAAGTCTTGCTGACCCAGTGCGCAAGGTCTGCAGCGCTCATGGAGCCGCTGGACAGTAGGGTTGCGATAAAGCTGGTCCGCGACTCGACGGCGCGCTTCTGAATTTGCTCCGCCACAGCACGCTGCAACTGATCCGATTGCACCAATGCATGCCCCAGCCCGGATAATTGGGCGGACGATTTGCTTTGCGTCGGAGAAGGTGCGATGACTGTTGACATGATGGCGGAGTATGGCTGATGCATGATGCTGGTTACCCGCCGCTTTGTAAATCAGGCCTCGTGTGGGTAACGCCTTGCCGAGAGAATTATGTGGCAGATTCGCAAGTTTTTTGCGTGAAAGCCCACCCCGGCCGAGGCTTGCCGGTCGCTGCAACCCGTTGTAACCGCCGTCATTTGAGTTTGACGAGAGCCGTGGAACTGTGTGCGATGAGGTGGGCGGGGCCGAAGCCCGCCAGCGCATGACGCTTGAGTCAGGCGCATGGGTAATCAGCGAGGTTCAGATCCAGTGCGCACGAACGCCTTGCGCAAGGCAGCTTGCCGAGCGAAGACGGACTCCCGGTTCAACCGGAACCGGAGGATAGGCGCCGTGCCTGCCGGCAGCATCCAACTCGGATGCGAGCGTAGCCGCATCGTCTCGTGGCATCGCTGCGCTGCCATGTTCCGCAACCGATCCTCGCCGGGTGTCGGACAACGCGCGGCGGGGCCAACGCACGACGACCCAAAACAAGAAAGCCCGAGTGCTTGATCCACTTGGGCTTTCTTGTTTTGGGTCTGGTCGGGGTGAGAGGATTCGAACCTCCGGCCTCTACGTCCCGAACGTAGCGCTCTACCAGGCTAAGCTACACCCCGAAGGGAAAACGCAAAGAAACGCAAAGGATCGCCCCGAACAGACTCATGCGTTGCGATCCAAGGAGTAAACACATAAGTTTATCAGAGCCTCGCGTTCAGGGGTTGCGTCCAGGCCTTCGAGCAGGGCATGCGCGTGGCTCAATTCGGCTTGTGCTGTTTCGTGCACGGTGCCGAGTGCGCCACAGTCGCGGACGATTTGCAGAATGCGCGGCATGTTCTGCGTTTCTCCATGGCGAATAGCGTTTTGAATGAGTTCGCGCTCGGTTGGTGTTCCACGCTGCATGGCAACGATCAGCGGCAGCGTGGGCTTGCCCTCGCGCAGATCATCGCCGACGTTTTTGCCCATCTCCTCCGCCTCGCCGTTGTAGTCCAGCGCATCATCGATAAGCTGAAATGCAGTGCCGATGGCGCGTCCACAAGCTGCGGCGGCATCTTCGTGCTTCGTGTCCACGCCGGCCAGCACGGCGCCTATGCGCGCTGCCGCATCGAACAAGGTCGCAGTCTTGTAGCCGATGACCTGCAGATAGCGCTCCATGCTGACCTCGGGGTCGTGCATGTTCAGGAGCTGCAGCACTTCGCCTTCTGCGATCACATTGGTCGCATCCGCCAGAATCTGCAGAATGCGCAAATTGCCGGCCGTGACCATCATCTGGAAGGCGCGCGAATAGAGAAAGTCGCCAGCCAGGACGCTCGCGGCATTGCCGAATCGTGCATTCGAGGTTTTGCGCCCACGCCGCAAGTCAGACTCATCGACGACGTCGTCGTGCAGCAGGGTTGCCGTATGGATCAATTCGACCACGGCCGCCAGGGTGTGATGGTGTGACCCGTTGTAACCATGCGCCTTGGCCATCAGCAGGAGCAAGGCGGGTCGTAGGCGCTTGCCTCCAGCGGAAACGATGTGGCCGCTGATGGCGTTGATCAGCTGCACTTCGGAGGTCAGGTTTTGCCGGATGCTTGCGTCGACTTCACGCATGTCCTGTGCAATGGGAGCGAGGATCGATTGAATCGAATGCGAAGAAGTCACGAAGTGTGCGGGTTCAAGGTTGGGTCCGCGCATGGCGCGAAAGCTGTTGTGCGAAGCCGCCATCAATTTTATAGGGCTGGCCATCGCGTCTCTGGGATGCATGGCCCTGCATGCAGGGAGTCACCACGTTGGAGCCGCCAGGCATGAGCGCTGGCGCCAGGGTTGGGACATGCGGCAGGGCCTGTCGCAGGCGGGGCTCTGTTATGATGATGGGCTCATCGGTTTTCGCAGATCCAATTCTTTTGGATGAATGGCTGTCAGCCTTGCATCAAATCGAAGACTGTACGTTTAATTCAGGAGTAGTCATATGTATGCGGTCATAAAAACCGGCGGCAAGCAATACAAGGTTTGCGCCGGCGAAAAGATCAAGGTAGAACAGTTACCCGCAGACATTGGCCAAGACATCGTGATCGATCAGGTGCTCGCCGTCTTCAGCGGCGATGACGCCCGGATCGGCACTCCCCTTGTGGCGGGTGCAGCGGTGACAGCCAAAGTTTTGTCGCATGGACGTGGCGAGAAGGTGCGTATTTTCAAGATGCGCCGCCGCAAGCACTACCAAAAGCATCAAGGGCATCGGCAGAATTACACCGAGCTGCAGATCGAAAGCATCGCGGCGTAAGGAGAACCAAACATGGCACAGAAAAAGGGTGGCGGCTCAACCCGCAACGGACGCGATTCAGAAGCCAAACGTCTGGGCGTCAAGGCATTCGGCGGTGAGGCTATTCCGGCTGGCTCCATCATCGTGCGTCAGCGTGGTACGCGTTTTCACGCGGGCGTCAACGTCGGCATGGGCAAGGATCACACCCTGTTCGCGTTGGTTGATGGTCAGGTTCAATTCGGCCGCAAGGGCGAGCACAACCGCCAGTTCGTCAATATCACTCCGCTGAAATCGGCCTAGGCCTGCAGTTCTCAAGTGGCGGATTTCGCGTCACTGTGATTGGCTGTACCCAGGTTTGACCCAAGCCCCGGCTTGCAGCCACTGGCATCCTGCCGGGGCAGGCAAGTCGGGGCTTGTGCTTTGAACGCCACTGTGTGCAGCAAGCTGAACTCCCGAGTCGGAGTTTGGGACGAGGTGGCCTGCACTAGCACCAATGCCCCCAAGCTGCAGCACCGTGTTTTTTGAGAGTGAGCGAGCACGTGAAATTCATTGATGAAGCCCAGATCGAAGTGTCCGCTGGCAAGGGCGGCAACGGCTGCATGTCTTTTCGTCGCGAGAAATTCATTCCATTCGGCGGCCCGGATGGGGGAGATGGGGGCAGGGGCGGCCACATATATGTGGAGGCCGACTCCAACCTCAACACCCTGATCGATTTCCGCTACCAGCGCCTGTATCGCGCGCACAACGGCGAGCACGGGCGTGGGGCCGATCAGTTCGGCGCCGCTGGTGAAGACATGCTGTTGCGCGTTCCGGTGGGCACGCTGATTCGCGACGCCGAGAGTGGTGACGTCGTGGCTGATCTGACCGAATCGGGTCAGCGCATTGTCTTGGCGCAAGGTGGTCAGGGCGGACTCGGAAATTTGCGTTTCAAATCCAGCACCAACCGGGCTCCTCGCCAAAGCACACCAGGGCATCTGGGCGAACAACGCAAGCTGCATCTTGAGCTCAAGGTGCTGGCGGATGTGGGCATGTTGGGCATGCCCAACGCAGGCAAGAGTACGTTCATCGCGGCCGTGTCCAACGCCCGGCCGAAGATTGCCGACTATCCCTTCACGACGCTGCATCCCCAGTTGGGCGTGGTGCGGGTGGGCGAAGGGCAGAGTTTTGTCGTGGCCGACATTCCAGGGCTGATCGAAGGTGCCGCCGAGGGGGCCGGTCTCGGGCATCAATTCTTGCGCCATCTGCAACGCACCCGTTTGCTGCTTCACCTGGTGGACGTTGCGCCTTTCGACCCTGAAGCCGATCCGGTACGCGATGCGCGCAGCGTCGTTGCCGAGCTGAAAAAATATGACCCCGAGCTTGCTGCCAAGCCGCGTTGGCTGGTGCTCAACAAGATCGACATGGTGCCGCAGGAGGAGCGCAAGGCACGCGTGGCCGACATCGTGCGCCGCCTGCGACACAAAGGTCCGGTTTTCGTCATTTCGGCGTTGGCCCGGGAGGGGCTCGAGCCCTTGTTGCGCGCAATCTTCGAGGCCGTTTGCAAGCAAGGCCCAGCCACGCCTGTCACCACCGACGATCCACGCTTTGGTCAACATGGCGCTTGAGACTGCGCGTCAACCTTTGGTGATTGCCGCCGCCCGTCGGTTGGTGGTCAAGGTCGGTTCGAGCCTCGTGACGGACGAGGGCCGCGGCATCGATCACAGCGCAGTAGCACGTTGGGCGGAACAGATCACCGCCCTGTATGGGCTGGGGAAGGAGGTCATCCTGGTATCCAGTGGTGCTATTGCCGAAGGCATGAAGCGCCTGGGCTGGAACAAACGGCCCAGCGAAATTCCCGAGTTGCAGGCCGCTGCCGCCGTCGGTCAGATGGGCCTTGCGCAGGCGTATGAGTCGGCCTTCAGTACACGCGGACGACACTGCGCGCAAATTCTGTTGACGCATGCCGATCTGGCCAACCGCCGTCGATATCTGAACGCTCGCAGCACCTTGCTGACCTTGTTGGCGCATGGCGTGGTCCCGATCATCAACGAGAACGACACGGTGGTCACCGATGAGATCAAGGTCGGCGATAACGACACGCTGGGCGCGCTGGTGACCAACTTGGTCGAGGCCGACGCCTTCATCATCCTCACCGACCAGAGCGGGCTGTACTCAGCCGATCCACGCAAGGACTCGACGGCCGCTTTGATGGCGCATGCCCAGGCCGATGACCCCGCCCTCGTGGCGATGGCCGGTGGCGCCGGCAGCGCTATCGGCAAGGGCGGTATGCTGACCAAGGTGCTGGCCGCACGCCGGGCCGCACAAAGCGGAGCGCACACCGTGATCGCCAGCGGGCGTGAGCCCGATGTGCTGCTGCGCCTGGCCGCGGGTGAGTCCATCGGCAGTCAGTTGTACGCAGGTTCGGGAAAACTGGCCGCGCGCAAACAATGGATGGTCGACCATCTGCAGATCGGCGGGCGGGTGCGTGTCGATGCCGGGGCTGCCCAGCGATTGCGCGAAGGTGGAGCCAGCCTGTTGCCCGTTGGCGTGGTCGAGGTGCGGGGTGAATTCGACCGCGGGGATGTGATTGCCGTGCTCGACCCGCAGGGTCAGGAAATTGCGCGCGGCCTGAGCAATTACGCCTCCGCGGAGGCCCGACTCATCCGGCGTGCGCCGACCGCGCAGATTGAAGCCATACTGGGTTTCATCGAAGAGCCCGAACTGATCCACCGCGACAACATGGTGCTGACCCAACTCGGGCCCTGATCCGGCGTGACTCAGGGAGTGGGCCGCAGGGTGTGAATGCCTCGCTTGAGCTTGGCGACAATCCCGGCGCTTGACCCCGCGGCCAGCCGCCCCTCGCAGACATAGTCCGTATCGAGCACGGCATGGATGCGGGTGAACCCACCTGCATTCACGCGGTGCCAGTCGCTCGAGGGGTTCGGGGTCCAGCGCTGGCTGCCGGCACTCCAGACGCCGTAGATACGCCAACTGTCCCGGGCGCAGTCCAGGCCTTCGTAGCTGATATTGCTGAGGCCATGCGCGCTGCGGGCGACGAGGGTGTAGCGCACCAGCGCATCACTTGCGATGCTGATGCTGGAGCGATCCACGAAAAACTCCAGCGTCGATCCGCCGGTGACGGCAACCTTGATCAGGTCGCTGTCTTGCGGAGCCGCGGGAAACTGCACAGGGGCGACCTTCGCCTGGGGTTTGGACGGCTCCAACAGGCCTTGCAAACTGTTCGAGTCCTGTGCCGAGGCTGTCACGGCGAGGCTGAACAACAGGCTGCATGCCAGTGCATACAGGGCATGACGGATCGGAGCTTTCCAAGCGATGGCGGCAATCATTCGGTCTGGGGGTCGGGGTGGAGAGCGCCTGGCAGAGCGCGACCGTGACGCAGGTTGGCGCGCAGGTAGCGGGTGCGCGGCTCCATCCTCGGCAAAAGATGCGCGAGTTCGGACAGGGCCTGCTGGTAGACCGCACGTTTGAACTCGATCACGCTGTCGAGCGGAATCCAGTATTCGTTCCAGCGCCAAGCGTCGAATTCAGGGTGGGTGGTGGCGCGCAGGCAGACATCGCAGTCGCGTCCCGTCAACTTGAGCAGGAACCAGATTTGCTTCTGGCCCCTGTAGACGCCGCGACTGTCCCGACGCAGAAATTGCTGTGGCACGTCGTAGCGAAGCCAGTTGCGCGTGCGCCCCAGCACATGCACGTGACAGGGCTTCAACCCGACTTCCTCGAACAGTTCGCGGTACATCGCCTGCTCGGGGTTTTCGCCGGCGTTGATGCCTCCTTGCGGGAACTGCCACGAATGCGCACTGACCCGCTTGCCCCAGAACACCTGGTTTTTGGTGTTTAGCAGGATGATGCCGACGTTGGGACGATAGCCTTCGCGGTCCAACATGGCCAATATCCTTCATCTTTTAGAATCCTGTTCCGATTATAGGCACCGCTTTTTCCGTGCGAATGCCCGTGCGGCCAGCCCACGAACCGCGCGAGGTTTGGCGTGGCCAGCCCCGAGCACTTAAGCTTTCCCACCCGCAAAACTCAAGCCCCGACTCTCCATGCGTGTTTCCCGTTTTTTCATCTCCACCCAGAAAGAGGCCCCGGCCGACGCCGATGTTGCCAGCCAAGCCCTGATGTTGCGTGCCGGGATGATCAAGAAACTCGCAGCCGGGCTCTACAGCTACATGCCGCTCGGGCTGCGCAGCATTCGCAAGGTGGAGGCCATCGTGCGCGAGGAGATGAACCGCGCCGGTGCCATCGAGTTGCTCATGCCGGTGGTGCAACCGGCCGAGCTGTGGCAGGAAACTGGACGCTGGGAGAAGTACGGACCGGAGTTGCTGCGCATCAAGGACAGGCACCAGCGCGACTTTGTCGTGCAACCCACGTCGGAAGAGGTGGTGACCGATCTGGCGCGCGGCGAAATCCGCTCGTGGCGGCAATTGCCGCTGAACTTCTATCACATCCAGACCAAGTTCCGCGACGAACGCCGTCCGCGCTTCGGCGTCATGCGTGCGCGTGAATTCACCATGAAGGATGCCTATTCCTTCGATCGCGACTACGCCGGCGCCCAGGCCAGCTACCAGGCCATGTACACCGCCTATCAGCGCATCTTCCGGCGCTTTGGTTTCGATTTCCGCGCTGTTGCTGCCGACTCGGGTGCCATCGGAGGCTCGATGAGCCATGAGTTCCACGTCATCGCCGAGACTGGCGAAGACGCCATCGCCTACTGCGCCGACTCCGACTACGCCGCGAACGTGGAACTGGCCGAAGCCCTGCCAGAGGTGGCGCTGAGCGCGGCGGCGACCGAGGACCTGCGCAAGACGCCCACGCCCGGCGCGGCCAAATGCGAAGACGTTGCGGCACTGCTGGGTTTGCCCCTGGCACGCACGGTCAAGTCCGTGGTCATGGCCGTGGATGCGCGCAATGACAAGGGAGCCGTCACCGCCACGCAGATCGTGCTGTTGCTGGTGCGTGGCGATCATGCGGTGAACGAGATCAAGGTCGGCAAGCTGCAAGGCATGGCCGATGCGCGCATGGCGACCGAGGCGGAGATCGTTGCCACCTTTGGCACGCCGCCCGGGTATCTCGGCCCGATCGGTGCCGTGCGGCCCGCGCGGGTGATCGCCGACCGCAGCGTGGCGGTGATGCACGATTTCGTCGTCGGTGCCAATGCCGAGGACTTTCACTACACCGGAGTCAACTGGGGGCGCGACCTGCCCGAGCCTGAGGTGGCCGACATTCGCAATGTTGTCGAGGGCGATGCCAGCCCCGACGGCAAAGGCAAGCTGTCCCTATGTCGTGGCATCGAGGTCGGTCATGTGTTCTACCTCGGCACCAAGTATTCCGCAGCCATGGGTGCGTTCTTCCTGGACGAGCATGGCAAATCGCAGGCGCTGGAGATGGGTTGCTACGGCATCGGCATCACCCGCATTCTCGGCGCCTGCATCGAGCAGAATCATGACGCCCGCGGCATGGTCTGGCCCGAGGCCATCGCCCCCTTCGGCGTCGTCATCTGCCCCATCGCGTACGACCGCCATGCAGCTGTGCGCGAAGCAGCCGACAAGCTTTATACGCAACTGCAGGAGGCAGGCCTGGACGTGGTGCTCGACGATCGTGGCGAGCGTCCCGGCGCGATGTTCGCCGACTGGGAACTGATCGGCGTGCCGCACCGTCTGGTGGTGTCCGAGCGGGGCCTGGCTGCCGGCACGCTGGAGTACCAGCACCGCCGCGACACGGCCAGCACCGCCATCAGCCTCGATGCCACGTTGGCGCATCTGCAGCAGCGGTCAACGGTCTGAGCGCCATGCGTAGCCGCCGTACGGTCCGGCGTGTCCTGGCGGTGTGTGCAGTCTGCTTGTTCATCGTCGCCGCAAGCCTGAATCCCGCCTGGGCCGGGGATCAGAAGGAAGAACAATTGTCGGATGCCGTGCGCTTGGCCCTGGCGGCGCAGATTGCCGACGCGGCCCCGCCCAAACCGCATTTTCGCAGTCCGCAGCATCTCATCGGCTATCTCATGTGGCTGGCCACCGAGTCCTCGCGCCTGCGTGCGCGCATGCCCAATTTCGTGGTCCGCGAGGCCTTCCTCCAAACCGTGTGGTATGAGGCGCATCGCGCCGGCCTGGAGCCAGCGCTGGTGCTGGGTCTGATCCAGGTGGAAAGCGGGTTCAAGAAATACGCCATTTCCTCCGCAGGCGCCTTGGGGCTGATGCAGGTCATGCCGTTCTGGACGCGGCAGATCGGGGACGGCAATCCGGAAACGCTGCTGAACATGCAGATCAATCTGCGCTACGGCTGCGTCATCCTGCGCCACTATCTCAATCTCGAACATGGTGACTTGTTCATGGCGCTGGGTCGCTACAACGGTTCGCGCGGCAAGGCGGCGTATCCCGACGCCGTGCTGGCGGCACGCAAAGCCTGGCTGGTGGACCGGGCGAGCGAGTCGTTTGCCAAGACCAATGCCAAGTCCGGACAAGCGCTGCGTTGACCCAGGCCTTCAGGCCATTCATCCCCGACCCGATTCGCAGCATGCCCCCGCGCGAAGGGGCACAGGGAACTCAGCGCCGCATCAGGCCGGCGCCGCCCATGCGCTGCATCATTTTGAACATCTTGCCGCCCTTCATTTTCTTCATCATGTCGCGCATCTGCTCGAACTGATTGAGCATGCGATTGACTTCCTGCACCTGCACACCCGCTCCGGTGGCGATGCGGCGCTTGCGCGAAGCCTTGATGACATCGGGTTTGCGGCGCTCGTGCGGGGTCATCGACGAAATGATGCCCTGCATGCGGCGCACGTCGCGGCTGGCTTTATCCATGTCGGCCTGACCCGCGCGTGCCTGCATCTCCGCCGGCAGTTTGTCCATCAGGCCCTGCAGTCCGCCCATCTTGTTCATCTGCTGCAACTGCATCAGGAAATCGTTCAGGTCGAATTGCTCTCCCGATTTCACTTTCTGCGCGAGTTGCTGCGCCGCCTGGATGTCGACGCTGCGCTGCGCCTGCTCCACCAGCGCCAGCACATCGCCCATACCCAGAATGCGGTCGGCCATGCGGGATGGGTCGAACGCCTCCAGTCCGTCGATCTTCTCCGACACGCCGGCGAACTTGACCGGGGCGCCCGTCACATGGTGCACGGACAGCGCCGCGCCGCCGCGGGCGTCACCATCTAGTTTGGTCAGCACGATGCCGGTGAGCGGCAGCGCGTCGTGGAAGGCGCGTGCCGTGGCCAGGGCGTCCTGACCTTGCATGGCGTCGACCACGAACAGGGTTTCGATGGGTTTGAGCGCAGCGTGCAACTCGGCGATTTCGCGCATCATCGCTGCATCCACCGCCAATCGTCCGGCCGTGTCCACCAGCAGCACATCGATGTGGTGGGCGCGGGCGTGATCCACCGCGCGGCGAGCGATGTCGATGGGTTGTTCATCCGGTGAGGACGGCAGGAACTCGGCCCCCGCTTGTTGCGTCACGGTTTGCAACTGGGCTATGGCCGCTGGTCGATAGACGTCGCACGATACGGTCAGAACCTTCTTTTTCTGGCGCTCGATCAGCCACTTTGCCAGCTTGGCCGTGGTGGTGGTTTTGCCCGCGCCCTGCAGGCCGGCCATCAGCACCACCGCCGGGGGTTGCACCGCGAGGTTCAGGCCCACGGTGCCCGGGCCCATGAGGGCTGCCAACTCCTTGTGCACCACGCCCACCAGCGCCTGGCCCGGGGACAGCGATCCCACCACTTCCTGGCCCAGGGCTTTTGCTTTCACACGGGTGGTGAATTCACGCACCACCGGCAACGCGACGTCGGCTTCCAGCAACGCCAGGCGCACCTCGCGCAGCATCTCGGCGATATTCGCTTCAGTAATGCGTGCTTCACCCCGAATGGTCTTGACGACACGGGCGAGTCGCTGGGTCAGGTTATTGAGCATGGGGCAAGGTTTGAAAGGACTGGATATCTGGATGTGATGGAACTGCCGCACCGATCTGGAATGGCGACATCGTGTGCACGAGGGGACTTCGAGGCGCGATGGCAACGGCCCCATCGACGTGTTGATCACGCCCGCCAGACAGGTTGATGGCAAGCCTGTTTTCGGCAGGCCGGCCTGCCGAAAACAGGCT
>JAGWMO010000039.1:0-23826 GCA_028871675.1 Betaproteobacteria bacterium
CATCCAGTTGTTCCGGCGTTGCTGGAGCTAACAGGATACCCCTTTTTTATATACAGGTGTGATAAATTCTGATCCATCGTGAAACAACCGGGGCAGGACAAATGGAACAGGGCAAGACCATGGTGAACGCGGAAAAGGCCAAGGCACTGGCCGCCGCGTTGTCGCAGATTGAAAAACAGTTCGGCAAGGGCTCCATCATGCGCCTGGGCGAGGGCGAGGTGGTGGAGGACATCCAGGTCGTGTCCACCGGCTCGCTGGGGCTGGACATCGCCCTGGGTGTGGGCGGCCTGCCGCGTGGCCGGGTAGTGGAGATTTACGGCCCCGAGTCGTCAGGCAAAACCACGCTCACGCTGCAGGTCATTGCCCAGATGCAAAAGCTCGGCGGCGTCTGCGCCTTCATCGACGCCGAGCATGCGCTTGACTCGCAATATGCGCAAAAGCTGGGCGTGGATCTGCAAGATTTGCTCATCTCCCAGCCCGACACCGGCGAGCAGGCGCTGGAAATCGTCGATGCGCTGGTGCGCTCCGGTTCAGTCGACCTGGTCGTCGTCGACTCGGTCGCCGCGCTCACGCCCAAGGCTGAAATCGAGGGGGAAATGGGCGACTCGCTGCCGGGCCTGCAGGCCCGGCTGATGAGCCAGGCGCTGCGCAAGCTCACGGGCAGCATCAAGCGCACCAACACCATGGTGATCTTCATCAACCAGATCCGCATGAAAATCGGCGTCATGTTCGGCAATCCCGAAACCACCACTGGCGGCAACGCGCTCAAGTTCTATGCCTCGGTGCGCCTGGACATCCGCCGCATCGGGGCCATCAAGAAGGGCGAGGAGGTCATCGGTTCCGAGACCAAGGTCAAGGTGGTGAAGAACAAGGTGGCGCCGCCGTTCAAGCAGGCCGAGTTCGACATTCTGTATGGCGAAGGCATCTCGCGCGAAGGTGAAATCATCGACCTCGGCGTGAACGCCAAGATCGTCGATAAATCCGGCGCCTGGTATGCCTACAAGGGTGAAAAAATCGGCCAGGGCAAGGACAACGCCCGTGAGTTTCTGAAAGAGAACCCAGCCATCGCCACGGAAATCGAAAACGCCGTGCGCGAACAACTCGGCGTGCCCGGCCTGCAAGTGGCCGTGGTTCCAGTGGACGCGTGAGCGGCAGGCACGTCCCTAAGCAAACCGCCGGGCCACCCCAAGGTTTGCCATCGCCGTCGGCAGAGGGGGCGGCCCCAAGCCAACCCCCAGGGGGAATCAGCAGTCTCAAGACACGGGCCTTGAGACTGCTGACCATGCGCGAGCACAGCCGCGCCGAGCTTGAGCGCAAACTCACGCGTACCCGCAAAACAGGTGGTCTTGCGCCCGACCGGGCCGAAGTCGCCGCCGTGCTGGATGAACTGCAGACGCTCGGCCTGCTCGACGAGCAGCGTTTTGCCGAATCCTTGGTGCGCAGGCGATCGGTCAAGTACGGCAGCCAGCGCATCGGCCGGGAACTGCGCATGCACGGCTTGGACGAGGGCACCGTGAGCGGTGCCCTCGATGCGCTCAACGCGCCCTTGCTGGACGATCTGACGCGGGCGTTGCACATCTTGCGCAAACGCGATCCCGGGTTGCTGCGCAGCCCCCAGGAGCGGGTACGGCAGCAACGCTTCCTGGCTGGGCGCGGCTTCTCGCACGATGTGATCCGGCAGGCGATGAAGCTGCATGCCGCAACGCACCGACAGGGCGCCATGGACGATGCTCCGGACCTGGACCTGCACGAAGAAGTGCACGAGCAACCTGACGATACACCACCGCCCGATGCAGTCGATTGACTTGGCGGCGCACCCGCCGTACGCACTGCTAAACTTGAATTTTGCATTGCATCAATTCCCGTGTCACCGACCGAAAACCAGAACAATGCGGCCGCAGTTGCGCCGTCAGCGCCCGCTGAGGGGCTTGCGTTTGTCGGAAGTTCGACCTCCCGCCGCCTGGTGCACATGCGATCCATCAATCTGCAGGTTTATGCGCGTGACGATGGTTTGTGGGACATCGAGGCCGAGCTGATCGACACCAAGACACGCGACTTCGAGCTTGCCACCGGCTTGCGCCGCGCCGGGCAGCCCATTCACCACATGCGGTTGACCCTGACCATCGACATCGCGTTTCACATCGTCGACGTCCAGGCGCACACGCTGGCTGCGCCCTATTCAGGCTACTGCGAAGACTACGGCGACGCTTACCGCAGCCTCATCGGCCTGAATCTGCTGCATGGCTTCTCGGCTGCTGTCAGGCAACGTCTGCATGGCACCCTGGGCTGTACCCACATCACCGAACTGACCCGCGTCCTGCCCACTGCTGCCATCCAGGCGTTTGCCGGCGAAGTGGAGCGGTCGCGAGCCCGCGACAGCAAGCAGCCTTTCCAGCTCGATCGCTGTCACGCGCTCCGCCTCGATGGCGCCGCCGTGCTGCGCTATTACCCGCGCTGGGCCAAACCTGCGGCGCATGATTCCGAGACCAGCTTGAGCGTCGGCGGTGCGACGCGATCCGGCTGACGCCACGCATTCCCATTCTCCTCGAGCTCCTGGTCCTGCGCCAGGTTCCATCACCAGCCAGCAACCTTCCAACATGAAAATTCACGAATACCAGGGCAAACAGATCTTGCGCGAATGCGGTGTGTCCGTGCCACGCGGCACGCCTGCGTTCACAGTGGATGAGGCCGTGCATGCGGCCCAGCAACTCGGCGGCCCGGTCTGGGTCGTCAAGGCGCAGATCCACGCCGGCGGGCGCGGCAAGGGCGGTGGCGTCAAGCTGGCGCGTTCGGTCGACGAAGTCCGCACCCTGGCTGGGCAGATGCTCGGGATGCAACTCATCACCCACCAGACCGGCCCTCAGGGTCAGACGGTGCGGCGACTGCTGATCGAAGAAGGCGCCGATATCCGCAAGGAGTATTACGCCGGCCTGGTGATCGATCGCGCGGCGCAGAAGGTCGTGGTCATGGCCTCCAGCGAAGGCGGCATGGACGTCGAAGAGGTCGCGGCCGAGACCCCCGAGAAAATCCACAAGGTGTGGGTCGATCCGCTCACCGGCCTGCAAGACGCCGACGCGATCGCGCTGTGCGCCAAAATCGGTCTGCCCGAAGCCAGCCAGGCCGAAGGCGCCCGCGCGCTGCAAGGCTTGTACCGCGCCTTCTGGGACAAGGACGCTTCGCTGGCCGAGATCAACCCGCTCATCCTGCAGGGCGACGGTGGCGTCAAGGCGCTGGACGCCAAGTTCAACTTCGATGACAACGCCCTGTTCCGTCATCCGGAACTGGTGGCCATGCGCGACCTGGATGAAGAAGACCCAGCCGAGATCGAAGCCTCCAAGTACGAACTGTCCTACATCCAGCTCGACGGCAACATCGCCTGCCTGGTCAACGGCGCCGGCCTGGCCATGGCGACGATGGACACCATCAAACTGTTCGGCGGCGAGCCGGCCAACTTCCTCGACGTCGGCGGCGGCGCCACGGCCGAGAAGGTCACTGCGGCATTCAAGATCATGCTGCACAACCCGCATGTCAAAGCGATCCTGGTGAATATTTTCGGCGGCATCATGCGTTGCGACACCATCGCCGAAGGGTTGATTGCCGCCAGCAAGGCGGTGTCGCTGAAGGTGCCCTTGGTGGTGCGCATGAAAGGCACCAACGAGGACCTCGGCAAACGGTTGCTGGCCGAGTCCGGCCTGCCCATCATCAGCGCTGAAACCTTGGCCGAGGCGGCAGAGAAGGTCGTCGCCGCGGCGGCCTGAGCCTGGACCCCACCTCGCAGTCGTCGATCCCTCCATCCCATTCGCAAAAAGCGCCGAGTGACTCCCGAGCTTTTTGCGCCGAAAGGCTTGTATGTCCATCCTCATCGACAAGAACACCAAAGTCATCACCCAAGGCATCACCGGCAAGACCGGCCAGTTCCACACCCGCATGTGCCGTGACTATGCAAACGGCCGCGCCGCCTTCGTCGCCGGGGTCAACCCGAAGAAGGCCGGGGAAGACTTCGAGGGCATCCCCATCCATGCCACCGTAGCCGGCGCCAAAGCGGCGACGCAAGCCACGGTCTCCGTCATCTACGTGCCGCCCCCCGGCGCGGCCGCGGCGATCTGGGAGGCCGTGCAAGCCGACCTCGATCTGGTCATCTGCATCACCGAGGGCATTCCGGTGCGCGACATGATGGAGGTGCGCGCCAGGATGCGCGCCAAGCAAGCCGCTGGCGGCAAGAAGACCCTGCTGCTGGGGCCGAACTGCCCAGGGCTGATCACGCCCGATGAAATCAAGATCGGCATCATGCCCGGACACATCCACCGCAAGGGGCGCATCGGCGTGGTGTCGCGCTCGGGCACGCTGACCTACGAGGCCGTGGGCCAGGTGACCGAGCTGGGGCTGGGGCAGAGCAGCGCCGTGGGCATTGGCGGCGACCCGATCAACGGTCTGAAGCACATCGACGTGCTCAAGCTGTTCAACGACGACCCCGATACCGATGGCGTCATCATGATCGGCGAGATCGGAGGCCCTGACGAAGCCGAGGCTGCACTCTGGGCCAAGGAACACATGACCAAGCCCATCGTCGGTTTCATCGCGGGCGTCACCGCTCCCCCGGGCAAGCGCATGGGCCACGCCGGCGCCCTCATCTCCGGCGGCGCCGACACCGCCGAGGCCAAGCTGGAGGTGATGGACGCTTGCGGCTTCACCGTCACGCGCAACCCGTCGGAAATGGGCAAGCTGATCCAAAAACGGCTGGGCTGACTGGAGTTGGACGCGCCCCCCGGGAGCGCGCCTCGTCGCTCCGACAGCTGACTCGACCGGCCGGCGTCTGAATCGCGCCACAAGCCTGGCCAGAGCCGGGCATCGCGCCGTCCAGAGGCACTTGCCAGGGCACACTCCCGCTATGCTGGGGTCTGATGCGCAACCGCGCGCACGATGTCCCCAGCATTCATTCGGAGCTTTGCCTTGACCTTGGAGTCTTTTCTCACCCCCGTGTTCTGGGCCGCGCTGGGCCAGATCATCCTGATCGACATTCTGCTCGGCGGTGATAACGCCGTGGTCATCGCCCTGGCCAGCCGCAAGCTGCCGTTGCCGCAGCGGCGTAAAGCCATCGTGTGGGGCACAGCAGGCGCCATCGGCTTGCGTGTGGTGTTGATTTTTTTTGCCCTCACCCTGCTCAAGCTGCCGTTCCTCAAAATCGTCGGCGCCTTGCTGCTGCTGTGGATCGGCATCAAGTTGATGCAACCCGAGGATGACGAGGGTATGCATGGCGACGTGCATTCGCCTGACCGGTTATGGGCAGCCGTCAAGACGGTCATCATTGCTGACTTCGTCATGAGCCTGGACAACGTCATCGCCATTTCCGGTGCGGCGCAGAACGCTGGCTCCGACCACAGCATGGTTCTCGTGGTGTTCGGTCTGGCGCTCAGCGTGCCCATCATTGTTTGGGGCAGCCAGATGGTCATCACGCTGATGACGCGTTTTCCGGCCATCATCACGCTCGGGGCCATGCTGCTGGGCTGGATTGCCGGTGGCCTGGTGGTGACCGACCCCGCGACCGAGTCCTGGGTCCAGCAACAGCCCTGGGCCAAGCAGGCCACGGCTCTGGCCAGTGCCGTGGGCGCTGCGATCGTCTGGGGTGCCGGGCAGTGGTTACGCCGCCGCCACACCCTCACCGCCCACGGCTCCTGAGCATCGCCCGAACAACCCTGTCCAGCCGATCCCCATGCCACGCCTTGCCGACAAGCCGCGCGCCCTGCAACTGGAAATGGCCAGTTGTACCGACATGGGCCGAGTGCGCGAGCACAACGAGGACGCCATCGCCTGCGATGCAGTCGCCGGCATTGCCGTGCTGGCCGACGGCATGGGCGGCTATGCCGCTGGCGAAGTTGCCAGCGGCGTGGCTGCGGCGCAAATCAATGCCGACCTGTCGCGCCTCAAGGCTGAGTACCCGCGCATCAGCGCCGTGGATTTGTCGAATGCCATGCGGGAATCGATTCGGCGCGTGAATACCCAGATCTACCGTTCCGCCAAGCAAGACTTGCGCTACTCCGGCATGGGCACGACCCTGGTGGCCGTAGCGTTCACCGGCAACGTGGCGGTGCTCGGCCATGCCGGCGATTCACGCGCCTACTTGCTGCGCCAACAGCGTCTGACGCAGATCACCAAGGATCATTCGCTGCTGCAGGAGCAGATCGACATGGGTCTCGTTCGGGTGGGTGACGCCGGGGCCAAGGCAGTGAAGAATTTGGTGACACGGGCTTTGGGTGTGGATTTGTCCCTGGAGCCGGAGTTGGGCATGACGCCCGTGTTGCCGGGAGATCGAATCCTGCTGTGTTCCGACGGCCTGAGCGACATGTTGTCCGACAACAGCATTCAGACCATTTTGAATGATTATGAAGACGCTGCAGAAGCTGCCGCCGTTCGTTTGGTGCAAGAGGCGAATTTGGCTGGCGGACGCGATAATATTTCGGTCATTATCGTGACCCTGCACCAGGGTGCAGCCGTTTGATCGGACCAAGACACAAGCTTTTTCCTGCTCGATGCGACGCCCAGTCTCCCGCTCTCAACTCCAACACACAAGGTAGATCGCCATGGCCAAGCTGGTCATCTTTCTCGACGACAAAGTGCTCAAGGAAGTGGTTCTCAACAAGGACCGCGTCACTCTGGGGCGGCGCCCGCACAACGATGTGGTGATCGACAACCTGGCCGTCAGCGGCGAGCATGCGGTGCTGCTGCGTGAAGGTGAGGGCTATGTGGTGCAGGACCTGGGCAGCACCAACGGTTCTTACATCAACGGCAAGCCCATCAAACGCGCCGCCTTCAACGAGGGCGATTCGCTGGATATCGGCAAGTACACCCTGCGTCTTTTGTCGGACTCGAAGCAATCCGCCTTTGCCGGCTCGCGGTTCGGCAACTCGCGCTTCGGCCCCACGGGTTTCACCAATTCGGGTGGGACTGGAACCAGCTTTCGCAATTCGCGCAGCGGGGTGACCACCTCCAGCTACAGCCCCACGCAACATCAGGATGGCGGCTTGCCGGCGTTCAAGATCCGCGTGGTCAGCGGCGCCGCAGCGGGTACCGAGCTGGTGCTCAGCAAGCCGCAAACCACCTTCGGCCAGCATGGCGTCATGGTCGTGTCGATTCAGCGTAATCCGCGTGGATACGAACTGTCCCAGGTCGAGGGCGAGCAGCGTGTGCGCATCAACGGCGCCGCGCTTGGGCTGGTCCCCGCGGTGCTGACATCGGGTGACGTCGTCGAGTTGGCGGGCGGCACGCGGTTGCAGATCCTCCCTGCCTGACGACTGGATTCGAGTCGAGGGGTTGCGGCGAATTTCTGTTCCGCCTCCGGGTCTCGTACCCGGAGGCGGGTGAATCCAGCGTCTCCAGCCAAGCAGCCGCAGGACGATCCATAACCGCACAGACTCAGCGATTCACGCGCATGAGCTTGAGCATATTGGTGCCGCCCGGAGCGCCCATGGGCTCCCCGCAAGTGATGGCATAGCTGTCGCCCACAGTCAAGGCATGGTTTTTCACCAGCAGGATTTCGGCCTGCTTCAGCGCTTCATCGCGATCGCTGGAGTACTGCATGTGCACCGGACGCACATTGCGATAGAGTGTCATTCGGCGTACCGAGCTTTCCTTCGGCGACAGCGCGTAGATGGGCATGCGCACGCGATGGCGGCTCATCCACAGCGCTGTCGAGCCCGACTCCGTGAGCGCCACGATGGCTTTGCAGCCGAGATGGTGTGCCGTGAACAGCGCCGCCATGGCGATGGAATGGTCGATGCGCGTGAAGCTCTTGTCGACGAAGTCGCGCTCGAGTTTCATTTCCTCGAAGCGCTCGGCTTCGACGCAGATGCTGGCCATGGCTTCCACCGTTTCAACCGGGTATTTGCCGGCGGCGGTTTCCGCTGAGAGCATGACCGCGTCCGTGCCATCGAGCACGGCGTTGGCCACGTCCGACACTTCGGCGCGGGTCGGCACGGCATTGGTGATCATCGACTCCATCATCTGCGTCGCGGTGATCACCACGCGATCCATGTCGCGGGCCATGCGGATCATGCGTTTTTGCAATGCCGGAACGGCAGCGTTGCCCACCTCGACGGCCAGGTCTCCGCGAGCCACCATGATGCCGTCGGACGCCTTCAGGATGTCGGCCAGCGCTGGAATGGCCTCGGCACGCTCGATCTTGGCGATGAGCGCCGGTTTATGGCCATGGGCCGCACCGGCAACATTCGCCAACTGCCGCGCCAGTTCCATGTCGGTGGCGTTCTTCGGGAACGACACGGCCAGATAGTCGGCCTGGAACGCCATCGCGGTACGGATGTCCTCCATGTCCTTGGCCGTGAGGGCCGGCGCGGACAGGCCGCCACCCTGCTTGTTGATGCCTTTGTTGTTCGACAGTTCGCCGCCGATGACCACCGTGGTGATGATCTTCGAGCCTTCCACGGCGTCGACCGCAAGCACGATCAGGCCATCGTTGAGCAGCAGGCGGTCGCCCTGTTTCACGTCGCCGGGAAGATCCTTGTAGTCCAGCCCGGCGATCTCCACATTGCCCAGTTCGCAGGCCGCGTCCAGGGTGAATCGGCTGCC
Organism: Betaproteobacteria bacterium; assembly: GCA_028871675.1. Taxonomy (GTDB): domain Bacteria; phylum Pseudomonadota; class Gammaproteobacteria; order Burkholderiales; family Burkholderiaceae_C; genus Thiomonas_A. The sequence continues at coordinate 8,581 of JAGWMO010000039.1, forward strand.
TTTTTCCAGCATGATCTTGCCGTCGGCGAATTTACCGACGCGGATTTTCGGCCCTTGCAGATCGGCCATGATGGCGACCTCACGGCCGCAGCGCTTGGCCGTGTCACGCACCAGGACGGCGCGGTCGATATGGTCTTGCGCCTTGCCATGGGAAAAATTGAGCCGAACCACATCGACCCCGGCGCGGATGATGCGTTCGAGGACTTCGGGTGAAGAACTGGCCGGGCCGATGGTGGCCACGATTTTGGTTGCACGGGACATGGAATGGAAGTGTTGGGATCGGTGGAAGGCGGCGCTTGGACAGGCAGAGCACAAGCAGGTAAGCGGCAGGCAAAAAATACTGCAAAAACAGGAACAATTGAACACTAGTGTAGGCCTGCATCAGGGTCGTTCCGCACAAAACAGTCTGAATCTGGACGTATGCTTCACCCACGCGCACCGGGCCACGAGATCCAGGCGCGACGATGCGAGGCCAAGGGGACGGTATGGGGCGACAGGGTTGGATCAAGCAGTGGTGGAGTCGCAGACTGCAACTCCCTGATCGTGGGGCTTGCTGCACGCGCCTGTGAGTCCGGCATGGACACGACCTTTCCACTGGACGATCTCACCGATTCAGCCGCGGTCCGCCGCCTGCTCGAGGCCGTCGACCTTCCCATCGGCCGCTGGGATGCGCAATCGCGTCTGACCTTCTGCAATCCGCCTTACCTGCGCTGGGCCCGCTTGCAGGCGCAGGCTTTGCTCGGCAGAACCCTGGCCGAGCTTTATGGCGTCGAGGCCTGGGAGCGTGCCCAGAACGCCTTCTCACGGGCCTTCCAGGGCCAGCCAGCCGAGTATGAGCGCCTCTTGACCCACTTGCAGCCGCCGCGCTGGGGCCGGGTCCAGGTCTTTCCCGAACTTACCGCCCAGGGGGAGGTGACGGCCGTCTACACCGTGGCGTTCGATATCCACAACGATGTCGTACTGGCCGAATCACTGCGCCGGTCGAACTGGCTGCTGGAGCAGCACATGCTCAATGCCCCGTGGGGCGTGGTCGAAACCGATGGCGCTCTGCGCGTCACACGCTGGTCGCGCTCGGCCGAACAGATCCTCGGCTACACCGCCAGCCAGAGCTTGCGGCTGGACTGCCTCGATCGCGGCGTGGCGCCTGAAAACCTGCCGCAATGGCATGACATGCTGCGGCGCATCCGGCAGGGCGAGTTGCAATCCTCCGTGGTGCAGCGGCCGCACCATTTGCCCGATGGGCATCGGATCTGGAGCGAATGGACATTGTCAGCCCTGCGCGACGACGCCGGCAGCATGGTTTCGCTGCTGTGTTTCGTGCGCGATGTCACCGATCAGGTGCGCCGCCATGCGCGCCTGCAGCGCGAGGCCGAGCACGACGCACTGACCGGCGTGCTCAGCCGCCGCGCCATCATGCGCCGGCTGGATGTCGCCTTGGAGCGTCGCCGGCCTGGCGAGTTGTTGGCGGTGTGCTTCATCGACCTGGACGGATTCAAGCCGGTGAACGACAGCCTCGGCCACCACGAGGGCGACCGACTGCTGATGCATGTGGCCAAGGCACTAGCCGCCAGCGTGCGTGGCGACGACGTCGTCGGCCGCCTCGGTGGCGATGAATTCGTCGTCGTGGCGCTGCTGCGCAGCGATCGTGATGCCGGCGTGCTGGCCGAAAAACTGGTGTGCGCCGTGCGCGATGCGTCCCTCGGCCTGCATCCACACACGCAGGTCACCGCCAGCGTCGGTGTGGCCATGGTGCCTCAACACGCGCGCAACAACTTCGAGTTGCTGCAGCGTGCTGACGACGCCATGTATTCGGCCAAACGCAGCGGCAAGAACCGTTGGGTGATCTGCGCCAACCCGGATGTGGGACAAACGCAGTTTCCAGGGCACTCTTCAGTCGTCTGAAGTCGGAGCGCGATGCGCCAACCTGGCGCCGACGTCGTGCCCGGGTCAACCCAGCCAGGCGCGCAGTCCGATCAAGATCCAATACACCGCCATGCCGCTGACGATGGTGCCGAGGATGCCGCGGCGCCACAAGTAGTAGCCGCTGGCAACGACCGCGGCGCCGAGCTTGACCCAGGAGGGTCCGAGATCGGTCGTCAGCAACAACTCCGGTGCCACCACCGCAGCCAGGGCGGCAGCCGGTGCGTAGCGCAGGGCGAGCCGCAGGCGCGAGGGTAGATTCCAGGCCTTGTGCGGGAACAGAAACATGGCGCGCGTGACGATGGTCACGGCGGTCAGGCCCGCCACCAGGGCGATTTCGGCTTCGAGATGCATGAAGGTTGAAGGCTGTGCGGATTTACATCGCCAGGCCGGTGCGGCGCTGGCTCCAGGCGTCCCAGCTCATGCCGACCACCAGCGCCAGCGCAATGGCCAGGACGAGATTGAGTTTGACGGGCAACCAGAACAGTGCGGTGCTGAGGGCGGAAGCCAGCACGATGACTCCGGCCACGGCCCGGTTGGCCATCAACCCGAGCACGATGGCCAGCAGGGCCAGGGTGCCCGCAAACCCCACGCCCCATGAATCAGGGAACAGGTTGGCGAGAAAAATGCCGGCAATCGACGGCACCTGCCAGAACAGCCAGTTGACGGTGCCGCCGCCGAGGAAATAACGCGTCTGTTCCGGAGTGCCGAGGGCCACGGGGTGGCGGCGCAGCATGATCACCAGGTTCACATCGCCGATCAGGTAGCCATAGGCCACGCGCTTGAACAGCGACAGGCGCTCCAGGTAAGGGCGCATTTGCGCGCTGAAGACGACAAAGCGCAGGTTCACACAAAAAGCTGCGCCCAGCACCAGCGCTAGAGGGGCTCCGGCGGCAATCAAGGGCAGGGCGGCGAGCTGGGCGCTGCCGGCGTATACCGTGAGGCTGATGACCAGCGCCAGCCATGTGCTCAGGCCCGACTTGACCATGGCGACGCCGGTGACGAGGCCCCAGGCACTGATGCCCAGGCCGACGGCACGCATGTCGCGAAACCCTTCGCGAAAATCCGGATCTGCCAGCAATTGACGCAAGCGGGGGGGTAGCAAGAACAGTCTCCGTAGGATCTGAAATAGCCCGAGGCAGATCGGGCCGAGACACGCCTGAACAGCCTATCCACGGCGATTCAGGTTGCATGCGCAGTCATTTTGCGCCGCCGCAAAATCCCCTGCAAGCCGAAGCTGTCGGATCGCACCGTCCAGCGCTTGGCCTGGCGCATCAACACCACGCCCGCCGGCACAGATGGGGTCTCGACGCCGCTTGACCGACCTGCATCGGCGTGCGCTATTGCCGCGGCACGACGATGCGGCGAAGCACAGGCGCCTTGCGCAGCACGTCCATGATGCGCGTGACGCTCGGGTCGTTCAGCAGCCCGGCTTCGCTGGCGAGGGCGTCGAAGTTCCTCGCGGTCTGCGGCGCATAGCGCCAGAAGGCATGCGCGGTGTAATGCGCCAGGTCCAGCGCCTTCTGCGTTTCGCCCAGACGCAGCAGCACGATCATGCGGCGCGACAACAGCCCGGGGTCGCCCCAGGCGTGGGAGGAGCGATCCAGCAGCGCCAGGTCGGCCAGCAATGCATCCCTGCTGGCGTCAGGCGCCGGCAACACGGACGCCGCCTCGGTGAATTGGGCCAGCGGCAGGAAGAACCAGTCCTCGCGCAGGGCGGTGCTGCGTGCGGCCAGACTGCTCTGGGGGTCGCCGCTGTAGACCTCGGCGGTGCGGGCGTAGTCGATGGTCGCCTTGACGGTGAACAGCAGCGCCAGCACCCCGGCGGCGATGCCGGCGCTGCGCCAAGGCCCCGGGTTGGGCCGCTTCCATCGAGCCGGCACGCGTTGCGCCGACGCCGCCGCACCTTCGGTCCAGCCCAGAGCGAACGCAAACGCCAGGAGGAAGTATGCGTACCAGAGCGGGTATTCCACCAGGCTGTGCAGACCGATGAAACTGACTGCCATCAAGCCAGGCAGCAGGGCGATGCGCCGCGCCGCACCCGCCAGCCCGGCGCGCCAGGGCTGGACCACCTGCCACAGCCAGGTCAGTGCGGCCACCACCACGGGCAAGGTGCCCGCCACCCCGGTTTCGGCCAGCAACTGCAGGACCAGATCGTGGGCGTTGTCGATATTGTCCAGCGGCAACGGGTGCAGGCGGCCCGCCAGCGTGGTCTGCTCGAGGCCCCAGCCGATCTGGCCCCAGCCCCAACCGCTGATGGGGTGCATCTGGAACACTTGCCAGGCGTTGCGCCAGATGATGGAGCGGGCGTTGACCGGCTGGTCGAGTTGGCGCGTGACAGCGTCGAGATAGCTGATCCAGCCGACATGATCGGCCTCGTGCAGCACCAGCCACCAGGCCGCATACAGCAGCGGCGCAGCCAGCAAGGCTTGCCAATGCCGGTTGCGCCAGGCGCCGGGCACGGCCAATGCCACCAGCAGGGCAACCACGAACACATGCACGGTACCGGTGCGCGAGCCGCTGACGACCAACGCCCAGGCCAGCATGACGCTGAAGATCCAGATGGTGCGCAGGCGCAGGCGTGGAGCCAGCCCGGCCAGCCCGGCAAAGCCCATGGCCACGGCTGTGGCGTAGTGATTGGGCTGACGCAGATTGCCGTAGACGCGGCCATCGCCGGGGAAACTGACGATTCGATAAAACCACGCCGCGTGCGTGTTGAACCACGGCCCCAGCGATGGGATTTGCCACAGACTGAATTGCACCAGGCCGATGAGAACCTGCGCCAGACCCTGTGCCAGCAGAGCGATGCAGGCCAGTCGCAGCCAGGCTGTCTGACGCGACAGACCAAGTCCGAGACCGGCCACCAGGGCAGCCCCCAGCAACAGCAACACCGCCATCCAGCCTTGCCCTGGGTAAGCCAGGCGGCCCGCCAGGGTTTGCGCCGCGATCACCGCGGCCAGCACGATGAAGCCCCACACCGCCGTGCCCAGGCGCGGGAGCCAGCCGCCGGCGGCAGCAGCCATGAGAGTCAGGCTCCAAAGCCCGGCGGCCAGCAGCATGGTGCCGGTTTTGGCGCTGGGGCCGGGGTCGTAGGGCCAGACGAATGGCAAGGCCAGCGCGAGCACGAGCAGGACCCGTGCCAGCAGGGCGCTATGGGCGCTCGCAAGGGCAGGTGCAGGGGTGGCTGGAGCGTCGATGTGAGGATCCTGGGCTTGCGCAGTGGAGGTCATTGGGGTAGGAGCTTGTCGAGCTGTCGGTCCTGCCGCAACCGGTTTTGGAAGACCTGCAGGCGGGCGTCGATGATGGAGGCCTCGAAGTAGTTGGCTCCCGGCGTGCGCTGAGCGATTTTGAGCTGCAGCACGGCGCCTTCGAGGTTGTCTTCCAGGGCGTAGGCCTCGCCGGTGGCGCGGTGTTGGGCTGCGAATTCCCCGGTCGCGGCGTAGGCCTGGGCCAGCCATTTCCACATCTGGATGTCGCGGGGATGCAGGACGGTTTGCTCGCGCAGGAAATTGCGCGTGGCATCGTGGTCAGGCAACGCGAGCAGGGCGCGTGCCTGCAAGTGCAGCGCGGCGACGGACGCCGGATCGACCACGAGCAACTGGCGGGCCAGGGCCAGGGCGGGCTGAGCCTGCTGCTGGGACAGCAGCCAGTCGCCATGTGCCAGATCGAGTGGCAGGCGCTCGGCAGGGCTGAACGCGCTGGCATCGTTTTGCGCCCGCTGCAAGGCAAGCGCGGCAGCCTCGTGCTGATGGATGGCTTGCAGCGCCAGCGCCTGGCCGTAAGCCCAGGCGGCGCGCTGGGCGGGGAAAGCGGCAGGTTTGGTCGCCAGTTCCTGCGCCTGTCGACGCCAGGCGTCGCTGCGGTCCAGGGTGAGTACGCGGGCGCGGGCGTTCATCAGCCAGAAGCGCAGGCTGCGGTCCGGCGGCAGCGGTTGGTCGCCGCCGCGCGCCTGGGCATCGGCAATGCGCTCGCTGGTCAGTGGGTGATCCTGCAGGAAGGCATAGACGTCGGCATTATCCAGGCGCGACATGTTCTGCAATCGCTCGAGCATGCTGGCCATGGCCTGGGGCGGGTAGCCCGAGGCGCGCAGGATGCCGGTGCCGACGCGATCGGCGTCGCGCTCGTTGTTGCGCGAAAAGCGCAATGCGCGATCCACCGCGGCGGCCTGTCCGCCCAGCGCCAATCCCTCTGCGGCCTGGCCACTGCCCGTGGCGCCGGCGAGGATGGCCAGCACCAGCGAGCCGATGGAGAGGATGTTGTTGGTGCCGGCCTGGGCCAGGCGCTGAGCGATGTGACGCTGGGTGATGTGCGACAGCTCGTGCGCGAACACCGCAGCCAGTTGCGCCTCGGCCTGCGCGTCCACCACCAAACCGGTGTGCACGCCGACATAGCCGCCTGGCAGTGAAAAGGCGTTGAAGCTGGCGACGCGCAAGACGAAAACCTCGAAGCGGTGCGGTGCATCGGGCTCGGCCGTCGCGTCGGCCGCCTGGGTCAGACGCTGGACGATGGCTTGCAAATAGTCGCGCAGCAACACGTCGTGCAGGTATTCGGGTTGGCGGCGCATGTCGCCCATGATGCGTTCGCCCAGCCGAGTCTCCACTGCGGGCGGCAGCAATCCCTGTGCCGCGTCGCCCAGCGCCGGCAGGTTGGCAATGGACTCGTTTTCAGCGGCGTGGCTCGCGCTCGACGACCAGAGCAGCAGCGAAAACCCGCACAGCCCGCAGCGCAGGAATTGGCGACGGCCGGCGCAATCAGTCATGGCTCACCGCGGGCGATGGACAGGCAGTGCATGGCGAAACGAGCTCAGACAAGGTCAAAAGGCTGTGCCCTCAGGCCGTGAGTGCCGCCAGTGCGCGCTGTTGGCCTTCGGGCTCGAACTCGGCCAGCACGGCTTTGGCCAAGGGAGCGAGTCGAGCGCAGTCGGCACGCAGAACTTCTTGCTTGACGCTGAGGATTTGCGCCGGATGCATGGAAAAACTGCGCAGGCCCAGACCCAGCAACAGGCGGGTGAGGCTGGGGTCGCCGGCCATTTCGCCGCAGACACTCACATGCACGGCGCGGCCTTTCCAGGATTCGGCGGCGTGGCTCTGGGCAATGGTCTGGCCGAGCAGCTGCAGCACGGCCGGATGCAGCGGGTCGTAGAGCGCGGCCACGCTTTCGTCGGCACGGTCGATGGCCAGGGTGTATTGCACCAGGTCATTGGTGCCGACCGAGACGAAGTCGAAGGACTTGAGGAACAGCGGCAGCATGAGTACGGCGCCGGGCACCTCGATCATCGCCCCCACTTCCACCGGCCCATAGGCCTGGCCGGAGGACGTCAGCTCGGCGCGAGCCGTATCGAGCAGGGCGAAGGTCTGGCGAATTTCGCCGACATGCGCCAGCATGGGGATGAGAATGCGCAGCGGCCCGAACGACGCGGCGCGCAGCAGGGCGCGTAACTGCACGCGAAACATGGCCGGGTCGGACAGGCTGTAGCGAATGGCGCGCAGCCCCAGAGCCGGGTTGAGGTGGGTGAAATCGCCGTCGCGGTGATCCGCTTCGGTGTCCAGCGGCTTGTCAGCACCGATGTCGATGGTGCGGATGGTGACCGGGCGCCCCTGCATGCTCTGCAGCACATGCCGATAGGCCTCGAACTGCTCCTCCTCGCCTGGAAGGTCGTGGGCGCGGTTCATGAACAGGAATTCGGTGCGAAACAGTCCCACGCCGGCGGCGCCCGACTGCAGCGCACTGTCGCAATCGTCGGGCAGTTCGATGTTGGCCAGCAGTTCCACCATTTGTCCGTCGAGCGTGCGCGCCGGCGTGTTTTTCAGGCGTTTGAGGCGCTCGCGAGCAAGCGATGACTCCTGCTTGCGCACGCGGTAGTCTTCGAGAATGATGGGCGATGGATCGACGATGAGCAGGCCACCGTCGCCATCGATGATGACCCAGTCGTCCTGGCGGATCAGGCGGCTGGCTTCGCGCGCGCCGACCACGGCCGGAATGTCCAGGCTGCGCGCGACGATGGCGGTGTGCGAAGTTTTGCCACCGACATCGGTGACGAAGCCACGGAACACGCCTTGCTTGAACTGCATCATGTCGGCCGGCGAGATGTCGTGCGCCACCAGCACCAGGTCCTCGTCACTGCTCATCCCACGCGCCAGCCCGCCGGTGCCGCGCAAGGCGCGCAGCAGGCGTTCCACCACTTGTTCGACGTCGGCTTTGCGCTCGCGCAGATAGCTGTCGTCCATTTCATCGAAGCTGCGACCGATGACTTCGAGCTGCGCGGTGAGCGCCCACTCCGCGTTGTAGCGCCGTCGGCGGATCCAGACCGCGGTTTCACGCCCGATCTGCGGATCGTCCAACAACATCTTGTGCACGTCGATGAAGGCTGAGAGTTCGGCCGGGGCGTCCTGAGGCAATTCGGTTTGCAAGGCGTCGAGTTCAGCACGCACAGCTTGGCGCGCGGCGCGCAGGCGGTCGACCTCTTGCTCTTCCTGCCCCGGATCGACGAAATAATGCGCCACGTCCAGCCGCGCCGAGGACATGAGCACGGCACGCCCGACGGCAACACCGCGGGAAACCGGAATACCGAAGATTTGCAGAGCCATGACTCCATCTTAGATGGCGGCAGAGGCCGCCGGGGCGTTGCGGCAGGCCGCAACAAACGCCGTTGTTTCGCAAGGATGTTTCCAATCCCTACAGCTCGATGTGGAATTCAGCTGAGTTCGGCGACTTTTTGGGCCTGGCGCCAGAATCTGCTCCTCCTTTGCTCCACTTCACGAGGTGAATTCATGAACAAAATCGTCATGTCTTTGGCCCTGGCAGGCCTGCTCGCCACCCCGGTTGCGGCCTTCGCCATGCATCACGAGATCAAGGTCGAACTCGCCGCGCAGAACGATTCCGGCGAAACCGGCTACGCCATCATCAAGCCCATGGGCAAGGGCATCGAAGTCACCGTCCACCTCAAGGGCGGCCCCAAGGGCGTGGCCCAGCCGGACCATATCCACCCCGGCACATGCGCGAGCTTGAATCCCGTGCCGAAGTATCCGCTGCAAAACGTGGTGGATGGCATGTCGGTGACCAAGCTGCCTGAGGTCAGTCTGGACGACGTGCTCAAGGAACCGATGGCCATCAACGTGCATGAGAGCGCCTCCGACATCAAGAAATACGTGGCCTGCGGCGACATCAAGAAACCGATGTGAGCAACCTTCCCGCGCATGAAAAAAGCCGGCTTCGAGCCGGCTTTTTTCATGCGCGCAGGGGAGTCGCCGCCGCGGTGCTGTCGAGCGCGGCAACATCGAGCACGAAACACGCGCCCCCGCCGGGATTGGGGGCATAGTGCACATCGCCGCCGTGCAGCCGGGCGATGCGGCGCACTAGCGGCAGGCCCAGGCCGCTGCCGTCGCCGCGCCTGTGCAGCCGCACGAACGGTTCGAAGATGCGCTCGGCTTCCGCCATGGGGACGCCCGGGCCGCGGTCGCAGACGCGGATGCGCGCGCCGCCCGCCGTGCGCTGCACGCGGAGCTCGGGAGGGCTGCCAGGGGCATGTTTGCGCGCGTTGTCCAGCAGGTTGCGGATGGCATGGCGCAGCAGCCGCTCGTCGCCCGAGAAACGAACCCAGTCGCCCTGGACGTCGACGTCGTCGCGCGCCGCCTCCTCCGCGGCCAAGGCCAGAAGGTCGACTTCGCGCACATCCAGAACCCGCGTGCCGCCCGCGTCCAGCCGGCTGAACAGGAGGATGGTGCCGATCAGCTCGTCCAGCTCCGCCAGGTCACGCCTGGCCTCGGCCATGGCGGCATCGTGCGTCCTGCCGGGCCATTGCGGCTGGCTCAGGGTCTCCAGCGCCATGCGCAGGCGCGCAAGCGGTGTGCGCAACTCGTGCGAGGTGTAGGCCAGCAGGGATTTGTGACTGTTGACCAGGGTTTCGATGCGGCCGGCAGCCTGGTTGAAGGCCACGGCCAGCGCTGCCACTTCGTCGCGTCCCTCGACAGCGACGCGGGCGCCCAGGTCGAGGTTACCCAATGCCTGTACGCCGCGTTGCAGGCGCTGCAGGCGGTGCGTGAGTCGGCGCATCAACGGGAAGGTGACCGCACCAACCACCAGGGCCGTGATCACGGTGGTGGTGAGTGGCGACAGCAGCAGGTGCCGCCAGGGGGAGGGCTGGATGCCGTAGACATGCATGAAGGCGCGGAACATGGCATGCCGCAGCGCCACCTCTTGCGGATTGGAGAAGAACAGCCAGTGGATGAACACGGCAGAGGCTACCGCCTGCACCAGCAAGGCGATGGCCAGCGCCAGGCCGATGCGCGCCCACAGCGGGGTGCGCACGGCAAAGGTTGCCACGGGCACGGGCGCCGGCGCCGCCGGGGACATCGTGGGCGCAGCGCCCGCCATGTCAGCGGACGGTGCCGGGGCAGGGTGCTTGGACGCTGCCGCCATGGCGGCTTGGGGTCGATTCATGCCGCATCCTGGGTGCGGGCAAAAACGTAACCGGCGCCGCGCAGGGTGAGGATGCGCCGTGGGTGGCGCGGGTCGTCTTCGAGCACGGCGCGGATGCGGCTGATGTGAACATCGATCGAGCGGTCGTAGACCTCGGGCGCGTCGGTGTTGTTCACCGCATCAAGCAGAAAGTCGCGTGACAGCACCCGCCCGGGATGGCGCGCCAGGGCCAGCAGCAGGTCGAACTGGTAGCCCGTGAGTTGGCGCGCTTCGCCATCGACCCGCACCTGGCGCGCGGCGGGGTCGACTTCGAGACGGCCGAAGCGCAGCACCTGCGTCGGCTCGGATACGCCCTGTCGGCGGCGGACGATGGCGCGCAGACGCGCCAGCAGTTCACGCGGCTCGAAGGGCTTGGGCAGATAGTCGTCGGCGCCGAGTTCCAGGCCGATGACGCGGTCGAGCGGATCGCCTCGCGCCGTGAGCATGAGCACCGGCAGGTCGCTGCCGGTGCTGCGCAGTCGGCGGCACAGGTCCAGGCCGTCACCGTCAGGCAGCATCAGGTCCAGCACCATGGCGTCGAAGCCCGGTCCGCGGCCGACGGCTTCGTCCAGCCCGAGCGCGGCGTGGGACTGGGCCAGGTTCATGGCACGCGTGACCTGCCAGCCCGCCGTCGTCAGGTAGTCGTCGACCATCTGCCCCAGACGAGCATCGTCTTCGACCAACAGCAGGCGAAGGTTCATGGGCAGTCTTCCGGTCTAGTCTGGTGCGCATCCAAGGACGCTGGGCCGTCGGCGTCCAGGCCTGCCTTACTGGGCGCCACCCATGCCGTGGCGCATCGCGCCGTGACCCATGCCGCCATGGTCGCTCGGCTTCGCGCCGTGACCCATGCGTTCCTCCAGCATGTGCGCAATCTGCTGGCGCTGCGCGGGGGTCAGGACCAGCGCGATTTCGTATTGCGTCTGGGTCATGGTCTTGGACATCTGGTCGGCCACGGCCATCTGCTTGCTGCGCAGGTTTTCCAGTGCGCCGAGGTCGATTTGGGGCGCGGCCAGCACCTGCATGCGCTGCCGCATCAAGCTGTGCATCTGTTCCATCAGCGGACGGTTACGCTCCATGGCGCGGGTCTGGAACCCGCGGATACGCTCGCGCTGCTCGGGCGTGGCGTGCACGCGGTCGAGCATGCGCTGCATCATGCGGTCCATGCCGTGATGCTTCCAGGCTTTGTCGTGGCCATGGTGCATGCCCTGCCCCATCGGTGCGGGAGCTGGTGACGGTTCACTCTGGGCCAGGGCTGAACCCGTGATCAGGCACAGGCCCAGGCCGAGTGCGCCGAGAGCGGCCTTGGCCGAAAGGTGTTGCGGGAAACGACTGGTGCTGGCGGTGGTGTATGGCGACATGATCGATCTCCGGGATGGTCCCCATTGAGGACGATGCATGCATCATGCGCTCCAAGCATTGCCGGCGTTTGCCGCGCAGATGTCGGAATGTTGCGGGGTGCCTTGCCGCCGGCCTGGCAGTGGGGCCGTGCGGCGCTGGCGTCGCGTCTCGACCAGATTGCCCATGAGCTGGCGATGCACTGGGCTTGCGGCTGCTGGCTTATTCGCCTTCGCCGAACTTGTCGTCCACCAGCAAGGTGAGCTGGTCGAGCGCCTGCTGGGCATCGGCGCCATCGGCCTCGACGCCGATGCGCGTGCCCTGGCCGGCGGCCAGCATCATCACCCCCATGATGCTTTTGGCATTGACGCGGCGGGAGCCTCTGGAAATCCAGATCTCACTGCCGAATTCCGAGGCCAACTTGGTGAGCTTGGCCGAGGCACGGGCATGCAGCCCGAGTTTGTTGCTGATGAGAAGTTCGCGTTTCAACATGGCGGAGGGTCTGGGGTCTCGTCGTTGTGAAGTTCGGCGATGCCACGCGCGCCACCGGCCAGGGCCCGATCCAGCAGCGCGTCCAGCGGTTCATCCTGGTAGCACAGGGTGCGCAGCAACATCGGCAGGTTGACACCTGACACCACGCGCACCGAAGCTGCTGGCACAGGCCTGCGCGCCAGGCGCTGCGCCAGATTGCAGGGTGAGGCGCCGGCAGCATCCACCAGCAGCAGCGCAGCGCCATCGTTCCCGGTGACACGCTGCAGCGCCGCTTGTGCCTGGGGCAGCATGCTCTCGGGTGATGCGTCTGGTGGTACGTCCAGCGCCACCAGCCGGCTGGGACAGCCGGCGTAGACATGGCTCGCGCAGTCGCGCAGGGCGCTGGCCAGCGGGGCGTGGGCGATGATGAGGATGCCGGGCATGCGGCGAACTCCAGAGTGCGGTTGGCGCGATCAATCTTCCGTTGCCGTCGGCAGCAGCTTCATGGCACGCAGATCCACACCGCGAAACACTCAAGTTTAGCTGCGGTGCAGCATTGCGCAAATCGAACGCACAGCAGCACCTCATCAGCTCCCGCCTGGCAGGCGGATCGAGTTGGCAAAAGTCTGTGCCGCGTCGTCCTTGTACTGCGAACGATTGGCGAAGGTCGTGGCCTGGAACACCTGGCTGCCTTGGGCAAACAACACCACCCGCTCGCGCAGCGGCTGACCTGTGGGTGATTTGCCGGCGATCCTCAGGTCCAACGCGTCGGCCAGGCCGCGGGTCGCATGGGCAACATCGGTGGGCTGGCTCTGGGTCACGTTGCCGGCCACGTTGCGCACCGCAGCTTGGTGGAGCACGGCCAGAGCGGCTCCCACCTTCGTCGGGTCCTTCATGTCAGCGTGCGCCAGGGCGAAGGTCATGTTGTCGGTCGCGCAGCCTGTCATGCTCATCTTGACCATGCTGCCGGCCAGTTGCACGGTTTGGACGATTTGCTGCGGCTTGCAGGGGAAGGTCAGCAGGATGTCGATATCCTTCGGGCGCGTCTCCCGCCAGTTCAGCGCGGGCGAGCAGGCGCCGAGCAAGCTGGCTGCCAACATTGCCGGCGCGATGGGCCATGACCAGCCACGCTGGGAGCGGGGGTGTTGCTGAAGATTTAGCATATGCGCATTATCTTGTGAAGTTTTTTCAGCCCTACGGAGTTCAGTCGATGCAGCGCAATCCGATGCTCCCCAAGTCGACAGTGTCCCACTTGACGCAGTTTGCGCTGCGACTCCAAGCCCATGTGCGTGCCTGGCTTTGGACGGGTGTGATGGCCATCGGGCTGTCGTTTACGCTCGCAGGCCTGTCGCGTGCCGACACGCCACTGCCGGCTGCGCGCGATCTGCAGTCGAGCGCAGCCCAGGCCGCAAGCCGGCACCAGCCGCTGGTGGTGATGTTCAGCCTTCCTGGGTGCACCTATTGCGAGCGTTTGCGCAAGAGCACCTACCAATGGTTGGTGAAAGATGGCTACATGGTGCAACAGGTGGAGATGGAGCCCGACAACCGATTGCTGGGCTTCGATGGCAAGCCCACCACCGGCAAGGCCCTGGCGCAAAAATATGGCGTGCAACTGGCCCCAACCGTGTTGTTTCTCGGCCCCGGCGGGCGCGAGGTGGCCGACCGCCTGGTCGGCGCAGGCCAGCCCGACTTCTACCAAGCCTTCGTCGACCGTGCCCTGAAGGAGGGTGCCGCCCGGCTCGGTGCCCACCAAGAAGCGCCGGGCCGCTCCCAAGCTTCTTGGACCCCCGTGGGGGGCGGCCGCAGCAAAGCGTCGGCCTAGGGGCTGTCACGCAAGAAGCGCCGGGCCGCTCCCAAGCTTCTTGGACCCCCGTGGGGGGCGGCCGCAGCAAAGCGTCGGCCTAGGAGCGTGGGCGGCAGAAGGCCATGACGTTGCGCTGAACTCCGGATGGCAAGCGATCGATCGGTTTTTCGGGCGCGATGTGCGTTGCCATCGCCCTGAAGGCTGCCAGAGGAGCCCAGCGAATGCATCTGCAGGGGCGGTATGCCCCGTTTTGCCCGCTCAGGCGGGGATCAAGGTGGCCATTCGCCGCAGGTTCAGCGCCGCGCAGACGAGTTTCCACTCGGCGCGCACGCGCTCCATTCCGCGCAGGCTGAACTGGCGGAACCCCAGCACGCTCTTGATCCAGCCGTTGGGGGGCTCGGCGATCGACTTGCGTTTTCGGTAGGCCGCACGCCCCGCGGCGGTCTGCATCTTCGCGGCCATGGCCGCAGTGTGTGGCACTCGCTGTGCATCGATGGCCGCGTGCTGCTTGCCCTCGCGCCCCAAGGCCACGACCAGTTCGATCGGGGCGTTGCGCAAGTTGTCCTCGCTGCGGTAGCCCGCGTCGGCCAAGCCCAGCGCGGGCAGCGCGCCGAGGTTGGCCTTGACCGCGTCGATCATCGGCAGCAGCCAGTTGACATCCGGCGAGTTGTTGTCCAGCTCCGCCGCCACGATGATGTGCGCAGCCTCGTCCACCGCCGTCTGCGCGTTGTCGCTGGGGTCGAAGCCGCCGCCGGCGCGTTTCATGATGCGACTGTCCGGGTCGGTGAAGTTCTCCTGCGCCTTGTCTTCGGGCACGCCGAACTCGCGCTTGTAGCGTCCTCCGCTGGGCTTGCCGTCCGGCCCGCGGGGGCGACGATCATCGTCGTCGCGACGGCCGCGCTGCGCGTCGGCTTCACGCTGGCGTTGCTCCAGGCGCTTGCGCGCCTGGCGGATCGCGTCCAGCCGGGCCTCGCGCCGCTCGATCTCGGCCGGGATGTCCAGATCCGGCTCCTGCGCTTCGGCCTCGTCGCTGGCCTTCGCTCGCGCCAGCAGCGCGTCGATCTGCTTCTTCAACTCGGCCTCGCTCTGCTGCATGCGCGCAAAGCTCATCGCCTTGTGCCGGCTCGCATTGGCCTTGACCTTGGTGCCGTCGATGGCCACCGTGCCCAGCTTGACCAGCCCCATCTCGCGCGCCAGGCGCACCACCTGCACGAACAAGTCCGAGAACTCCTTGAGGTGCAGCGCACGGAAGTCCCGGA
>JAGWMO010000040.1:0-23499 GCA_028871675.1 Betaproteobacteria bacterium
ATGGCATAGCCGGTTTCACCGGAACTGTTTTGCGCGGCGAGTTCAACCTTGACGGGTTTTTCCTTCATCGCAGCGAACGCGGGAGCGGCGGCAAAACCGGCGATGACGATGGCGAGAGCAAGTTTGTTCATGGACTTTGGGGATTTGAGTTGTAGGAAGTGCGCATTTTGCGGCAAGCCGGGATGCGGATGTGCATGCAATTGCGTCCTGAGGTAAGTCGAGGTAAGGGGAGTATCCCATGCCGCACGATTCCGGCCTCAGATTCAGCCCTGAGCCTCATCGCAACATCAATGGTCGATGCTGATGGCATAGGCGAGGTTTTGGTTGCCCGAGGGGGTGAAGGCGACCTCCACCTTTGCGCCATTGGCCAGGGTGCCGCCGCTGGGGGTGACGCCATTGATCAGGATGGTCAGGGCGTTGAGCTGGAAGCTGGTGGAGGTCAAGTTATAGACCACGCCCTGGGTTTCGCGCGTCGAGGCGGAGCCGCCGTCGCCACTGCCCACGCCCTGGAACGCCACGCTGTAGGCCAGCAGCGCCGCGGTGGGGCTGCCGCTGGTTGCCTCGATCTCCACGTTGGCGCCGTTCATGAGTTGCGCCGCGGCTCCGTTGCTGTAGGCCACGTTGGGCGCCAGCGTGACCTGCGCGGTGTTCGTCGCACCTTCTTGCTGCCACGTCAGCGTGAACGTGCCGTTGGCCGTGTTCAGGGCGCTGACCGTGCCCTGATAGTCCACCGTGCCCCCATCCGGGGCTTGCGCCAGCACCGCCACGCTGGAGGCCGTCACCACGTTGGCGCTGCCGCCACCGATCTGGCCGAGGATGTCCACGAACACCCCGTTGCCCAGCGAGGCGGCGCTGCCGGCGCGGAAGACGACGCTGGCGCCCGAGGCATCCACCGGCACCCCGCGCACGAGGAAGTTGCCCGGGCTCACAAAGCCGGTGATGGTGCCGCGCAGCTCGACCTCAGCCGGCCGGGTTGCGTAGGCGCGCAGGGAGCTGGCCGTGAGCACGCCGGTGGTGGCATCGGCCTGGCCCTGCACCACCACATACTCGCCCGGCACCAGGGCCTGCACGGCAGAGGCCAGGGCCGGTGCGCCGGCATCGACCGTCACCCCCGCCACCTGCAGACGACTGCCCGAGAGCTGGGAGACCAGCCCACCCACCTGCACCGGCCCCCCAACGCCTTGCAGGGTGCGGATGCGCACGACCCCGGCGCTGATGGTGCCGCCGGCGCTCGGCGGCCCCGGGCTCCAGAGATGCACCAGTTGCCCGTCGGCCAGGCTCTGGCCCGCGGGTGTGATGCTGGTGGCCGCGCCCAGCTGAACCGTCGTGGCGCCGATCTGGAAGGTGCCGCTGGCGGCCTGCCACTGGCTGACGATCCCGGTGAGGCAGGTGATGGTGTTGGTGGCGGGCAACTGCTCGATCAGCGTGGCCTGCACATAGTTCTGGCCGTTGGCGTCCACGCCAGAGGCGCCGTGCACTTCCACCTGCATGCCCGTGCTCAATCCGGTGTAATCCGTCAGGCCGGAGTAATAGGTCACCGGACCGGCCGCCGGGTTGGTGTTGACCTGCACGGCAACGCCGTTGACGCTGAACCCCGCGGGGGTGAGGTTGGCCACCGGGCCCATCAGCTCCGGCTCGATGAGCACCATGCTGGGGGTGCCCTGAGCGTCCAACGCGATGCGCAACTGATTGCCCAGTTGCACGGCCGTGGCCGCCGTCGGCGTGGCGTCCCCCAGGTCGCTGCCGGCGAAGTAGTGCGGAGCGGCGCTGTTGTACGGCGTGCCATCGAGCACGACGCTGCCAAAGCCGGTGACGGTGCCGAAGGACATGCCCGTGCCCCCGGTGCCCACGCCGCCGCTGGAGGCCACGGTGCTGCCGCCGCCGCACGACGCCAGCAGCACGCTGAGCAGGGCCGCCAGGCCCAGGCCGAGCCAGGCGATGAAGGATTTAGGTGGCGTCACGAGAGTCTCCCTGGGCGGCGTCGGCGGCGGCCTCGGTTGTGGTGGCGGCTGTGGCGGCGGCAGCCTCGACGGCCTCAGACACGCCCCGTGTGTCCTCCGCCCAAAAATAGCTGCCCAGGCGCACGCGGCAGCTCGCATCCGCGCGCCCCCGGTCGGCCGCGACGCGGCGGGTGGCCTCGGCAATCATCTCGCTGCGGCTCTGGGCCCAGAGCTTGCGCGCGAGCGCGCCCAGCGCCGCGGCCGACTCCGCGCTCAGGCCATCGGCGAACACGCTCTGCTCCAGGCGCGCGGGCTGGCCGAGCAGGTTGGCCACGGCGGCGGCGGCGTGATCGCCCAGATTGGCGCCGAACAGCTCCAGCAGCTCGCGCGAGCCCGGCGGCGGCACAAAGCCATCGCGCTGCGGCACGACCGTCTCCACCCCCTTGAGGGTCTGCACCTGCACCAGCCCCAGGCGCAGCAGCTCGGTGAGCACCGTGTACGGATGCACGTCCTGCGTGACGCTGCGCGCCAGGGATTCGAACGAGGGCGCCGCCCCCAGCCGGGGCAGCGCCCTGGGGCGCCTCCTGCGGTCGCAGTACAGCGGCTCCTGCACCCAGCGGGCAAACACCTGCGAGCTGATCGACAGCTCCTGCGCGATGCGCCCGCTCAGGCCGTTGCGGCGCCACTCGCGCACATCCTTGCGGTGCACCCCGCTGCGCAGGCTGATGGCCGAGTCGGTGTCCGCCTGCCCGCTGCGCAGCAACTCCTGGCGCGCCTGCTCGATGAACAGCGGCTTGAGCGCGGCCGCCAGCCGCGTGTAGTCCATGCCACCGGCCAGCAGCAGCCGCGCCAGGGGCCCCAGGATGCGCCCCAGCGCGCCCAGCACATCGTCCGGCGGCGGCAGGGGATGCGCGGGCGCTGAGGCTGCAGGCAAGGATCGGGGTGGGCGTCCCATGGGGGTTCGAGTCCGGCAAGGGCCGGGGTGCGCAGGCGAGTGTAGCGCAAAGTTTTTATTGCATGTTAATTTTTCCCAGCTATGATGAAGCTTCATCCCGCGTTTGCGGGGCGCTGGCCACAACGCTTGGAGTCCGCCCATGAAACCCTCGATCACTCACCCCCACCTCCACCCCATTCGCACCTGGACCTTGCTGCCCCTGGCGGCAGCGCTCGCCTTGAGCCTGAGCGCCTGCGGCGGAGGCGGCGGCGGCATCGCCTCCTCGGCCACGCAAGTGGCGGGCAAGTCCACCCTCACCGGCGCCGTCATCGACGCGCCCATCGCCAGTGCCGTGGTCACCTTCACCACCGGCGCTCCGCTGGGCCAGCCTGGGGCCCTCACCGTGGGCATGGCAAGCGCCGACGCCAACGGCAACTACACCGTGACGGTGGCGCTGCCCAACACCACCGCGCCGCTGTTCGCCAACGCCACCTCGCCGGATGGCCAGGTGGTGCTGACGGCCTATCTGGGGGCGAGCAACGCGGTTCTGGCGGCCGGCTCGCTCACCGCCGCCAATCTGCCCAACCTCATCATCAGCCAGGTGACCACGGCGGCGCTGGCGGTGTACGTGGCCACGGGCGGCAGCTACGCCACGCTCACGCCCACGCTGTATGCGGCGCTGCTGGCGCAGCATCACGACGACATCCTGGCGCTGTCGGCGGCGATCAAGGCAGTGGCCGACGGCTATTGCGCCAGGCCGGCGCAGGACAGGGACACCGAGGACATGGCGCGTCGCATCGCCCTGAATGGCGCCACGGGCCAGGCCAGCACCTTGAGCGCCGCGTCCAACGCGTTGGGCTCGAGCTGCGACAGCAATCTCCAAGACCTCATGCAGTCCATCACCTCCGACGAGCGCTGGGCGCCCGAGCTGGATCTGGGCGACGTGCTGGAGCAGGGCGTGTCCGCCGTGGCGCCCGGCAGCTACAGCTTGCAGGGCGTGCTGGCGCAGTCGGGGATGAGCGCCGTGCCGATGCAACCGACCCCACCGGCGTCTGCCGCTTCGGCCGTCTCGCTGCCGGCCGCGGTGCAGCCCCTGCCCCCGGGCATCCTGAACACCGTGGTGACGGTGGACACCCACGGCGATGTCAGCTCCACGAACGGCAGCGTCCGCGGCGTGGTGGTGGGCAATCTGATGACGCTGACGGTCCAGGACGGCCAAGGCAACACCTATGCGCTGGCGGGCAAGGTCGGGCTCTTGCCCACGGGCTTCGTGACCGGCGCCGGCACGCCAGCGCCGGGCCCCAGCGGACCGGCCAGCAGCGCCTCGGGGGCCGGGAGCCCGGCGGGCGCGGCCCTGGGCTATGGCTTGCGCATGGGCGGGCGCACCCAGTCCACGCAACCCTCCGGGGGCGTGCTCACCCGCTTGGACGCCGTGCTGGTGCCCCAGGGCAGCCAGCCCGGCTGGGGGGCGATCGTGCCCACGACGTCCGAAGACAGCCACGGCATGCGCTGCCAAAGCGGGCAGTTCGGGGTGCGCCTCATGGGCACCGGCTCGACCATCGGCGCACTGGTGCTGGGGGCCTGCGTCGCGCCGCAGCTCACGGGCCTGACCTTGTCCCCCGCGATGCTGACCTCCAACCAGGAGGCCAGCGACGACGACTTCCGCCCCGGCGCGAGCGTGAGCTTCAGCACGTTCGCGCTGAGCAACACCAGCAGCACGCCCTACATCGTGAGTGCGCCGACGGTGACCATCACCCGCTCGACTGCGGGGACGGGAGCGGGGAGCGTGAGCGTGACGGGTCAGATGCTGTATGTCATGGGCGCCAAGGACATGATCTTCAGCACGGCGACGCCCGTCTCCAACGGCCTGTTCGTGATGAACGAGAACCCGCTGGACAAGCTCCAGGAGTCGGCGTCCAACCAGGACCATTGAGCCATGGGCGCGCCGGAGCTGGTCCCGCAACTGCTGCGGGGGCCATCGCGTCGCTCGCAGGCCTGGTCGCCCGAGCGCGCGAGCGCGCGCCCGGACAGCGTGTTCCCGCGCGCCCAGGTGCGCTGGGCCTTGCAGGAGCGGCGCTTGCGCGTGGCCTACCAGCCCATCGTGCGCCTGGAGGATGGGCTGGTGGTGGGGCAGGAGGCGCTGGCGCGCCTGCTCACGCCGCAGGGAACGACGCTGGCGGCGGAGCGTTTCATCGACGCTGCGGCCAGCATCGGCCTGGAGCCGCGCATCGACGCCGACGTCACGGCCCAGGTGATGGCGGCCGCCGCCCGCCCGGGGGGCGCGCAGGGCAAGCTGTTCATGAACTGCTGCAGCGCCTTTCTGGCGCAGCCGCTGTGCGTGGAGCTGTTGGCGCGGCGGCATCAGGACTGGCGTGATGCCTGGCCGCATGCGCCCGCCGCGCCCTGGGTGCTGGAGATCACCGAGCGCAACCTCGACGCCGATCCGCAGCAGTTGCTGCGCACGCTGGCCCCTGTGCTGGACCTGGGGTTCGAGCTGGCGCTGGATGACTTCGGGGGCACGCGCAGCGCCTTTGCCTATTTGCTGCGCCTGCCCATCCGCTATCTGAAGTTCGATCAGTCTCTGGTCCAGGCCGCCGCGACGCAAGCGCGGGCCGAGCAGGTCTTGCGCCGCCTGCAGGACATGGCGCGTGACTTGAACATGATCACCATCGCCGAGGGCCTCGAAGCCCGTGACCATCTCGACTGCGCCCAAGCCCTCGGCATCGACTGGGGTCAGGGATACCTCTGGGGTCGGGCAGGAGGGTTGGCGGAATCGGAGCCGCAATGACGCGCGGGCGCGATCCGGCGGGCATGGGCGCATCGCGGCGGGGTGGTGGCACAGACCGGCTGGCGATCGTTGAGCCCAACGGCCGCCTGTCGTCGACTTCCCAGCCATTCCAGCCTGACATCACGCCCATGAACAGGCCCGCTGACCCGACACAGGGTCAAGGCGGCGATCGCGGCCACGGCGCGTGATTCCGCATCAAGTGCGCACACCAGACGCTCCGCTGCCCTTGCCAGGCTTGCCTCATCGACCCTGCAGGCCTGCATGTCAAAACTCCTGAGAACTCAACTTCGAACCCAGGCACGGGTGGTCATCCTGATGATGATCGCGGCGCTCATGGCCGGCTCGGCCTGGTATCGAAGCCATGGTTGGCGCGACACGAAACTCACCATGGCGGTGGCGGCATCGATGGCCTTGACCTTCGCCATGTCCCTCCTCCTGTCGCTTGCACTCCAGCGTCGCTGGGTGCAGGCAGCGCAGGCACGGTTGAGTCGTTTTGAGCGCGAGTTCATCGAACGCGATCAAGTGGTGGAGCAGTTCATCCGCATCCTGAATGAACTTCCAAGCGGGGTCATCGTGTTCGCGGCGGACGGACAGGTGCAGTACTGCTCCGGAGGTTTTGCCCGCATGCTGGGCATGAGCGTCCACCCGCGCCAGCTGGTCAAACGCCCATGGAGGGAGATCTGGGGAATGATCGAACCCTTGCACCTTGGAGGATCGAGCGCCCGACAGCAAGTGAAAATCTTGTTCCATGAAAACCGCGTCGCTGTTGACGAGGTCTGGCTGACCGACGGGCGCGCCCTGCTGCGGCACTATCGACCGTTACTGGACCCATACGGTCAGCCACTCGGTGCGATCTGGACCATCCAGGACATCACCGAACAGAAACGGCAGGAAGATCAGATCCGCGAATTGGCAGAGCGCGATGCTTTGACCGGCCTTGCCAACCGTCGCGCGTTCGAGTCGTTGTTGAATGCGGCCTTGCAAAACAACCGTGCGGGCCTGGCGCTGGGGATTGTCGATCTGGACAATTTCAAGGCGATCAACGATCGACTGGGGCATGCTGCAGGTGATGCGATGCTGCGCGAGGTCGGCATGCGCCTGGGTCAACTTCTGCGCCATTCCGAGCAATCCTTCCAAGACCGTGGCGTGGATTTCCTGGCACGCCTCGGGGGGGACGAGTTTGCGATTTTGCTGCACCACGGCCTAGACGCGGGTCGCGTCCAGCGCGTGGTGGCGCGCATCATGGATGCCATGGGTGAGCCGTTCCACCACGAGGGTGAGAGCCTGTTCATGCGCCTTTCGCTGGGATTCGCCATACGCAACGCGAGCGAAGATGCACAAACCCTCATGCGCCAAGCCGACATGGCGCTCTACGCCGCGAAGACGGCAGGGCGCCATCAGGCTGTCGTGTTCAATGCCGCCATGCAAGCAGCCATCGAGAGTCGTGAAGCCTGGATGACCGCGATCGAAGATGCCTTACGGCGGCAAACACTGGAACTTCATGTCCAGCCCATCTTGAGCGTGCGCACAGACCGCTTGGAAGGCACCTCCAGCGTGGTCCAGGCTGAAGCCCTGCTGCGCTTGCGCGATGAACAAGGTCGGTTGCACGCCGCGGCTGCGTTCGAGTCCGTGCTGGACGATGTGCGAGTCTCGTCTGCAGTGGGCCGTTGGGTGCTCGAAAAGGCTGCCCAGTACCTGGACTTGTGGCAGGCCAATGGCCAGGTGCTCAGCCTGAGCGTGAACATCAGTCCAAGACATTTCCTGGGCGCCGGTTTTGTGGACGACTTGCGTGCAGTGCTGCAGCGTCACAGCAAACTTCCTGACCATGCCCTGGTCCTGGAACTGACCGAGCGCGGCACATTGCTCGAAGGTGAAGGCGCACGCACCCGCATCGAAGAATGCCGCTCGCTGGGGGTCCAGGTCAGCCTGGACGACTTCGGGACGGGGAACGCCAGCTTGACCCATCTGCAGGACCTGGTTGCCTCCGCCATCAAAATCGATCGCCGTTTTGTGCGTGACATTCTGCACGACGCCATGGCACTGAGCATCACCTACGGCATGCTCCGCACGGCGAAGCTGATGGGGGTGAGGGTCGTGGCCGAAGGTGTGGAGACCCCTGAAGCGGCGCAGGTCCTGGTCGCGATGGGATGTACCGATCTTCAGGGATACGCAGTCGCCAGGCCGATGCCGGCGGCCGAGTTCAGTGCCTGGCTGCGTCATTGGCAGCAACGGCCATCCTGGATGACACAGCTCGGCCAATCCAGCGTACTTGGCCCGGACGACATCGAAGCCTTCGCCTCATTGGCAACATCGTTGCGTCTGTTGTTTGCAGGCAGCCTGGACGCGGAGGCGCGCGCGCAGATCCTGGCTGCCGACGGCAGCCAGCGCTGCGCGTTCGGACGGTGGTGCTCACGAAACGCCTGGCGCTGGCCGCAAAGCCAGAGCCTCGCGCATTTGATGCGGCAACATGCGGAGCTGCATGAAAAAACACAAATGTGGCTCCGCGAGCCAGGTCTGCGTGGCTCGCTCGAGTCGCAGATACTGGCCCAGAGCGAAGTGGTCCGCCAGGCGTTCTGGGACTTGACCTTGCGCTCCCAGGCGCAGGCCATTTTCATGCTCCAGGCTGGGGAAGATCCCTGCGCCTAGGCGACGACGCGCCGGCCGCGTTCAGCTGCTGACGGATTGCAGCCGCAGCCGGCGGGCGGATTCCGCGGCTCGGGCATCGTCGATTTCACGCAGTACGCCGACCATATCCACGACCCCGTCAGCGCGCTCGAAGCGCCCCGTGAGCGCGACATCCTCATGCAGTGCGCCGCGCTCGTAAAGGCCCCAGATTTCATGACCATAGTCGGTCTGCAGCAGCTCCGGCGCGAAGCGACCGAAGAAATGGCGCAGGTTGCCCACGTCGCGCAGCAGCATGCGTTGGGCGTGGTTGTTACCGGCGGCATCCACCGCCTGGGGCAGATCGATGATGACCGGGCCGTCGGCGCCCAGCAGGATGTTGAACTCCGACAAGTCGCCATGCACCACGCCCGCGCTCAGCATGCGCACCACCTCGGCCAGCAGTGTGGCGTGGTGCGTGCGTGCCTCGTCGGGCTTGAACTGCACGTCGTTGAGCCGCGGTGCGGCATCGCCGTGCGCGTCGACCACCAGGTCCATCAGCAGCACGCCGTCGTGGAAGTTGTAGGGCTTGGGCACGCGCACGCCGGCAGCCGCCAGACGGTAGAGCGCGTCCACCTCGGCACTCTGCCAGGCGGCTTCCTGCGCTTGGCGACCAAAACGGGTGCCTTTGGCCATGGCGCGCGCCTGGCGCGTGTTCTTGACTTTGCGGTTTTCGGTGTAGTCCACCGCCTGGCGGAAGCTGCGCTGCGTGGCCTCTTTGTAGACCTTGGCGCAGCGCGTGTCATGGCCACAGCGCACGACGTAAACCATGGCTTCCTTGCCGCTCATCAACTGCCGCACCACGGTGTCGATCAGGCCTTCTTCAATGAGTGCTTGCAGTCGCGCGGGTGGTTTCATCGACGCTATTTTGCGCCCTTGCCATCCGATGCGTCGCGGTGCGCTGCGGCCCTTACACTTTCCGAATATGCCCGCACGCTGCGGGCCGGCAACGGAGACGATCATGGCCAAGGGTCAGCAACGCAGCAACAAGGAAAAGAAAAAACCCAAGCAGGACAAATCGCCGTCCAAGCCGATCTCGCCGCAGGCGGTCAAGCCTGCCGTGACCACCGTGGTGGCCGATCGGCACAAGAAGAAGTGATGCCGGCGGGGCTCATGCGGCGTGCAGCGCACACTCACGCCGCTGCAGATCCCGGGACCGGCCGCACGAGGCTGGCGGCCTGTTTGGCGCGGCGGCGTGCTTCGTCAAGATCGGCTGCGTTGGCCACCGCCACGCCCATGCGGCGGTGGGTGTAGCTCTCGGGTTTGCCGAACAGGCGCAGGTCCGATCGTGGCACGGCCAGTGCCTGGGCCACGCCCTCGAAGGCAATGGCCTCGGCATCCACGCCACCGTAGATGACGGCCGAAGCCCCCGGCTCGCGCAGCGTGGTGTCCACCGGAAGGCCAAGGATGGCGCGGGCGTGCAGTTCGAACTCCGACTGACGCTGGGTACACAGCGTCACCAGCCCGGTGTCGTGCGGACGCGGGCTGACCTCGGAGAACCAGACCTCGTCGCCGCGCACGAACAGCTCCACGCCGAAAATCCCGCGCCCGCCCAGCGCCGTGGTCACGCGCCCGGCGATGGTGCGCGAGCGCTCCAGCGCCAGCGGCGACATGGGCTGTGGCTGCCAGGATTCGACATAGTCGCCATTCACCTGCAGATGGCCGATGGGCTCGCAGAACGCGGTGGCGACCTGGCCCGTGGCCGGGTTCACCGCACGCACCGTGAGCAGGGTGATCTCGTCATCGAAGTCGATGAAACCCTCGACGATCACCCGCGCCTGCTGCACCCGGCTGCCGGTCATGGCGTAGTCCCAGGCACGCTGCACGTCGGCCGGCCCGCGCAGCACCGACTGCCCCTTGCCGGATGACGACATCACCGGCTTGACCACGCAGGGGTAGCCGATGCCAGCGTCGATCGCCGCCTGCAATTGCTGTACCGTATCGGCGAAGGCGTAGGGCGAAGTCGCCAGCCTCAGTTCCTCGGCCGCCAGGCGGCGTATGCCTTCGCGGTTCATCGTGAGTTGTGCCGCGCGCGCCGTGGGAATGACCTCGGCCAGCCCTTCGGCCTCGATCGCGACCAGCGCCGCCGTGGCGATGGCCTCGATCTCCGGCACGATGAGATGCGGCCGCTCGGCCAGCACCAGCGCCCGCAGCGCTGCCGGGTCGGTCATGTCGATGACATGCGCCCGATGCGCCACCTGCTGCCCCGGCGCATGGGCATAGCGGTCCACCGCGATCACCTCCACCCCCAGGCGCTGCAGCGCGATGATCACCTCCTTGCCCAGTTCACCCGCGCCGAGCAGCATGACGCGAAGCGCGGAAGGGGAAAGCGGGGTGCCAAGGCGGTAAGTGGGCATGAATGACTCCGATGACGTGGGGCTGCGAGGCGAAAGAGCATATCTGAGACCAGTCCGGCCACGCGTCGCGCTCGCACAGATGCGCGGCGAGTCAAAGCCGGTGTTGCTCGCGGCGAAGCATCGCAACCCATCAAGGCCGTCTCAAGCGGCCGCCATCGCCTGCGGTCCCATCTCAAATCACCGCTGGAAACTGGAAACCAAACACCAAGACGTCGCCCAGCGTATGTGATTGCGCCGATATACTGAGCCCATGCCTGTCCACCGTTCAACCGTTCTTTTTGCGCCTGTCGCCACGCGCGCCGCAAACCTCAAATCCAAAAAACAGCCGCTCATCTGACCGGAGCGCTGTTCCGTCAGAACGACGGGACGGCGACAAGGCGGCACCCGCATCTCCTCCCCAAGAACTGATCGGTTCCAAACGGTCTGCCCTTGGAGAACTCCATGTCTGCTTTCACTGGAATCTGGGTGCCGCTCGTCACCCCATTCACCACCGACGGTACTGCGGTGGACCACGCCGCGCTGCACCGCTTGGTGCAACATTTGAGCGCTGCAGGCGTGTCGGGTCTCGTGGCTCTGGGCACCACAGGTGAGCCCGCGGCGCTGGACGAGTCCGAGAAGGACACCGTGCTCGACACCGTGCTGGCCGCCGCAGGCAAGATCCCCGTTGTCGCCGGGCTTGCCGGAAACAACGCGGCGCATCTGCGCGCCAGCCTGCCCCGCATGAATGCCCGGCGGCTGGCTGGTCTGCTCGTCCCCGCGCCCTATTACGTCCGCCCCGGACAGGATGGGATACGCCGGCATTTCCTCGATCTTGCGGACCGCAGTGACCACCCTTTGATCGTCTACGACATTCCCTACCGCACAGGCGTGCAGATCGACACCGAGACCATGCTGGCCTTGGCCACGCATCCCCGCATCCGGGCCGTGAAGGATTGCGGCGGCTCGCCCGACAAAACCCTGGCGCTCATCCTCGATGGTCGACTGCAGATCCTCGCCGGGGAGGATCTGCAAATCTTCTCCACGCTATGTCTGGGCGGCAGCGGCGCCATCGCTGCCAGTGCGCACCTGCACACCGCGCGTTTCGTCGCCTTGCACCAAGCTGTCAGCGCAGGCCGATTGGCTGAAGCGCGCGAACATTTTCATGGCTTGGCGCCCCTCATACGCGCGCTGTTTTCCGAACCGAATCCCGGCCCGGTAAAAGCGGCGCTGGCGGCACAAGGGCTGATGCATGACACCGTGCGAGCACCGATGAGCTGCGCCAGTCAAAATTTTCGCACGCACTGGGCCAAGCTCTGGCAGGAAGCGGGACCAATCACCGCATCAACCTCTGCCTGAGCGCGCTTTTTCACGCAGTGCGTCGTAAGCCCAGTGGTAGGCATAGGTGTAGGGCAGGAAGAACAGGAGCAGGCCGATGTCGAGCAAGACGGCAGCAACGAAACCGATGCCCAGCCACCACGCGGCCAGGGGAACCGTGATCAGCAACAAACCGCCCTCGAACAGCACTGCATGCGCGGCGCGCCAAATCGCGTCCATACGCATGCCCTTGGGCAACGCATGACGCCGCCGAAACTGATCAAACACGGCATTGAAGATCATGTTCCAAAGCACGGCGGCGACGCTGTTCGCCACGGTGAGTGCGCCCATTCGCATCCATGACGTACCCATGATCCAGGAAAACAAGGGTGTGCAGAGCAAGATGGCAAGGAGTTCAAACCCCAGTGCTTGCAACAGGCGCTCTTGAAGGGACTTGTTTTGCATGGAACTTGGTGGCAAAGGCGCTTGGTCAAGCTTGATGTTTGTCATCATCGCCGGAATCATCAATACTTTCTAGTCGATAAACATCGGTCAAATCGATAGCTCATGAATCCCAACCCTGACGTACTGCTTGCCTTTGCCGAGTCTGCCAGCCTGGGTTCGTTTTCCGCCGCGGCTCGCAAGCTGGGCAAAAGCCAATCGACGATCAGCACGGCCATCGCGAATCTGGAGATCGATCTTGGCCTGGAACTGTTCGACCGCAGCAGCCGCAAACCGACGCTGACCGAACAAGGCGAGGTCGTCCTGCGCAGAGTTGAAGAAGTATTGGCTGCGTACAGCCAGTTGAGTCATGCGGCCAGCACATTGGCCAAGGGGCAGGAAGCACGCTTGAGCGTTGCGCTGTCCGACACCTATCAGTCGGATCGCTTCGAAGACACGCTGAACGCGTTCCAGCAGCACTATCCCGACATCGAACTGGAATGCTTGATTGCCGAGTGCGCCGACCTCATCGCACTGGTCCAGAGCGGGCGGGCACAGATCGGTTTTGTCGAGCAACAACACAGCTATCCGACCGACATCGGCTTTGGCACGGTTGCTGAGAGAACAGAAATTGCACTGTTTGTCGCCAAGTCCCATCCACTCGCCGTCGAAACGCGCATTCAAGCTGGCAAGCTTCGGCAATACCGCGAACTGCGCCTCGCCACGGTGCTCAATCCACAAGAGACGCAAACGCGTGGCCGCTCATGGGCCGCGCCCAGCTACTTGATGTTGATGGAAATGGCCCAGCGCGGCTTCGGCTGGGCGCCTATCCCGCGCTGGCTGGTCGATCGCTTCGGGAGCGGCTTGCTGCACGAACTGAAAGTGCATGGCTGGCCAAGGCAAATTGCCGTCGATGCGGTATGGTCGAGACGGCATCGGCTGGGGCCTGCCGGCACTTGGCTGCTGAATGTGATGCTGGCCTGAAGCTGTCGGTCACGCCCTGTGCCGCGCCGGGCTGCGGCCGAAGCTCATCGCGGAGGACGCGCGGAGCCAAGTCACGCAGTCGAGCCGTACCCCGGCCACGACCAACGAACCACGCGTTGCCGCTTCAACGACAGTTCGCACGATTCCTGCGCCGCCAGGCTGCCGGCGGCATGCCGGCCGCGCGCTTGAATGCCCGAGTGAACGCGGCCTCGGAGGCGTAGCCCACATCCAGTGCGATCGCCTCGACGTTGGCGCTGGTGCTGCGCAGCAACGTCGAGGCGAGCTGCATGCGCCAGCGCGCGAGGTACCGCATCGGCGCCAGGCCAATCAACTCGACGAAGCGATCATGCAGCGCCGAGCGCGACAGACCGACTTCACGGCCGAGATCGTCAAGGCTCCAGTCACGCGCGGGCGTGGCGTGCAGCAACGCGAGGGCGCGGCCGATGCGGCGGTCGCGCAGCCCGGCCAGCCAACCGCTGGACGCCGGGTCGAGCCGCGCGAGGTAGCTGCGCACGGCATGCACGAACAGCATTTCGCTGATGCGCTCCAGGATAGCCTCGTTGCCGGGGCGCGAGCCTTCGCTGGCCTGCACCGCCTGCCGCAGCGTCTGCGCGATCCAGCCGCTATCGGCGTCTGCCGGCAGATGCAGCAGGGCCGGAAGCTGTGCCACCAGCGGGTTGAATGGCAGCAGGTCACAACACAGGAAGCCGCAGATCACCCGATTCGCCGGCTGTGCGTCCGCGCCCCCATTACCCATCGCGTTGAACAACACCGGACGGGGATCGTTGCGGCGGGCATAGGCCCAGGCGATATCAAAGGGCTGCGGCCGCAGGCCGGGTCGGCTGGAGATCACATGGCCGTCACCACGCGGCAGCACCACGGCATCGCCTTCGGCCAGGCGGATCGCCGGTTGGCCTACGACGGCCGCCCAGCCGCCGCCGCGCAGCACCACGTGGTACTCCATGACATGCTCGGTGCCCGGCAGCAGCAGGGGCGCCACTTCGGCTGCGGGGGGCGCCTCGGCGGCCCATTCGTCGCCGAAGTAGTAGTCGTAATACACCGCGCCACGTAATCGGATGCCGCGCAGTACGTCGGAAAGGATGTCGTGTTCCATACCCCCTCCAGCAACCGTCACCAGCTGTCATGCCCGTGTCGTGATGAAACCGGACGGTCGGTCAAGTTTTCGCGACTGGCGGCGAAGCGTCAATCCCTGTTGCCCCGCATGATGGTCACCATGCGCTGCCGGAAACGTTGCGGCGCGGTGACGGACCACAGGAGGAGGAGACTTCCATGCAAGCTGCAGTCATTGCGCCGGACAGTCCGGCAAGCCTCGATGTCGAGGCCATCAAGCGACGCCAGCAGGCAGCGTGGGCGAGCGGCGACTACGCCGTGCTCGGCGCCACGCTGCAGATCGTCGGCGAAACGCTCGCGGAGGCCACCGATATCCGCGCCGGCGAGCGCGTGCTCGACGTCGCCGCGGGCAACGGCAACGCCACCCTCGCTGCGGCGCGCCGCCACGCTGACGTCATCTCGACCGACTATGTCGCGGCCCTGCTCGGCAAGGGTTTTGCGCGGGCCACAGCCGAGGGTCTGCGGGCGCGCTTCGAAGTCGCCGACGCCGAGGCACTGCCATTCGCCGACGCCAGCTTCGACGCCGCGCTGTCAACCTTCGGCGTGATGTTCGCGCCGCGGCACGAACGCTGCGCCGACGAAATGCTGCGCGTCGTGCGCAGCGGCGGGCGCATCGGCCTGGCCAACTGGACGCCACAAGGCTTCATCGGCCGCCTGTTCGGTCTGGTGAGCCGCTACGTGCCACCACCTGCGGGCGTGGCCGCGCCGGCACTGTGGGGAACGCAGGTGCACATCGAGGAGTTGTTCGGCGCACACGCGCACAGCATCCAGGCAGTACGCAAGACCTTCAACTTCCGCTACCGCTCGCCTGCGCACTGGCTGCAGACCTTCCGCGACTTCTACGGCCCGCTCAACCAGGCCTTCGTCGCGCTGGACGCCGACCGCCAGGGCGCACTGGCCGAGGACATCACCGCACTGCTGCGCGAGTGCAACGTCGCCGGCACGGACTCGCTCGTCGTGCCGGGGGAATACCTGGAAGCGGTCGTCACCAGGCAGTGATGTGCGCACCGCGGCGGCGTCTTGGGGCTACACCACCAGCACCGCGCGGAAGTCGTTGACGTTGGTGTAGGTCGGGCCGGGGACGAGCAGGTCGCCGGTGGCGGCGAACAGGCTGTAGGCATCGTGGCCGTCGAGCATGGCGCGTGGTTTCAAGCCGGCAGCGGCGGCGCGCAGCAGGGTGTCAGGTGTGATCCAGGCACCGGCGTTGTCTTCGCTGCCGTCGATGCCGTCGGTGTCGCCGGCCAGGGCCCACACGCCCGGCTCGCCCTGCAGCGCCATGGCCAGCGCCAGCAGGAATTCGGTGCCGCGCCCACCCTTGCCGGGGGTCGCGCCCTTCGCCACGGTGACGGTGGTTTCGCCGCCGGAGAGCAAGACACAGGGCTTGCTGAAGGGCTGGCCGTGGCGCGCCACCTGCCGGGCGATGGCCGCATGCGCCAAGGCGACGTCGCGCGATTCGCCTTCCATGTCGTCGGCCAGAATGTGCGTGGCGATGCCTGTCCGGGCGCAGGCGCCTGCCACGGCTTGCAGCATGTCTTGCGGCGTGGCGATGAGCTCGACGCGGTTGTGGGCGAAGGCGATGTCGCCGGGTTTGGGGGTTTCGAGCGCGCCGCTTTCCAGCCCGGCGCGCGCTGCAGCGGGAATGCCGATGCCGTAACGTGTGATGATGGCCAGCGCGTCGGCGCAGGTGGTCGGGTCGGGCACGGTGGGGCCGCTGGCGATGGTCGCGGGGTCATCGCCCGGCACGTCGGAAATCAGCAGCGTGAGCACCTGCGCCGGGGCGCATGCCGCCGCCAGACGCCCGCCCTTGATGGCCGAAAGATGCTTGCGCACGCAGTTCATTTCGCCAATGGTGGCGCCGCTCATGAGCAACTCGCGGTTGATGCGCTGCTTGTCGGCGAGCGTCAACCCGGCAGCGGGCATGGGCAGCAGTGCCGAGCCGCCGCCGGAGATCAGGCCGATGACGAGGTCGTCGGCGGTGAGGCCCCGCGTCAGCTCCAGCATGCGGTGGGCAACACGCTCGCCCGCAGCGTCAGGTACCGGATGGGCCGTCTCCACCACCTCGATGCGCCCCGGCTTGGCGCGCAAACCCGGTGGCACATAGCCATAGCGCGTGGCCACCAGGCCGGAGATGGGCGCAGCCTCGGGCCACAGCGCGTCCAGCGCCTC
Organism: Betaproteobacteria bacterium; assembly: GCA_028871675.1. GTDB lineage: Bacteria > Pseudomonadota > Gammaproteobacteria > Burkholderiales > Burkholderiaceae_C > Thiomonas_A. The sequence goes on from JAGWMO010000040.1 coordinate 16,696, forward strand.
GGCCATGGCCCCACTCGCCTTGCCCGCGCCCACGACCAGGGTACGACCCTTGGGTGGCGGCGGCAGGAAAGCGGCCATGACCTCGCGCGGCTGGGCGCGCGCCACGGCCACGTCGAACAACGCGCGCAAAAACGCGATGGGGGCGGTTGCGGGGCTGGGAAGGTTCATGGGACGAGCCGCTCAGGCATCCGGCGCGATGGTGTGGTGACTCATGAGTTCCACGGCGCGGCACAGGGCGGAGTGATCCAGCCCGTCCATGCCGTTGGCGGCGCAGGTCGAGAACAGTTGCTGCGCCACGGCGGTGTTGGGCAGCGCCACGCCGAGTTGTTTGGCGCCCGACAGCGCGAGGTTCAGGTCCTTCTGGTGCAGGTTGATGCGAAAGCCCGGCTGGAAGGTGCGCTTGACCATGCGCTCGCCATGCACCTCCAGAATGCGCGAGGCTGCGAACCCCCCCATGAGCGCCTGGCGCACGCGGGCTGGATCGGCTCCCGCCTTGCTGGCGAACAGCAGCGCTTCGGCCACGGCCTGGATGTTGAGCGCGACGATGATCTGATTCGCCACCTTGCAGGTCTGGCCGTCGCCGTTGCCGCCCACCAGGGTGATGTTCTTGCCCATGAGCTTGAACAGCGGCTCGACGGTGTCGAACGTGGCCTGCTTGCCGCCGACCATAATGGTGAGACTGGCCGCCTTGGCACCGACTTCGCCGCCCGACACGGGTGCGTCGAGATACTCGCAGCCCAGCGCGTTGATCTGCCGGGCGAAGTCCTTGGTTTCCATCGGCGCGATGGAACTCATGTCCACCACGATCTTGCCGGCGCTCAGGCCCTTGGCGACGCCGTCATCGGCGAACAGCACCTTCTGCACATCGGGCGTGTCGGGCACCATGATGAAGACGATGTCAGCCTGCCGCGCCACCTCGGTGTTGTTGACGCAGGGCTTGGCACCCGCATCCAACAAGACCTGCGGCACTTTGCCGTGGGTGTTGACGAACAGGGTGTGGCCTGCCGCGAGCAGATGCCCCGCCATGGGCGCGCCCATGATGCCCAGGCCGATGAATCCGAGTGTTGCCATGTCGATCTCCGTCTTGGTGTGTGTTGAATGCTTCCCCCTCCCAACCTCCCCCATGGTGTGGTGGAGGGGCCCTCCCCTCCGCGTCTGCAAGGACGATCGGGGCCGAGAGTATGTCTACAGCGCGCTCACCCAGCCGAGTCCCGCCGTGGTGGTGGTCTTGGGTTTGTATTCGCAGCCGATCCAGCCGGTGTAGCCGATGCGGTCGAGATGCTGGAACAGGAAGCGGTAGTTGATCTCGCCGGTTCCGGGTTCATGGCGGCCCGGGTTGTCGGCCAGTTGGATGTGGGCAATGCGCGGCAGCAGCCGCTCCATCGTGGCGGCCAGCTCGCCCTCCATGCGCTGCATGTGATAGATGTCGTACTGCAAATGAAGGTTGGGGCTGCCGACTTCGTCCATGAGCGCCAGCGCCTGCGACGTGCCGTGCAGAAAGAAACCGGGAATGTCGTAGGTGTTGATCGGCTCGATCAGCAGTTTGATACCGTGCGCGGCCAACTCCCGCGCGGCAAATTGCAGATTGTTCACGAAGGTGTCGTGCAAGCGCTGCGGCACGGCGCCGGCGGGGGCCTTGCCTGCCAGGCAGTTGAGTTGCGTCACGCCCAGCGCCTTCGCATAGTCGACTGCACGGCCCACGCCTTCGCGGAACTCGTTCACGCGGTCGGGCAGGCAGGCGATGCCGCGCTCGCCAGCGTCCCAATCGCCCGCCGGCAGGTTGTGCAACACGATCTGCACGCCGGCCTGCAGGGCCCTGTTGCGGACATGCTCGGCCGCGTGGGCGTAGGGGAAGAGAAACTCCACGGCCTTGAACCCGCCCTGCGCCGCTGCGGCAAAGCGGTCGAGAAACGCCTGCTCGGTGTAGAGCATGCTGAGATTGGCAGCGAACTTGGGCATGACGTCAGGCCTCCACGGGATTGAGGTCGAGAATAGGCTCGAACTCGGTGACGTTGTCGATTTCGGTACCCATCGCGATATTCGTGACGCGCTCCAGAATCACCTCCACCACCACCGGCACCGAGAACTCGGCCATCCAGGCTCGCGCCTGGGCGATGGCGCCCTGGATTTTGCCCGGGTCGCGCACACGAATGGCCTTGCAGCCCAGGCCCTCAGCCACCTTCACGTGGTCCACGCCGTAGCCATCGAGCTCGGGCGCGTTGATGTTCTCGAACGACAACTGCACACAATAGTCCATCTCGAAATTGCGTTGCGACTGGCGGATGAGGCCGAGATAGGCATTGTTGACGACGATGTGGATGTAGGGCAGCTTGAACTGCGCGCCCACGGCCAGCTCCTCGATCAGGAACTGGAAATCGTAGTCGCCCGACAGCGCGACAATCTCGCTCTTCGGGTCGGCGGCGCGCACGCCCAGGGCGGCGGGCAGCGTCCAGCCCAGGGGACCTGCCTGTCCGGCGTTGATCCAGTTGCGCGGTTTGCCGACCTTGAGGAATTGCGCAGCGGCAATTTGCGACAGGCCGATGGTCGTCACATAGCGCGCGTTGTCGCCGAACGCCGCCACCATTTCCTGGTACACGCGCTGCGGCTTGATCGGGACGTTGTCGAAGTCGCTTCGGCGCAGCATGCTCTGCTTGCGTGCAAGACAGTCGGCGGCCCAGGCGCTGCGGTCTTTCAAGTGCCGCGTCGCCTTGCGCTCGCGCGCGACCTGCATGAACAACTCCAGCGCCACCCGGGCGTCCGACGCAATGCCCAGGTCGGGCATGAACACGCGCCCGATCTGGGTCGGCTCGATGTCCACATGCACGAACTTGCGGCCCTTGGTGTACACGTCCACCGAACCCGTGTGGCGGTTGGCCCAGCGGTTGCCGATGCCCAGCACGAAGTCCGACGCCAGCATGGTGGCGTTGCCGTAGCGGTGGCTGGTCTGCAGCCCGACCATGCCGGCCATCAGCGGATGGTCGTCGGCAATCGCGCCCCAGGCCATGAGCGTGGGCACCACCGGCACACCGGTGAGTTCGGCGAACTCCACCAGCAGTTCGGCGGCGTCGGCGTTGATCACGCCTCCACCGGCGACGATCAGCGGCCGCTCGGCGGCCTCCAGCATGTCGAGCGCCCGCTCGATCTGCGCCCTGGTTGCCCGCGGCTTGTGCACCGGCAGGGGCTCGTACAGGTCAGGGTCGAATTCGATTTGCGCCACTTGCACGTCGAACGGCAGGTCGATCAGCACCGGGCCGGGGCGGCCGGAGCGCATCAGATGAAATGCCTGCTGGAACACGCCGGGCACCTGCGCCGGCTCGCGCACCGTGACCGACATTTTCGTCACCGGCTTGGCGATGGACTCGATATCCACCGCCTGAAAGTCTTCCTTGTACAGCCGCGCGCGCGGCGCCTGGCCGGTAATGCACAAGATGGGAATGGAGTCGGCGGTGGCCGAGTACAGGCCGGTGATCATGTCGGTGCCGGCAGGCCCCGACGTGCCGATGCACACGCCGATATTGCCGGCCGCTGCACGGGTATAGCCCTCGGCCATGTGCGAGGCGGCCTCCACATGCCGCGCCAGCACATGGGCGATGGAGCCACGCTTGCGCAGCGCGTTGTAGAACGGGTTGATGGCGGCACCGGGCACACCAAAAGCCTGGTGAATGCCTTCTTTTTCGAGAATGCAAACTGCGGCTTCCGCCGCGCTCATCTTGGGCATGAATCATCTCCTGAATCTGCGCCCCGCACGAATGCGCGGAGCTAGCGAACCCGATCGACACGATGGACTCGCTGACTTTGAACAGACTGTAATCAGGATGGACGCTTAGAAAAATAGGGCGAAAGGCGAAGGATTGCCAACCTGCGCAGGGGTAATGCAGCGCAGGTTTTGGCTTTCACTGCATCTCCAGATCGGGTTCGATGGCGGCCGCCCCGGCTTTGGCGCAGGCCTCGTCGGTTTCGCCCGCTGGCGCGCCGCTCACGCCAATGGCGCCATACAGCGTGCCGCCGGCCGTGATGGGCACAGCGCCCGCCGAGAACAACAAACCCGGCACATGCGCAAGGCTGCTTTGCGCCTGCGCCTTCAAGGCCGAGGTGGGTGCGTTGAACGACACCGCGGTGTAGGCCTTGAGTTCGCTCACGCGCACCGTGAGGTCGGGCGCGAGCACGTCGCGCAGCATCACTTGCGGCTGGCCGCTACGGTCCACCACGGTGACGCCAATCTGAATGCCCTTGGCACGGCATGAGGTCATGGCAGCCTGCGCCGCCTTCAGCGCGGTTTCCAGCTGCAGGCGCTTGACGCTGATGGCGAGCGGCTCGGCCGCATGGGCCGTGAGCGCGAGCGATGCACCACACAGAATGAGGGCGAGGGCTGAGAGCGGCGTGTTGCGTAAGCTTGGCATGGTGACTGCTCCTTGCGGGATGGTGGGTTGGCCTGGGCCGACAGCGGCGCCGGTGTGGTGTGATGGTTGCTGCGCTTGTTGCTGCGCCTGTTCGCGTGCCTGTTCGCGTGCCCGTTCGCGTGCCCGTTCGCGTGCCCGTTCGCGTGCCCGTTCGCGTGCCTGTTGGTGCTCTTCTTGGTGCTCCTCTTGGTGCGCCTGTTGACGCCGTGACGGGCGATCGCCGTCAAGAGCGCCGGCAGGCTAATGCCTCTGCTCGCGACCCATGCGCCAGCGCTCCAGTTGAATCGGTGGACATGGCACCGAACCGTAGGAGCAGAACACGCAGCAGTCACCCGGCTTGGGCTGCAGCAGCGTGTGGCAGGCAGCGCAGTTGTGGAACCAGAGGCAGGCATCGGTGGGCATGGCAAGCTCTTCGGCATGGCCGCAATGCGGGCAGGCGAGCAAAGAGACCAGGACCGGGTGGAACACCGCCTCGGCACTCGTTGCGGCGGGCTGCTTCACTTCTCGCTCCACAGCTTGCCACCCGTGGCCCAGTGCGACTTGGGCACCTCGTTCAGGATGATGTCCACGGCGTCTGGGGAACACTTCAGCGTGTCCACCACGGCCTGGGTGATGTTCTCGACGAGCTGTTTTTTGATCTCGGGACGACGACCCTCGAACAGGTCGATGCGGATGGCGGGCATGGCTGAATCTCCTTGGGGCTTGATGGGGCGCCCCCTCCGGGGCAGCAACTCCCCGCATTCTGGCTGATCGCAAGCCGATTTGCCCGCGCCATGCGGGCGCTGCGACTGCGCCCGGCAGCTCGCATGTCACCGCCTGGTTGCGTCGACAGGGCGATCGCATCGGGGCTTCGCCCGCGCCACTACGATTCGTCCTCACTTCATGATCAGCGCCCCATGCCAACCGAACAGCCCGACAAACCCCTGCAGGCCATCGTTGCCGCAGTGCAGTTACCCCATGTCAGCGATACCGAATTCGAGTCCTCGCTGACCGAACTGCGCGAGCTGGCCAAGACCCTGGGCTACAAGGTCGTGCAGACCTTCGTGCAGAAGCGCGCCAGCTTCGACACCGGCGCCTATCTCGGCACGGGCAAGCGCGAGGAGATTCGCGCGTTCGTCGAAAGCCATGCCGGGCTCATGCGCGACGACGGCCCAGGCCACGCCACCGACCCTGAATCCGACAGTATCGACATGCTGCTGGTCGATCATGAAATTTCACCGTCGCAAATGCGCAATCTGGAAAAAGCCGTGGGCTGCGAAGTGATGGACCGCACCATGGTCATCCTGGAGATCTTTCACCGCAACGCTCGCTCGCGGGCTGCGAAGGCGCAGGTCGAAATCGCCCGCCTCGGCTATATGGCGCCGCGCCTGCGCGAAGCGGCCAAGCTCGCCGGGCCGCAGGGGCGGCAGCGCAGCGGCACTGGCGGGCGCGGCGCCGGAGAGTCGCACACCGAACTCGACCGCCGCAAGATTCGCGACCGCATTGCCGAGTTGCAGCAGGACATCGACGCCATGGGCATGGAGCGCCAGACCCAGCGCGCGCGCCGCCAGCAGAGCCAGGGGCTGGCCAGCGTGGCGCTGGTGGGCTACACCAACGCCGGCAAATCCACCCTCATGCGCGCGCTCACCGGCAGCGAGGTGCTGGTCGCCAACAAGCTGTTCGCCACGCTCGACACCACCGTGCGCACCCTGCACCCCGAGAGCGTGCCGCGCGTGCTGGTGAGCGACACCGTGGGCTTCATCAAGAACCTGCCGCACGGCCTGGTGACATCGTTCAAGTCCACGCTGGACGAAGCCCTGGACGCCGCCCTGCTGCTGCACGTCATCGACGCCAGCGACCCCGGCTTCGAGCGCCAATTGCAAGTCACCGACGCGGTGCTCACCGAGATCCGCGCCCACGAGGTGCCGCGCCTGCGCGTGTTCAACAAAATCGACCATGTCGGCGACGCCGCCGCGCAGTCCGCCCGCGAAGCCGCGCTGCGCGCCGCCTATCCCGGCTGCGTCGTGATGAGCGCGCGCAACGCGCAAGACGTCGCGCGACTGCACGGCCAGATCGTCGCGTTTTTCCAGAAGGATCTGGTCGAAGCCGAACTCCACCTGCCCTGGTCCGCCCAACAACTGCGCCGCGACATCTACGCCAACTGTGAAGTGCTGACCGAACACGCCGACGAAACCGGCGCCAGCTTCAAGGTGCGCGGCGAAGCGGCCACGATTCAGGGCTTGCGCGAGTTGCTGGGGCAGGCGCGGGTGGCGTAGAGGAAGCCGGCGCGCGTCAAGGTAGTTGTCGCCTCAGTCATGCAACTTTCTGCTGAGTATGTTGGTTGGTGGCAGCCATGTTGACGACTGCATCGCGTTCGGGATTGAGCGTGGCCGCACCGATGTGCGACCAGTCCCGCGTGTTGCCG
>JAGWMO010000014.1:0-77452 GCA_028871675.1 Betaproteobacteria bacterium
GTACACCACCATCGCCGTGCCGGGTGCCGGCCAGGCCGACGGCGCAGTGCAACTGCACGCCACCGGCGGCCTCACCGTGGGCGCCAGCAGCCTCACCCGGGCCAGCGGCAACACGGCAGCAGCAAGCACAGGCAGCGGTGCCACACCCACCATCACCCTCGACCTCAAGCAGCAGGCACAGCAACTAGCCCAGCAGCCCGGCCTGGGCTACATGGCCCAACTCGCCCAGCGCAACGACGTCGCCTGGCAGCAAGTGCAGCTCGCCAGCCAGCACTGGGACTACCAGGCTTCCGGGCTCACCGGGGCCGCGGCGGCCATCATCGCGATTGCCGTCGCCATCGTCACCTATGGCGCCGCCTCGGCGTTGAGCACCTCCATGATGGCTGGCGCCGGCATGACGACCACCGCGGGTGCCGTTGGGGCCAGCACCGTGGCTGTTGCCGGGACCGGAGCTGGTGTGGCTGGAAGTGCAGTCGCTGGCGGGACGGTGTTGACCACCACAGGCGCTGCGCTGTCGAGTGCTGCAGCTGCCGGAATGAGCAGTCTGGTCAGCGAAGCTGCCGTCAGCCTGGCAGGCAACGGCGGCAATCTCGGCCAGACCCTGCACGACCTGGGCAGCAGCCAGTCGGTGCGCAACATTGTGGCCAGCATGCTTACCGCTGGCGTGGGGCAGACGCTATCGGGTTACAACCTCGGGAACCTCGTCGGCAAAGCGGTCACGGGCTGTGCGGCAGGGTCGGTCAGTGGCACAGGCTGCCAGAATGGCGCCGAGAGTGCGACGATCACCAACGCCGCGGCTTGGACCTACAACACGGTCATCGGCTATGACGCGGATGCGGGGCCAGGGAGAACACCTACACCAAATAAAGCGTATCCATTTTATAACCCGCAGAATAATGGGCAACAGCCGCCCGGATCATGGGGAAACAATGTTATTGGATTGAATGATAAAGCTGCCGCCGGCTCGATTTTTGCTCAGGGCTCCCTGCTGAGTAACGCGCTGAATCAAATCCCATTTATCAATGCAACAGCAGGTGTGCATGATTTTATATTTAACGATGGACTCAAGTTCGATGCTTTGACCAATCCACTAATGATGCCTCCGGCCGCATTTCTTGCTATTCCAGCAGCGCTTGGAAATAACAAAATAAACTGGATTACGACCATAAGATTTCCAGGAGGGAAGCCGTGAAGATTCGATGGGTATTGCTCTTTAAAATTTTTGCGATTTCTTGCTTTATCACGCAATTTGATGGGTGTTTTGTCATGACATCTTCTACTCCACACCAAGCCTTCATAGGTAATTATGGTTGGTATGTTGGAAAAGATATTTCGTGGATTGAAGACAATTTCAATCCAAAATTAGGATTCCGGCCATTTTCAAGGCGAATACTACCTAATGGCGACGTAGAAATTGAAATTGACAACGCGCTTGCACACAGAAATTGCAAAATATTTTATATATACAATACGCAAACCAAGCTTATTGTTAGCTGGCGTTACGAGGGCGCTGACGATCAGTGCGCAATCAACCCGTATACATGAGGGCGGCAATCTCGGCCAGACCCTGCACGACCTAAGCAGCAGTCAGTCGGTGCAAAATATTGTGGCCAGCATGCTCACCGCTGGCATGGGGCAGACGCTATCGGGCTATAACCTCGGGAACCTCGCCGGGAAAGCGGTCACGGGCTGTGCGGCAGGGTCGGTCAGCGGCACCGGCTGCCAGAATGGTGCCGAGAGTGCGGCGATCACCAACGCTGCGGCTTGGACCTACAACACAGTCATCGGCTATGACGCGGATGCGGGGCCAGGGAAAACACCAGCGCCGGGCACAAAGGACTATCCAATTTATATGCCAGTGGCGAATGGGCAGCAGCCCTTAGACTCCATCGGTAATAATGTCATTGGCCTGAATAATCCTGGATCGTTATTTTCTCAAGGATCAACACTAAGCAATGTGCTCAATCGCGTTCCATTTATCAATGCGACGGCAGGGATTCATGATTATATATTTAATTCAAAATTAGTGCAATTTGGCGATTTTACAAACCCGGCCATGATGCTCCCGGCCGCGATTGCAGCAATTCCATCGGCGTTGGGCAACAACAACATCAATTGGATTACCAATATGAAGCTCCCCGGAGGTAAACCGTGATTAGTTCTGGCATTTTTATGCGAGCAGCATTGGCTGTGGCTTTATATTCAGTGACGACGGCGTGCTTCCCAACAATGAGCGGACACGAAGCGTTCTTGGCACGATATGGGGGCTATGTTGGGCAGCCTTTAAAATTTTTTCGTGATCAATTTAACTATCGCAATGGTTATGCACCGCTTACGGAAAAGAGATTAAGTAATGGAAATTATGAAATTGAAATCGACAACGTACTACCGAGAAGTGAATGTAAAATATTTTATGAGTACAATCCAGATGCGAATATTATCGTTGCGTGGCACTATATTAGTGTGGATAATTTTAATGGTTGTTATGTAAATCCAAACTGATACTATAAGATGCTGCAGAAAAAACAAAAGGAGGGGCGGCCTCAAAACTGAAGTGCAACACCCAGTAGCGTAAGGTGTGGCACATGATCCAGACGACGCAGTACCGCCAGCTTCAGCCCGAGGACCGGATGACGATGGCAAGCATGAAGCTGCAGGGGTTCAGCGCCCGGGCCATGGCCCGGGCGCTGGGCCGCAGCCCATCGACGATCACGCGTGAGTTCGAGCGCAACACGCTCGAGACCTTGCCGTACGGCTCGCACACCGCGCAGCTGAGTAGCGCGAGCCGGCGGGTGGCCGCCCGGCCTGCACGCAAGCTCGACTTCGACGGTGTGGGCTGGGGCGCGGTGCGCACACTGCTGGACTGGAAGTGGTCGCCGCAGCAGATAGCCGCTACGCTCAAGCGCGTGTTCCCCGACGAACCTGAGCGGCACGTCTCGCACGAGACCATCTACACGGCCATCTAAGCGTAGCCGCGGGGAGAGTTGCGCAAGCAGCTCGTGGCCTGCCTGCGCCACGGTCGCAGCACCCGCATGCCGCGCTCGCGGGGCGAGGACAGGCGCGGGCAGATCCCCGACATGGTCAGCATCCATGTGCGCCCACCCGAGGTGGACGACCGCGTCATGCCGGGCCACTGGGAGGGCGACTTCATCAAGGGCGCCGGCAACAAGTCCTCGGTGGGCGTGCTGGTCGAACGCACGAGCCGCCTGGTGCTGCTGGCCAAGATGGATGACGCCACTGCAGCCTCGGCGCTGGCGGGCTTCTCTGCCAAGCTCAATTCGATCGCTGCGCCGCTGCGCAGGAGCTTCACCTACGACCAGGGCAAGGAGATGTCGCGGCACGTCGAACTGGCCGCGCAGACCGGCGTGAAGGTCTACTTCTGCGACCCGCACAGTCCCTGGCAGCGTGGCACTTGCGAGAACACGAACGGGCTCATCCGGCAGTACCTGCCCAAGGGCACCGACCTTAGCGTCTTCAGCCAGGATGAACTCGACGGCATCGCCGACAGCCTCAACACCAGGCCGCGCGCGCCACACAACTGGCATACCCCGCTCGAGGTGTTCGCGCAGACCTTGGCCAGCTCTCACAAACCTTCATCCTCAGTTCATTGAACCGGGTGTAGCGTTTCGGACTTGAAACCGCCAGGCGTTTTCTCCATTCAGCACAGCGCCCACAAAAGCTCGCAAGGTCAGTGGTACGACAAACCCGGTTTGACCCAAGCTGATCGCACTATGGCCGTAAGCGTCTGGCGAACCCATCTTTTCAATGAATTGTGGCTGAGCGAAGTTTGGGTTTTTTTGGAGGCTTCATGCGAACAGACAAACTCAGTGAGGAGCGGATTCGCGAGATCCTGACCCGCGTCGATCAACTCAAGGCCAGCGGGATGAGCGCCGAGGCATTTGCCCAAAGCCAAGGCGTCCCCTACGGGCAACTGCGCGGCTGGCTGTCGCACGCACCGCGCTGGCGAGCCCAACTCGCGGGTCTGGCCCTGCCGCTGCGACGCAGCGCTTTCGTGCGCGCCCAATACAACCCGCCCCCGGCGGCGGATGGAAATCCCCAGCCCGGGCACGCCCGCATCACCTGCGTGGCGGGCAGCCGCCAGGCGCAGATCGACTGGCCCGTGGCGCATGCTGCAGAGTGCGCGCAGTGGCTGCGTGCCTGGCTGGGGTGAGCCATGCTGCACATCGAGGCCATCTGGCTGGCCGTGGGCAGCAGTGATCTGCGCGGCGGCATGGACAGCCTCCTGGGTCAGGTTGTGTGGCCCGGTTTGGCTCAGCGCAACGGCACCACGCCTACGTGTTTGCCAACCGCCGCGCCACAAGGCTGAAGGTGCTGGTGTATGACGGCGCGGGAATCTGGCTGTGCACGCGCCGGCTGCAGGACGGCCGGCGCGTCTGGCCGCAGGACGACCGGGGTGACCTGCACCTCAGCGCCGAGCAATGGGGCTGGCTGGCCGCCGGTCTGCCCTGGCAACGCATGACCGCGCATCGCACAGCCGCAGCCATTGCCGTGGTGTAACCACCAGGCACCCCCAGGCGTTTGTCGATTGGGGAAACGCCCACTTCTCGCGCGTGCGTGCGCGCGAGAGAATTTGCCCATGTTCGACGCGATCGATTCCGACCGACTGCAGGCCCTGGGGGACGATCCGACGGCGCAGTACGCGCGTGCGGTCATTGCCCGGATGCAGGTGGATCTGAAGTTCAAGCAGACCAAGATCGAGGCGCTGAGCTTCGAGCTGGCACGCCTCAAGCAATGGCGCTTCGGGCAATCGAGCGAGGCCCTGGACACCCAAGGCCAGCTCTTTGATGCCAAGACGCAGGCGCTGCTGCAGGCCGAGGAGCAGGCCGAGGACCGAGCCGCCAACGAGGAGCGCCGCGCGCCCCCCAAGCGCACGCCCAGGCGCCAGCCCCTGCCCAGTCAACTGCCGCGCATCGAACACCGCTACGAGATCGAGTCGGGACGGTGCCCGCAGGGCCACGCCCTGCGTCGCATCGGTGAGGAGATCAGCGAACAGCTCGACTGCGAGCCCACGCGATTCTTCGTGCACCGGCACATCCGCGCCAAGTACGCCTGCGCATGCTGCCAGACGGTGTTGGCTGCGCCCATGCCTGCCCAGATCATCGACAAGGGCATCCCCGCTCCCGGCCTGCTGGCGCAGGTGGTGCTGGCCAAGCATGACGATCACCTGCCGCTGTATCGCCAGGAGGAGATCTACCGTCGCAGCGGCGTGCACATCGCCCGCTCGAGCATGGCGCAGTGGGTGGGCATCTGCGGCGTGCGCCTGGAACCGCTGGCTGCAGCGATGAAGGCGCACGTGCTGAGCCAGCCCGTGTTGCACGCCGATGAGACCCCGGTGGCCGAGCTGGCTCCAGGCACCGGACGGACGCACCGCGCCTATGTCTGGGTCTACCGCAGCGCGGGCACCCCGGCCGTGGTGTTTGACTATTGCGCCAGCCGCGCCGGTGCGCATGCGCGCGACTTCCTGCAGGATTGGTCAGGCACGTTGCTGACCGATGACTTCAGCGGCTACAAGGCGCTGTATGCCCAAGGCCAGGTCGTCGAAGCGGGTTGCTGGGCGCATGTGCGGCGCAGGTTCTTCGAGGCGCACAAGCTGGCCGGCAGCGCCATCGCGCAGGAGGCACTCGAGCGCATCGGGGCCTTGTATGCCATCGAGCAGACCCTTCGGGAGCATCCACCCGATGGGCGCGCCGCCATGCGCCAGCACCAAAGCCAACCCCTGCTCGATGCCTTGCACGCCTGGCTGCTCGGGCAACGCCAGTTCCTGGCCAAGGCCGACGCCACGGCGCGGGCCATCGATTACACCCTGGGCCGCTGGAGGGCCTTGTGTGTGTTCGCCAGCGATGGATGCGTGCCGATCGATAACAACGCGGTGGAAAACGCCATCCGCCCCCTCGCCCTGGGCCGCAAGAATTGGCTCTTCGTGGGCTCGCCCCAAGCCGGCAGCCGAGCCGCCGTGCTCATGACGCTGATCGAATCGGCCAAGCTATGCGATGTCGACCCCTGGGCCTATCTCAAGGACGTGCTGACGAAGCTGCCCACCTGGCCCAACAGCCGCTTGGGCGAATTGCTGCCGCACAACTGGGCCAAAACCCACACCCCCGCACCAAGCATCTGACCTTCACTTCAGGTGTCAAGATGGGTTCGCTGGACGCATACCTATGGCCACCCACATGATCTGCAAGACAAGGAGCGATGACCGTATCGGCGCCCTGACGCTCATCCTGCTGTGCTTTTACTGGCTATGGGCAAGTGCCTGGCAGCCCTATGCATTCACGGCCCGCGACCTCCTCGCGCAGGCCAGCCGCATCACTGGCGGTGCCATCGCCCTGCAGTCAGGCGCCGACCTCACCCTGCAGGCGGCGCAGATCAGCGGGCAGCGCCTGTCGGCCCAGGCCGGAGTCATCAACGGTCAGCAGGTCAACCCCAGCGCCCAACTGCAACTCGACGCCGCCATCAACGACCGCAGCCAAAGCCAAAGCAGCAGCGGGCACGACCTGCTCACCCAGCGCACGGCGAGCCAGGGAACGATCGAGCAGGCCCTGCAGTACACCACCATCGCCGTGCCGGGTGCCGGCCAGGCCGACGGCGCAGTGCAACTGCACGCCACCGGCGGCCTCACCGTGGGCGCCAGCAGCCTCACCCGGGCCAGCGGCAACACGGCAGCAGCAAGCACAGGCAGCGGCACGACGCCTACCGTCACCCTGGGTCTGAGGCAGCAAGGCCTGCGGCTCAAGTGCGTCAGTTGGTCTTGGGTTCGCTGCTGCCTGCCAACAAGGCGACAACGGTATGCGGGTTGTGCGGCGTGATCCAAGCCATGCACCATGATGTCGCCGTGATCGGAGCTGGGGCTGCTGGCATGATGTGCGCCGCCGTGGCGGGGCAACGGGGTCGGCGGGTGGCACTCATCGAGCACGCGGCGCGCGTGGGCGAGAAGATCCGTATCTCGGGTGGCGGCCGCTGCAACTTCACCAATGTGCTCGCGGGGCCGCAGCACTTCATCTCCCGCCAACCTGGTTTTACCCGCGAGGTTCTGTCTCGCTACACCCCGCGCGACGTCACGGCCCTCGTGCGCAGGTACCGCATTGCCTATCACGAAAAGCACAAAGGCCAGTTGTTCTGCGATGGCAGCAGCCAACAGATCATCGACATGCTGCGTGCGGAATGCGAAATCGGACGCGTGCAATGGCTGCAACCGTGCGTTGTGCACGGCGTGTCGCGCGAGGGCTCGGGCTTTCGACTGGAGACCGATCGAGGCGCGTTGCAGGCACGGCGGGTGGTCGTGGCCACGGGCGGCCTGCCGGTGCCCAAGATTGGCGCCAGCGACTACGGTCTGCGGCTGGCCCGGCAAATGGGTTTGTTGGTGGTGGCGCCTCGACCCGCGCTGGTTCCCCTGACCTTCGCCGCGGAACCGTGGAAGCCGTTTGCCGGGCTGGCTGGCGTGGCGCTCGAGGTCAGGGTGGCGTGCGGCGCACAGCATTTCGACGAGGACTTGCTGTTCACGCATCGCGGTCTGTCCGGACCTGCCATCCTCCAGATTTCCAGTTTCTGGGACTCTGGCGACCCATTGCGACTCGACCTGTCGCCGACCCACGATATGGGCGAGGCCCTGCGCGTGGCCAAGGTTCAATCGCGTCAATCGCTGCTCAACGTGCTGGGGCAATTTCTGCCACGCCGTCTGGCTCAGACCTGGGTGGAGATGCAGCAACTGCCTGCCGACCGGCGCATCGCCGAACTGGCGGATGCCAAACTCAAGGCACTTGGCGCTTCGCTTGGCGCATGGTCGCTCCAGCCAACGGGTACCGAAGGGTGGCGCAAGGCCGAGGTCATGCGGGGTGGGGTCGACACGGCGGAACTGCACCCCGCCACGCTTGAAGCCCACAAGGTTCCTGGGCTGCATTTCATCGGTGAAGTGGTTGATGTCACCGGCTGGCTGGGCGGCTACAACTTTCAGTGGGCCTGGGCCAGCGGCCACGCCGTGGGCATGTCGGTTTGATGCAAGGCGGCAGTCGTGGCAGCTGATGCGGCGGCGCTTTATGCTGCCTTGGATCCACTCGCGTTTCAAGGCTGCAGCTCCGCCGATTCATGATCATGACCCAACCCACACATCTCACTCTCCCCAGCCCTAGCCCCGTGATGCAGGAGTTGTTGCATCGCATTGCCCGTGCTGCGCGACCTCCCCTGTGGAGCCTCAGTGCCCAGCAGGCGAGGGCGGCGTACGAGGCCGCCTCAGGTGTGCTCGACATCGCCCCACCACCGCTTGCCGAGGTGATGGACCTGGATTGTCCTGTCCGTGATGGCGCTCGCTTGCTGGTGCGGCGCTATCGTGCCGCGCCGGGAGGTCCCGCGGCAGACTTCAGCGAACCACCGGGTGCCTTGCTTTACCTGCACGGCGGTGGATTCGTCATCGGCAGTGTCGCGACACACGACATCCTGTGTCGGCAACTGGCACTGCATTCCGGCTGCACCGTCTTTTCATGCGACTACCGTCTGGCGCCGGAGCATGCCTTCCCGACAGCCTTGAACGACGCCTGGGACGCACTCTCATGGCTGCGCGAAAACGCTGCCATGCTGGGTGTGGATGCAGACCGCATCGCCATTGCCGGCGACAGCGCGGGCGGCACCCTGGCCACCGTCTGTGCCATCCTGGCGCGCGATGCCACCTGGCCATTGGCGCTGCAACTCCTGTTCTATCCGGGCACGGCGGGTTGGGCGCAGACCGCATCGGCCGCGCATTTCGCCCATGGCTTTCTGCTCGACACCGAATCCATCAACTGGTTCTTCAACCAATACCTGCCCCGGCCCGAAGATCGTCATGACTGGCGATTCGCCCCGCTGCTGGCACCCGATCTGCATGGCCTCGCACCGGCCTGGATCGGCCTTGCTGGCTGCGACCCTCTGCACGATGAAGGCGTGCTCTATGCCGAACGCCTGCGCCGGGCGGGTGTGCCCGTGGTGCTGCGCGAATGGCCGGGCGTCACACATGACTTCATACGCATGGGCCGTGCCTTGCCACAGGCCGGACAGGCCGTGCAGGAAGCTGCCGCCGCGTTGCGCCATGCCTTTCAGCCGCCCTTGAATGCCATGCCCCGCTCTTGAACCAAGTCCTCGTTGCAGACCCTTCCGACCCTGATCGTGCCCCCATCGCCTCGAACCATGACTCCCGTGCAACGCGAAAGCTACCGTTTCCTTCACCGCCTGCAAGTGCGCTGGGCCGAGGTGGACATGCAGCAAGTGGTGTTCAACGGTCATTACCTCTTGTACTTCGATACCGCCATGAGCGCCTTCTGGAAGGCCCTCGGCCTGCCGTACGCCCAGAGCTTGCAGGCCCTGGGCGGCGACCTGTATGTGAAAAAAGCCAGCCTCACCTATCACCGCCCGGCACGGCTCGACGACTGGATCGACGTCGGGATCGGCCTCACCCGGCTGGGCCACAGCAGCTTCAACCTGCACACTGCCATGTTCGTGCAGGACCGTCTGCTGGTCAGTGGCGAAATGGTCTATGTCTTCACCACCAGCGGCGCGCAGGCCAAGTCGCAGACCTTGCCGCCAGCGCTGCGCGACCTGCTCGAAGCCCATGCGCGCGGCGAGCCCATGCTGCGCGTGCAACTCGGCGACTGGGCCGAACTCGGCGAAACCGCCGGCAGCCTGCGCACCGCCGTGTTCGTGCACGAGCAAGGCATTCCCGCTGAAATGGAATGGGACGAACACGACGCCACATGTCGCCACGCCGTGGTCTTCAACCGTCTGGACATGCCCGTGGCTTGCGGGCGTTTGTTGCCGGACGGGCATATCGGCCGTGTGGCCGTGGTGCAGTCCATACGCGGCGGCCAGGCCGGCAAACTGGTGATGCGAGCTCTCATGCAAGCAGCTCACGCGGCTGGCCACAGTCATGCGGACATTTCGGCGCAACAAGCGGTGACGGGCTTTTATCGCCGCCTGGGCTTCAGCAGCCTGGGCGAGCCCTATGCCGAAGCTGGCATCACCCATATTCGCATGCGCGCTGCACTGGGTTGAGCGCGGATTTTCAGCGCCTGCCCGGCGGAGTGGATGCCGCCCATGCGGCGCGCGATCTACCGTGCCGTGCGCCAGTTCCAGGCAAAATCCAGCTGACTGGGTACGCCGGGTTGGTGCTGCACCTCACGCACCAGCGCGCCGCCGTCGGCATCCATCCGCAGCAGGGTCGAGCAGCGCGTGCCGTAGCCCGGCATGCGGATGAATGCGGCCGATAGCGCCCGCTCCCAGTCCAGACTGACGCCGGTTCGCGGCAAAGCGTCATCTGGGGCGATCTGCTCCCGTTGCAAGGCCTGGGTCAGGACGGCGAACGACATCGGCGTGTCAGCATCCGCGAGTTCCGCGCTCTCGGCCAGCGCAGCTTTCAAGTCCCGCACCTTGGGCCAGGGCGTGTCCAGGGCCGCGTTCGAGAGACCGTGAAACCCCGGGGCGACATTGCCGTTCTGCAGGGGTTGATTCGACAGCCAGTGCATCGCACCCGACCGCAGATCACCCAGCAGCAGGTTGAACCCGGCGTAGGCCGGCGCACAGGATTGAACGGTCTGGGCGAAGGCGGCTGGGGAGCAGTCGTCCATGGTGCTGCCATCCAGCGGATGCAGGCCGAGTAAATAACGCAAGGGCAAGAGCCCGCGCGAGGGGGCGTGGGGGCGCTCCAGCGCCGGATCGCGAACGTTGGTGACGGCCGCGAAACGCCCGTGACGTGTGAGCCCGAGCCAGATGCCACCGCTGCGCAGGTCCTGGCCGCTGAGCACTTCAGCCGCCGATGCGGTGTCGGGACGCCACCAGCGCATTGGCAGAGTCGGGCGATCCAGCCATTCGTCGCGGTTGGCGGCCAGCAGCAGGGTCCGCGCTTGCCCCGGCTGCCACGACCAGGCGATCAAACACATCGCAGCCGCTCGCTCAATCCTGCGGGGGGAGGGTATAGGGCAGCGTCGCGAGGCGCAGGGCTGGGCCATCCACCGTGCGAGCGTGCAAGCTGCCGGCCTCGGTCGTCGCGGTGATTTTCAGCTCCGCCAAAGCTTCCCAGCCGGTCTCGGCCGGCGCGGCGTTCACCACCAAGCCGCATGGCTGCGCCGGATCGGCACTGTGGACGATCTCGTCCCCCGGCGCCAGGACCGTTGGGCTGAGCAGCCGGTAGGTGCGCCGCTTGATGGTGCCACGGTACTGCGTCCGCGCGACGATCTCCTGCCCCGGATAGCAACCCTTCTTGAAGTCGACCGCGCCCAGGGCTTCGTAATTCAGCATTTGCGGCACGAACTGCTGCGCCGTGGCGGCCGTGACATGTCCGATGCCGGCGCGAATCTCGCTGAGCGACCAGGCCTCCGTCGAACCGGAAGCCATTGTGGCGACCCACTGCGCGGCGGCGGTTCGTGCTTCCGGCGATTCGGCCACCAGGAGCAGACGCCGCAAGCCGGGAGCGTCGGCCAGGCGCACCACGCACAGGCCCGCCTCACGCAGGAGCGCCCAGGCAGCGGCAGGACAGGGCAGTCCGGCAGGTGACTCGCCCTGGGGCAGTAGCAAGCCGAACAGCGCACGCTCCGGGGTCACGTCGTCCAACTTGCATTGCAGGCGCAAGATAAACATGCGCAGACGCTTGAGGGTGGCCTCGGCGAGAGTGGCGTCCAGCAACATGGCAATCGCGCCGTCGGTTTCCCGCCATAGCAAAAAATCAGCCAGCATGCGACCCTGGGGCGTGCACATCGCAGCCATGCGAGCCGTCTTCTCGGGCCAGTTTTGCATGCTCTGGGTGAGCTGGGCTTGCAGGAGATCTGCAGCTTGCGGGCCATGGGCGCGCAGCATGGCCAGATGGGGCAGGGGGGTGATGGTGGATGGCATTCGGGGGGCGTCGGGTTGTGGGCGCAAAGCCAAGGTGGCGGTCATGCAGCAGGGCATGGCACGAGCCGGTGATGCAGACACCGGGGGTCGCCCAGTGCATCGCTACTTCAGGCACTTTCACGCCTGCGCTGGGCTAGTATAGAAAGCTGTCCACCTTGCGATTGCCCCAGGGTTTCATGCTGCCCAGCTGCCTGCTCCGACCAGCGTGCCAGCGCTGAGCGGCATTTCCATGTGTTCATGAGTGAGCCCGTCTTTGAAGACACGCTGGCCTGTCCGTTTGTTTCTCCTCGGCTCGATTGCCTGCCTCCTGGTTTTTGCCCTGTTCGCTGGCTGGGCGCTGGCACCGATGCAGCTGCGTGAATCGCCGCTGGACTTCTCCGTCAAGCCCGGCAGCACGGCGCGTGCGGCGGCGGCACAAATTCGAACCCAGGGCGCCGACCTCTCGCCGCGCCTGTTCTATTGGCTGGCGCGACTCAGTGGGCAAGGAACGCAGCTCAAGGCCGGCAGTTATGAAATCGAGCGTGGCACGAGTCCCTGGGAGTTACTGCAGAAAATGGCGCGCGGCGATCAATCCTTGCTGGCCGTGACTGTGCCCGAAGGCTGGACCTTCGCCCAATTTCTGCAAGCTCTGAACATGGCCCCAGGACTCGATCACGATGCCGAGGGGCTCAGCGACGGGCAAATCATGCAACGCATCGGTGCACCACCGAACATGCCACCAGAAGGTTGGTTTTTCCCCGACACATACTTGTATGCGCGCAATTCTTCAGAACTCGCTGTTCTCAAGCGGGCCTACCACGCCATGCAGCGGCAATTGACCAGCGCGTGGGATGCGCGCGAGCCCGGCTTGCCGCTGCAAACCCCTTACCAAGCGCTCATCCTGGCTTCTGTCGTGGAGAAGGAAACCGGAAGCCCGAGCGACCGCAGCAAAATTGCCGGCGTCTTCATCAATCGCCTGCGCAATGGCATGCCGTTGCAAAGTGATCCCACGGTGATCTACGCCCTGGGCTCGCGCTACACCGGAGCCCTCACGCGGAAGAATCTGCAGACCGCTTCCCCGTTCAACACCTACGTCCACGCCGGCCTCCCGCCCACGCCGATTGCATTACCCGGAGATGCCGCACTGCAGTCCGTGCTGCATCCCGCAGCGACGCGGGCCTTGTATTTCGTCGCGCGCGGTAATGGCAGCAGCGCATTTTCCGATACCTTGGCCGAACACAATGCGGCGGTCAGCCGTTACATCCTCAAAAAATCACCGTGAACCACACTTCGCATCAAGGGCTGTTCATCACACTGGAAGGCATCGACGGGGCCGGTAAAACCACCCAGTTCGAAGCCGTGGTCGCCACCTTGCGTGGCGCGGGCCGGCGTGTGACCGCCACGCGTGAGCCAGGCGGCACGCCACTGGGCGAGCGTATCCGCGAGATTTTGCTGGCCCAGTCCATGACCACCACCACCGAAGCACTGCTGATGTTCGCTGCGCGCCAGGAGCATGTGCTGCGGGTGATCGAGCCGGCCCTGTTGCAAGGGCACGATGTCGTCTGTGACCGATTCACCGATGCCACGCTGGCCTACCAGGGCGCCGGCAAGGGCATCCCGCAGGATCGCCTGCAAACCCTGGCGCGTTGGGTCCACCCTGGTTTGAAGCCGGATTTCACCCTCCTCATCGACGTGCCCGCCGAGGTGGCCTCACACCGCTTGCAGACGCAGCAGCGCCAGCAAGACCGCTTCGAGCGCGAATCGCTCGAATTTTTTGCGCGCGTGCGTCAGCAATATCTCCTGCTTGCCGCTTCGGAATCGGCACGCTGGGCCGTGATCGACGGTACGCAGGACTTGGATCAGGTCCGTCAAAATGTGATCCAAAGCCTGAAAAAGAGATTGCAACTACATGATTGAAAAACAGGATTTTCAAGCAATTCTGTTGCATGGAGCCACGGGCCTCGGTGTCTGGGAGGCGCTCGGCAACGCCGCCGCAGCCTTGCTCTGCGAAGCCCCGATTCCAGCGAAAGCCGCCATCCTCATACCCTTGCCAGGCTCGACGCAGCAGGCCTGCGGCCAATGTCCTGCATGCCGATTGCGCCAAGCCGGTAACCACCCGGATCTGAAGCGACTCCTGCCCGAAGCCCTTGCCCTGCAACTGGGTATGGAGCAGACGATTGATCACGAAGAAGCATCAACGCGCGCCGAAAAGCGCAGCCCCAGCAAAGACATCAGCATTGACGTGGTGCGCAGTCTGGTCGACTGGTCGCACACCACCAGCCACCGTGGCCACCTCAAGGTGGCGCTGGTCTATCCGCTCGATGCCATGGGCGCTCCCGCCGCAAATTCACTTCTTAAAATACTCGAAGAACCACCTCCAAACCTTTATTTTTTAACAGGGTCTCATCGTCTAGGCCACGTCCTTCCCACCTTGCGCAGCCGCTGCCGGCTGCTGGCCATGCCCCGGCCGAATGCAGCAGATGCACTGCGCGCTTTACAGGCTCGAGAGATTGCGCAAGCCGAACATGTCGCCCATTGGTGCCATCATGCCGTGCATGACCCAGAACCCTCGGGTGGAATGGACTGGGCGCGCAGTTTGCTGCAGGCAGCTACTGCAGGGCTGGGGAGCGGTGCGGCCAGCGCGCCAGGCCCCACGCCGCTGATGCCGGTCGCCGTGGCCGCGCTGCAAAAACTCTGCGTCGACATGATGCGCACCCAATTTTGTCAACAACCTCTGTATTTGCCGATTGAGCAATCCGCGCTGGGACGATTGGCGAGCATCGCCACTGCATCTCGCCTTCTGGCCTTCTGGCAGCGACTCGGCGAATACAGTCGCACGGCCAACTTTCCGCTCCACGCGAATCTCACAGCGGAAGCCTTGGTCCTAGAATTCAAGCAACTGTTCACTCGGAGCGTGCACTGATATGGCCACACCCAATGGAGCCACTTCACCTGGAGCATCCACCGCCCGCCCCAGTGTGATTCAGCTTGCGATCAAGGAAAAGCCCGCGCTCTACGCCGCTTTCATTCCATTTCTGACTGAAGGCGGCATTTTCATTCCGACGACACGGGACTATCGCCTGGGTGATGACGTTTATCTGCTGCTGACCATCATGGACAATCCACAGCGTTTTCCCGTGGCAGGGAAGGTCGCGTGGATCACGCCGGCCAATGCGGCAGGCAACAAGACCCAGGGCATCGGCGTGCGTTTTCCAGCCGACGAAAAAGCCCGGCAACTGCGCCTCGTGATCGAAGAAATTCTCGGTCCCACGGCCGAAATCGCCAGCCGCGCGACCCATACCCTGTAACTCAGCGACGGCTTGACCGCGAGCAGCGTGCACTCCAATGGCCCTGACCGATTCTCACTGTCACCTCAACTTTCCTGATTTGCGCGAACAGATGGACAGCGTGCTTGCCGCCATGCACGACAACGGCGTGACGCGAGCCATGAATATCTGCACCCAGATCGAAGAATTCGACGCCGTTCTGGCCTGCGCCGTGAAGCACCCGCACATCTGGGCCACCGTCGGCGTGCATCCGGACCAGGAGGGGATGACCGAACCTTCCGCAGCACAACTTGCCCTGCTGGCCCAACATCCTCGCGTTCTCGCCTTGGGCGAAACCGGACTCGACTACTACCGCCTGGAAGGCCGCAGCGTGGCTGACATGGAGTGGCAGCGAGACCGCTTTCGTGCGCATATCGACGCAGCTCGCCGGGTGCGAAAACCGCTGGTCGTCCACACCCGATCGTCTGCAGACGACACACTGGCGATTCTGAAAGAGCAGGGCGCCGAGGACGTCGGCGGCGTGTTCCACTGCTTCACCGAGAGCTGGGACATCGCTTGCCAGGCGCTCGACCTGGGTTTCTACATTTCGCTCTCCGGCATCTTGACATTCAAGAATGCCAAGGAGTTGCAAGAGATAGCGAAGAAATTACCTGAAGATCGTATTCTGGTGGAAACGGATAGTCCGTATCTCGCTCCCACGCCTTACCGTGGCAAAACCAATCAACCGGCTTACACCCGATTCGTTGCGCGTTGCCTTGCCGAGTTGCGCCAATGCACTGAAAACGAGGTTGAAGATTTCACGGAGCAGAACTTCAACCGTCTCTTCATACCGGGAAGTTTCACGCCGGGAAGTTCCCATGAAATGACTCATGCATAACTTGAAGAAGCAATTTTACACCATTGTTTTAGCAGGATTTTTAAGTTTCTTTTTGGGTGTGGCGCAAGCAGGTTCGTTCACCGATTTTTTTCGAGCCGTCGATGTGGACGACGTTGGTGCCGTTCAGTCTCTCTTGGCCGAGGGTTTCGACCCGAATGCGGTCAATGCAAAAGGCGATTCAGCCTTGTACCTGGCACTGCGCGACAAATCGTTGAGGGTTGCCCAACTCCTGATCGAGCAGCCGACCATCAAACTCGACCAGCTCAACCCCAGCGGTGAAAGCGCCTTGATGATCGCCTGCCTGCTCGGCGATGCGAGCCTCGTCAGGCTGATGGTCGAGCACGGGGCGGATGTCAACAAGACGGGCTGGACGCCGCTGGCTTACGCGGCGACGAACGGATACACCCGGATCGTCAGCTACCTTATCCGCCATTCAGCCCTGATCAACGCCGCAGCCCCCAACGGCACCACACCTTTGATGATGGCTGCATATTTCGGTCATCGAGCCACCGCCAAGCTCCTCCTCGAGAACGGTGCCGACCCCAGCTTGAAAAACCAGATGGGCTTCACGGCCGAAGAGCTGGCGCAGCAGCGCGGCCACAAAGACACGGCTAACTTGATTGCCAGCTACCGGCATCAAGTCCTCCATGATCCCAAAGTGCCCGTTCAGACCCATTGGTAATAGGCAGCAGCACGTTGACTCGGTCGTTGCGGGCCTTCGCTTTACTCTTGACCACCCCAATAGTAAAGCGAGCATATGGGCATTATGTAAATATACGTAGAGGCCAGCTTTTCCCATTCTTCCCAATCTGGTTCACAAAACAGAGGTACCTGGGTACGCGTCCCTTTCAGCCTGTTCCTGCGTCAACGGGCTTCAATCCGGGAGGACGTTTCCGGTGCGACCTGCCAGGAATTTTTCACACTCGGCAGCGGGCAGCGGTTTGCTGAAGTAGTAACCCTGCGCCTCATCGCAGCCCTGCTCTCTGAGGAATGCAAGCTGCTCGGACGTCTCGACGCCTTCCGCGATGGTCATCAGGCCGAGGCTCTTGGACATGCTGATGATCGCAGCCACGATCGCTCGATCCTCCATGCGGGAGTCGAGCTCCCGTATGAAAGACTGATCGATCTTGATCTTGTACGCCTTGAATTTTTTCAGGTAATTGAGTGACGAATAGCCGGTGCCGAAATCGTCGATCGACATGCGGATGCCGCGCTCATGCAACCGGGCCATGATCGCGATCGCGCCCTGGGGATCGTGCATCGCCACGCTTTCGGTCAATTCCAGCTCCAGGCAATCGGGCGGCAGCTGCGCCTCGGCGAGAATGTCGCGGACCAGGTCGGGCAGGCTGCGATGGCGGAACTGCACCGCGGAAAGATTCACGGCCATGATCATCGGCGGATGGCCGCGGTCGGTCCAGGATTTCAGCTGACGCACGGCGGTGCGCAGCACCCATTCGCCAACCGGGAGGATCAGTCCGCTGTATTCCGCGACCGGGATGAATTCCGCGGGTGACAGGTCGCCGAACTGCGGGTGATTCCAGCGCAGCAGGGCCTCCGCGCCGATGACGTTTCCGCTGCCGATGGCGATCTGCGGCTGATAATGAAGCTGGAACTGGTCCAGTTCCAGCGCACGATGCATCGCATGGGTCAGCCGCATGTGTCGCGTCGCGCGATCCTGCATTTCGGCGGTGAAAAAACGGTAGCCGTTGCGGCCTTCCTGCTTGGCCCGGTACATGGCGGTGTCGGCGCTCCGGGACAGGGTCTCCAGGTCTTCGCCGTCATTGGGATAGATGGCAATGCCGATCGAGGCGGTGACCACCAGATCGTACGGGCCGATCCGGCAGGGCCTGGAGATGGATTCGAGCAGCTTTTCCGCGACATGCGCCGCAGCCTGCGCGCCACTGTCGGACAAGACGAGCACGAATTCGTCTCCGCCCAATCGCGACACCGTGTCCGTCTCGCGCAGGACCGACCGTAGGCGCCTGCCCGTCTCGATCAGGAAGGCATCGCCCAGGCTGTGGCCGAGCGTGTCGTTGATGTCCTTGAACCGGTCGAGGTCGACGAACATCACGCACAGGTTTTCATTGCCGTGCCGCGTCAGGCCGATGGCGTACTGAACATGGTCGGCCAGCAGGTTGCGGTTGGGCAACCCGGTGAGCGCGTCGAAATTGGCCAGATACTGGATGCGGCTCTCGGAGTGCTTGCGTTCGGTGATGTCGCGTGTAACCCCCAGCAGGCTGACAACGGCACCTTGGGCGTCACGCATCGGCGCGGCATGGGTTTCGAGCCAGCGTCTCGCGCCTTTGCGGCCGACAATCTCGAACTCCAGCGTGCCACTCTCGCCATTCATCACGCGCCCGTGAAGATCCCTGAATGCCTCGCGGTGCTCGGGCGTGATGAAGTCGATGAGATTGTGCGTTCTGGCCGACTCGATGGAATCCACTTCGAGCATCGCCAGACCCGCGCTGTTCATCTCCATCAGCGCGCCGTTTTTTCCCACGACCTTGACGCACTCCGGCTCGGTCTCGATGATGGTCCGCAAGCGCAGATCGCTGACGCGCAAATCCTCGACGGCCTGCTTGCGCTCGCGTTCATCGACGAAGCGATCCATGGCGAAACTGATGTCCATCGCCATCTCGACCAGGAGTTTCTGCGCCGCCTCGTCGAAGGCATCCAGCACATCCGAATAGACCACGAGCGCGCCTACGGTCTGGCCCTTGCGCAGCAGCGGCAGCGCGGCCATTGAACGCCAGCCGTAGCGGGCGCCGCGCTCATGCCACGGCGCGGTCGCCGGATCCTGCTGGTAGTCCTGGCACCAGTACGGCCTGCCTTCGCGCAGGCAGATGCCCGTGGGGCCGCGTCCGGTCGGGCTGTCCGCGGAGATGCGGATCTCGATGCTCTCCAGAAAATCAACGCCAGTTCCAAACGAGGCGACGGGCTGGACCCGCCCTGCGTCGGCGTCGATCATCCCGATCCATGCCATCTTCAGGCCGCCGAACTGCACGGCATCGCGGCAGATCTGCGGAAACAGCTCCTGCTCGCTCGCGCAACGCACGATGGCCTGGTTGCACTGGCTGAGCGCCGCGTACAGCTGGCTCATGCGCTGCAGCTTGGCTTCGGTGGTCTTGCGGCGGGTGATGTCGAGCAGGACGCCACGCACCACGATGCCGCGCCGATCCGCATCACGTTCGGTGACCTGGCCCTTGGCCCACAGCCAGCGCAGGGCCCCGTCGGGTCCGATGACACGAAAATCGAATGCGTAATCGTCGGGTCCGCCCGGCGCTACCGATGCCTGGATGATGGCGCTGCTGCGCTCGCGATCCTCGGGATGGGTCGCCTGCATGAAAGTGTCGATGTCCCAGCGCTGCTGCCAGGGCAGCCCGTACAGCTGATCGTGGTTGCGGGTGCGAAACATCTGGTTGGACGTGAAGTCGTAGTTCCAGATGGCGATGCCCGCCATTTCCGTGGCCAGCCGCAGCTGCAGCTCGCTTTCCTCCAGCCCGCTTTCAAGGGACTTCCGCCCGGAGATGTCGCGCAAAACGCGGACGGCGTGCCGGCCATCCCGCCAGCGGGAGGCGGACGCCGAGATCTCGACGGGAATTTCAGTGCCGTCCCTGCGCCGGGCCCTGACCTCGATCAGTGCGCCCGCGCGCTCGGCCTGCGCGGCCGGAACCGGCGCGCCGATCACGCGCTCCGGCCCTGCAGGGCCCGGATCCGCCGCGATCAGCTGCTGCACCGTCTTTCCGAGAGCCTCGGCGCGCGTGTACTCGAACATCCGTTCCGCGGCCGCATTCCACTCGACAACCCGATCCTGCGCGTCGGTGATGATCAGCGCGTCCAGCATGGCGCTGATGGCTTGCTGCAGGAGCGCCTCGCTTCTGCGCATCCTGCGCAGGATCAGCCAGTAAAGCGAAGGTGCGATGGCGAGTGTCAATGCCGCGGCATTGAGCAAGGCAAAGCCGTAGTGCCGCAGCTCGAAGCGCAGCAGGGGGGCGAAGAACAGGCGCATCAGCAGCATGAATCCGTAGGCGAGCAGCAATACGGAAACGCAGCCCGTGACCATCACGCCCCAGGGGCGTGCCATCCAGTCTGGCCATAGCATTCGCTTCATCGGAGCGCTCCGGACAACCGCTTGCTGTGTGATGGCTCGTGATCGCACTATGCCTCTCGGCCCCGCCAGTCGCAACGGTTCACCTTGGAACCTATTGGTCGTGAAGTGGCGACCGGCAGCTTTGGGTCATGCTGCCACCCTCGCTTGCGCATGGGGGTAGCGTAACTGACCAGTGCAACGCCGAGTTGCATTGCTTAGCGTCCTGCTCCATCAACAACTGCACAACTCTTGTCAACTGCCCCGGGATTCGAAATTGGGAGCCTGCCGAAGTCCGAATCCAGTTTCTGATCGAGGTCGACAACGCCGCAGTTCGTCCCGTTGAACCACCCAATCCTTGGGCCTTGGCGCATTCATCTGTGTTGAAACGTAATATTTTTCGACTGTTACGTATGGATGCCATTACGGCCAGCCCGCCCATAAATGGAATGACATTCTGCAGAGCAGAATTTTGAATGGCAATTTTGAATTGGAATCTGGACAAATAGGTCTTGAGGACAGTGACCCCATCAGGGTCTACCCGGTACTTGACCCAAAAATCACTGTTTATGTTGGGAACGAGGCGCAAGCTGACTCAGCGGCAATACACGTCTGGCACCAAGGCTGAATTGGCGGCGAGGGTTGAACTGGCATTCATGATAACCCGGCTATGCAGGCACGAAATGCCGGTAGCAGTGCGCAGTGCATGCCGCAAGCTCAAACCGGGTTTCAATAGCAGTGATTTTAATCATTCAGGAGACATGCAATGAACACACCAATGCAATTCAATACTGGACACAAAAACCGACTGGCTGCAGCCCTTGGCGCAGGCCTGACAATGCTTTGCCTCAGCACTGTAGCGCACGCCGCTGGACCACTGCCATACGATGGTGCACTGCCACCGCCAAATCTCACGATTGTGCAGCTTTACAATATTTATTCGTCGGCCAGCAATTACTACACAACAAATGGAACAAAATTAAGCAATACAAGTATTCAAACAGATGTTCCAGTTTTTCGAATTATCCATACATTTCCACCTATCGACGGCATGTCATGGGGGTTGCAGCTCATTCAGCCGTATGTGAAATTCGTTGGGACGACGAAGATTGGAGGAGCGAGTCTGACCAACAACAGCGGGCTGGCTGAACCCCAGTTATCTGCCTACATCAAGCCCTATTACGATCCCAAGACGGATGCTGTGTTGACACTCGCCTATTTCATCAGCCCACCCAGCGGCGCCTACGATTCGAATGCGGCACTGAATGCAAGCACGAACAATTGGGTTAACAACATTGAGGCAGGCTATACGCACATCGTATTTGGGAATCCGCAGGGCAAACGACTCGACTTTCAGATCTGGGGGGATGCTTATTATTATGGAAATTCTGATAATTATCATGCTGGCGCGTTCAGCGGCGTCAGCCATACCGAGGCATCCGAGCAAATTCTTGCATATCTTCCATATTACATACACCCACAAACACTAGGATATTTGGGCTTGGCATTTGAAAAAACCTGGGGTGGCAAGCAATACTTGACCGGGAATGTGGCCCTGCCGAATGGGACTTCTGTGGCAGCAGGTCCGATCGACACGGGCATTCGCAATGACTTTACACGGGTCGGTATTGATGCGGGCGATTTTCTAACCCCCACTGTTGCACTCCAGGCACAACTGTCGACTGATGTTCAAGTGCGTGGCGGTGTGAAGAACGACGTGTATTTTTTATTGCAAATCTCGAAGGTTTTTTAGAATTCATCAAAACGTATCATCAATATGCGGCAGGCGTTCGGTTGAATGCGTATCGCGACCCCAGGAAGGGGTATTTCATTTACCCTCTCCATGATTAAAAATCAAGAGGAGATATCGTCATGGATAATTCAACCATGGGACGACACCTGGCGCACTACCCGGATGAACGGCCACGAAGACTGTATTTGACACTGGTGGTTGTCATCACCATAGCTTTGTATTATGCACTCTACATTGGCGGTGGTGTTGCCCCATTGCTGCTGGCCAGCCTGAGGCTGCCATTCAACGAATTTGTCTACATCATTGCCTTTGGTAATTTAGTCGGTGCATTCGCTTCACTTGCTGCCGGACTTGCAGATCGCCTGGGTCGATCGAATCTTGTCATTTATGGATTGCTGCTCGTCGGGCTGTTGATCACGTTCGTGATGCCGAATGTGACCACCAGCACTGAGTGGGCAGTTGCATTTTTCGCTGTTTCATGCGTCGAAGGCATCATTCTGGTTGCAACGCCCGCGTTGATCCGGGATTTTTCCCCACAGATGGGGCGTGCTACGGCCATGGGATTTTGGACCATTGGTCCGGTACTGGGCAGTCTCACTGTGAGTGCAGTGACTGCTCTAACCTTGCCGATCACCAAGACTTGGCAAAGCGCTTATGAGATTTGCGGTGCAACCGTTTTGGTAATTTTCATCATCACCTATTTCTTTTTGAAAGAATTGTCCCCACAATTACGCGATCAGCGAATGGTCAGTCTTCGTGACCGGGTTTTGATTGAACTACGCGCCAAGGGTTTGGATATTTCTGAAAGCCTGCATCGTCCTTGGCGTCAAATGATGCATGCGGACATTCTGATTTCCGCTTTGGGCGTTTCGGTCCTGCTTCTGTTTTACTACACCTCAGTGACGTTCAGCTTGATCTATTTCGTCACCGTGTTTCATTATTCCGTGCACCAAGCCAACGTACTGGCGAACTGGAATTGGGGAGTTAATGCGATTGCATTGGTGATCGCCGGGCTGTTGTCGGACAGGTTCCGTGTGCGCAAGCCGTTCATGATTTTTGGCGGGATTGGTGCTTTCATCGTGATTTATTTTTTTCTCCGGCTGTCCGGCACTCCAGCCAGCTTCGAAACTTTGGCCTTTCTGGTCGCCGCACAGTCCTTTTTTATTGGTTTCGCTTATGTTTCTTGGATGGCGAGTTACACCGAGACGATTGAAGCACGTAACCCGGCACTGACTGCGACGGGCCTCGCGATCTGGGGTTGGGTCTTGCGCGTGGTTGTCACGGTCAGTTTTCTCGGCTTCCCGCTTCTGGTCCGATCGGTCAACCCGCTGCTGACCGCCCCTGATGTCATTGCCGCCTACCAACATGCCCTCGCGACGCACGTTGCGCCAGCACCTGCGCTGCTGCAAGCCCTCGCGGGAATCAAGGCGGCCGCAGCGGCCGCTCCTGCCGAGTGGGCGAATTGGTTCTGGATCTGCGAGGCCGGGATTGTGTTTTTCCTGTTCAGCGTGTTTCTGATGCGTGGCCGCTGGAGTCCGGCCAGCGCCCGTGCCGATGAGGCGGCGCATGATGCGAGGGTCGCGGCCGAGTTGGCGCGTTTGCAGTCGCAGCCGGCAAAATAGCCAGGCACTGAAATCGGCGAGGGGATGACGCGAATGCAGCAGGCTGTGGCAATACCGCTGGGGATCGACGCATTGCGTGTCCGTGCCGGCGAAGTGATTGGGACCTCACCTTGGTTGGCGGTTGAGCAGTCGCGCATTGACGCTTTTGCCGGGACGACGCTCGATCACCAGTTCATCCATGTCGATCCTGTGCGCGCCAAGGCTACTCCGCTGGGGTCCACCATCGCGCACGGATTTCTCACGCTGTCCTTGTTGAGTCATTTCGCCGAGGCCGTCCTGCCGGAGATTTCGGGCCTGGCCATGAGCGTGAATTACGGCTTCGATCGGGTGCGCTTCGTGACACCGGTACGCCCCGGCTCTCGCGTTCGGGGCGTGTTCACACTCGTCGCACTGGAACAGCAGGCCGATCACCGATTTCAAATGCGACTTGCCGTCACGATCGAGATCGAGGGTGAGACCAAACCGGCGCTGGTGGCTGATTGGCTGACGGTCTTGTTCATGGTTCAGGACTGACGGTTTTGCCACAGCCGGCCGCGCGCCCTGCCCGGCCTGATCAAGTCGCGAAGGAATAAGGTCCACCGCGCTCCAGAGCGCGCCGGTAAGCCTGTCGCTGCTGAAACCGCTGCACCCAGGCATTCATGTTTGGATAGCTGGCGCGCAAACCACGCGCGGCTTCGCCAACGAAGCTCATCTGGATATCGGCGCCAGTGAGCGTGTCGCCGACCAGCCATTCACGGCCCTCAAGGGCACGGTCGATAAAGCCCAGGTGATTGGCCAGTTCACTGTCGATGCGCGGTGCCAGCGGAGCCCCCGCCTCGCCGAGGCGCGAGACATACATCTTCAGCAGCAGCGGAAGCATGGCCGATCCTTCGGCGTAGTGCAGCCATTGGTTGTAACGCTCGAAATCCAGCGAAGGCTGTTGCGGTTGCAAACGGCCCTCGCCGTAGTGCCGGATCAGGTAATCGACAATCGCCCCGGACTCGATGATGATCTGACCACGATCTTCGATCACGGGTGACTTGCCCAGAGGATGCACTGCGGTGAGTTCCGCCGGCGCCAGCCGGGTCTTGGGGTCGCGGGCATAGTGCCGGATGTCATAGGGCACCTCCAGTTCTTCCAGCAGCCACAGGACACGCTGCGAGCGCGATTCATTGAGGTGGTGGACGACGATCATGGGGTTCATCCTGGTGGGTTGTCGCAGGCAATCGAGTCTGCGTCGAGTCGGTCCATGGAGGACAGTTCAGGCTGTCGAATGGGTCTGCCGCGCTGCCTCCCTCTCCTGCAAGGCACGCCATTGCACCTTGCCCGTGCCGGACTTGGGCAGGCTCTCGACGAACTCCACGATTCGAGGGCTTTTGTACGACGCCATCTGCGCATGTGCCCACGCGACGATGTCCTGTTCGCTGACACGGCCACGCGCATCGGGCTTGAGCACCACATAGGCCTTGACCGTTTCGCCGCGCTTGCTGTCCAGCGCGGCCACGACGCAAGCCTCGGTAATGTCCGGGTGCCGGTACATCATGGTTTCCACCTCGGCCGGCCAGACCTTGTAGCCCGAAGCGTTGATCATGCGCTTGAGTCTGTCGACCATGAAGAAATAGCCCTCGTCATCCACACGGCCCAGATCACCGGTGCGCAGGAAACGCGTGCCGTCGAGCATGATGAAGGCTTGCTCCGTCGCTTGAGGCTGCTTCCAGTAACCCTGCATCACCTGTGGCCCGTGAACGATGATTTCGCCGACTTCTCCCTGTGGCAATTCGCGCAGGGTCTGCGGGTCGATGATGCGGGCATCGACGTCGAAAATCGGAACACCAAGACATTGCTGCTTGGGTCGATGCACGGGGTTCACATGCGTCGGCGCCATGGTTTCCGTCATGCCATAGCCCTCGATGTAGGTGATGCCGCAGAGGTCATGCAGCTTTTGCGCCACGGCTTCGGGCATGGCAGCCCCTCCCCCGCTCATATTCCAGACACTGGAGAGGTCATAGTCTTCGATGCGCGGATTCATCAGGAAATCCACGACCATGGCTGCGATCGCCTGCCACGTTCCTACCTTGTAGCGTTGCACGCATTCCGCCGCGGCTTCACGGTCCCAACGCGGCAACAGCACCATGGTGTTGCCGTTGTAGAGCGAGGCGTTCATGCCGCCCTGCATGGCGGTGACATGGAAAAACGGCAGGACCGCTAGCGCCACGGTGTCCTTGGGCATGTGCAGCCATTCGGTGCTGCCGGCCACCGTGCTCATCACGCTGCGGTGGGTGTGCATGCAACCTTTGGGTTTGCCGGTGGTGCCGGAGGTGTAGGGCATGACGCAGAGGTCGTCCGGCCCGGTGGTCAGCGGGGTTGACCTGTGCTGCTGCTCCAGCATGTCCACCCAGAGCGTCACTCCAGGTTCACGGAGATTCTCGCGCGGCGCCGAGGCGAATGGCGGCACGTTGATACTCGGTGCGCTGGCGATGTAGTCGCTGTAGGCGGCGACGATGATCCGATTCAGCCCCTTGCCCAGCAGCGGCCGCATCTGCGCAAACAGTTCCTGGCCGACGAAGGCCACCGTGGCGCCACAGTCTTCGACATAATGGGCGAGTTCCAGCGTCAGGTTCATCGGGTTGATGGGCACCACCACCGCCCCGGCACGCAGGATGCCGTAATAGGCCAGTACGAATTGCGGGCTGTTCTGCATGTCCAGAAGAACCCGGTCGCCGGTCTTCACACCGCAACGCTGCTGCAGAAAACCGGCAATCGTCTCAGCCTGGCGCTTGAACTCGCCGAAGCTCAAAGCCTTGTCGTAGAAAATCAGGTAGGGCTTGTCCGGGTAACGTGCCGCGGAGACCTCGGCATTGAAAAACAGGTTGGTGTCCGGGATGGTGATGTGATGCGGCACGCCCTTGGGCCAAAACCTCAGATGGCGCATGTTCATGGCATGTCTCCTGTTTTGCAGTGGTCGGCCTGGCGACATGCAAGGCCGTTCGGACGGCCTTCAAGGCCGCGGACGGTAGCGCTCCAGTTCCAACTGCGCGATCTGGTTGCGGTGTACCTCGTCGGGGCCGTCGGCAAAGCGCAGAGTGCGGGCGTTGGCGTAGGCATAGGCCAGGCCGAAGTCGTCGCTGACGCCGCCGCCGCCATGCACCTGCATCGCCCAGTCGATCACCTGGCAGGCCATGTTCGGGGCGACGACCTTGATCATGGCGATGTCCTTGCGCGCCACCTTGTTGCCGGCGCGGTCCATCATGTCGGCGGCCTTGAGCACCAGCAGGCGCGCCTGGTCGATCAGCAGACGGGCATTGGCGATGCGCTCGCGCGTCACCCCCTGGTCGGCAACCGGCCGGCCAAACGCAGTGCGTGCCAGCGCCCGTTGGCACATGGACTCCAACGCCCGTTCGGCCAGACCGATGAGCCGCATGCAATGGTGGATACGACCGGGCCCGAGGCGCCCTTGCGCGATCTCGAACCCCCTGCCCTCGCCCAGCAGCATGTTGCCCACCGGCACGCGCACCTCCGTGAACTGGATTTCGGCGTGGCCATGCGGCGCGTCGTCGTAGCCGAACACCGGCAGATGGCGCAGCACCTGCACGCCGGGGGTATCCATCGGCACCAGGATCATCGATTGCTGGCGATGGCGGTCGGGGTTGGCAGCGTCGGTCTTGCCCATGAAGATCAGCACCTTGCAACGCGGATCGTTGGCGCCCGAAGTCCACCACTTGCGGCCGTTGATGACGTACTGATCGCCATCACGACGGATGCTGGCCTGGATGTTGGTGGCGTCGCTCGAGGCCACGCCAGGCTCGGTCATGGCGAAGCCCGAGCGAATCTCGCCGCGCAACAGGGGCTCCAGCCACTGCGCTTTCTGCTCCGCGGTGCCGTAGCGTTCCAGCACTTCCATATTGCCGGTATCGGGCGCCGAACAGTTGAAGGCTTCGGGGGCGATGTGCGACCGACCCATGATCTCGCACAGCGGCGCGTACTCCAGATTGCTCAAGCCGGCGCCGCGCGTGGAGTCGGGCAGGAACAAATTCCACAGGCCCGCTTGGTGCGCCTCGGCCTTGAGTTCCTCGATCACCCGGGTGGGCTGCCAGGCATCGCCGGCCTTGCGGTTGGCCTCGACCTCGGCAAAAAACCGAGTCTCGTTCGGGTAGACATGCGCCTCCATGAAGGCGCTGACGCGCTCCTGCAGGGCGCTGACCTTGTCGCTGTGACTGAATTCCATGGGGATTCCTCGTGGGTTGGGTTGCGTGTTCACTGGCCGATCGACGGCCGCTCAATGCCCGAACACACGTTCGACTTGCGCCCAGGCGGCCTCGGCCAGGGGCCGGGCACGACGGCCGGCTTCGAGCGCCTGCGCGCTGGACGCGTTGCCTTGCAGCGCCCGCGCTAGAACGCCTTGCAGAATGCCGGCAAGGCGGAACATGTTGAAGGCGGCGTAGAACTCCCAGTCGCCCGGGGAGACCGGCGGGCGCTGGGTGCGCTCGCAATAGCGCGCGACATAGTCGACCTCGCCGGGAATCCCCAGTGCGGCCAGATCGCCGCCGACCAGGCCACGAAACTGCCCAGGTTTCAGGCGCCAGGCCATGCAGTGATAGGCAAAGTCCGCCAGCGGATGGCCGAGGGTGGAGAGCTCCCAGTCGAGCACCGCAAGAATGCGTGGCTCGGTGGGGTGGAACACGACGTTGTCCAGGCGGTAGTCGCCATGCACGATGGCGGTTTCATCCCCTGGGGGAATGTGCTCTGGCAACCACTCGATGAGCTTGTCCATGGCCGCGATGCGCTCGGTTTCGCTCGCGCGGTATTGCTGCGTCCACCGCGCCACCTGGCGGCCGATATACTGGCCCGGCTTGCCGTAGTCGCCCAGCCCCAGCGCGACCCCGTCGACCTGGTGCAGGGCGGCGATCACGCGGTTCATCTCGTCGAAAATCGCCGCGCGCTCGGCGGGTTGCATGCCCGGCAGCAGCGGATCCCAGAGAATGCGGCCCTCGACAAAGTCCATGAGGTAGAACGGCGTGCCGATGATGCTCTCGTCCATGCAGAGCAGTTGCATCTGCGGCACCGGCACCTGACTTCGACCTAAAGCCTGCATGACACGAAACTCGCGGTCCACTGCATGGGCCGAAGGCAGCAGTTTCCCCGGCGGCTTGCGCCGCAACACGTAACGCCGCCCGCCGGCTGCCGTCAGCAAATAGGTGGGGTTGGACTGGCCGCCCTTGAACTGCGCCACATGCAAGGGCCCTTGCAGATCGGGCATGCGTGCATGCAAGTAGCTGGCGAGGGCGGCCACGTCGAACACCAATGCGGGGGACACCTCGCGGGTCTCGGCTTGCATCGCTTATCCCTGGTTCAGTTCAGTTTGACCAACTGTTTGCCGAAGTTCTGGCCTTTGAGCATGCCGATGAAGGCGGCGGGTGCCTGTTCCAGCCCCTGGGCCACCGACTCGCGCCATTGCAGCTTGCCGCTGGCCACCAGGCCGCCGAGTTCGCGCAGCGCGGCGGGCCACTGGTCCATGTGCTCGGAGACGATGAAACCCTGGAGTGTCAGGCGGTTGATCAAGACCGTGCGCAGGTTCTTCATGCAGTACGGGTCGGTGGTGTTGTAGTCGGCGATCATGCCGCACAGCGCAATGCGGCCGAAGGCGTTGGTGCGCGTCAGCAGCGTATCGAAAATCTCGCCACCGACATTCTCGAACAGGCCGTCCACCCCATGGGGGAGCGCCGCCTTGAGGTCGGCCTTGAGGTTGCCGGCCTTGTAGTCGACGCAGGCGTCGAAGCCGAGTTCCTCCACCACATAGCGGCATTTCTCCGCACCGCCCGCCACACCCACGGCGCGGCAGCCCTTGGCCTTGGCGAGTTGGCCCACCACGCTGCCCACCGCGCCGGAAGCCGCGGTCACCACCACGGTCTCGCCAGCCTTGGGGGCGCAGATGGCGTTCAGCCCGTACCAGGCCGTGACGCCGGGCATACCCACCGGACCGAGGTAGGCCGCCAGCGGCACATGGGTCACATCAACCTTTTGCAGGGCACGCGCGGGAGCGACGCCATACAACTGCCATCCCAGCATGCCGACCACCTTGTCGCCGGGCTTGAAATGCGGATCGCGCGAGGCCACGACCTCGCCGGCCGTGCCGCCCACCATCACCGCGCCCAGTGCCACCGGCTCGGCGTAGGACTTCGCGTCGGACATGCGCCCGCGCATGTACGGGTCGAGCGACAGCCAGTGGTTGCGCACCAGCACTTCACCCTCGCCCGGCTCGGGCACGGGAGTGTGTTCGAGCCGGAAGTGGTGTTCTTCCACCCAGCCGCTGGGCCTCTCGGCCAGGACGAGTTGCAGATTATGGTCAGCCATCGGTGTTCTCCAGGAAAGTTGCCAGATCGCGTTCGCCCATGCGAACGAGCAGTTGGTGCGCATCGTTCCGCCCAAGTTCGTAGGCGGCGCGAATGCCATGGGGGTTGGTGTAATCCCAGCCACGCACCGGCACATGGCGCGAGGGCTGGATGTAGACGCGACGTGCCGTTTGCGGCAGGGATCGCGGGTAGCGCCGGGTGAGCAGCACCAGAGTCACGCCGTCGTCGGCTTCAGGCGGCAGTGCATCCACCGGGACGTTGTCCACCATGCCGCCGTCGAGCACCGGGCGGCCGTGCAAGCGCATCACCGGCGTGAACGGCGGGGTGCAACTGGACGCGAGCAGGAGGTCGGCGAGTTCATCCGGCGTGCGGCAATTCTGGGCGAGCAGGACCTCCGGCTCGAAGCCCAGGTTGCGGCCCGCGCGCGGATGCAGCAGCTTGCGCATCTGCTTGTCGAACTGGTAGGCCAGGATGCCCGCCAGGATGCCACTGCGCGCACCGAGCCAGCGCGGCAAACGCGCGACCTGCACATAGACGGGAGCTTGCCCGCGCAGCACCTCGAGCGCTTGTGCGTCAAGGATGGTGAGCAGCGCCTCGCGGTACATCTGCGCATGCGGAAACACGCGCTCGCCGCGCAGCAGGCGTTCGGGGTAGACGTTGCGTGGGTTGCGCGCCGTCATGCGGCCGTAGTGCTCCAGGGTCTGCGCGGTTTTGCCCGCCAGCAGCATGCAGGCCGTGGCCGCACCGGCGGAGACGCCAGCCACGCGCCTCGGCGCCAGCCCCTCGGCTCCCAGCACATCCCACATGCCCGCCTGCCACCAGCAGCGGTTGCCGCCACCGGCCAGCACGACGCTGGTGACGGCCGCGAGTGCGGCGCGCGCGCTTTGCCGCTCAACCGGCTTTCGCGACGCATCGCGTGCTGATGGCGCCTCGCGCCGTGCTTGCTGCACGTCGGCTGCTTCCAGGGTGGCGTCTGCTTGCATCACATCCTTGGAGATCGCTGCCAGCGCTGTCAGATGCAGCTTGCGCCGCCGTCCACCGCCAGGCACTGGCCGGTGACGTGGCGCGATGCATCGCTGGCGAAAAACACGGCCGCACCCATCAAATCGTGCTCGCCGCCGATGCGCGCCAGCGGGGTCTTCTGAAGGATCTGATCGCGCATCGTGTCGAGCAAACCGGCTGTCATTTTGGACGGAAAAAATCCCGGCAGGATGGCGTTGACACGGATGCCGTACTGCCCCCATTCCGCCGCCAGTGCCCGGGTGAAATTGACCACCGCGCCCTTGGAGGTGTTGTAGGCAATGGTGCGCATGGGCAGCGGGTTGCCGCGCAGACCGGCGATGGATGCGACGTTGACGATGCTGCCGCGACCCTGGGCAATCATCCCGTGCTTGCCGACCTCGCGGCACAGGCCGAACACCGCGTCCACGTTCAGGCGCATGACCTTGTCCCAGGCTTCGTCAGGGTAGTCCTCAGCCGGCGCACCCCAACTGGCCCCGGCGTTGTTGATCAGGATGTCGATGCTGCCCAGAGCGTCCAGCACGCTGCGCACCAGCGGCGTGATGGCCTCGCGGCGCGAAAGGTCGGCCGGAAAAACCTGCGCCTGCAGGCCCAAGCCGTGCAAGTGCTCCCGCGCCTGCTCCAGTTCATCGGCCTTGCGCGCGACGAGGGCGAGCCGTGCACCCATGTCCCCCAGCGCCTGTGCCATTTGCAGCCCAAGCCCGCGCGAACCGCCGGTGACGAGTGCGCAGCGCCCGCTGAGATTGAACAGCCCTTGCACGGTGGATGTCATGGTCGCTAGGCCTCGATCGTCAATCGTCGCTACGGCTTTAAAACCAGGCGTCCTGCATCGTGCGGCAGGTGGAGTCGCGCTGGGCGACGACCTGCAACCAGGCCTGGATCTTGGGCAATTCG
This sequence comes from Betaproteobacteria bacterium, assembly GCA_028871675.1. GTDB lineage: Bacteria > Pseudomonadota > Gammaproteobacteria > Burkholderiales > Burkholderiaceae_C > Thiomonas_A. The sequence continues at coordinate 31,717 of JAGWMO010000014.1, forward strand.
TAAGCAAAGAAATAGCGGCAGGCCTGGAGTTTTCCGTGGTGAAAATCCAGGCTGTGAGCCCGATACACCTGTGCCTGCGCGACCAGCGCCACGTCCAGCCAGATCCATCCCAACACCACATGGCCGAAGGCCTGCATGTAAGGCGTGGCGTTGGCCAGGGTCGCTGCCGGGTCGTCACCTTCCCATGCGGCGCGGGTGGCCGCGAGCAAGTGTTGCAGCGCCACGTTCAGCGCCGCGGCGTGCGCCTGCAGGGCCGGCAGGGCTTCAGCACCGGTCGCGGTGGCACGCATGCGTGCGGCCAGCAGGTCCAGCCCGGCACCGCCCTGCATCACCACTTTGCGGCCGAGCAGGTCCAAGGCCTGAATGCCGTGGGTGCCTTCGTGGATCATGTTGAGGCGGTTGTCGCGCCAGTACTGCTCCACCGGAAAGTCACGCGTGTAGCCGTAACCGCCAAGCACCTGAATGGCCAAACTGTTGGCTTCGAGGCACCATTCCGATGGCCAGCTCTTGGCAATGGGCGTGAGCACGTCCAGCAAAAGGCCGGCGTCGCGTGCCGAGGCTTCGCTTCCGGTGCGGTGTTCGTCCACCAGCCGCGCACAGTACAGTTCCAGCGCCAGGGCGCCTTCGGCGTATGTCTTCTGCGCCAGCAGCATGCGTTTCACGTCGGCATGGTCGATGATGGCCACGGGCGGCAGGCTCGGATCTTTGCCTGCGGGGCCGACCGGGCGTCCCTGCGGGCGCTGGCGCGCATAGGCCAGCGATGCCTCGAAGCCCGCCATGCCCAACATGGCGGCAGCCAGACCGACGCCGATGCGCGCTTCGTTCATCATGTGGAACATGCAACGCAGGCCGTCTCCGGGCGCACCGACGCGCCAGCCGATGGCACCTGCCGCACCACCCACCGGATGGCGCCCATCGCCGAAACTCAGCAGGGTGTTGGGCGTGCCGCGCCAACCGCATTTGTGGTTGAGCCCGGCCAGGGTGATGTCGTTGCGAAGATCCGCAGTTGCCCCCGAGGCCGGCTCGCCGGCTTTCCCGCCGAGTGAGTCGCGCAGACTCTGGGGTGCGTCATACTTGCGCACGAGCCGGCCCTGGGCATCCACCAGGATCTTGGGCACGATGAACAGTGAAATGCCGCGCGGACCGGGGATGAGCTTGCCATCGGGCCCGGGAATCTTGGCCAGCACCAGATGCACGATGTTCTCCGTGAGCTCGTGCTCGCCGGCCGATATCCACATCTTGTTGCCGAACAGGCGGTAGCGCGGGCCGAGTGCGTCCGTCTCGAAGTCGTCGCCATCCGGCACGGCGCGGGTGGCGATATCCGAGAGACTGGAGCCGGCTTGGGGTTCGGACAGGCACATCGTCCCCGCCCAGCGGCCGCTGAACTCGGCATGCGCGAACACGCGCTGCTGCGCCGGGGTGCCGTGCGCCATCAGCAAATTGGCGTTGCCCACCGTGAGCATGCCGGCGCCGATGCCGACCGAGGCTCTGGCGAAGAACGCGTTGGCCGCAGCCTCCACGGTGTAGGGCAGTTGCATGCCGCCGAGAGCTTCGTCCTGGGCTGCGGCCAGCATGTCGGACTCGGCATAGGCCCGCCAGGCATCGTGCGTGGCTTGCGGCAGGATGACCCGGTCGCCATCCTGGCGCGGCTCTTCCAGATCGACCAGGCGGTTGAAGGGCGCGTACTTGTCGCGGGCGATGCGTTCGCAGGTGTCGAGCACCTGGGCGAAGGTCTCGAAGCTGTGCTCGGCGTAACGTGGCCTGGCGTTCAGGGCTTGAACGTCGAGCCAGTCACGCAACAGGAAATCGATGGTTCGGCGCATGGCTCAACGGCTCGTTGCGGGCGGCAATCACAGCACCTCGAACAAGCCTGCCGCGCCCTGGCCACCACCAATGCACATAGTGACCACCACATGCTTCACGCCGCGGCGCTTGCCCTCAATCAGGGCATGGCCCACCAGGCGCGCGCCCGTGACTCCATACGGATGGCCGACGGCAATGGCGCCGCCGTTGACGTTGAGCCGCTCATCGGGAATGCCGAGCTTGTCGCGGCAGTAAAGCACCTGCACGGCAAACGCCTCGTTCAGTTCCCACAGGCCGATGTCGTCGATCCTCAGCCCGGTGCGCTGCAGCAGACGCGGAATGGCGAACACGGGGCCGATACCCATTTCATCCGGCTCGCAACCGGCCACGGCAAAGCCGCGGAACGCCCCCAGGGGCTTGAGCCCGCGCTGCTCGGCAAGTCGGGCGTTCATCACCACGCAGGCCGAGGCACCGTCGGAAAACTGGCTGGCATTGCCGGCGGCGATGACTCCGCCGGGCAGGGCCGGACGGATCCTGGCCACGCCTTCATAGGTGGTGTCGGCGCGAATGCCTTCGTCGAGACTGAGCGTAACCTCGCGCGTGAGGAGTTGACCGGTGGCCTTGTCGGCCACGCCGGCTGGCACGGTGATGGGCACGATCTCGTCCGCGAACCGGCCTGCGGCCTGGGCGGCCGCAGCACGCTGCTGGCTGCGCGCGCCATATTCATCCTGCTGCCGCCGCGAAATGCCGTAGCGCTTGGCCACGGTCTCGGCGGTTTGCAACATGGTCCAGTAAATCTCCGGCTTGTGCTGCTGCAGCCAGGTTTCGCGCAGCATGTGCTTGTTGGCGCGATCGTTCTGCACACAGGAAATGGACTCGACGCCGCCGGCGACCATCACCGGAACCTGATCGACGATGACGCGTTGCGCCGCGAGGGCGATGGCCTGCAGGCCCGACGCGCAAAAGCGGTTGACCGTGGCGCCCGCCACCGTCACCGGCAGTCCGGCGCGCAGCGCAATCTGCCGCGCGATATTGCCGCCGGCGGCGCCCTCGGGGTAAGCGCAGCCGAAGATGCAATCTTCGACCTCGGCAGGGTCGATGCCCGCGCGTTGCACCGCGGCTTGCACCACATGACCGCCAAGTGTGGCGCCATGGGTCAGGTTGAGCGCTCCGCGCCAGGATTTGGCCAGCGCCGTGCGCGCGGTGGAGACGATGACAGCCTCTAGCATGGGAAGCTCCAAGGGATGGGGTGTGTTGCGTTTGACGTGGTCGTGCGCCGAGGCGTGCTTGCGCGTGAGCCGAGGGTCCTGGAATCAGAGCACGGCTGCGGCGTTTGCGGCGTCAAGCGCCGCTGAAGGTCTTGCCCTGCGTCGCCAGTTCGACCAGCAGTGGCGCGGGTTGCCAGAACGCGGTATCGCCCCGCGGCTGCGCCGCGAACTGGCGCATGCGACGCGCCACCATGGCCAGGCCGACGCTGTCGGCGTAACCCATCGGCCCGCCGCGCCAGGCCGGGAATCCATAGCCGGCCAGGTACACGAGGTCGATGTCCGAAGCGCGCTGCGCGATTCCCTCGGACAGCAGCCGCGCGCCTTCGTTCACTAAGGCGTAGATGCAACGCTCGACGATCTCGGCGTCACGGAACGGGCGAGGCGTGACACCGATCTCCCTGCGGTAATCCAGGATGAGAGCATCCACTTCGGGGTCTGGCAACGCATCGCGCTTGCCCGGCTCGTAGCGATACCAGCCGGCTCCCGTCTTCTGGCCAAAACGGCCGCGCTCGCACAGGCGGTCTGCCAGGGCGGAATACCGCACCGCCGGCTTCTCGACATAACGCCGCTTGCGAATCGCCCAGCCGATGTCATTGCCTGCCAGATCGGCCATGCGGTAAGGCCCCATCGCCATGCCCCAGGCTTCGAGGGCTCGGTCCACCTGCTGCGGGCTCGCGCCCTCCTCCACGAGGAAGTTCGCCATGCGGCCGTAATGTTCGATCATGCGGTTGCCGATGAAACCGTCGCACACTCCCGAAACCACCGCCGTTTTGCGAATGGTCTTGGCCACTTTCATCACCGTGGCGAGCACGTCCTTGGAGGTGGCCTTGCCGCGCACCACTTCCAGCAGCTTCATGACGTTGGCAGGACTGAAAAAATGCAGACCGACGATGTCCTGCGGGCGCTTGGTGAAGCCGGCGATGGCGTCGAGATCGAGGGTCGAGGTGTTGGACGCAAGAATGGCCCCCGGCTTGGCCACGGCGTCCAGGTGCAGGAACACCTCGCGCTTGACCTCCATGGTCTCGAACACGGCTTCGATGACGAGGTCGCAATCGGCCAGTTGCGCGAAATCCAGTGTGGGGTGCAGCAGGGCCATGCGCCTGTCCACTTGTTCGGGCTTGAGCTTGCCCTTCCTGGCCGAGTTGTCGTAGTTCCTGCGGATGGTGGTCACACCTCGGTCCAGCGCCTCCTGCGCGGTTTCAAGCAGCGTGACGGGGATGCCGGCGTTCAAAAAATTCATGCAGATGCCACCCCCCATGGTGCCGGCGCCAATCACGCCGACCCTGGCGATGGCGCGTGTTGGCGTGTCGGCGGGCACGTCGGGAATTTTGGACGCCGCGCGCTCGGCAAAAAAAGCGTGGCGCAGTGCCTGCGATTCGGGTGTGGCCATCAGCATGGCGAACAGCCTGCGTTCCTGCAACAGACCCTCATCGAAGGGCTTGAGCGCGCCGGCCACCGCCTCCACGCACTGCAGGCGGGCCGGCTCACGCGGGAATTGCGCCTGCACCATGGTGCGGGTGAACTGGATGAAGGCTTCGACGTCGGCGTCGTCAAGCGCATAGTCGCGCACCTTGGGTGTGGACTGCGGCGAGGACGCCAGCTTGCGCGCGACGCCGGCTGCCGCCGCCACCACGTCCTGCTCGACCACCGCGTCGAACAGCGCCGTTTTCGCCAGCATTTTGGCCGGCACCGGTTCGCCGGACACAATCATGTTCATGGCGTTTTCCAGCCCCACGGCACGCGGCAGGCGCTGGGTGCCGCCAGCACCCGGCAGCAGCCCGAGCTTGACCTCGGGCAGCGCGACCAGGGCTGACTCCAGGGCGACGCGGCCATGGCAGCCGAGTGCGAATTCCAGCCCGCCGCCCATGCAGGTGCCGTTGATGGCCGCGACCACGGGTTTGGAGCAGGCTTCGGCCACGGCGATGACATCGAGCAAATGGGGCGACGCCATCGCTTCGGGCTGGCCGAATTCGCGAATGTCGGCGCCACCGGAAAACATCGCCCCTGCCCCGGTGACGACGATGCCGAGCACCGCGGGGTCGGTGGCTGCGGCGTCGATGGCCTCCACCAGCAGGCGTCGCTGCTGCCTGCCAAAGCCGTTGACCGGTGGGTTGTCGAGCGTGAGGACGGCAACGTCCCCGAAGCGCGATGCAATGACGCTGCTCATGCTGTCTCCTGGAATGTGAACGAGCCCGGTGCGATTGCAGATACGCGATTCCGCAATGCAGAACTTTGTTTTGAATACGATCGATGCTAGCCTGCCGGCGTTCACTTGTAAAGGCGCCCAACGACGCCACGGCGTCGGCTCGAAACCATGCAAAAAATTCACGTCCTGCTGACCAAGGAGGAACTCGACACCCAGCGCCTGGATGGCCGCGTGGTCATCGTGCTCGACGTCCTGTTCGCCACCACCTCGGCACTGGCAGCGCTGCAGGCCGGGGCCAGTGCCGTCATTCCGGCGCTGGACGCCGCGCACGCGCGCCGCATCGCCGCAGGGCTGGAGCCGTCAAGCACTGTCCTCAGCGGTGAACTCGACGCCGAAACCCTGCCCGGCTTTGCCCACCCGACGCCACTTGCGCTCATGCGCCACGACCTGCGCGAACGCACGCTGATCTACAGCACCACGAATGGCACGGTGGCGCTGCGCAAGGCTGAACCCGCCGCCCGTGTTTACGCCGCCAGCCTGCGAAACGCCCGGGCCACCATGGCGCATGTGCTGCGCGAGCATCCGAACAGCACCTTGCTGGTGGTCTGTGCGGGCTCGAGCGGGCAGTTCAATCTGGAGGATTTCTACGGTGCCGGCCTGCTGGTGACTTGTCTGCAGCAGGCTCGCGGAGAGCGCAGTTTTTCGGATGCAGCGCTGGCTGCCGCAGCCCTGCACCAAGGCAGCGACGCCCTGCGCAACCTGCGAAACTCACGCGTGGGACGGCTGATGACGGCGCGCCGTCTCGACGCCGAAGTGGAGTACGCAGCCCAGCCTCACGCGGATGATGGCGTCGCTTGCCTGGTGGACGGCCGCCTGGTGCGCGTGCCCTCGCCTTGAACCGGAGCCCGGCATGCTGCAACACCATGATGTCACGCTCTCCAGCGGCATCCGTCTGCACGTCGCCAGCGCAGGGGATCCGGGCAGGCCGATGATGCTGTTCGTCCACGGCTTCCCCGAGTGCTGGGCGGCATGGCAGACGCAACTCGCGGCCTTCGGCCGTGATCATTTCGCCGTGGCGCCCGACTTGCGCGGCTACAACCTTTCGGACAAACCTCAGGGCGTGGCGGCCTACCGGGTGCAGCCATTGATGGACGACCTGCTCGGCCTGCTGCAACACTTCGGCTATGCGCAGTGTGTGCTGGTCGCGCACGACTGGGGCGGTGCGGTGGCCTGGAGCCTGGCGGCGCGCCAGCCGCAGTGCATCTCGCAGCTGGTCATCATCAACTCGCCCCACCCCATTCCCTTTGCCCGCGCCCTCACCCATGACCCGGCACAGCAGGCTGCGAGCCGGTACATGCTGCGTTTTCGCGAGAGCGACGCGGCCGAGCTGTTGCTGCGTGACGATTGCCAGCGTCTGCTCGCCCTGTTTCGCCATCCTGTGACGGGGCAGATCGTGCTGACCGAGGCCGAGATCGCGCTCTACAAGCAGGCCTGGCTGCAACCCGCCGCCATGAACGCGATGCTCCATTACTACCGCGCCTCACCCTTGGTGCCCCTCACGCCGACACAAGCGGGTGCAGCAGGTTTGAAGCTGGAGCCGAAAGACTTCCTCGTCCCCATGCCCACCCTGGTGATCTGGGGCGAGCAGGATCCGGCCCTCTTGCTCGTCTTGCTCGACGGGCTGGAGGCCGTCGTGCCCGATCTGCGCATCCATCGCGTGCCGAGCGGTTCGCACTGGGTGGTGCACGAGCAGCCACAGGAAGTCGAGACGGCAATCCGCGCGTTCCTGGGTGCGGCTTGAAGGACGCCACGGCAGGTCGGTCGAACGCTGTTCAGCGCATGATCAAGCGCTCGAGTTGCTGCACCATCGCGATCAGTTTCGGCCTGACCTCTTCCAACAGGAAGGCGGGGGATAACTGGAACGCCGGGCCGCCGCAGTTGATCGCCATCAACGGCATGCCCCCGCCGGGGTCGAAGCCCACGGCAATGGCATTCACGTCCGGCTGCCAGTCGCCGAAGGAGCACGCCACGCCCAGCGTGCGATAGTCCTCCAGGGCTTTGTCGATGCCCCGCTTGAGCGCCGGCCAGGCCAGCCCGTCGAGCGCGGCCAGATCGTCGTATACCGCGGCACGCTCGCGTTCGCCCACCGCGGCGAGGTAGGCGCGGCCCATCGCCGTGGTGGCCATGGGAATGCGCGAGCCCACGTCCAGGCTCAAGGTCAGCGCCGAGGCACTGCGACAGTTCTCCACATAAATGAGCGACAGGCGGTCGCGTGTACCCAGCGACACCATGGCCTTGGACGCATCGGCCAGTTCCTGCATCAGCGGCCTCGCCACCTGGCGCACATCCATGCGTGCCAGCACCGTGCTGCCAAGCGACAGCGTGGCCGTGCCCAGACGGTACTTGCCGCTGTCCGCGTCCTGCGCGAGGTAGCCCAGGCGCGTGAGCGTGTAGGTCAGGCGCGAGACGGTGGACTTGGGCAGTTTGCAGCGCTGGGCAATCTCCAGGTTGCCCAAGGACTTGTCGCGCGAGCGAAAGCTGGACAACACCTCCAGACCCCGGGCCAGCGCGGTGACGAATTGGCGATCGTCCTTCGCGCTCGGGCTCGGCTTGCCAGGCGGCATGGGCTGTGACGGCTTGGGAATGGACGTTTTCATGGTCGGGGCGAAGTCTCGATGCTCGCTGCGAAGGTGGCGCCTGGCCAAGCTTGACAGCCCAACCAACACGCCGAACAATCGTCACCATATTTCACGGAACAAAATTCCGCAATGCGGTTTTACCGCCAACCGCATTGTGTCCGCTTTCTCCCGCCCTGCGCAGGTATGGCGCACATGGATTGCCCATGGATACCGACTTGTCTCCCGAGTACGCCGATTTCCGTGCTGAAGTGCGCGGGTTTTTAGGCGCGGCCCTGCCAGTCGACATCCGACGCAAGGTGTTGCGCGGCTCGCGCCTGGAGAAGGACGATTTCGTGCGTTGGCAACGCATCCTGCATACCCAGGGCTGGGCCGCGCCGAATTGGCCGGAACCATTCGGCGGCACCGGCTGGAGCGCTGTTCAGCAAGCACTGTTCGACGAGGAATGCGCCCTGGCCGGCGCGCCGCGGCAACTGCCCTTCGGCCTGAAGATGCTGGCTCCTGTGCTGATGCGTTTCGGCAGCGAGGCCCAGCGCCGGGACCTGCTGCCCGACATCGCCAGTGGCGCGGTGTGGTGGTGCCAGGGCTATTCCGAGCCGGGCTCGGGCTCGGACCTGGCCTCGCTTAAAACCCGCGCGCTGCGCGACGGCGAGGACTACATCGTCACCGGGCAGAAAACCTGGACCACGCTGGGTCAATACGCCGACTGGATGTTTTGCCTGGTGCGCACCGACGTTGCGACCAAGCCGCAGCAGGGTATTTCCTTCTTGCTCATCGACATGCGCTCACCCGGCGTCACGCTGCGTCCCATCATCACCCTGGATGGAGAACACGAGGTCAACGAGGTCTGGTTCGACCAGGTTCGCGTGCCCGTGGCCAACCGCGTAGGCGAGGAGAGCCAGGGCTGGACCATTGCCAAATACCTGCTCGGTCACGAGCGCAGCAATATTGCGGGTGTGGGCATCGTCAAGCGGGAACTGGCACGCCTGAAGGACATCGTTGCCCGGACCGACGCCAACGGCCAGCGCCTGCGCGGCGATGCGCTGTTCGCGGTACGCGTCGCCCAGATCGAGATCGACCTGCTGGCGCTGGAAGCGACGCAACTGCGCATGCTGCAGCGCGATGGCCCGCCGGGACCGGAGAGTTCCATGCTCAAGGTGCTGGGCAGCGAGTTGCAGCAGCGCCTGTCGGAGCTGCTGATGCACGCCGCAGGCCAGCGCGCCCTGCCCTTCGCGCCTGCCGCAGAAGGCGTCGAAGCACCGGCAGCCATGGCCGAGACTGAAGACCAGGGTGACGAGCTGCTCGCCGCGCAATACGCCAACTGGCGCAAGCTCTCCATATTTGGCGGCAGCAACGAAATCCAGAAGAACATCCTGGCCCGTGCCTTGGGTTTGTGAAGGAAACCGCATGCAGTGGCAACCCACCGATGAGCAGTGCCAACTGGCGGACGCGCTGCGCCGCTTCATGCAGCGCGACTACGGCTTCGCCCAGCGCCGCGCTTCGGCATCCGCGGATGGCTTCAGTCCCCAAGCCTGGGCAACCTTGGCCGAACTCGGCATCACCGCTCTGCTCGTGCCCGATGCCCACGGCGGCTTGAACGCAAGCGTGCAGGACGGCCTGCATGCCTTGCAGACCCTTGCCCCGGCGCTGCCGCTGGAGCCGGTGCTGGCCAGCGCGCTGCTGGCCACCCAACTGCTCGCCGCCAGCGAAGGCAGCGCGGCCACGCAAACCTGGCTGCCGCGCCTGGCCGTGGGCCAGGCGATCGCCACGCCTGCGGTGTTCGAGCCGGGGGCAGGCTTCGACATCGAGCGGCCCGGCACTGCGGCGAGCCGCCATGCCGACGGCTGGCGGCTCGCCGGCACCAAGACCCTGGTGCTGCAGGCGCCTTGCGCCGATGTCCTGCTGGTGTCGGCACAGACCGACGACGCCACGATCGCCTGGTTCGCCGTGCCCGCGCGCAGCCCCGGCGTCAGGCTGCAACCCTATGCCCTGCTCGACGCCCAGCGCGCCGCCGACGTGAAGCTGGATGGTGTGCAGCTTGCAGCCGATGCCCGCATCGATCCGGCCGGCCAGGGCGCGGCGATGGCTGAAGACATGCGTGCCTTGTGGCTGGCAGCGCTGTGCGCCGAAGGCGTTGGTCTTTTGCAGGCCACGCTGGACGCCACGGTCACTTATCTCAACACCCGCCAGCAATTCGGCCAGCCCATCGGCCGCTTTCAGGTGCTGCAGCACCGCGCCGTGGACATGTGGATGGAGGTGGAGCAGGCGCGCTCCATGGCCCTGCTCGCCGCCGAGATGTGCACCCACGGCAACGCCCCGCAACGCAGCCGCGTGCTCGCCGCTGCCAAAGCGCGGGTCGGCCAGGCCTGTCGCTTCGTCTCGCAGCAGGCGGTGCAATTGCACGGCGGCATGGGGATGACCGACGAGATGCAGGTGAGTCATTGGTTCAAGCGCCTGACCACCATCGAACTCTGGCTGGGCGACAGCGACACCCAGTTGCAGCGTGTCGCCCGCGGCCCGCTTGCGGCCTGACCCTTTCAGGAGAATCCCCATGCCTGCACGCCAAGCCCGCGCCGTGGTTTGTCGCGGCCCGGAACGCCCGTTTGAAGTCGAGACCATTCGCGTCGATCCACCGCGTCGCAACGAAGTCACCATCCGCCTTGCCGCCTGCGGCGTATGCCACAGCGACCTCTCGGCCACCAACGGCACCATTCCCATGGCACCACCCCTGGTGCTGGGGCATGAAGGCGCCGGCATCGTGGTCGATGTCGGCGAGGGCGTGACCCGACTCGCCGTGGGCGACGCCGTGGTCAGCTCCTTCGTCAGCATGTGCGGGTGTTGCCGCTATTGCCAGACCGGCAGGCCGCAACTCTGTGATCAGGCTGCCCGGACGCTCACCACCCTGCCCGACGGCACGGTGCGCACCTTCGACGCCGCCGGCCAGCCCCTGTCGGCGTTTTCCGGTTGCGGCGTGATGGCTGAATACGCCACGTTGCATGTGGACAGCGTGGTGAAGATCGATTCCGCCATGCCGCTGGAGCCGGCCTGTCTGATGGCCTGCGGCGTGATGACCGGCGTGGGCGCGGCGTTCAACACCGCCCGCGTGCAAGCCGGCTCGAGCGTGGCCGTGTTCGGCTGCGGAGGCGTCGGGCTGAGCGCGATCCAGGGTTGCGCCATCGCCGGGGCCGCCAGCATCATCGCGGTCGACACCATGGCTCACAAGCTCGAGTTCGCGCGCCTGTTCGGCGCCACCGACGCCGTGGATGCGAGCCTGGAGCCCAACGTGATCAAGGCCATCAAACGGCTGAGCGACGGCGGCGTGGATTACGCCTTCGAGTGCGTCGGCCTGGGCACGCTCGTCGCGCAGGCCTATGGAAGCTTGCGCAAAGGGGGCACGGCCGTGGTGGTGGGCGTGGCCGCTCAGTCCGATGTCACCAGCGTGCGTACCGCCAGCCTCACCTTCGAGGAAAAGACCCTCACCGGCAGCTACTACGGCTCGGCCCGGCCGCAACAGGATTTCCCCAGGCTCATTGCGCTGTACCGCGCCGGACGCTTGAAGCTCGATCAGCTCATCACCCAGCGTTATCGGCTCGACCAGGCCGCACAAGCCTTCGGCGACCTGCAAGCCGGGCGCAATGCCCGCGGTGTCATCGTGTTCGACCCAGCCTGAATGGCGTGCCTTTGCTGACACTCTCCAACGGACTTCCCATGCAGAACTTCCAAGACAAAACAGCAGTCATCACCGGTGCCGCCGGCGGCATCGGCCTGGCCCTGGCGCGGCAGGCGGCCGCGCGCGGCATGAAGCTGGTGCTGACCGATCTCGACGTCGACCGCTTGCAACACGTCACAGCCAGCCTTGGCCTGCCGCCCGGACGTCTGTTGCTGCACGCGGCCGACGTCAGCCGTGAGGCTGATGTGGCCGCCCTGGCCGATGCCGGCTTCGCCCGTTTTGGCGCCGTGCATCTGCTGTTCAACAACGCCGGCGTGGGTTGCAGCCGGATCACCACCGAGCACAGCGCCGCTGACTGGGACTGGGTTCTGGGCGTCAACCTGATGAGCGTGGTCCACGGCATTCGTCATTTCGTGCCACGCATGCAGCAGCAACGCGAGCCCAGCCATGTGGTGAACACCGCTTCGGCTGCGGGCCTGGTGTCGAGCCCCGGCATGGCGGCCTACAACGTGAGCAAGCATGGCGTGGTCACGTTGTCGGAAACCCTGTACGCGGAGCTTGCCGAGCAGGACTCGCTGGTCGGTGTTTCGGTGCTGTGCCCAGCCTGGGTGCCCACCGGCATCAACCAGAGCGCGCGCCACCGGCAGTCGCGTTTCGGCGCCGAGCCCGAGCTGTCGCCGCAATCAGCCGCCTACGCTGCGCGCATGGCCCAGGCGGTGCAGTCCGGCAAGCTCACGCCCGACGATGTCGCCCGCGTCACGTTCTCTGCCGTGGAGCAAGGGCAGTTCTATATCGTGCCGCACCGCAAAATTCTGCAGGCGGTGGAACGGCGTTGCCAGGACATGGTGCAGGGCCGTAATCCCACGCCGCTGACGCCCCCGGTTTCACCCACTCCCCCCACCGCTGCCGAGGTGTCCCGATGAAAACCCTGCTGTGCATGGCCTATGGCCCGATCGACACGCTGCGTCTGGGTGACGCGCCCGATCCCACCGCAGCAGCCGGCGAGGTGGTGATCGCGGTGCGCGCCTGCGGGTTGAACTTTCCCGACGCACTCATCGTCCAGGGGCTCTACCAGACCAAGCCACCCCTGCCCTTCTCGCCCGGCGCCGAGTTTGCCGGGACCATTCTGCAGACAGGCGCTGGCGTGACGGCCTACAAGCCGGGCGATGCCGTCATCGCCTTCGCCGGCCACGGCGGCCTGGCCGAACGCTGCGCGGTGGACGCGCGCCGCGTGATGCCCCTGCCGGCCGGCATGAGCTTCGAGCAGGGTGCGGCGTTCATGCTGACCTACGGCACCGCCATTCACGCGCTGCAAGATGTGGCGCAGTTGCAGTCCGGCGAAACCCTGGCTGTGCTCGGTGCCGGTGGCGGTGTTGGCCTGGCAGCGGTGGACATCGCCAAGGCCATGGGCGCGCGGGTGATCGCCGCGGCATCCAGCAAGGCGAAACTGCAGCTCGCCCAGGCGCATGGTGCCGACGTCCTGCTGGACTATGCCAGCGGCGACCTGCGCCAAGGCCTGCTGGCGCTGACCGACGGCCAAGGCGCCGACGTGGTGCTCGACCCGGTGGGCGGCACCTACGCCGAAGCCGCACTGCGCGCCACGGCCTGGCGTGGCCGCTACCTCGTGGTGGGCTTCGCGGCGGGCGACATTCCTCGCATCCCGCTGAATCTCGCATTGCTGAAAGAACGCCAGATTCTCGGCGTCTACTGGGGCGAGGCGGTGCAGCGCAACCCGAAGCAACATGCCGGCAATGTGCGGCAATTGCTGCAATGGTTCACCGTGGGCAGCCTGCGTCCGGAGATCACCGAGCAGGTGACGCTGGATCAGGCGGCGCAAGCCATCGCGCGGCTCAGCCGGCGCGAAACGATGGGCAAGATCGTGGTGCGGATCGGCCGATCCGGCGACGCCGGCGCTTGAGACACGGTGCCTCAGTCGTGGGCGTGGGCAAACACCAGATAGGCTTCGCCGCCATCACGCACCAGGCGGCACCTGGCGCCATGGGGCAGGGTCAGCTTGGTCCGCACGTGGCCGAACGGCAGGCCGGTGATAACCGGCACGCCATGCTGTTTGAGTTGGACGCGCAGCCATGCCACGGCAGCCGCCAGATCGAAGCCGGCATCGTGCGCGGTGAGTTTGTACTCGGTGAATGCACCCAGCACCACGGCTTTTTGCCGCTGCAGCACACCGGCGTGCAAGAGCTGGGTGAACATGCGCTCCACGCTGTAAGGCTGCTCGGCAATGTCTTCCAGGAACAGTACACCGCGCTGCCTGGGTAGGTAAGGCGTGCCCACCAGGCTGGCCACCAGGCACAGGTTCCCACCCCACAACACACCTGCGGCGTCGAGCCCGCGCGGGGCGTCGTCGCAGGTGAAGCCCACCGCCTCCTGGCTGCCGTCCAGGGCGTCGAGAAAGCTGTCCACGGTGATATCGTCGAGTTTCTCGTTGCCGAAGTCGTAAGCCGCCATCGGTCCGCTGTAGGTGACGGCGCCGGTCTGCGCCAGCACCGCCAATTGCAGCGCGGTGAAATCGCTATGCCCCACCCAGCATTGCTCACGCTGAGTCATGGCCTCGGCCAGCAAGGCATAGTCCAGCCGCGGCAGGATGCGGCCAAGACCATAGCCGCCGCGTGTGGCCAGCACCACGCGCGCCTTGCTGCGCGCTGCCCGGTGGATGGCCTGCAGGCGTTGGGTGTCGGTTCCGGCAAAGCGCTGCACCCGACTCAAGACCTGGGCGTCACGCTGCACGCGAAAACCGAGTGCCAGTAAATGCCGCTCGGCACGCTCGATGCGCTCTGGCTCGGGTACAGCGCCAGAGGGTGAGATCAGCCGCAACAGGCCGCGTGCATGGGTTTGATGGGGAGCGTTTGTCGCAGTCATGAGGGTGATCGCCTCAAGCGAGGGGCGGTTGATGAAAGGTTGATGCAATCAATCCGATGGCTCCGGCAGAGCGTGACGCCGGGGACACGGCGATACGCACTGGAAAGCGGCGAGGCACTCGATGATCGGCTAAATCTGCGACGGGTTCGCAGTCGCATCACCGGCTTCATCGAGATGCTGCACATCGATCCCCGTGTCGTGTACGCGGCTCTGGACATCTTCACGCCCCCCATCGCCGTCGGCTTCAATCGGCCTGACCAGCTCGACGGCAGTGGTTTCACGCGCTTGTCGCAACTGGTTTCTGCGCTCGCGGAAAAAATCTTGCAGCAGGCGCCCGCAGGAGTCGGCTTCGACATCGGCGTGCAAGACGCAATGGTGGTTCAAGCGCGGTTCATCGAACAGGTTCAGCACGCTGCCAGCGGCACCGGTCTTGGGGTCGCGGGCGCCGAATACGACACGGTCCAGTCGCGCGTGCAGCAGCGCCATCGCACACATGGCGCAGGGCTCCAGCGTGACGTAGAGGGTGCAGCCCGGCAGGCGGTAATTGCCGAGCAGGCTGGCGGCCTGGCGCAGGGCGGTGATTTCCGCGTGGGCCGTGGGGTCACTGTCGCCGATGGGCCGGTTGTAGCCCGTGGCGATGACTCGGCCCCCATGCACGATCACCGCACCCACCGGCACCTCACCCAGCAGCCAGGCGTTTTGCGCCTGATCGAGCGCCAGGCGCATGAAAGCGCGGTCGGTTGAATCGGCTTCGGTCATTGCCGTGGTCATGTCGGTGCGGGCAAGGCCAGCGCGTTCAAGGCGAGGAAGGCGCGTTCACTGGCCTGGTCTGCAAGGCCTGGTTCAGCTTCTGCTTGAACTGGTCCAGCGCCGCCGCGCCTTGCGCCGGGGTGTTGATGCTCGGATCCTGTGGGGCGGACGCCGCGGCACCGACGGCTTGAGGCCCGACGGGACGCGGTGCCAGCTCGGTCTTGGCCAGCCAGGCGACGATGAGCAGCGCCAGCAACAAACCGATCAATCCGAAACCTGCACGCATGGCGGTTCACTCCCACTCGATGGTGGCCGGGGGCTTGGAGGAGACGTCGTAGGTCACGCGGTTGATGCCGCGCACCTCGTTGATGATGCGGCTGGACACTTTTTTCAGCAGAGCGTAGGGAAGCTCGGCCCAGTCCGCAGTCATGAAGTCGCTGGTTTGTACGGCACGCAGGGCGACCACGTGGTCGTAGGTGCGTCCGTCGCCCATTACGCCCACGCTCTTGATGGGCAGGAACACGGCGAAGGCCTGACTGGTGAGGTCGTACCAGCTTTTGCCCGTGGCTTCGTCCTTGAAGGCGCGCAGTTCCTCGATAAAGATGGCATCGGCGCGGCGCAGCAGGTCGGCGTAAGGGGGCTTGACCTCGCCCAGGATGCGCACGCCCAGGCCGGGGCCGGGGAAGGGGTGGCGATGCACCATGTCGGGAGGCAGCCCCAGCGCCACGCCCAGTTCACGCACCTCGTCCTTGAACAGCTCGCGCAACGGCTCCAGCAGCTTGAGCCCCAGGGTTTCAGGCAGGCCGCCGACGTTGTGGTGGCTCTTGATGGTGGTGGCCTTCTTGGTCTTGGCGCCACCGGATTCGATGACGTCCGGGTAAATGGTGCCTTGCGCCAGCCACTTGGCATTCACCAGCTTCTTGGCCTCACGCTGGAAGACCTCGACGAACTCGCGGCCGATGATCTTGCGCTTTTGCTCGGGGTCGCTGACGCCTTGCAGGTGGCCGAGGAACTGGGCGCCGGCATCCACATGCACCACCTTGGCATGCAGGCGTCCGGCGAACATCTCCATCACCGTCGTGCCTTCGTTCAGGCGCAGCAGGCCGTGATCGACGAACACGCAGGTGAGCTGGTCGCCGATGGCGCGGTGGATCAGCGCCGCGGCCACGCTGGAATCGACCCCGCCGGACAGGCCAAGGATGATCTCCTCCTCGCCCACCTGCTCGCGGATGCGGGCCACGGCCTCGGCGATGTAGTCACCCATGATCCAGTCGCCCCGGCAGCCGCAGATGCCGCGCACGAAGCGCGTGAGGATGGCCTTGCCCTGCACGGTGTGCGTCACCTCGGGATGAAACTGCACGGCGTAGTAGCCGCGCGCCTCGTCGGCCATGCCGGCGATCGGGCAGCTTGGCGTGGACGCCATCAGTTTGAAGCCTGGTGGCAGCGCCGTCACCTTGTCGCCATGGCTCATCCAGACCTTGAGCATGCCGTGGCCTTCGGGCGTGCTGAAATCTTCGATGCCATCGAACAATCGGGTATGGCCACGGGCGCGCACCTCGGCATAGCCGAATTCGCGGTGCTCGCTCCATTCCACCGTGCCGCCGAGTTGTGCGGCCATGGTTTGCATGCCGTAGCAAATACCCAGCACCGGCACGTCTACCTCCCAAACCGCCTGCGGCGCACGCAACTCTTGGTCCTCATAGGTGCTGGCGTGGCTGCCGGAGAGGATGATGCCCTTGAGCCCCTTGCGCGCCAGTTCGCGGATGAAAGCATCGCTGACGTCGTTCGGATGGATTTCGCAGTACACATGCGCTTCGCGCACGCGGCGGGCAATGAGCTGAGTCACCTGGGAACCGAAGTCCAGGATCAGGATGGTGTCGTGCATGAAGGCAGGTTCAAGTGACGATGGGGTCATGGCTGTGTGGTGCTCTGCTCACACACCGCCTCAGGATCAATCGACGTGATAGTTGGGCGCTTCCTTCGTGATCTGCACGTCGTGCACATGGCTTTCCCGCATCCCGGCCGAGGTGATCTCCACGCACTGCGCCTGACCGCGCATGGCGTCGATGCTGGGGCAGCCGCAATAGCCCAGGGACGAGCGCACGCCACCGACCAGCTGATAGAGGATGGCCGCGAGCGAGCCCTTGTAGGGCACACGGCCTTCGATGCCCTCGGGCACGAACTTCTCGGCTCCGGCAGCGGCCGAAGCCTGGGTGCCGTCCTGGAAGTAGCGGTCGGCCGATCCGGCGTTCATCGCGCCGATGGATCCCATGCCGCGGTACGTCTTGTACGAGCGGCCTTGGAACAAAATCACTTCGCCCGGGGCTTCCTCCGTGCCGGCGAACATGCTGCCCATCATCACGGTGTGCGCTCCGGCGGCGATGGCCTTGGCGATGTCGCCGGAGTAACGCACGCCGCCATCGGCCACCAGCGGCACACCGCTGCCTGTCAGTGCTTGCGCCACGTTGGCGATCGCGGTGATCTGCGGCACACCGACCCCGGCGACGATACGCGTCGTGCAAATGGAACCCGGGCCGATGCCGACCTTGACGCCATCGGCCCCCACATCGGCCAGTGCCCGCGCCGCTTCGGCGGTGGCGATGTTGCCGCCGATCACGTCGACATCCGGGTAGTACTGCTTGACCCAGCGCACGCGGTCGATCACGCCCTGGCTGTGGCCATGCGCGGTGTCGACCACGATCACGTCCACCCCGGCGCGCACCAAAGCCTCCACGCGCTCTTCGGTGCCATCGCCCACACCCACGGCCGCGCCGACGCGCAGCTTGCCTTGGGGGTCGCGCGCCGCGTTGGGACGCTCGGTGGCTTTCTGGATGTCTTTCACCGTCATCAAGCCGCGAAGCTCGTAGGCGTCGTTGATCACCAGCACGCGTTCCAGCCGGTGTCTGTGCATCAGCGCCTTGGCTTCGTCCACCGTGGCGCCTTCACGCACCGTGACCAGCCGCTCGCGTGGGGTCATGATGTCGCGCACGGGTAGATCGAATCGCGTCTCGAAACGCAAATCCCGGTTGGTGACAATGCCCACCACCTTGTTGTTCTCGACCACCGGAAAACCCGAAATGCCATGCTGGCGCGACAGGTTGACCACGTCGCTGACCTTGACGCCCGGCGAGATGGTGATCGGGTCCTTCAGCACTCCGGATTCGTAGCGCTTGACGCGCGCCACCTCCGTGGCCTGCGCCTTGGGTGTGAGATTTTTATGGATGATGCCGATGCCGCCTTCCTGGGCCATGGCAATCGCCAGCTTGGACTCGGTCACCGTGTCCATCGCCGCCGAGATCAGCGGAATGTTCAGGCGCACGCGGCGTGTGAGCTGGGTGGAAAGGTCGGTGTCTTTGGGTAGAACTTGAGAATAAGCTGGGACCAGTAAGACGTCGTCAAAGGTCAACGCTTTTCCGAGCAGGCGCATAAATCCTCCAGGCGCAAAAGGCGATGATAAAAGACCGCGCACTCCTGCACCCGGGTACACAGGTGCGGCATGCCTGCAACACCTGCCCGGATGTGAGGCCGCGCGGCATGAAAACAGGGCTTTGCGGCGGTCAAGATGGCTTAAGCTTTTGCACAACCATGGAGCCATGAATGCCCGCATTCGCCCCCGTCCGCCCCTCAGTCCGCCCGCTGTGTCGTGTCGCGGTGCCAGCCGCCTTGTTCGCTGTGGCCAACCTTTTCGCGGCTCAGACCGCAGATGCCCAGTGGAAATGGATTTCTCCCGCCGGCGTGGTGCAGTACAGCGACCTGCCGCCGCCACCGAATATTCCGCTCAAGAATATCCTGGCCAAACCGGCGGCCGCTCCCATGCGGGCCAACGCGCCCGCAGCGAGCGCGGCTTCTGGCCCGCCGACTGCGTCGGCATCAGTTCCCAAGGTCACGGCGCAAACCCAGGCAACGCGCGAGCTGCAGCAAAAGCTGGAGCAAGACAAGCACGCCAAGGAGGCGGCGCAACGTTTGCAACAGGAGTTCGACGCACAAACCAGACAGGCAAACTGCCAACATGCTCAACGTCAGTTGCAGACGCTCGACAGCGGCGTACGCCTGGCTGAGGTGGACGCGCATGGCAATCGCGCCTTTCTCACGGACGCCCAACGCGCCGCGCAACGCCAACAGGCCATGGCTGCGGTTGCGAGCTACTGCCGCTGAAGGCGGCACGGCATCTGCCTGCCTGTCGCCGGTGCGAACAGCCCAAGCCGTGCTGGCCTTCACCCGGAGCCTGTTTCAGCAGTGCAGTTCGGGCCTGTGATTCAAGCTGCTGCGGCGGCCAGCTCCAGCATCAGACGAATGCGAATCTTCACGGCATTCAAGCCGTCGAAGTCGCCCCCCGACAAAGCTCCCGCGCGCGAGGCGTAAGCCACCCTGAGGCCGGTTGCCTCGGCCTCGTCGAGGGCAGTTTGCAACTGCTCATGCACCGTGCCGCTGCCCGTCCCCAGCACCACCAGACCCGCCAGCTTGTGGCTTGGATCGCCGCTTTGCGATGCCTGCATCAAGGCTCGCACCACCGCGCCGTCTGCGCCCGCATGGCTATGCACCAACTCCACGCGGGGCCAGCCTTCCCTTGGGGGTTGCCATGGTGTCAGCGGCAACGGGCCTGACGGTTGCGACGGCAGCTGGCGCGTGATCTGCACGCCCTGCACGCCGACGAAACCGAGCGGGCCGCGTTCGCCGGACGAAAACGCATCCACCGCCGTCGGCTGTGCTTTGCTCACATCGCAAGCGCCATGGATGCGCCCATGCAGCACGCAGACCACGCCAAGCCTTCGTGCCTGCTGGCTCGCGGCGACTTGCACCGCGTCGTACAGATTGCGCGGTCCATCGGCCGAGAGCGCGGTAGCGGGGCGCATCGCCGCTGTCAGAACCACAGGTTTGCCTGCCGGCAGCACGCAATGCAGGAAGTAGGCGGTTTCCTCCAGTGTGTCGCTGCCGTGGGTGACGACGCAACCAGCCACGTCTTCCTGCTGCAACCCGTCGCGGATGCGTCTGGCGAGTTGCTCCCAGACGGCAGCACCCATGTCCTTGCTGTCGACACTCACGATTTGCTCGGCCTGCAAGTTCGCAAGTAGCTCGATGCCGGGAGCGGCGGCAACAAGAGCGGCGATATCGAGCGCGCCGGCCCGGTAGCCGGCCTGCGCCGCATGCGCCGTGGAGACCCCAGCGATGGTGCCTCCGGTACCGAGCACGATCACTTTGGGCAGGGAAATATCGATTTTTGATTGCATGTGATGATGATCTGGATAAAAATACAGGCTGTTGATGATGACAGTATCCGGCTTAATATTCTGGCCTAACCTCGAAGCCCAACCCAGGGGCAAGCACCTTGGATTGGTCCTCTGACTTGCTTGAGAGAGGAAGCACCATGCCGACACCCAGCACCAAGCTTACTGCGCGTCAGGGAGAAATCCTCACGCTCATTTCCAAGGCCATCGAGCGCACCGGCTACCCGCCCACGCGTGCCGAAATTGCCGCTGAACTGGGCTTTCGTTCAGCTAACGCCGCCGAAGACCATCTGCATGCCCTGGCGCGCAAGGGCATGATTGAACTCTCTCCGGGAACGTCGCGTGGCATCCGGCTCACCTCCACTGCGAGGCAAACGGTGCGACCGGCAACCTGCCGCCCGCACGCGCGCGCCTTGCCAGGCATGGAACAACTCTTGCTGCCGCTCATCGGCCGTGTGGCTGCCGGTAGCCCCATTCTGGCGCAGGAACATATCGAACAGACCATCGGTGTCGAGGCCCGGATGTTTGCGTCCCGGCCTGACTATCTTCTCAAGGTCAAAGGCATGAGCATGCAGGAAGCCGGCATTCTGGATGGCGACCTGCTGGCCGTGAAGCAGACGCAGGACGTGCGCAACGGTCAGATTGTCGTGGCGCGCCTGGGAGATGAAGTCACGGTCAAACGCCTGCAACGCCAACCCGGGCACATCGAGTTGCTTCCGGAAAATCCGGATTTCGCGCCCATCCTGGTGCGGGCTGACCAGGTTTTCGCCATCGAAGGGCTGGCGGTCGGGCTGATTCGCAGCAGATTTTGATACGGCACCGAAACGGCAGAAAGAGCGTGAACAGGCCCTAGTCGCCAGACGATCCCGATCGGGGGCCGATGTGCAGCGGCTCGGTGCAGACCAGCATGCCGTCGGCATCGGCATAGAGCCAATCGCCGGGCCGCACCGTGACGCCCTGAATCCGGATCGCTAGATCGCGCTGTCCGGCACCCTGCTTGCGCGGCGGCATCGGCATAGCTGCCAAGGCGCGCACGCCGACAGGGGCTGCGGCGATTTCAGCGACATCGCGCACGCATCCGTCGATCACGACACCCGCCCATCCGCTGCGCGCCGCCAGCGCGGCGAGATTGCCGCCAAACAGTGCGTGCCGCATCGAGCCGCCGCCGTCGACCACCAGCACCCGCGCCATGCCGGCGTCCCCCAGCGCTGCGCGAACCAGGCCGTTGTCTTCGAAACATTGCACGGTACTGACTTGACCGTAAAAGGACTGCAAGCGGCCGAAGTTCCTGAACTGCGGCGGCAAAACCCGAAGCAGACCCGTGGAGATCGCCTCCGGATGCTGGTCGCAAAAATCGCAGATTGACATCGACGACGGCATGCTCTTGCTCCTCATGTCATGGTGAGCCGACCCTGGCCTTGCAGCATATTGGAACGGCAAACCGTGCAGTTTTCCTTGCGCGAAAACAAACCACGCGACCTCGCTCTTCCGGTCAGGTTCCATTGTGTGCAGATTGCCACCCGGTGGTGCATGCCGACGGCGTTATCCTCTCGACCTGACGTTTGAATCCTGACGACGCTTTTGATGAGTTCCTTGCTGCACTGGCTCCACCCCTGGTATCCATCCTGGCCGATGGCGCTTTTCCTGTTGGGCGGTGCGGCCTTGTATTGGCGCGGCAGCCGCAGGCAGCACACGCCCTGGTGGCGGCAAATGTGGTTCTGGCTCGGCTGGCTGCTCACGTACCAAGGGCTGCAGACCCAGTGGGACTACTACGCCGAGCATCAGTTCTTTTTGCACATGCTGCAGCAGATGGCGCTGCACGACCTCGGTCCCTTGTTGGTGATGCTGGCCTGGCCCGTCCCCACGTGGCGCGCGGGCATTCCAGCGCGGTGGCGCAGCCGCTTCCTGGCGCCCCTGATGCGCACCGCGCCGATGCGGGGCATCACCGATTTCGTGCTCAACCCCTGGATTGCTGGCGCCCTGTTCTCCGGGCTGGTCGTGTTCTGGCTGGTGCCCTTCATTCATGTGGGCGTCATGCTCAACACCATGCTCTACCAGTTGATGAACTGGACCATGGTGGTCGACGGGCTACTGTTCTGGTGGCTGGTGCTCGACCCGAGGCCCGCGCCACCTGCGCACATGCGACCGGGGGGACGCATTTTCCTGCCCATCGTCGCCATGATCCCGCAAATGATTCTGGGCGCCGTGCTGGCGCTGACGAGTGCAGACTGGTACCCCATCTACACCCTGTGTGGCCGAGCGATATCGGGCATCGACCCGCTGACAGATCAACATCTCGGCGGCTTGATCCTGTGGATTCCGGCCTCCGGCATCAACGTCATTGCCGCCATGGTGGCTTTGCGGAACTGGATGCGGTTGTCGGAGCGTGGCCGTTTGCCGATACTCTCACGCCAAGCCACCGCAGTGAACTCCCCCGCTCCCGCACCCAGGCCTGTGGGCTGAAGCCGACAGATCGGGTCAGCCGACATCACCCGGAATAATTGTCCGGGTTCGGCTCAATCGGCCAGCAACTGTTTGACATCGTGCACGATGGACGGCACCGGGGTGAGGTCCGAGCCGATCAAGATGCCGCGCCCGTCTTTGTCGAAGACATAGATGGCGGCACTGTGGTCGACCACATATTGGCCCGACTTGTCTTTCTTGCCCAGTTGGTAGGCAACGTGGTAGCGCTTGGCTACATCCTGGATTTCCTGCGGCGTCCCCGTCAGGCCAATGGCTTGCGGGCTGAAAGCCTGGGTGTAGGCACGCAGAATGGGAAGTGTGTCGCGCGCAGGGTCCACCGAGACCATCAGGATTTGCACATCGCGGCCTTGCGGCCCCAGTTGCTTCACCGCCTCGGCCAGATGCGACATGGTCAGGGGACAAACATCCGGGCAATGGGTATAGCCGAAATACAGAATGACTACCTTGCCTTTGTAGTCGGCGGCCGTCACCTTTTGCCCTGTGTCCGAGGTCAGGTTGAATTTCAAATTGGCCAATACGGCACTGACATTGTCGAGATCCCAATGCTGCTTTTGGCCGCAAGCTGCAAGCATGGTGGCCAGGCTCAGCGCACCAGCAGCCAGGAGAAGGGTTCTGCGTCGTGGGTTCAAGTTCATACGGCAAGCCAAGTGGACGTTCCGGCCATCATCGTAGCCGCTTGAAACAAGGACGAGAGGCCCATTCCCCCTCTCGTCACTGAGCAGCCTGAAGCACGCCGGCTTTTGCTCTGCGGATGCGCCAGCGCAGGCTCATGAGAGACAGGCTGCAACGCAAAAGGTTCCGGTTGCCGGGCGCGACCTTGCGCACCGGCAAGGTCGCGCCCGGAGACTTCAATGCACGGTGCGCTCGAACACGATCTGGCCGTCTCGCACATCCACCGGCACGACCGACTTCGGTCCAAAGCCACCTTCGAGGATGCGCCGGGACAGCGGATTCTCGATCTGGCTCTGGATCGCGCGCTTCAAGGGCCGTGCACCGAACACCGGGTCGTACCCAGCCTTGGCCATTTCGGCGATCGCCGCGGCCGAGACCTCCAGCTTGATGTCCATCTGCGCCAGACGGCGATCCAGCGACTTGAGCTGAATTCGCGCAATGCCCTCGATCTGCGCCTGGCTCAGCGCGTGGAACACAACCACCTCGTCGATGCGGTTGAGGAACTCGGGGCGGAAATGCTGTTTGACCTCGATCCAGACGGCATCACGAATTGCCTCCTGCGGTTGCCCAGTCATGGCCATGATGTGCTGCGATCCCAGATTCGACGTCATGACGATGACCGTGTTCTTGAAGTCCACGGTGCGGCCCTGGCCGTCCGTCAGGCGGCCGTCGTCGAGCACCTGCAGCAGCACGTTGAACACGTCGGGATGCGCCTTTTCCACCTCGTCGAGCAAGATCACGCTGTAGGGCTTACGCCGCACTGCCTCGGTCAAATAGCCGCCTTCCTCATAGCCGACATAGCCTGGGGGAGCGCCGATCAGGCGGGCCACCGAATGCTTCTCCATAAACTCGCTCATGTCGATGCGAATGAGGTGGTCCTGGCTGTCGAACAGGAACTCGGCCAGGGCCTTGCACAACTCGGTCTTGCCGACTCCCGTGGGGCCGAGAAAGAGGAAGGAGCCGTAAGGCCGGTTCGGGTCTGACAGGCCCGCGCGCGAGCGACGAATGGCGTCGGACACAGCGTGAATCGCCTGGTCCTGTCCCACCACTCTCTGGTGCAATTTGTCCTCCATCTGCAGCAGCTTGTCGCGCTCGCCTTGCAGCAGCTTGGACAACGGAATGCCGGTCATGCGGCTGACCACTTCGGCGATTTCCTCAGCCCCAACCTGGGTGCGCAACAGGCGCGGTGTGGCTTTGTCACCCTTGGCACGGTCCGCCGATTCCAGGGCCTGGGCATCTTTCAACTGCCGCTCCAGTTCGGGCAGGCGGCCATATTGCAGTTCGGCAACCTTGTTGAAATCGCCCTTGCGCGTCAGCTCCTCGATCTGATAGCGCATCGCATCGATCTGCTCTTTCACCTGCGCAGATCCCTGCACCGCGGCCTTCTCCGCCTTCCAGATTTCCTCGAGATCGGAATACTCTTTTTGCAGCTTGGCGATTTCCTCCTCGATCAGGCCGAGGCGCTTTTGCGAGGCTTCGTCCTTTTCCTTGCGCACGGCTTCACGCTCGATCTTGAGCTGGATGATGCGGCGATCCAACCGGTCCATGACTTCAGGCTTGGAGTCGATTTCCATCTTGATGCGCGAACCGGCTTCGTCGATCAGGTCGATGGCCTTGTCGGGCAGGAAACGGTCGGTGATGTAACGGTGGCTCAGCTCCGCCGCGGCGACGATGGCCGGGTCGGTGATGTCCACCCCATGATGCAACTCATAACGTTCTTGCAGGCCGCGCAGGATGGCGATGGTCGCCTCGACCGTGGGCTCGTCCACGAGCACTTTCTGGAAGCGCCGCTCCAGCGCGGCGTCCTTCTCGATGTATTTGCGATACTCGTCCAGGGTTGTGGCGCCAATGCAGTGCAACTCACCTCGCGCCAAGGCGGGTTTGAGCATATTGCCCGCATCCATCGCGCCTTCGGCCTTGCCGGCACCGACCATGGTGTGAATTTCATCGATGAACAAAATCACCCGACCCTCTTCGGCCGCCACCTCTTTGAGCACGGCCTTCAGCCGCTCCTCGAACTCGCCACGGAACTTGGCGCCCGCCAGGAGCCCAGCCATGTCCAGCACCAGCACACGCTTGTTTTTCAGCGTCTCCGGCACCTCGCCGCTGACGATGCGCTGCGCCAGGCCCTCGACAATGGCCGTCTTGCCCACACCGGGCTCGCCAATCAGCACCGGGTTATTCTTGGTGCGTCGCTGCAAGACCTGGATGGTGCGGCGAATTTCGTCGTCGCGGCCGATCACCGGGTCGAGCTTCCCGGCACGGGCGCGCTCGGTCAGGTCGAGGGTGTATTTGTTCAAGGCCTCGCGCTGCTGCTCGGCGTCGGCGCTGTTCACGCTCTGGCCGCCACGCACGGCGTCAATCGCCGTCTCCAGCGATGTGCGTGTCAGGCCCACCTCGCGCGTCAGTCTGCCGGCCTCGCCCTTGTCGTCGGCCAATGCCAGCAGGAACAATTCACTGGAAATGAACTGGTCGCCGCGCTTGCCAGCCTCCTTTTCGGTCAGGTTGAGCAGATTGTTCAACTCGCGACTGATTTGAATATTCCCCTCGTTGCCCTGCACCTGCGGCAGTCGACCCATCGCCGCCTGAGCCGCAGTGGCCAACCCTTGCACATAAACCCCGGCACGCGCCAGCAAAGCTTTCGGGCCATCCTGCCGCAGCAGGGCAACCAGCAGGTGAACCGGTTCGATGTAAGGATTGTCCTGCGTCACGGCCAGGGACTGGGCCTCGCTCAAGGCTTCCTGGAATTGGGTGGTGAGTTTCTCGAATCGCATGGATGACTCCGTGTTGCCTATGCCAGCAGATGCGGCTGCGCCCATGCATTTTCAAGTCGGCACGGTGGCCTGATCTTGATCTGGATAAACCCAGCTTGCGGTTTACAGGGCATACTGCGACTGGACAGCTGCCGACCCGGCGTGGTCATCACATCGCAACTCGCTTGCAATGCAGCATTTCGCCCATATGCTGTCTATAA
Source organism: Betaproteobacteria bacterium (assembly GCA_028871675.1). Taxonomy (GTDB): domain Bacteria; phylum Pseudomonadota; class Gammaproteobacteria; order Burkholderiales; family Burkholderiaceae_C; genus Thiomonas_A. The sequence goes on from JAGWMO010000014.1 coordinate 58,222, forward strand.
AGACCGACGCGCCTACGCGCCATTCAGCCTCAACAACCCCAACAACCCCAAGGAGTATGACCATGGCCAAAACCACTGTGCAAACCCCCGCCAACGTCAACGTGACCGACAAGTTCGTCACCGACCTGAAGGAAGTTGCTGCCGATGCCGAGGAACTGCTCAAGCTCACGGCTGGTCAGGCGGGCGACAAGATTGCCGATGTGCGTGGGCGCCTGAGCGATCGCCTGGGCACCGTGCGTCAGCAGTTGACGCAAATCGAGACCGATGTGCTCGAAAAGGGCAAGGAAGTTGCCCGAGTCACCGATCAATACGTGCACGACAATCCCTGGACGTCGATTGGCGCCACTGCTGGCGTGGCGTTCCTGCTCGGCTTGCTGATTGGCCGTCGTTAAAGTTTCTCCGTGGCCGATCACCCCGACGCTGGCTGGACCGGCAGCCTGCGCGCCCGGCTCGACAACCTGCTGACCGCAGCGCAAACGCGGCTGGAATTGCTCACGGTCGAACTGCAGGAAGAAAAACTGCGCCTCGCCCGCCTGTTGTTCATGACGGTGCTCGCCGCCTTGTTCCTCGGATTCGCCGCCGTGTTCGCCGCGCTGTGGATCACCGTCGCCTTGTGGGACAGCCACCGGTTGCTCGCACTGGGCCTGGCGACCGGCCTGTTCGTCACCCTGGGCGTGGCTGCTGCCACCGTGGCGGCGCGCACCGTGGCGGCCGGCAGCCGCTTGTTCGCTGCGTCCATCAACGAATTGAACAAAGACCGCTCGGCCTTGAGACGCGAGCCATGACCGTCGAGCGCGCCCATGAGCCCCGAGTCGGTTGAATTGCTGCTGCGCAAGCAGCGCCTGCAACTTCTTGCCGCGGATCAGCGTCGTGGTTGCGTGGGTCTGATCGAGAAGGTGGAGGCCGGCATGAACACCGTGGCCCGCCTGCAGGTGAGTCTGCAAGGCGTCGGTCGGACTCTGAAGGACCACGCGCCGGCGCTTGCCTTGGCCGGGCTGGTCGTGCTGGTCTGGCGCCCGCGTGGGGTGTTGCGCTGGACGCAGCGCGGCTGGCTCTTGTATCTCGCAACCCGCCGTTTGCGCGGCATTTGGGGTGCTGCACTGGTAGCCGTCGGCAAACTGCGCGGCGAGGCCGAAGCCCGCATCGACCCTGAGCATGGCGGTTAACTTCGCCGGAGCCGTCCGTCTTGCCATCGCCCGGCTGGTGGCAAGACGAGCGCAGAAATAGCCTGAACAACCATCCTTATCGCGGCTTGGCGCGTGAAATCCGCGTCGGGTTCAGCCGGCTGGTGTGTTATTGCTTGCCGTGATGCCCCAGCGCGCCAGCGCCGCATCGTCGGCCTCGCGGGCATCAACCCAATGCGCTCCGTCGGGAGTGGTTTCTTTTTTCCAGAAGGGCGCCTGGGTCTTGAGGTAATCCATCAGGAAGGCACAGGCCTCGAATGCCGCATGGCGGTGAGCCGATGCGGCGATCACCAGCACGATGGGGTCGCCCGGCAGCATGGCACCCACGCGGTGAATCACGGTTGCGGCCTGCAGTGGCCATCGTTGCTGTGCCTCCTGCACCATGAGCGCAATGCTGCGCTCGGTCATACCGGGGTAATGTTCCAGTTCCAGCGCCCGCACCGCCTGTTCGCCCTGCCCGGCCAGAGCCCCGTTGCGGTCGCGGCAAACACCTTCGAAACACGCCAAGGCACCGATGTCGGTGCGGCCCGAGCGCACGCGACGCATTTCCTCGCTGGCGTCAAAGGAAGCACTCTGGATCCGGATGGTGGATGTGAAGGCGTTCATGACTGTTTGGCGCCACGCAAGCTCAGCCGCCCGTCACTGGCGGGAAGAACGCCACTTCGCGCCCGGCAATCCAGGGAGATTCGGGCCCAGCCATGATGTGGTCGCAAGCCATGCGCAGGGGTGTGTCCTGGCCAAGTGCGAGGGCGTGGCGGGAACTGCGTGCCGCCAGCCAGACGCGCACCTCAGCCAGGGTGCTCAGGCTGTCGGGCAGATCCAGGGTCTCGCTGCCCAGCCCCACGGTCTCGCGCACGCTGGCGAAATAACGGATGGTGGTTTGCATGATGGGTTCAGAGGAGCAGTTCGGCGAAAGGGATGAAGCGCACCGGATCACCCACCTTGAATGTCATGCCGGCCGGGTTGTCCACCAGACCATCGCCCCAGACCGTGGAGGTCAGCACAGCGGAATTCTGGTTGGGGTACAGCGCGACTTGACCATCGGCATCAAGGCGGGCGCGCAGGAATTCGCGACGCTTGTCGGCCCGGGGCCAGGCCGAGGCGCTAGGCAACGACAAGCCGCGAGGTGCGAGCTGCTTTGCGCCCTGCAGCGCCAACAGGAAAGGACGTACGAACAACAGAAAGGTGACGAAGCTGGAGACCGGATTACCCGGCAGGCCAATGAAATGCGCGCTCCCACCAGACGGTCGCCGTACACCGCCAAAGGCCAGGGGTTTGCCGGGTTTCATCGCGATTTGCCACAACGTCAGCTGCCCCGAGGCCTGCACGGCGGGTTTGACATGGTCTTCCCCGCCGACGGAGACGCCGCCGGATGTCAGGATGAGGTCATGCTCCGCTGCCGCGAGCCGCAGCGCGTCTTGCGTCGCGTCCAGCCGGTCGGACACTTGGCCGAAATCCGTCACGGCGCAACCCAGGCCCTGGAGCAGGGCGCTCAGCAGGAAGCGGTTGCTGTTGTAGATGGCGCCCGGCGGCAGCGGTTCGCCGGGCATGATGAGTTCGTCGCCGGTGGACAGCAGGGCCACGCGTGGGCGTGGCGCCACTTGCAGCGTGGCTGCGCCGACCGACGCCGCCTGCCCCAGATCCTGCGGCCGCAGGCGGTGGCCACGCTCCAGCACCACGCTGCCGGCCTGCACGTCGCAGCCACGTGGGCGCACCCATTCACCCGGCTTGGGTGCATGCTGCAAGGTGACGGTATCGCCATCGGCCACGCATTGCTCTTGCATCACCACGGCGTCGGCTCCATCGGGCATGAAGGCGCCCGTGAAAATGCGCGCAGCCTCACCCGGCTGAAGCGGTTGGCCCAGACGCCCGGCGGCAATGCGTTGACTGACGCGCAGCCGGGTGGGGAAGCTGGTGACATCGGCACTGCGCACGGCATAGCCATCCATCTGGGTGTTGGCTGCAGGTGGGACGTCGATGGGACTGCGCACCTCGGCGGCCAGCACGCGGCCCAGGGCTCCGAGGGTGTCCACCGAGTCGACATGCCTCAGAGGGTGCGCAGCCTGCAGCAGCACCTGCAAGGCGGCATCCACATCGATCAGTGCATGGTCATGAGCTTGCATCGGCACGGCGGAAAAGGAGGTGATTGTCGAGCAGCCATTGGGCCACGGCGGCGGGTTGGTTGATATCGAGAAGAGTAGCCGTGGTGGGTTGCGGCAGGTGGTGCGGTTCATCCGTGGCGATGGCCAGAATATGCGCGTCGTCGGGGTAGCACACCGGTTTACCGGCTCGCTGCCGCCAGACCTCGATTTTAGGAATGGGGGCATGTTTGAAGCCCTCGACCAGGACCCAATCCACTTTGTGCAGCATGGGCAAGAGCGTCTCGACGCTGTGCTCCTCCGGCTTTGCGGACTCCCGCTGCAGCGCCACCAGAAACGCGGAGGCGACCAAGACCTCGTGTGCGCCGGCTTTGCGGTGGCGCCAGGAGTCCTTGCCAGGGTGGTCGATGTCGAAGTCGTGATGCGCGTGCTTGATGACCGAGACGACGAGGCCCGCCTGCTTGAAATGGCCAACGAGTTGCTCGACCAATGTGGTTTTGCCGCTCCCGGAATAACCCGCGAAACCGACCACATGCAGTGGCTTCTCATCCAGCAGCGCGTCAGACATGCGCGGCGATATAAGTCTTGAGCGCATCGACGTCGGGCTTCATGACCACGAATTTCTGTGGGCGCTGCTCCAGGTTCTCGGCTGACTCCGGACGCTGCGGTTCCTGGCCGATGGCCTCGACCAGCGTCGCCGAGAACTTGGCCGGCAGCGCCGTTTCCACCACCAGCATGGGAATGCCCGGCTCCAGGTGAGTGCGTGCCACGGCCACACCGTCGGCAGTATGTGGGTCGATCATCACGCTGCTGCGCTCCCACACGTCGCGGATGGTCTGCAGCCTGAGCGCGTGGTTGCTGTGGCCGGACACGATCTCGGCCTGCATGTGGGCGAATGCAGGGTCGCGCGACAGGTCGAAATGACCATGCTTGCCGAGATGGAGCTCGAATAGGTCGCGCGTACGAGCGGGGTCGCGCCCCAGCATGTCAAACACATAACGCTCGAAGTTCGAGGCCTTGGAAATGTCCATCGACGGGCTGGAGGTGTGATGGGTTTCGGCCGCGCCGCGCGGCCGGTACACGCCGCTGCGGAAGAATTCGTCCAGCACGTTGTTCTCGTTCGTAGCCAACACCAGGCGATGGATGGGCAGGCCCATTTGGCGTGCCACGTGGGCAGCGAAAATATTGCCGAAGTTGCCCGATGGCACAGTGAACGAAACCGGCTCCCCGACGTGACGCACGCTTCGCAGATAGCCAGCGAAGTAATACACCACCTGGGCCACGACCCGCGCCCAATTGATGGAATTGATAGTGCCGATGCGCTTGGCGCGCTTGAAGTTCAGATCGTTCGAAACCGCCTTGACCATGTCCTGACAACTGTCGAACACATCCTGCACTGCGATGTTGTGAATGTTTGCGTCCGCCAAGCTGTACATCTGGGCTGTCTGGAACGGGCTCATCTTGCCGAACGGCGAGAGCATGAACACGCGAATGCCGCGGCGCCCGCGCATGGCGTATTCCGCGGCGCTGCCGGTGTCTCCCGAGGTCGCTCCGAGGATGTTGAGTTCCTGCCCGCTCTTGGCCAGGGCATGCTCGAACAGCCGCCCCAGCAGTTGCATGGCCATGTCCTTGAAGGCCAGCGTCGGCCCTTCGGACACGCCCACCAGACTGATCTGCGCGTCCAGCGGTTTGATGCGCACCACCTCGGCGCTGCCGAAGGCTTCGGCGGTGTAGGTTGCCCGCACCAAGGCACGCAGGATCGCTGCGTCCATCGGTTCGACATAGGGTCGCAGGATCTCAAATGCCAGATCGGGGTAGCTGAGGCTCTGCAGGTGGCGCAGGTCATCCAGGCTAAAACGCGGGTAGTGCTCGGGCAGATACAGCCCGCCATCAGGCGCCAGGCCCTCGAGCAGGATGTCGTCGAAGCGACGCTGTGCGGCCTCGCCGCGGGTGCTCAAGTAAAACATCAGCGCAACTCCTCCTTGCGCAGACGCACGATGGGCGCAAGCACGGTGTCGAGCTTCTGGATGCGTGCCAGGGCCTGATTCATCTGGCACTCCAGGGTCTCGTGGGTCAACAGAATGACGTCGGTATGTTGGTCGTTCTCGCCGGACGGGCGTTGCAGCAGCGCGTCGATGGACATGCCGCATTCGGCCAGGATATGGGTGATCTCTGCCAGCACTCCGGCTTCGTCACGCACATGAATGCGCAGGTAGTACGCGGTGTTCACACGCTCCATCGGCAGGATCGGCGTATCCGCCAATGCCCCCGGCTGGAAAGCGAGATGCGGTACGCGGTGCTCGGGGTCGGCGGTGTGAAGACGCGTGACGTCCACCAGGTCGGCGATGATGGCCGAGGCGGTGGGCTCGGACCCGGCACCCTTGCCGTAGTAGAGCGTTGCGCCCACGGCGTCTCCTTGCACCACCACGGCATTCATGGCGCCTTCCACATTGGCCACCAGCCGCGTTGCCGGGATGAGGGTGGGATGTACGCGCAACTCGATGCCCTCGGGCGCCCGCCGCGTGATGCCCAGCAGTTTGATGCGATAGCCCAGTTGCTCGGCATAGCGGATGTCGGCCGCGTCGAGATGCGTGATGCCTTCCACATGCGCCTTGTCGAACTGCACAGGAACACCGAAGGCGATGGCGCACAGAATGGTGATCTTGTGTGCGGCGTCGATGCCCTCGATGTCGAAGGTCGGGTCGGCTTCGGCGTAGCCCAGTTGTTGCGCCTCGCGCAGCACGGCATCGAAGCTCAAGCCCTTGTCGCGCATTTCCGAGAGGATGAAATTGGTGGTGCCGTTGATGATGCCGGCAACCCAGGCGATGCGATTGGCCGCCAGTCCCTCGCGCAGCGCCTTGATGATGGGAATGCCGCCGGCCACCGCCGCCTCGAATGCCACCATCACGCCCTTGGCCTGGGCTGCGGCGAAGATTTCATTGCCGTGCAGCGCGATCAGCGCCTTGTTCGCGGTGACGACATGCTTGCCCGCGGCAATTGCAGCGAGCACCAGTTCACGCGCTGGCGAGGTGCCGCCCAGCAGTTCGACCACGATGTCGATGTCGGCTCGGGTCGCCAGCCCCATGAAGTCCTGCGTGATGGGCAACACGGTGTCCATGGACTGGCGCGCCTTGTCAGGATTTCGCGCGGCGACTGCCGCCACCGCAATGCCGCGGCCAGCGCGGCGACGCAATTCTTCTTGGTTGCGTTCGAGCACCTTGACGACCCCTGTGGCCACCGTACCTGCGCCCAGCAGAGCGATTTGAATTGGATTCATCGTGTTGAACGAAATGGGGAAAGGCCCGGCGCCAAAACTCCGGACAGCATCAAGCTGCAATGGGCTTGCGCTTGTTCTTACGCTGATGTTCGAGAAAGCGCGCGATGCGGCCGATGGCCTCGGTCAGATCATCGGCATTGGGCAGGAAGACAAGGCGGAAATGATCCGGGCGCGGCCAGTTGAAACCCGTCCCTTGCACGATCAGCACCTTTTCCTCGGCCAGCAAGTCGTAGGCAAACTGTTGATCGTTGACGATGGGGTAGACCTTCGGGTCCAGCCTGGGGAACATATACAACGCAGCCTTGGGCTTGACCACGCTCACGCCAGGAATCTGCGTCAGCAGTTCATAGGCAAGATCGCGCTGCTTGGTCAGTCGGCCATTCGGCGCCACCAGATCCTTGATGCTTTGGTAGCCGCCCAGCGCGGTCTGGATGGCAAGCTGACCTGGCGTGTTGGCGCACAGGCGCATGGACGCCAGCATCGCCAGGCCCTCGATGTAATCACGCGCATGGCGCTTGTTGCCCGACACCACCATCCAACCCGAACGGTAGCCGCAGGCGCGGTAATTTTTCGACAACCCGTTGAAGGTGACGAACAGCACGTCGTCAGCCAGCGAGGAAAGACTCAGATGGACATGGCCGTCGTACAGGGTCTTGTCATAGATTTCATCGGCAAACACCACCAGTTCATGTTCGCGCGCCACTTGCACCAGTTCCAGCAGCAATTCCTTCGGATAGAGCGCGCCGGTCGGGTTGTTCGGGTTGATCACGACCAGGGCTTTGGTGTTGGGTGTGATCTTCTTGCGAATGTCGGCAATGTCGGGATACCAGTCGGACTGCTCGTCGCATAGGTAGTGCACCGGCTTGCCGCCAGACAGCGAAACAGCCGCGGTGTAGAGCGGGTAATCAGGCGCGGGAATCAACACCTCGTCACCGTTGTTGAGCAAGGCGTTCATGCTCATGTTGATGAGCTCGGATGCGCCGTTGCCAATGAAGACATCATCGATGCTCACGCCGGCCACGCCCTGTTGCTGGGTGTAGTGGACGATGGACTTGCGCGGTGCGAACAAACCCTTTGAGTCGGTATAGCCGGCGGCCTGTGGCAGGTTGTGAATCATGTCCTGCACGATTTCATCTGGCGGATCAAACCCAAACACGGCCAGATTGCCAATATTCAGCTTGATAATCCGGTGGCCGTCCTCCTCCATCTGACGGGCCTTGTCCAGCACCGGGCCTCGAATGTCGTAGCAGACATCCGCCAATTTGTTCGACTTTCGAAATTCCCGCACCTTGCCTCCATGGACCGGATTTGCCTTCGATTCAACCCTGAACTTGGGCCGCCATCAGCACCAACGGCAGTGGACCTAACCCTATAATCTAACGCGTTTGTCAGAGACATCGCCCAAGGCGAAACCCCCGTTTCATGAAGCTGCAACCGGATTCGAGCCCGGCCCAGTTCACCATTTCCGCGCAAGGCCCTGGCTTCGTGACGGTCAATGGCGTGCGCTACGAGCATGGCATCTGCGTCGGCTCCGACATGCCGCCCGAGGCCTGGGGTCAAGACGGCTTCGCGGCCCTCACAGAGAGCCATTTCGCTCGCCTGATTAAAAACCAAGCCGAGATAGTCATTGTTGGCACCGGAAATCGTCAACAACTTCCGAAACCTGGTGTGTTGCGCGTGCTGATGGAGCATGGCATTGGTTTCGAAATCATGAATACAGCAGCAGCCTGCCGGACCTACAACATCCTGGCGGCTGAGGGCCGCAAGGTCGTGGCCGGACTGTTGATTGATCCTTTGCCGCATACGCCCATTGCCGTGCGTGGCGATGATTTGTAACTCCACTTGCTAAAATCTACGTTGTTTGTTTGACGGGTGCCTTCGGCAGGCGTGGGCGTTCAGTCCGCAATGCGGTGACGGTGGGCTCATTCAGAGCCGTTACTGACCTGTACGGCCCGCTATCAGGAGACTTCATGGCTTTGGTGCTCAACAAGCTTGTTCCGGATTTCGAGGCTACGGCCACAAGCGAAATCAAATTCAGCCCAAAAAACTATCAGGGCAAAAAACTTATCCTGTATTTCTACCCCAAGGACATGACGCCTGGATGCACCACCGAGGCCATGCAGTTTCGTGATCTCTACGCAGAGTTCGAGGCGGCAGGAGCTGTCATCTTCGGTGTCTCGCGCGACAACCTGGTTTCGCACGACAAATTCCGCACGCACCTCGAATTACCCTTCGACCTGATTGCCGACACTGAAGAAAAGCTCTGCCACATGTTCGGCGTAGTCAAGAACAAGATCATGTACGGCAAGAAGGTCAAGGGTATCGAGCGCAGCACCTTTTTGTTCGATGCCGAGGGCGTTCTCCGCGAGGAATGGCGCGGCGTCAAGGTGGCCGGTCACGTTGAAGACGTGCTCGAAGCCGTCCGTAAACTTTGAATCAAGCTGAACACAGGCGTCGATCCGCTACGCAAACTCTGCCATGCGCCAAATGACTGGCATGTCGTCAGTTGGTCAGCGTCGTAAACCACACAACCGCTTTTCGGTCATGGCTGAAAGCGGTTGTGTGCTTTGCGGCACATGTTTTCGCTGACGTCCAGCCACCGCCAGAGCCCTTTCCCACCCATTCATCGCCATGCCACTGCCCAAGCCCCCAACGAAACTCGGTTCCCTGGTGAAAGCCTCGTTAGTGTCCGATGACCAAGCTGTGGTCGCCGCAGTCACGTTGCGCACCAACCCGGCACGCAGCATTGTTCCCGCCAAGCCGGTACCAACCCGCACGGCCGAGCGCATGCTTCCCAATGCCGAAGTGTCGTCCCATCCAGCACCTGCGTTTGCGCTAGCCACCAGCGCATTGGAGTCATCGGCTGGCACTCCGCCTAGCAAACCGAACGCACCGCGTAAAGCGGCCAAGCGCATTGTTGAAAAGACGTCAGAAGTGGCGAAATTGTTTGTGCTGGACACCAACGTCCTGATGCACGATCCGACCTCGTTGTTCCGCTTCGAGGAACATGATGTGTACCTTCCCATGATCACGCTTGAAGAGCTGGATGGGCACAAGAAAGGCATGTCCGAGGTGGCCCGCAATGCGCGTCAGGCCAGCCGGGAGTTGGACGTGCTGGTGGCCGGGGCTGAGGGCGACATTGAGTCGGGCATCAAGCTGGACCATACGGGTCACCGCGAAGCACGCGGCCGGCTGTTTTTCCAGACCCGTGCGCACGAAGCACGCTTGCCAGAAGCCCTGCCGCAAGGCAAGGCCGACAACCAGATCCTGGCCGTCCTGCAGGCACTGACACAGACGCATACCGAGCGTCCCGTCGTACTGGTGTCCAAGGACATCAATATGCGTGTAAAGGCGCGTGCCTTGGGCCTGCACGCGGAAGACTACGCCAACGACAAGACGTTGGACGACGCGGACTTGCTCTATACAGGTGTCTTTCCCCTGCCGGCCGATTTCTGGGAGCAGCAGGCACAGTCGGTGGAGAGCTGGCAGCAAGGCGGCCAGCCCTTCTATCGTCTGCAGGGACCGCTGGTTTCAGCCATGCTGGTCAATCAGGCTGTGTACTGGGAGTCACCGAGCGCTACGCCCCTGTATGCCCGGGTGAAGGAAATCCGTGCTTCCGCTGCGGTGCTGCAGGTCATCCGCGACTTCAGTCATCAGAAAAATGGTGTCTGGGGCGTCACGGCGCGGAACCGGGAACAAAATTTCGCGCTGAATCTGCTGCTCGATCCGGAAGTGGACTTCGTGACACTCACGGGCCAGGCTGGCACCGGCAAGACCCTGCTTGCACTGGCTGCAGGCCTTTACCAAGTGCTGGAGGAGCGGCGTTACAACGAAATCATCATCACTCGCGTCACGGTTCCTGTCGGTGAAGACATCGGTTATCTGCCGGGCACCGAAGAAGAAAAAATGTCACCCTGGATGGGAGCGCTTGACGATAACCTCGAGGTGTTGAACCAGTCGGGCGGCGCATCCCAGGGTGGTGAATGGGGGCGAGCTGCGACACAAGAGCTCATCCGCTCGAAGATCAAGATCAAGAGCATGAACTTCATGCGCGGTCGGACGTTTCTGAACAAGTTCGTCATCATCGACGAAGCGCAGAATTTGACGCCCAAGCAAATGAAAACGCTGATCACGCGTGCCGGCCCCGGGACCAAGATTATCTGCATGGGCAATATCGCCCAGATCGATACGCCTTACCTGACCGAAGGCAGCTCAGGCCTGACTTATGTTGTCGACCGTTTCAAGGGCTGGAAGCACAGCGGACATATCACTCTGGCGCGTGGCGAACGCAGCCGCTTGGCCGATCACGCCACGGATATTTTGTAAGCCAAACGGGCGAGATTCAGGAGGAGGAGGCGACAGGTCCTAGAACTCGCGTGCCAGATTCTCGAACCGTGTGAGTTGCCGCAGGAATGCAAGATTGACCACGCCAATCGGGCCATTACGCTGCTTGGCGATGATGATCTCGGCAACACCTTGATCCTTCGAGTCCTTGTTGTAGACCTCGTCGCGATAGATGAACAGAATCACATCCGCATCTTGCTCGATGGCGCCCGATTCGCGCAGATCACTCATCACCGGACGGCGGTCGGTGCGTTTTTCCAGATCGCGGTTGAGTTGCGACAAGGCGATGACCGGGCATTGCAGTTCCTTCGCCAGGGCTTTCAGCGAACGGGAAATTTCGGAAATTTCTGTCGCACGATTTTCGCCCTCGCGTGATGAAGTCATGAGTTGCAAATAATCGACCACGATCAAGCCAAGTTTGCCGCACTGGCGAGCCAAACGCCTGGATCGCGCGCGGACCTCCAACGGGTTGAGCGCCGGCGACTCGTCGATATGGATTTGCACCTCGTCGAGGCGCTCGATGGTCTCGGGTAGGCGTGACCATTCGTCTTCCGTGAGTTGTCCCGTACGCAGGTGCGATTGATCGATGCGGCCCAAGGAACCCACGATGCGCAACACCAATTGCGAGGCACCCATCTCCATGCTGAACACGGCCACCGGCAATTGCTCGTTGACAGCCACATGCTCGGCAATATTGATGGCGAGCGAGGTTTTGCCCATCGAGGGCCGGCCCGCGATGATGACGAGATCGCCTGCCTGCATGCCGGCCGTCATACGGTCCAGATCGGCAAAGCCCGTGGCCACGCCAGTGATGTCCGATCCGCCGTGTTCGGAGAGTTGCTGAACGCGGTCGAGCAATTCGCCAAGCAACTGCTTCATGGGCTGGAAACCAGCCTTGCCGCGGGCGCCGGCTTCGGAAATGGCAAAGATTCGCGACTCCGCCTCATCGAGAATCTGCTGCACCGCCCTGCCCTGCGGGTTGAGCGCGCTCTGGGCAATTTCGTCGCTGATGGTGACGAGATTGCGCAAAATGGCGCGCTCCCGGACGATTTCGGCGTAGCGCCGGATATTGGCGGCACTCGGCACACCCTGTGCCAATGCACTGAGGTAAACGAGGCCGCCGCAAGACTCCGCTTGGCCACACAACTGCAAAGCCTCCAGCACGGTGATGACGTCGGCAGGCTTGGTGGCCTGGATCAACTCGCTGATGGCTTGATAGATCAGCCGATGTTCATGGCGATAGAAAAAGTTGACGTGCAGGATGTCGGCAACCCGATCGAAGGCTTGATTGTCGAGCATGAGCCCACCCAATACCGATTTCTCGGCCTCGGCCGAGTGCGGAGGTGTGCGCAAACCCTCAAGGGTGGAGTCCATCATGGCAGACATGGTGACGAGCTTATCAGTGGGAGCGGGTTTAGCAGCAATGAAGGACTGGCGGTTGACAATCGGAGACAAAAAAGCCGCGCTCATGCGCGGCTTTTTTGCTGGGGAAGGAAAACACTCAGGCGTGATCGCCCAGCACCGAAACGGTGATGGCCACGGTCACGTCAGTGGCCAGCACCACGTCCACGGCGTGGTCACCGACGGTTTTGAGCGGACCATTCGACAAACGCACGGCAGCTTTCGTAACGTCGAAACCTTGCTTGCCGAGCGATTCTGCGATGTCGTGGTTGGTGATGGAGCCGAACAAGCGGCCATCAACACCGGCTTTCTGCACCAGTTGAACCGTCAAGCCTTCCATCTTCGTGGCGAGAGCTTGGGCCGTGGCCAATTTGTCGGCCGCGAGATTCTCCAGTTCAGCGCGCTTGGCTTCGAATTCGCGCAAGGCCTGAGCCGTGGCGGTGCGCGCCTTGCGCTTGGGAATCAGGAAGTTACGGCCATAGCCGTCCTTGACTTTGACCACGTCGCCAAGATTGCCTAGCTTGGCCACTTTTTCGAGCAGAATGATTTGCATGGGAATTGTCCTTGGCTGTTAGCTCTTGTGCTGGTCGGAGAACGGCATCAGGGCCAAAAAGCGAGCACGCTTGATCGCCGTATTGAGTTGACGCTGGAAGATCGAGCGGGTTCCAGTGAGACGCGCAGGGATGATCTTGGCATTTTCAGCCAGGAACTCACGCAGCGTGTCCAGGTCCTTGTAGTCAATCTGCTTGACGCCGGCGACGGTGAAGCGGCAAAAGCGCTTGCGCTTGAACAGCGAAGACTGCTGATTGCGTTTGGGTTTGTTCTTACGGTCGGTTTTCTTGAAATAGGCCATGTTCAGGCTCCAGAATGCATTCGGTGATATTCAACTTCAGGGTTCGAGATCCACGTCGGTTGGGCATCAGATAGCCCGCAAGATGTAGCAATTGACCCGTTTGCACATGCTGCAGCTTCCGCGCCATGAGCGAAAAAGCGACGCATTGCAATTCCAGCTCGATCAGTTGCACATGGCCGGCAAGGGCTTGCGCGGATGCGTGATTCACACGCAGATCCAGCGCCTCGACACCAGCCGGTGTATAACGCAGCGTGCCGCGCTCGGTCACCGTTGCGAGAATCTCGAGTCGGTTGATGCTCAGGCAACTTGCTCCGGCTGGGCCTTGCGGGCCTCTTCGCGCTCAACCGAACGCATCATGACAGATGGCTGGGTCTCGGCCTTGTCCATCTTGACGATCAGGTGGCGCAACACCGCATCGCTGAACTTGAAGCCGTGTTCCAGTTCCTGCAACACATCCTGACTGGCCTCGATGTTCAGACACAAATAGTGGGCCTTCGCCAGCTTCTGGATCTGATAAGCCATTTGACGACGGCCCCAATCCTCGAAGCGATGCACGACGCCTCCCTTGCTGGTCACCACACCTTTGTAGCGCTCGACCATGGCGGGGACTTGCTCGCTCTGGTCAGGATGAACGATGAGAATGATTTCATAATGACGCATACGGACTCCTTCTGCCCCACGGGGGTTCTTTACGGATAAAGCCGCCCAGGGCGTCAGTCCCAGTGCGGCAAAGAAAACGTTCGATTATAGATTAATGCATTGGGTTCACGGCCAAAGATTGCCACGTGGCGACCACAGTGTCCGGGTTCAGGGAGATCGATTCGATGCCTTGGCCCATCAACCAGCGCGCCAAATCCGGGTGATCGGACGGGCCCTGTCCGCAGATGCCGACGTATTTGCCACTCGCCTGACAGGCAACGATAGCTTGCTTGAGCAAGGCGAGAACGGCCGGGTCGCGTTCATCAAAAGCCTCCGCAACCAAGCCCGAGTCACGGTCCAATCCGAGGGTGAGTTGCGTCAGATCGTTCGAGCCGATGGAGAAGCCATCGAAGAATTCGAGAAAGTCGGACGCCAGCACGGCGTTCGAGGGCACCTCGCACATCATGATGAGTCGTAGACCGTTTTCACCGCGTTTGAGCCCGTTGCGCGACAACAGATCGATCACCCCACGCGCCTCCTTCAAGGTTCGCACGAAAGGCACCATGATTTCCACATTGGATAAGCCCATCTCATTGCGCACGCGCTTCAGGGCGATGCATTCCATCTCGAAGCTCTGAGCGAAATCGCTCGATACGTAGCGTGATGCGCCGCGAAAACCGAGCATGGGGTTTTCCTCATCAGGCTCATAGCGCGAACCCCCGATGAGTTTTTTATATTCGTTCGACTTGAAATCCGACAGGCGCACGATGACGGGCTTCGGGTAGAACGCAGCACCGATGGTGGCGATACCTTCGGTGAGTTTGTCGATGTAGAACGCTCGCGGACTGGCGTGACCGCGGGCGACACTTTCCACCGCCTTCTTCAAATCGGCGTCGACGTTGGGGTACTCAAGCACAGCTCGCGGGTGCACAGCGATATTGTTGTTGATGATGAATTCCAGACGGGCCAAACCGACACCTGCATTGGGAATCTGCGAGAAATCGAACGCAAGTTGGGGATTGCCGACGTTCATCATGATCTTGACAGGGATGTCGGGCATCTCACCACGCCTGACCTCGGTCACCGAAGTTTCCAGCAAGCCTTCGTAAACGATGCCTGTATCGCCTTCAGCACAGGAAACCGTGACCAACATGTCATCCTTGAGAAGATCGGTCGCATCGCCACAACCAACGACTGCCGGTATGCCGAGTTCGCGCGCAATGATGGCCGCGTGACAGGTGCGCCCGCCACGATTGGTGACAATGGCTGATGCTTTTTTCATCACCGGTTCCCAGTTGGGGTCGGTCATGTCGGTGACGAGAATGTCGCCAGACTGCACTTGATCCATGTCCGCCACGGAATCGACGACCCGAACCGGGCCTGCGCCGATTTTTTGGCCGATCGCACGTCCGGTCACAAGAGGTGTGCTTTTCTGCATCAGCGTGAAGCGCTGTTCCGCTCGCCCGTGCGCGCGAGATTTCACCGTTTCAGGCCTTGCCTGAAGAATGTAGATCTGGCCATCCTGGCCGTCCTTGCCCCATTCGATGTCCATCGGTCGGCCATAGTGCTGTTCAATGGTCAGCGCGAAGGCAGCCAACTCGCTGGCTTCGGCGTCGCTCAGGCTGTAGCGGTTGCGCAATTCGGCCGGTGTGTCCACGGTTTGCACGAGGCGATCCGAGCCGGCTGGCGCAAATTCCATACGGATGAGCTTCGAGCCCAGGTTGCGGCGAATGACGGCCGCCTTGCCGGCGCGCAGCGTCGGCTTGAACACATAGAACTCATCAGGGTTCACGGCGCCCTGCACCACCGTCTCGCCCAGACCATACGACGAGGTGATGAAGACCACATCCTCGAATCCAGATTCAGTGTCCAGAGTGAACATGACCCCAGCGGCTCCAAGATCGCTGCGCACCATGCGCTGGATGCCAGCGGAAAGGGCAACCTGGTGATGCTCGAAGCCCTGATGTACCCGATAGGAAATCGCCCTATCGTTGAACATCGAGGCGAAGACATGTCGAACTTTGTCGAGTACGGCGTCGATACCGGTGACGTTGAGGTAGGTTTCCTGCTGACCCGCGAACGAGGCATCCGGCAAGTCTTCGGCCGTAGCCGAGGAGCGCACGGCGAAGCTTGCGTCAGGTTCAGCGGCAGACAGCGCGCTGAAATGCTCGCAGATGGCGGTTTCCAGGGCGACGGGCAGTGGCGTTTCGCTCACCCACTTCCGGATATCGGCTCCAGTGCGTGCCAGCGCACGCACATCGCCGGTGTCCAGGTTGTCAAGCACATGCTTGATGCGTGCATCCAGCCCTTCTTGCTGGAGAAATTGACGAAATGCGAAGGCCGTGGTCGCGAAACCACCCGGCACGCGAACACCACTTACCCTAAGTTGACTGATCATTTCACCGAGTGAGGCATTTTTACCTCCCACCACCTCGACATCCTCCATCCTCAACTTCTCGAACGGCACCACCCAGTCGGTGTCGCAAAAGCGCACCTGGCTTTGATTTGACATGAGCAACCCTCAATAGAATGAAAGAAATCTGGACAAGTCCTACACAGGCTTGGCAAACACGAGTGCTGCACAGGTTGTTTTTGCTGTTTTGGTGCGGGCTACGGTGCTTGAGGCGCGCGAAAATGACGAAGCCTTGCAGACGAGACTGACTTTGATTCTAAAGCCCGGGTTGGCTTTTTTCGATGCAACGCAACATGCCTAATCGATCAGTCTTTTTCGTTTCGGATGGAACCGGGATCACGGCCGAAACTTTCGGCAACTCCATCCTTGCGCAATTCGACGCCCAACCTCATCGCATACGCCTGCCGTTCGTCGACACGATCGAGAAAGCGCACCAGGCAGTCGAACGCATCAACCTGGCCACACGCAATGAGGGGCGCCCGCCAGTTGTCTTCATCACCCTCGTGAACACCGAGGTGCTGCAGGTCATCCGCTCCTGCAATGGCTTGGTGATGGATATGTTCACGACCTTCGTCGAACCGCTGGAGATCGCCTTCGGCATCAAGTCCAACCACCGTATTGGCCAGTTCTCCGACGTTGCGAAAAGCTCGCGCTACAACGACCGGATGGACGCGATCAATTTCGCCTTGTTGCATGACGACGGCCAATCGTCGCGTAACCTGGCACTGGCCGATGTCATCCTGGTGGGCGTGTCACGCAGCGGCAAGACCCCCACGTCTTTGTACCTGGCCATGCAGCATGGTGTGCGTGCCGCGAATTACCCGCTCATACCGGAAGATTTCGCCCGCATGCGCTTGCCTTCAGCGTTGACGCAGCATCGCAGCAAGTTGTTCGGCCTGAGTATTGCGCCGGAGCGTTTGAGTGAAATTCGCCGCGAGCGTAAGCCTGGCAGCACTTATGCATCGTTGCCCAATTGCATGGAGGAGGTCGCCGAGGCCGAACGTTTGATGCGACGCGAAGGCATACGCTGGCTGTCATCCACACATAAATCCATCGAGGAAATCGCCACCACAATCCTGCAGCTCATTCGTCCCGACCGGTTGGAATATTGAGATCAACGTCCGTACCCTGATGCTTTGCCCAAATCCATCCCACGCACTGCTTCTCCACCTTCCCTTTCCGATCATGGCCACGACTTCGTACGAAAGCAATAAGAACGAATATCTGCTGGGGTTCGCCTCCACCCAGCAAAACCGGCCTGAGCAAGAGCAGGCATTGCCGATCAACCCGCTGCGCCATGGAAACCCCTACGGCGTGGTGATGGTCGATGCCGCGGCCGACATCTCCAGCACGATGGCACAGCACCCGCGCCTGCGCGTCCTGCCCTTGGCGATTCAATGGCCTGGGCGTACCTTCATGGACAAGGGCCTGCGGGAAAAACGTGGCGAACTGCGCCATCTGGGGCGCGAGCGGTTGCGCACGGCACAAATCGCTGCACCCAGCGTGGAAGGGCTCGAGTACCGCCTCTATCCCAACATCGCTGTCAATGCCGACTGGTTGATCTACATCGGATCCATGCGCGCACTCAGCGATCCCGCAGCCGCACTGCAAACGCTGCTGTTGCAACATCTGGAAGAAATTCACGAACTGCGGCGCAGTCGTGGGTTGCCGCCTGAACTACAAGTACTCAGTCTCGATGGTGGCTCGATGCTGTCGGGCCCTGCTTTGCAGGCGCGCATTCTGCTGAAAAAACTTGACGCTGGCGAACCCGTCAATCTTGTGGCGCAGACAGCCGCCCAGATGTCGAGCTTGACGCACCAGTGGGTGGTCCCGCGCTTTCCAAGGGACATGGCTACAACACTCTCCACGTTGGGCAATCCGGTACTGAACCCCTGGGTACAGGCTTGTTCATCGGGTGTCCACAAGCTTTGGAAGCCCTACCCCGTTCTGTCCAGTCAGCCCGACGGGCTGCATTGCAGGTCGCGTGCCAGGCGTTGGCGCCATGCGGTCGCTGAGGTCTTTGAGCATGCCGAGCACAGCCTGCAGCAGGGCGGCATTCAGGGGACTTCCCTGCAGATCAGCGTTGATGGCAGCGTTCGCGAATTGCAGGCATGGCCGGAATTTGTGCGCTTGCGCCAGCAGGCTGACCGCATGCAGGTGCGCCTGCATGTCACCCACATGAGCCTGGCCGGGCGCATCTGGGCGTCGCCAGGGTCACTCAGTCTGGCATTGGTGCAAGCGAACGCAAACCCTGTCTGATGCAAGGCGACTGATACCGCATCCAAACGACGAACCAGTTTTTAACTGGTGCCGGCGTTGAGGCTTGGCGGGCACGGAGTCCTTGCATCACTCAGCCAATTGGCGTTGACGCACACCTTCGAAAAGGCACACCGCAGCCGCCGAGGCCACGTTGATGGATTCGATCGGTCCGGCCTGGGGGATGCGGACGACGGCTGAGCATTTGGCCATCAGGTGCTCGGAAATACCCTGTCCCTCATTGCCGAACACCCAAGTCACGGGTTGATTCAGATCCAACTCATACAGGCCCATGTCTGCAACCGAGGCGGTGGCGTAGATCGGGCGTGGGACGATGTTCGCAACCTGGTCCCAGGGCGCGTCCTCGAAGATGGGCAAGTAAAAATGCGCTCCCATGGCTGCGCGCAAGACCTTGGGCGTCCAAGCTCCAGCCGTGCCTCGCAGCAAATAGACTGCACCGCAGCCGGCCGCAGCTGCGGTGCGCAAGATGGTGCCGACATTACCAGCATCCTGAATGCGGTCGAGCACGACCGCAGCACCAGCTTTGGGCTTCGCGCCCTTGGGCTTGTCGATCAACATCCCGACTTGCGGGCCATTTTCCACTGTGGAAATCCAGCTGAACAAGGCGCGGTGCAGGATAACCGTATTCGTGCTCCCGGCGCGCTCGACCAGGGCTGCGATTTCAGGTTGCAGCAGTCCATCATCAGTCGTCACCAGGGGATCGGCATGATGGTCGCTATCGAGTGCTGCCTGCACGAGATGAAT
>JAGWMO010000001.1:0-195236 GCA_028871675.1 Betaproteobacteria bacterium
CCTCAAGCTTGAACTCCCGGCTGAACTGCCGTCTCGTTCGCATACCCCACCTCCGGTTTCAGATCCCACCTTAACAAGGTGTCCTCGAAACCGGCAGCAGCCCACCTGCCGGCCTTCGGCGATGGAACGCACTCGCCACTCACCCCGGAGTTCGCTCCCGACCGCGTCCGAGATGCGCGGCTTGGCTGCGAGCCACCCGATTCCCCCGACACTGCGCATGGCGTCGAACACGGCAGCCCGACGTCCCTGGGGCGTCGGCGTTTCCACGATGCGTGCGAACTCGAGCCGATCGTCGGCGCGCACGGGCGTGCTTTCGTCGGAGGCGACGCGGGCCCTTGCGAACCCGGCCGCTTCGTGCTCACCGGCCGGCGCCTGCCGTACAACGCGAGCGCCCTCGATCCGATGCCCATCCTGGTGGCCGCGGCCCGGGTCAACAGGAGCGAGCCCGTTCTGCACGCAGGCTGGTCAAAACAACCAACTGCATCCCCTATCGCTTGCGTGAGCCGGGTTCGGGTGTACAAAGCCTGCGAAGGCTTGATGCACAGCGACAACCGGATCTCGAGCATCGGCTGCGATGTTGGGTTCAACAACGTGGCCAATGTTCTCGGTGCCGGCCATTTTCAAGCGCCAAACGAGGATAGAGACCATGGCAAAAGAGTTGGAAGGCAAGGTGGCCGTCGTGACCGGGGCTGCGTCGGGTATCGGCTTGGCCAGCACAGAGGCGATGCTGGCCGCAGGCGCGCGGGTGGTGATGGTTGACCGCGACGAGGACGGGCTGAAGTCCGTGAGCCGCAAGCATGGCAACGCCGTGATCCCGCTGCGCATCAACCTGCTCGACCCGGAAGACTGCGCGACGCTGCTGCCGAGGGTGCTGGATCAGGCTGGTCGGCTCGACATCCTGCACGCCAACGCCGGGTCCTACGTCGGCGGTGACCTGGTCGACAACGATACCGCCGCGATCGACCGGATGCTGAACCTGAACGTCAATGTCGTGATGAAAAACGTGCATGACGTGCTGCCGCACATGATCGAGCGTCAAACCGGCGACATCATCGTCACCAGTTCCCTGGCGGCCCATTTCCCGACGCCGTGGGAGCCGGTCTATGCGTCGTCCAAATGGGCGATCCATTGCTTTGTCCAGACGGTGCGGCGGCAGGTGTTCAAGCACGGCATTCGTGTCGGTTCGGTCTCGCCGGGCCCGGTCATCAGCGCCTTGCTCGCCGATTGGCCGGCGGAGAAACTGCAGGAAGCCCGGGATTCGGGGAGCCTGCTGGAGGCCAGCGAAGTCGCCGCGGTGGTGATGTTCATGCTGACCCGCCCGCGCGGCATGACCATCCGTGACGTGGTCATGATGCCGACGAATTTCGACCTCTGAACAGCGATCTTGCGAGTCAAACGCTGTGAAGCCTGCCTCGCCGCGTCGCGCCCGGGCATGTCACGATGCAGGGAGTGCCAGTCCAGGGCCAAAGTCTTCGCGAATCCCGGCTTGTCGGTTGCGCCTGGTTGCGGATGTTTGCAATGCACAATGCGCGGCACACCCGCTCTCGCGCGATTTCCCCCATGTCATTCACGTCCCGCTCGTCGATCGTTCTCGCAATCAGTGTTTGTCTGTGGGGCTGGGTGCAGGCCGCGCCCGTTGCCCCATCCATCCAGCCCTCAGGGCCAAGTGGGGTGTTGCCGGTCACGGTGGTGATCGGTAGCGCCGCCCCCTTGACGGGGCCGCTGGCGGCGTATGGTGCGGACAACACCGATGGCGCGCGCATGGCGATCGACGCGTTGAATCGCCAGCACATCACGATCGCCGGCCGGCCGGTGACGTGGGTGCTTGACGCCCAGGATGATCGTGGCGACCCGAAGCGCGCCGCCGAGGTGGCGCGGAAGTTTGTCGCCGCGCATGTGAACGGCGTGGTTGGCCATCTCGATTCGAGTTGCACGGCGGCCGCGTCGCCGATCTACTTCAAGGCGGGGATACCTGAAATCACACCCTCATCCAGCGATCCCAAACTCGCGCAGCAAGGGTTCGATACGTTCTTTCGCATCATCGCCAACGATAACGCAATAGGTGCTGGCCTGGCGCTGTATGCCAGGAACGGGCTGCTCGCCAAGACCGCGGTCGTCGTCGATGATCGCGGTCCCGACGGCACCAGCCTCGGTCATGCATTTTCGCGCGTGGCTCGACAAGTGGGCCTGCAGATCGAAGCGCATGAGACCATCGAGGCCGACGTCACGGATTTCAGCAGTCTGCTGGACAAGATCAAGGCTGCCAACCCGGATGTGGTCTTCTTTGGGGGCATGGCTGCGCAAGCCGGCCCCATGTTGCAGCAAATGCGCGGCATGGGCATCAAGGCGCGCTTGCTGGGGGGCGATGGAATCTGCACTCCGGAACTCGCCAGGCTTGCGGGCACAGCGGCGAATTCGGACGTCATCTGTGCCGATGGTGGCGTTCCGGTGGCGCGCATGCCGGGCGGGGAGGCTTGGCAACGACGCTTCACGGCCCAGTTCGGCCCGAACGCGTTCGAACTGTACTCACCCTATGCGTACGATGCCACCATGGTGTTGGCCCACGCGATGATGAAGGCCGGATCGACCAATCCGGCGGTCTATCGGCATGACATCCGGCATCTGGACTATGACGGCGTGACCAAAAACGACATTCGCTTCAACCGGGATGGCGAGCTTGTCGATCCTGCGATCACGATTTCGAGTTTTCCGGAGGGGCGGAAAACAGCACTCAGCCGGTAACCACGGCGTTTGCCGATTGGCGCTGGCTGTGCCAAACAAAACGGGAGTGCATGGCACTCCCGTTTTGATGAATCACGCCTGGAGCGTGATTATTTTTTCATGCTCAGAATCCAGGTGACCAGTTCCTTGGCTTCAGCCGGAGTGACCTGGGGGTTGGCAGGCATGGGAACCGGGCCCCAGACGCCAGACACACCGTGCAACACAGCGTTGACCAAGGTGGCTTCCGCTCCAGGTTTGCCGGCGTACTTGGCAGCCACGTCTTGGTACGAGGGCCCAACCAGCTTCTTGTCGAGCGCGTGGCAAGCCAGGCAGTTCTTGGACTTGGCCAGAGCCATCATGTCGGCAGCGTTGGCTTGGGACACGGCGGCGACGGCCAGACCGACAGCAATCAAAATTTTCTTCATTCCAGATCTCCAAGGTTGAGCGAAGCTACGCGCTATAACGCGACGCCACGCGGGCGGTTGACGTGCTTGGCATGCATGGCGTGACAGCAGCGAGAATGCTAACCGACACATGGGCTGCGTTGCGTGTCATGATGCTGCATTGGGTTGCATTTTGATCTGATTTTGATGGTGGTCGTGATAAATGGAGGACAGTCATGTGGGTATTGGTTGTTGCAATCGTGCTGTTGGGATTGAAATTCGCCGCAATCGGCCCGTTTGCGACCCTGTCCTGGTGGTGGATTGCCATCCCCCTGGCCGTTGTCTTCGTGTGGTGGGAAATCATCGATCCCATGTTTGCCGTCTCGCAAAAGCGCGCCATGCGCGAGATGGGCGAGCGCAAGAAGGAACGCAATGAAAAGGCGCGCAAAGCCCTGGGCATGCGTTCACGCAAATAAGCCGCTGGCTTGGGCTAAACTGGGCTGTCGTCAGGAGAGTGCCGAAGTGCCGTTGCGCGGCGCCTTGGCCGCCGAAGGCGTAAATCCGGGATCTCCGGATGTACCGCTCAGGCAAAAGGACTGACGACACCCTCACGGGTTACCTCACTGGAGAGCGGCGCCCGCATCATGTGCGGCGTCCACCGAAGGGGCAAGCCGGGCGCGATGGCGCACGGTCAATCTCTCAGGTACCAAGGACAGCGGGGCGTTGCCACCAGAGCATGCTCTGGTGGATTTCCGCCCCTTTCCGGAGCCTTGCGTGTCTGCCCAAGCCGAGCCAGTCCTGCTGCACACCCCTCTGTTTTTGCTACACCAGTTGCTGGGTGCCAAGATGGTGCCGTTCGCCGGCTATGCCATGCCGGTGCAGTATCCAGGCGGCATCACGGCCGAGCATCTCCACACGCGTGCCGCAGCCGGTCTGTTCGACGTCTCGCACATGGGCCAGGTGCGCATCGTTGGTCCGGATGCGGCAGAGGCGCTCGAAAGTCTCATCCCCGTCGACGTTGTGGGCTTGCCGCTCGGACGTCAGCGCTACGGCTATTTCACCAACCATGCTGGCGGGATTCTCGACGACCTGATGCTGACCCACCGTCCGCTCGAGGGCGGTCAGGGCAGCGAGTATTTCCTCATCGTCAATGCCGCGTGCAAGATCCAGGATCTTGCCTGGATGCGCGAACGCATCGGCGCGCGCTGCCGCATTGAAGAACTCCCGGGACAGGGGTTGATGGCGCTGCAAGGCCCCAAGGCGCTGGCGGCGCTGCAGACACTGCTGCCGGATGTGGCCAAGCTACGTTTCATGGATGCAGCCTGGTTCGAATTGCCCGCGTCGGTCTGCAACGACCCGGTCTTCATCAGCCGCAGCGGCTACACCGGCGAAGATGGCGTCGAGATTTCGGTTCGCCCGCGGGATGCCGAGCCGCTGGCTCGCGCCTTGCTCGATCTGGCCGACGTGCGGCCCGCGGGCCTGGGCGCTCGCGACAGCCTGCGCCTGGAAGCCGGGCTCTGCCTCTACGGGCATGACATGGACGAAACCACCACCGCCGTGGAGGCCAGTCTGCAATGGGCCATGCAGAAGGTGCGCCGCAACGGAGGGGCCCGTGCCGGAGGCTTTCCAGGGGCCGAGGTCATCCTCGCGCAGCTTGACGACCCTGCCCGCGTGGCGCGCAAACGCGTCGGGCTCGTCGCCGACGAACGCGTGCCTGTTCGCGAAGGCACCATGCTGGTGGACGCCGCGGGTCGCGGGCTGGGGCGCGTCACCAGCGGCAGCCTCACCCCCACGGCCAACATGCCGGTCGCCATGGGCTACGTCGAGAGCGCCGCGGCCGTACCGGGTCATGCCCTGTTCGCACTTGTGCGAGGCAAACAGGTGCCCATGCATGTCGCCCCCATGCCGTTCACACCGCACGGCTATGTACGCAATTGACCTCGCATACCGAAGCACGCCAGGTTTTTCTCAAATTGTTTCCTGTTCACATTGACCGACACGGAGTTCAGCATGACCATCAAATACACCCCCGATCACGAATGGGTTCGCCTTGAAGCGGACGGCACCGTGACGGTCGGCATCACCGCGCACGCGCAAGACGCCCTGGGCGATGTGGTGTTCGTCGAATTGCCCGCGGTCGGCAAGACCTTTGCCCAGAAAGACACCGCCGGTGTGGTCGAGTCGGTCAAGGCCGCGGCTGACGTCTACATGCCGCTGTCGGGCGAAATCACCGGCAGCAACGATGCCCTGGTGTCCGACCCGTCCATGGCGAATTCCGATCCGCAAGGATCGGGCTGGTTTTTCAAGATGCGCCCGAGCGACCCCGCAGAGCTGGATGCGTTGATGGACCAGGCCGCCTACGACAAACTGTTGCAAGGCGCCTGAAAACCTTCCTGCCATCGCCCGCTGTCTGCCGCCCTTGGCGGCCCCGAGGCTGGCGCCGACCAAGACGAGTTTCCCATGTTGATGCAAACCGAACCCACCCTCACCGAACTGGAAGATGCCGCCGCCTTCCAGCGCCGCCACATCGGCCCGAGCGAAGCCGAGCAGGCGCACATGCTGCGCGCCCTGGGCCAACCCGATCTGGAAGCCTTGATGCGCGAAGTCATTCCTGCCGGCATCCGTCGCGCCCGCCCGTCCGAATTGCCGCCCGCTCTGGGCGAGGAGGCTGCGCTGGCCGAATTGCGCCACATCGCCGCGCAAAACCGGGTGATGCGCAGCTTCATCGGACAGGGCTACGCCAACGCGCACATGCCTGGCGTGATCCAGCGCAACGTGCTGGAGAACCCTGCCTGGTACACCGCCTACACGCCGTATCAGCCGGAAATCAGCCAGGGTCGGTTGGAGGCGCTGATCAACTTTCAGACCATGGTGACCGACCTCACCGGGCTCGACGTGGCCAATGCCTCGATGCTTGACGAAGCCACTGCAGCGGCCGAGGCCATGACCCTGGCGCTGCGCAGCGGCAAGAGCGCCAGCCGCAGCATGTTCGTTGCCGACGACGTGCTGCCGCAGACGCTGGAGGTCCTGCGCACCCGTGCGCGCCCGCTCGACCTGGAGGTGGTGGTCGGCCCCGCCTCGCAAGCCGCGCAGGTGCCGCATTTCGCCGTGCTGTTGCAGTATCCCGGTGTGGATGGCGGCGTCGACGACCATCGCGCGCTCATCGCCGCGGCCAGGGCGCAGGGCGCCGTGGTTATCGTCGCCGCGGATATCCTGGCGCTCACGCTGCTGACTTCGCCGGGCGAACTCGGCGCCGACATTGCCGTGGGCAATACCCAGCGCTTCGGCCTGCCGCTGGGTTTCGGTGGTCCGCATGCCGCCTATCTGGCAGTGCGCGACGGGCTCAAACGCCAGATGCCCGGCAGGCTCGTGGGCGTGAGCGTCGACAGCCACGGCCAGCCGGCTTACCGCTTGGCGCTTCAAACCCGCGAACAGCATATTCGCCGTGAAAAGGCCACGAGCAACATCTGCACCGCACAGGTCCTGCCTGCCGTGCTGGCCAGCATGTACGCCGTCTACCACGGCCCGCAGGGCCTGCGCCGTATCGCCCAGCGGGTGCACGTCTACGCCGTCATCCTGGCCGACGCGTTGCAGGCGCAAGGCTGGTCCTTGCAGCATGCAGCTTTCTTCGACACCTTGACCGTTCTGACCGGCATCCAAACCGCCGCGGTGCATGCGGCTGCCGTGCAAGCCGGCATCAACCTGCGCCATGCCGGCAGTGACCGCGTGGGTGTTGCGCTCGACGAAACCGTCACGCGCGAGGATCTGCTCAAGGTGTTGGGTGCCTTTGCCCAGGCGCGCGGCGCAAGCCAGCCGGACGCCTCGTTGTTTGCCGCCCATGCCAAGGGCGTGGCGCCGCGTTATCCGCTGGCGCTCGCACGGATCAGCAGCTACCTCACCCATCCGGTGTTCAACCGCCACCACAGCGAGACCGAGATGCTGCGCTACCTGCGCCGCTTGGCAGACAAGGACATCGCGCTCGACCGGGCGATGATTCCGTTGGGCTCATGCACCATGAAGCTCAATGCCACCAGCGAGATGATCCCCATCACCTGGCCCGAATTCGGCAGCATCCACCCGTTCGCCCCGGCCGAGCAGACGCGGGGCTACGCCCGCCTGGCCGCGGATCTGGAGCAGTGGTTGTCCCAGGCCACTGGCTACGACGCGATCAGCCTGCAGCCCAACGCGGGCTCGCAAGGCGAGTACGCCGGCCTGTTGGCCATCCATGCCTGGCACGAGAGCCGCGGTGAGACGCAGCGCGACATTTGCCTCATCCCGTCCTCGGCTCACGGCACCAACCCGGCTTCGGCCCAGATGGCCGGCATGCAGGTTGTGGTGGTTGCCTGCGATGCGCAAGGCAGCGTCGATCTCGACGACTTGCGCGCCAAGGCGCGGCAGCACGCGGCGCGACTGTCGGCGTGCATGATCACCTATCCCTCCACCCACGGCGTGTTCGAGCCGCGGGTGCGCGAAATTTGCGACATCGTGCATCAGCATGGTGGCCAGGTGTATGTGGATGGGGCCAACATGAACGCCATGGTCGGGCTGGCCAGTCCGCCTGAATTCGGCGCCGATGTCTCGCACCTGAACCTGCACAAAACTTTCTGCATTCCCCATGGCGGCGGCGGTCCCGGCGTGGGTCCGGTGGCGGTCCGCGCGCATCTGGCACCTTTCCTGCCCGGCCATGCCAGCAGTGGCGACACCGCCAAGGCGGTCGGGGCGGTCAGTTCCGCGGCCCTTGGCAATGCCTCGGTGCTGCCCATCACCTGGATGTACATCCGCATGATGGGCGCGGACGGCCTGACTGCGGCCAGCGCCATCTCCATCCTCAGCGCCAACTACATGGCGCGCCGTCTGGCGCCCCATTTCCCGGTGCTCTACACCGGCGACAGCGGCTTCGTCGCGCATGAGTGCATTCTGGATTTGCGCGGCCTGAAAGACGCCAGCGGGATCAGCAACGAAGATGTCGCCAAGCGGCTGATGGACTACGGCTTTCACGCGCCGACCATGAGCTTTCCTGTTCCAGGCACACTCATGATCGAGCCGACCGAGAGCGAATCGCTTGCTGAAGTCGAGCGTTTTGTCGAGGCCATGATCGCCATCCGCGCTGAAATCGCGCAAGTCGAGCAGGGCGCCTTGCCGCGTGATGACAACCCGCTCAGAGCCGCTCCGTTCACCGCAGCCGCGACCCTTGGCGCTGACTGGCCCCACCCCTACAGCCGCGAGCAGGCGTCCTTTCCGGTGCCCGCGCTGCGCATCCACAAATACTGGGTGCCGGTCGGGCGGATCGACAACGTCTGGGGTGATCGCAACCTGCAGTGCGCCTGCATCCCGGTGTCAGCGTACGCTGAGGCGACGCAGGCTGAACACAGCTGAATTTCTCGCGGTGGCTGCGCCCGATCTCCGCCTGGTTCGGTGTCATCGGCCCTTCAGGGTTGTGCAGCCGAAGCCGCCGCAGCGGGGGCCTGTAAGGCCTTCATGATGTCGTCGGCAGCCGAGTTCTCGGCGTCGCCGGACGTCGCGGTACCGGCCTTGGATGCGTCCGTGCTGCCGGGTAGCGCATCCGAGGCGCCAAAGCTGGGCGGCGCCTGCGTGCTGTAGCTCTGCTCGCTGGCTGGCACCTCGATGTTGACCTTGTCGAGATCGATCTTGGCGTGGTGGCCGAGCGCGCCCGTGACCAACCCTGGGAAGCCGATGACCAGCGCCACCATGACGATCTGGATCAGCACGAACGGCACCGCGCCCCAATAGATCTGTCCGGTGGTGACGCCTGCGGTGCGCTTCTTCGTCTCCTTGTCGGTGTAATCGTCCTTGGGTGCGACGCTGCGCAGGTAAAACAGCGCGAAGCCGAATGGCGGGTGCATGAAGGAGGTCTGCATGTTCACCGCCAGCAGCACGCCGAACCAGATGAGGTCGATGCCCAGCTTGTCGGCCACCGGCCCGATGAGCGGGATGATGATGAACGAGAGCTCGAAGAAATCGAGAAAAAATGCCAGCACGAAGATCAGGATGTTCACCACGATGAGAAAGCCGAGTTGACCGCCGGGAAGGCTGGTCAACAGGTGCTCGACCCAGACCCGTCCGTCCAGGCCCTGGAACACGAGGTTGAACACGGTGGAGCCGATGAGGATGAACATCACGAAGGTGGACAGCTTGGCCGTGGTGTTGAGCGCCTGGCCGAACAGTTTGAAGTCCAGCCGGCGTCGCACCAGCGCCATGAGGAGCGCGCCCATCGCGCCCATCGCGCCGCCCTCGGTGGGCGTGGCGATGCCGAGAAAAATGGTACCCAGCACCAGGAAGATCAGCAGCAGCGGCGGGATCAGGACGAAGGTGACCTTCTCTGCCATGCGCGACAGCAAACCCAGGCGCAGGCCCTTGTTGACCAGCGCCAGAACGAGGGCGAACAGCACGGCCACCGACAACGAGACGACGATGGTTTCGTCCAGCGGCGCGGTGATCGGCGCCTTGTCACGCCAGGTGAGAAAGGCGTCGTAGTAGTGCGCCCAGCCGATGCCGAGGCCCAGGCAGGTGATGAACAGCAGCGACAGCGAACGCAGGCCGGATGTGCCGTCGGGCTCGCGGATGGTGCGGGCCTCGGACGGCAGTGCTGGCGCCAGATGTGGTTTCGCCATGGTCACGGCGAAGATATAGACGATGTAGAGGCCGGTCAGGACGAAGCCTGGGATGAACGCGCCCTTGTACATGTCGCCCACCGATTGACCGAGCTGGTCGGCCATGACGATGAGCACGAGCGAAGGGGGGATGATTTGTGCCAGCGTGCCCGAAGCGGCGATGACGCCGCTGGCCACACGTCGGTCATAGCCGTAGCGCAGCATGATCGGCAGCGAAATCAGTCCCATGGAAATGACCGAGGCCGCGACCACGCCGGTGGTGGCCGCCAGCATGGCACCCACGAGAATGACCGCGTAAGCCAGGCCGCCCCGAATGGGCCCGAACAGTTGGCCGATGGTGTCGAGCAAGTCCTCGGCCATCCCGCTGCGTTCCAGAATCAGTCCCATCAGTGTGAAAAAGGGAATGGCCAGCAGCGTGTCGTTCTGCATGATGCCGATGATGCGCAGGGGAATCGCTTCCAGCAGCGCTTGGGGCATGAGCCCGAGCTCGACCCCGATGAAGCCGAACAGCAGGCCGCAGGCCGCAAGACTGAAGGCCACAGGAAATCCGATGAGCAGGAAAATGACGAGGGCGCCGAACATGATGGGCGCGATATTGGCGATGATGAAGTCCATGTCGTCCCCTCAGGCCTTCTTGCCAGCAGATGCTTCACGCGCGGTCTGCTCGAGCATGAACGCGGCCAGTTCCTCTTCGGCCGTTTTTTCGTTCTTGCGCTGGGTGGGGTCGGAGGCACGACCCATGAGGAAGGCCACACGCTTGATCAGCTCGGAGACGCCTTGCAGCGCCAGCAAGAGAAAGCCGATGGGCAGCAGCACGAACACCGGCCAGCGCATCAAGCCGCCCGCGTTGGATGACATTTCTCCCGAAACGATGGCGTTGCCCACCACGGGCAGCGACAGCCTGACCACCTCGAAGCAGAACGGGAAGAGGAAGAGGAGGATGCCAAGGATGTCGATCCAGGTCTGCCCGCGCTTGGAGAGGCGGCTGGAGAGGACGTCGATTCGGACATGCTCGTTGTGCCGGAACGTGTAGGCGGCGCCAAGGAGAAAGACTCCGGCGAACAAGTACCACTGGATTTCGAGCCAGGCGTTGGAGCTGTAGCCGAAGAGCTTGCGCACGACGGCGTTGCCGGCGCTGATGAACACCGAAGCGAAGACCAGGCCCCAGGTCAGCTTGCCGAATTGATCGCTGATCCAGTCAATCCCTCGTGAGAGGCCAAGCAGTCGATCCACGGTGTCTCCTTGTCTCGAAACGCGCCGATCGATTGTGGCAATCGGAGGGTAAGGCGCGCGGCGTTGAATTTGTATCTCAAAGTATATGGATGTAACAAGCGCAATCCGCAGAGGGTTAGTCCCGTGATTCAGGGTGAATCGGGACAGGCTCGATGCATAGCCGGGCACATCAAACCCAGTGGCCAGGGCCCATCCACCCACTGTGGTCAGACGGCGGATGGGGCATGTGCTGCGGGAGTTCAGGTTGCCGTTTCGTGCCAGGCGCTGCAATGGTCGATGAAACGCTGCAAGGGTGGTGAAAAGACCTTGCGCTTGGGTTGAATGCGGTAGAGCGTGCGGATGAGCGTGGGCAGGGGCGTGGCCACACGCACCAGTCGCTCTGCGATCAGCAGATCATGGACCACCCGCAGCGGCAGGCAACTCACGCCGAGTTCCTCCGCCACGGCATGTTTGATGGCTTCTGAGTTGCCCAGGTGCATGGTCGAGCCGAAACGTTGCAAGTGTGGCAGCAGCAGTGCCTCCACCGTCTCGCGCGTGCCCGAGCCCGGCTCGCGCAATATCCAGCGCGCAGTGGCCAACTTGTCCAGCCTGACCGGTCCCTGTGCGAGGGGATGCCCCGGCGCTGCGACGACTGCCAGTTCATCGCTGACCCAGGGATGAATTTCAAGCTCGTCGTGGTGGCAGGCGCCCTCGATGAAGCCGACGTCCACCGCATAATCGGCGACTGCCTGAATCACGTCTTGTGTGTTGCAAACTTCAAGCTGAATCTGGGCAAGGGGCCAACGCCGCTGATAGGCGCCCAGCACAACCGGCATCAGGTAGTTGCCGATGGTGGTGCTGGCGCTCACGCGCAGCGCAGCGGCACCATCGGCAAACAGGGTTTCCACCTCGCGTACCTGGTCCAGCAGCGCCAGCGCTCGGGGCAGCAGCAGACGGCCGCAATCGTTCAGCACCACGCGTTTGCCGACGCGGTCGAACACGCGGGTGCCGAGTTGAGATTCCAATTCAGCCAGCGCTGCGCTCACTGCCGATTGCGACAGCGCCAGTTGCTTGCCAGCCTCGGTGGTGCTGCCGCTGCGGGCAATGGCCACCATCACATCGAGTTGCCGGAGTGTCAGTCTCATCGAAATTTCAGGTTAATTTTTCCAGATTCTCGTCGAAAATTGCATGGAGAGCTTGGTCGATCAAGCTCGAGTCAGGCATGCGCTCCGCGTGGAATGCTGTCCTGGCTCTGTGCCCACGACCGTGAAAATGCCATCGGAAAACAACGGCTTGTGAAAACCTCAATTCCCGATCGGAACTTGGGGTTTTGGGGCGACTCTGACTGGATGCGAATGCTTGGCGTATAAGGCTGCTTATGGAACTTTGTCCTGGACAAAAAGTCCTAGTAGTTGACGGATTCACTCGGGGTTCTGCTAGAATCCTACTGAATTCGTCAGGTATTGAGCGCCCCTGATCCACCGCCTGCGGTGGTCTGGACCGACTGGGGGTCTCCTGGAAGGTCGACCGGCGGCAGACTTGAGAGGCGATGCGTGATAGTCGGCTTGGCGACTGCGCGGCCATCGGCTTACACACTTGGAGATTCACCATGCGACTGACGACAAAAGGGCGATTTGCGGTGACGGCCATGATTGACGTGGCCATGCGTCAGCATCTCGGCCCGGTGACCTTGGCGAGCATCAGCCAGCGTCAACACATCTCCCTCTCCTATCTCGAACAATTGTTCGGCAAACTGCGCCGGCACGAACTGGTCGAGTCGGTTCGCGGCCCCGGCGGCGGCTACAGTCTCGCGCGCAAACCTGAAGAAATCAGCATTGCCGACGTGATCATCGCCGTCGATGAGCCTCTGGATGCGACGCAGTGCGGTGGCAAGGAAAATTGTCAAGGCGACGATGGCGAAGGCCGTTGCATGACCCACGATCTGTGGGCGGCGCTGAATACCCGCATGGTCGAGTTTCTCGATTCGGTGAACCTGAAAACCATGGTTGATCAAAACCTGGCGCAAGGCGTGACCATCGAGGAAGTGGCGGTGGTGCGCAAACCCGTGTCGCCCATGCCGACGAACAAACCGGTGAAGGTGCGGGCCGCGAATTCCGTGTTCAATCTTGCCCAGACCATGACCTGAGACGGAGCCAGGTCAAGCGCCTCGGTCGTTTCGCTTTTTCACGAGCCAACCCATGTCCACCACTCCTCACTTCCCCATCTACATGGATTACGGCGCCACCACGCCGGTTGATCCGCGTGTTGTCGATGCCATGATTCCCTGGTTGCGCGAGCACTTCGGCAATCCGGCGTCGCGCAGTCACGCCTGGGGCTGGGAAGCTGAAGCCGCGGTGGAGAAAGCACGCACCCAGGTGGCTGACCTCGTCAACTGCGATGCCAAGGAACTGGTCTGGACCTCGGGCGCAACCGAGTCGATCAACCTGGCGCTCAAGGGTGCGGCGCATTTCTACCAGGGACGAGGCAAGCACATCGTCACCCTGAAGACCGAGCACAAGGCGACGCTCGACACCTGTCGCGAACTCGAACGCCAGGGCTTCGAGGTCACCTACCTCGATGTGCAGGCCGATGGCATGCTCGACCTGGATCGCTTCAAGGCGGCGCTTCGGCCTGACACCATCCTGGCCTCGGTGCTGCTGGTGAACAACGAGATCGGCGTCATTCAGGATGTGCAGGCGATCGGTGCCCTGTGCCGCGAGCGCGGCATCATCGTCCATGTGGATGCAGCGCAAGCCACGGGCAAGGTGACCATCGACCTGAGGAACTGGCCCATCGATCTGATGAGCCTGGCCTCGCACAAGACTTACGGTCCCAAGGGCATCGGCGCGCTGTTCGTGCGGCGCAAGCCGCGGGTGCGCATCGAGGCGCAAATGCACGGCGGCGGACATGAGCGTGGCATGCGCTCCGGCACGCTGCCCACGCACCAGATCGTCGGCATGGGCGAGGCTTATCGCATCGCCAAGCTGGAAATGGGCACCGAAATCGAGCGCATCCGCATGCTGCAAAACCGCCTGTTGAACGGACTCAAAGGCATCGAAGAGGTTTACTTGAACGGCAACCTTGAGCACCGTGTGCCGCACAACGTCAACGCCAGTTTCAACTTCGTCGAAGGCGAATCGCTCATCATGGCGATCAAGGGCATCGCGGTGTCCAGCGGCTCGGCCTGCACTTCGGCCAGCCTGGAGCCCTCCTACGTGCTGCGGGCGCTGGGCCGCAGCGACGAACTGGCGCACTCTTCGCTGCGCATGACCATCGGCCGCTTCACCACGCAAGACGACATCGACTACGCAGTGAACATCCTGCACGAGAAGGTGGCCAAGCTGCGCGAGCTTTCCCCCCTCTGGGAAATGCACCAGGACGGCATCGACATCAGCACCATTCAATGGGCCGCGCACTGAAGCGCAACCCTTCACCAGGAGAGCATCATGGCCTACAGCGACAAAGTCATCGAGCATTACGAGAATCCGCGCAACGTCGGCTCCTTTGCCAAGGACGATCCCACGGTGGGCACCGGCATGGTGGGCGCGCCGGCTTGCGGCGACGTGATGAAATTGCAAATCAAGGTCAACGCCAACGGCATCATTGAAGATGCCCGCTTCAAGACGTACGGCTGTGGTTCGGCCATTGCTTCGTCTTCGCTGGTGACCGAATGGGTCAAGGGCAAGACGCTGGATGACGCCATGCAAATTCGCAATACGCAGATCGCCGAGGAGCTGGCTCTGCCGCCGGTGAAGATTCACTGCTCCATTCTGGCCGAAGACGCCATCAAGGCTGCGGTGAAAGATTACCAATCGCGCCTGGGTCACGCGCCCGCGGACAATTCCGCGGAGCCGGCGCGCGCCGAGCTTGCCTGAGCTCGCTGGGGACGGAGAGACGACCATGTCGATCACGCTGAGCGAAAAAGCCGCCAAGCATGTGCAAAATTACCTTGCACAGCGCGGCAAGGGTGTGGGTGTGCGCCTGGGGGTCAAGACCACCGGCTGCTCCGGCCTGGCCTACAAGCTGGAATATGCCGATGCTGTCACCGCGGACGATCGGGTGTTCGAGAGCCATGGCGTCAAGGTGTTGATCGACCCCAAGAGCCTGAGTTATCTCGACGGCACTGAGCTCGACTTCGTGCGCGAAGGCCTGCAGCAAGGCTTCAAATTCAACAACCCCAACGAGCGTGATCGTTGCGGTTGTGGCGAATCCTTCCGGGTTTGACCCGTCCCTGCAGCGACGGCCTCGCATCCAGACTCACGCATGCCCACTGCCGCAATGCCTCAGGCGCAAAGCCACGCCGATTTCACCCAAGACCACTTCACCCTCTTCGGCCTGCCGCAGCGCTTCGCGCTCGACGGCGCGGTGCTGACTCAGGTCTGGCGCCAACTCCAGGGCGCCGTGCATCCCGACCGTTTTGCCGGCGCGACTGCGACCGACAAACGGCTGGCCATGCAATGGTCCACCCAGGTGAACACGGCCTACCGCACGCTGAAAGACCCACAGTTGCGCGCCGCTTATCTGTGTGAGCTGCGTGGTGCGCCAATCCATGCCGAGCGCAACACGGCGATGCCCGCGGCGTTCCTGATGCAGCAGATGCAGTGGCGCGAGACCCTGGACGAAGCACGCGGCGCGGGGGACACGGCCGGCATGCATGACCTGCTGCAAACCGTCGAGCAGGCGCGCTGTCAGGTTCTGGAGCGACTCGCCACGCTGCTCGACGGCGTCCCGCAGGACGAGCAGGAGCGCTGCGCACTGGAGGCGGCCGATCAGGTGCGCGTGCTCATGTTCATCGACCGATTCCGGCAAGATCTCGGCCCGCTCGCCATGCGCGGAGCCAGCCAGGCTTCGCATCCCGCCAAACCCACCCACCCGGCAGCCTGAGCGCTGTCATCAACCGCGCGCCCCAACGTGCTTTTCGCCGCATGGCTCTGCTCCAGATCTCCGAACCCGGTCAGTCACCCGATCCGCACCAGCTCCGCGTGGCGGTCGGGATCGACCTCGGCACCACACATTCGCTCGTCGCCGTGGTGCGCAGCGGCGTGGCGGAATGCCTGCCCGACGCGCAGGGCCGGGTGTTGTTGCCTTCGGCGGTGCGCTACCTGCCGCAGGGCGAGCCCGTCGTGGGCGGGGACGCGCTGGCAGCGAAGGTTGACGATCCGCACAACACCATTGTTTCGGCCAAGCGCTTGATGGGGCGCAGCCTGGCCGATCTGGGCACGGAGTTGCACCTGCCCTACCGCTTCGCCGATCAACCCGGGGTCGTGGCCATGCGCACGGCGCAAGGACTGAAGACCCCGATCGATGTCTCGGCCGACATTCTGCGCGTGCTCAAGCAGCGGGCCGAGACGGCATTGGGCACCGAGTTGGTGGGTGCCGTCATCACCGTTCCGGCCTATTTCGACGACGCGCAGCGCCAGGCGACGAAGGATGCCGCACGCGTCGCCGGGCTGAGCGTGCTGCGCTTGATCAACGAGCCCACCGCCGCTGCCGTGGCCTATGGTCTCGACCAGGCCGCCGAGGGCGTGTATACCGTGTACGACCTTGGCGGCGGGACGTTCGACGTGTCGGTGTTGCGCTTGACACAGGGCGTGTTCGAAGTCATGGCTACCGGCGGCGATACGGCGCTGGGCGGCGACGACTACGACCGTGCGCTCGCCAGCGCCCTGGCGCAGCATGCCGGCCTGGGCGAGGAGCTCGATGCCCCGGCGCACAGCCGCCTGCTGCAAGCCGCGCGCAGCGCCAAGGAATTCTTGAGCGACCGGCCCACGGTGCGGGTGCAGGCCGAACTCGGGCCTGGCCGGCGCATCGACCAGACCGTCAGCCGGGAGGCATTCGCCGGCTGCACGCAGGCGCTCACGCAACGCACCGTCACTTTGCTGGCGCAGGTGCTGGCCGACGCGCAGGTGGCCCCGGAAGACATTGCCGGCATCGTCCTCGTGGGCGGTTCGACCCGCATGCCCGTGGTGCGCGAAGCCGTGCGGCGTTATTTCGGCCGCGAGCCCTTGGTCAACCTGAATCCCGACGAGATCGTGGCCATTGGCGCTGCCCGCCAGGCGCACGCGCTGGCCGGCAATCACCGGGACGATGACCCTCTGCTGCTCGACGTCATTCCGCTGTCGCTGGGGTTGGAAACCATGGGCGGGCTGGTTGAGCGCATCATTCCGCGCAACACCACCATCCCCACCGCGCGGGCGCAGGAGTTCACCACCTTCAAGGATGGCCAGACGGCGATGTCCATCCATGTGGTGCAGGGTGAGCGCGAACTGGTCGCCGATTGCCGTTCGCTGGCGCGTTTCGAGCTCCGCGGCATTCCGCCGATGACGGCCGGCGCCGCCCGCATTCTCGTCACGTTTCAAGTGGACGCCGACGGCTTGCTGGAGGTGAGTGCGCGGGAGCAGAGCACCGGTGTGCAGGCGCAGGTCGAAGTCAAGCCCAGCTACGGCTTGAGTGACACGCAGATTGCCGACATGCTGCAAGCCGGCTTCGCCACTGCCGACCAGGACGCCGCGCAGCGTGCCTTGCACGAAGAGCGGGTGGACGCCGAACGCATGCTGGACGCCACGCGCAGCGCCATGCAGGCCGACGCCGATTTGCTGCGCGCCGACGAACGCGAGCAAATTCACGCCGCCATGGCCGCGCTGACACAAATCGCACGCGGCGACGAGCATCTCGCCATCCGCGCCGCCACCGAACACCTCGCGCACCTCACCGAGCCCTTCGCCGCGCAGCGCATGAACCGCAGCATTCGCACCGCGCTGGCCGGACGCAGTATCAGCAGTCTGGCTGACGCCGCACCTGCCGCGACAGCGACGGCAGCTACAACGGCGACCAACCCATCCGAGCCTTGAGTTCATGCCCACCATCACCATCCTGCCGCATCACGAATACTGCCCTCAAGGCGCCAAGGTCGAGGCCGGGCGCGGCACATCCGTGTGCGAAGCTTTGCTGGAGCATGGCATTCCCATCGAGCATGCCTGTGAAATGTCTTGCGCCTGCACCACCTGCCATGTCATCGTGCGCCAGGGTTATGCCTCGCTGGGTGAGGCCGACGAGAGCGAGGACGATCTGCTGGACCGCGCCTGGGGCCTGGAGCCCACCTCGCGCCTGTCTTGCCAGGCCATCCTCAGCGATCAGGACGTGACCATCGAGATTCCCAGATACTCCATCAACCACGCCAAGGAATAGCCGGCCGCCATCTTCGGCCCGGACTTCGATGTCAGGTGTCGACGTCGGCTCGGGTGAGGTACCAGGAGCGGTTTTGCATGACGGCCCGCATCGGCGCCGTCATGGCGAGAATGACGGGCTGGGAGCGAGACTCACGCACGCGAAACCCGGCATGCAGCAAGAGCGTGACCAAGTCGGCCTCCCCCATGAATTCCAGCGAGACGCTGCGACAACCCTGCCGGCGCGCGTCACGCGTGAGCAGGCACAGCAGGACCGGCAGATGTCGCGACGCAGGGTTTGCTGCGAGCAAGTCGTGCACTTGC
The DNA here is from genome assembly GCA_028871675.1 of Betaproteobacteria bacterium. GTDB lineage: Bacteria > Pseudomonadota > Gammaproteobacteria > Burkholderiales > Burkholderiaceae_C > Thiomonas_A. Next base: position 18,439 of record JAGWMO010000001.1, read on the forward strand.
AGCGATGTGCCATCGGTTTCGCACACGGCATAGCCGAGCAACTTCTCGGCGGCTGGCATCGACGCGATGCCAACGCTCTCCCGAGTTGCTGGCGCAGGCCTGCTTGCGGGCTCGCGGGATGGATCGGGCGCTGCGCTGAAGACGGTGAAAATGCGGTAGCGATGCGCCGCTGTGGAGCGGAAGCGCCAGTTGAGAAAGGCGCTGTCGCGCACGCCGATGACGCCTGCGTTGCCCACTTGGTGTTCGGCCCACAAGCTGTCGAAGCGCGCGTCCGCCTGGTCCAGCCACGCCGTCTGGACATGCTCCCGCAGCAGCAGCCTGGGCAGCATCCCGTGGCGCAGTCGCAAGGCGATATCGAGTCCGCCACCGAGGCCGCGACGCAGCCGTCTTGGGAGCCAATTCGGCAAATAGTCCTGGGTGCGCAGCACGCGCACATAGCGACTCAGGCCACCGGCAACATCGAAGCCGGCACGCTGGACCACGGGTAGGGATTTGGCGTTGGGGAAGCCGTACAGCAGTTCATGCCGTGCCAGACCCTGCTCCAGCACCGCGCGCTGGAGCGTCAGTGCCGGGAACAAGGTGCGATGCTGGATGTTCACGGCGAAGTCGGCCATCAATCCGGCTCGCACCGAATGCGGCCCGCAACGCAAGATGCGGGCGCCCAGGCCGACGGTGCCGATAGGCTCCGCGCTCTGTCCATGCTTGAGCAACAAGACCTGCGGGATGCCCATCGGATTGTTGCGATAGAACCAGTCGAGCTTGGCCTGCCTGCGTTCGGCGTGGCCGAGGTTGAGCGACCAGAGCGCGACGATCTGCGCGGCGTCATGGTCGAGATCGGCGGGCTCGACCCGGTAGCTGGCCTGCTCGGGCGCGCTAGCCACGATCGTCGGCGTTGACCGCAGCCCTGTCGCGCTTGCGGGCGAGCAGGATGCGGATCTGGTCGTTGGTGTCACACACGGCATCCACCGCGTCGAAGCAGGCGCTCTTGCGCAGCATCTGCTGCATGGCCGGTCCTTGCCCCAGGCCGACTTCCAGGCCCAGCCAACCTCCGGCGCGCAGCAATGTCGGAGATTCGCGGATCAGGCGCATCAGGATACCCACGCCGAACGGGCCGCCATCGAACGCCAGTGCTGGCTCGTGGCGGATGATTTCCGCCGGCATGATGTCGAGCTTGGCGGAGGAGATATAGGGCGGGGCGGACACGATCAAATCGATGTGGCCTTGAAACTCAGGGGCATGGAACGGCGACAGCAGGTCGCCGGTATGCAGCGTGACGCGCTCTTGCAGTTCCAACAACGCGACATTCCTGCCAGCCAGGGTGATGGCCTCGGCGGAGAGGTCGGCGCCATGGACTTGTGCCTTAGGCTCGGCTGCGGCCAGCGCCAGGGCCAGGTTGCCCGAACCGCAACACACATCGATGACTTGCGCCGCACCGTGCGCAGCCACCCGTTCGCGCAGCTTGGCGAGCGCTGCAACGCCGAGCATTTCGGTCTCGCGGCGTGGAATCAGTGCCTCGGGCCCGGCGAGCAGATCCAGCCCCATGAAGCGCTGGCGGCCGGTGATGTAAGCCACGGGCACGCCTTGCAGACGGCGCGCGATCAGCGCATCAAGCGCGGCCAATCGCGCGGTGTCCAGCGTGGGCAGAGTCTGGCCGTGTGCCGCGGCAACCGACAAGGCCGTGCCGCTGGCCATGTGCCACAGCGCACGCAGGCAGGAGTCGGGCGTTTCCTCAGGTTTGTCGGGCAGGGTGGACAGGGTTTGCTCGAGCCGGCGCAGCCGGGCGGCGTAATCCGGGCCGAGCACGACAGCATCATGGCCCGGGTGCGATGAGGATGTGGCGGCGAGCGGCATCGCGTTCAAGGGGCATCCTCGGGGCAGATCTCGACCACCGGTTCCACCAATTGCGGGCGCAGGTGCAGGTAGCGTGTGCCACGGCGCTTGGCTTCGATTTCGGTGTAGATACCCGCAGCAATTTCCTCGCTCAGGCCGAGGGCGGTGGCCAGTTCGGCCGCCGGGCGGAGGTGGTTGTGCGCCCACAGCGCCAGGTCCATTTGCGCGTAGGGCAGGGCGAAGTAGAACTCGTCCTGGCTCTGGGGCAGGCTGTAGGTATCGGTCGTGGGCGCGGCAGAGCACACAGTCTCGGGCAGGCCGAGGTGGCGAGCCAGGGCGTAGACCTGGGTTTTGTAGAGATGGGCAATGGGCTTGATGTCCGCGGCGCCGTCGCCGTTCTTGACGAAAAAACCCTGGTCGTATTCCAGCCGGTTGGGCGTGCCCAGCACGGCGTAGTTCAGTCGGTCGGCATGAAAATATTCCACGGTCTTGCGGATGCGCTGCTTGTAGTTGGTGGCGGCGACGATCTGCAGGTATTCGCGCAACGGCAGGCGCGCGCGCTGTTCCGTGCCGCCTGGCATCTGCACAACGAGGTCGAAGAAATGCACCTTGCCGGCTGAGCCGCTGGCGATCACGATCTTGCATTTGCAGGTTTCGTCGTAATCCGGGAACAGCGTGCGGATGGCCTCGTCGCGCCAGCGGTAGCAACCGATGGCTGTCAGTGTTGGGGCGATGTTTTCGGTGACGCAACGCAGGCCGAGCCGGGCGGCGACGGCCGTGCCCAGGTCGGCGCTGTCGGCGCTGGAGTCCTGCTCGGGCATGAGCAGGCCTTGTACCTTGGCGGACCCCAGGGCGTGCACCGCCAGGGCTGCGCAGACCGAACTGTCGACCCCGCCCGACAGGCCCAGCACCACGCCGCGCTTGTGCATGGACGCCAGGCTGGCGCGCAAGTGCCGGCCGATGCGCTCGATCTCGGCGGCGCAGTCGAGCGTGAAGACGTCCGCCGTGAGCGCTGCCGAACGGGGCATGGTTGCAAGAGCTGGCGCAGGCACGCTCACGCCGCGACTCGCGCCAGGTGCTTGCGCTGGACATAGGCCTCGATGGCGTTCAGGCTGTCGAGGTTTTCCGGCACCATGTCGGCGTCATGCACCTGGATGCCGAAGGTCTCTTCGAGGAACAGGATGAGTTCGAGAATGCCGGTGGAGTCGACGATATGCAGGTCCAGCAGGGAGTCGGTGTCGGCAAATGGGGTGCCGCTGGAGCCCATGATGAAGTTGTCGTCGATGTAGCGTCGGACCTCGGTTTTGATGTCGGCCATGGTGTTTCCCGTGACGGTGTCGTGGTCGCTGTTGCGATGGTGGCGTGAAGTTGGGCGATGTTGAAGTCGGTTCCGACTTCAGCACAATCCGGTTTTCCGGATTTTGCCGGTGTCGGTGCGAGGCAGGCTGGCGGCGAATTCCACGCTCTTGGGCACCATGAAGTTTTCCAGCCGCGCGTGGCAATGCTTGATGACGTCGCGCTCGGTGTAGGCGCGCCCCGGCGCCAGCACGACGAAAGCCTTCACCGCCTGGCCGAGCAGAGCATCGTTCACGCCGACCACGGCCACTTCAAGCACGCCAGGCAACTCGTGCAGCACGTTTTCCACCTCGCGCGGGCTGACCTTCTCGCCACGGCTTTTGATGATGTCGTCCTTGCGGCCGACAAAGTAGAGCCAGCCCTCGGCGTCGGTGCGGAACACGTCGCCCGAGTACAGCACCAGTTCCCCCGCCAGCGGGCCGGGGCGCAGGCGCTCGGCGGTTTCTGCCGGCTTGTTCCAGTAGCCGCGCATGACATGGCTGCCACGAATCACCAATTCGCCGGTGCTGCCGTTGGGCAGGCGACGACCGGCGTCGTCCACCAGCCAGACCTCTTCATTGGGCATGCCGCAGCCCACGCTGGTGGGGCGGATGTCGAGTTGCTCGGGGGGCAGATAGGTGACGCGCTTGCATTCGGTGAGACCGTACATGGAGTACAGCTTGGCCCGGGGAAAGAGTTCGCGCATGCGACGGATGTGCGACTCGGGCAAGGCTGCGGCGGTGTTGGTGATGAGGCGCAGGCGGGAGAGATCGAAGTCGGCCAGGTTGTTCAGCGCGGTCAGCAGCGCGAACATGGTGGGCACGCCGGGGAACACGGTCACGCCTTCGCGCGCCATGGTCTGCAGCACCTTGACCGGATAGGTGAACGAGCGTTCCAGCACCACGGTGGCACCAAGCTTGAACGCCATCAACACCTGATACAGCCCGTAGTCGAACGCCAGCGGCAGGGCGCAGGCGATGATGTCATCCCCGTGCAGGCCGAGGTACTGGCTCACGGACTGCTGGGCGGTGATCATGTTCAGGTGCGTGAGCATCACGCCCTTGGGATGGCCGGTGGAACCGGAGGTGTAGATGATGGCCGCCAGGTCCTGGTCGATCACCGCAGCGTCCAGTGGGGGCAATGGGGTATCCGCTGGCCGTCCTGCAGGATAGGGCAGGCATGCGGCGTGGCCGATGGTGGCCTTTGTGGCGTCGGCAGGAGTTGCGTCACCCACCATCCAGCAGGCATGCACGCCGGGCGCAAGCGTCAGGGCTGCGCTCGCGACGCTGGTGAGCGCGGTTTGCGTGACGAGCGCGCTGGCTTGCGCGTCATTCAGCATATAGGCCAGCTTGTCGGCCTTGGTCAGGGTGTTGACCGGCATGAACACAGCACCCACTTGCAGCACCGCGAACACGGCTGCGACCATCGCTTCGGAGTTGTCGAGAAGCAGTGCCACGCGGTCGCCGCGGCGAATGCCATGCTGGTGCAGGCTGAGTGCCAGCGCCTGGGCCTGCGCAGCGATGTCGGCGTAGCTGCTGCGCCGTCCGTCACACACGAGCGCGGTCTTGGTGGCCAGGCGCACTGCGGTGGAGGCGAAAAAATCGTGAAGTCGCACGGTAGGGGCAGGACTGGATCAGGGATGCGGGAACGGCGCACCTCGTGGCGCCGTGAACGCGATCGAGGAGGTGCAAGACAGAATGCCATCGAGCTTACGGGAAGGCCGTCGTCCGGTACTCCCGCGCTTGCGGGGTGGTTGGCGGCATGGCGACAAACTGTCGATGCAGCAGCATGGTCGACAGCACGCCGACGAAAGCCATGTTGTCGGCAAAGCCGATGGCCCGCCCGGCCCGGCATTTGGCGAACAGCTTGCTCACCGCGGCGGGGTCGAAATAGCCGGCGTCGGCAATCGCGCCCGGGCTCATCAGCTCAGCGGCGTAATCCACCGGTTTGCCTTGCTCGAAAAAACTCTGGCTGTCGGGGGCGCGGTAGGGTTGCTTGGTGCGGGTGCGGATGTTCTCGGGCAGCAGGCCGCGCATGGCATGCTTGAGCAACCATTTCTCGGTCAGGCCCATGAGTTTGTAGCGTGGTGGCAGCCGGTTGGCGAAGGCGATGAGGCGGTGGTCCAGAAACGGAAAACGTCCCTCGATGGAATGCGCCATGGCCATGCGGTCGCCCTGCGAGCACAGCAGATAGCCGCTCATCAAGGTGTGGGCCTCGATGTACTGGTCTTGCTGCAAGGGCTGCCAGTGCGCAAACGCAGGCGGCACCAGACTGGCGGTGACTTGCATCACGTTCCAGCGACCCAGCCGCTCGCGCACGCTCGGCGAGAAGAACTGCCAGGTGCGCTGCGTCGTGGTCCAGCGGGGCAGATGGCCGAAGCCGGGCTGATCCAGATGCTCGGCGCCATCGGCAAAAAAACGCTGCGCCAGCGCCCGTCCGGCAGCGGGGGAATGCCGCAAGTAGGGATAAAGCCGCTCCAGCAGCGCGCCGCGCCAGGCGGATTGCGGCTGCCGTGCCATGAAGCGCCGCACGCGCGCCTCCTTGAACAGGTCGTAGCCGCCGAACACTTCGTCCGCGCCTTCGCCGGTGAGCACGACTTTGTAGCCGCTGTCGCGCACATGCTGGGCCAGCAGCATCAATGGTGCCGGGGCGGTGCGCAGGATGGGGGATTCGGCATGGAAGACGGCCAACGGAAAAGCTGCGGCAATATCGGCCCGGGTGCAGTGCAGGGTCGTGTGCTCGCAACCGAGGTGGTCGACCAGCAGGCGCTGCTCGGCGCTTTCGTCGAACTCAGCGTCGTCGAAGGTGAGTGAAAAGGTGCGCAGCGGCGAGCTGGCGTGGTGGTGGATGAGGGTGGTGATGACCGACGAATCCAGCCCGCCACTGAGGTAGGCGCCCACGGGCACGTCGGCGCGCAGTTGCAGACGCACGCAGTCGATCAGCAACGCGCGCAGCGCTTCAGCGGCTTCGTCGGCGCTGGCGTAGGGCTCGGCAGCTTCAGCGCCCTGCGCCGGAAAGCTCCAGTCCCAGTAACGCCAGGACCGCGAGCCCTGCGCGTCGACCACCATGCACTCGCCTGGCCCCAAACTGTGCACGCCGGCGAAGACCGCATGCGGCGACAGCGGCGCCCAGGTGGTGAAAATTTCGCCCAGTGCCTGGACGTCGAGCCTGCGCGGCACGTCGGGCAGCGCGAACAGCGCCTTGACCTCCGAGGCGAAGGCGAAGCGGCCGCCACCCGGCCCGCCAAGCCGGGTGTAGAACAGCGGGCGTATGCCGACGCGGTCGCGCGCCAGCAGCAGACGTTGGCGGCGGGCATCCCACAGCGCGAAGGCGAACTGGCCGTTCAGGTGCTCGACGCAGGCGTCGCCGTATTCCGCATAGGCGTGAAGAATGACTTCGGTGTCCGAGCGCGTGGTGAAGCGGCGGCCACGTGCTTGCAGGCTGCGTCGCAGTTCCACATGGTTGAAGATTTCGCCGTTGAACGTGAGCCATAGCTGGCGTTCGGCATGCGCCATGGGCTGCACGCCGCCTTCGAGGTCGATGATGCTCAGGCGCGCATGGCCGAGCGCAATCGGTCCTTCGTGGTGGAAGCCGCTCGCGTCCGGGCCACGGTGATGCAGAAGTTGCGTCATGGCCCGCACCTCGGCGGGGTCCGGCGCATGCTGCCAATCCAGGATGCCAGTAATGCCACACATGCCAGCCCGGGCCTTTCACTTTCGGCGGATGTTCAGAGGCGCCCCAGGGCGGGGTCGACACCTGCCCCGCGACCGGGCAAACATGGGACTGCCATGTGTGCTCCTTGCGCGTGGAGAGGACGAAGGCAGCGCCTGGCACGAGTTCTTCAGATCGAAGATCATCTTAGGCGGCGGCCGCTTGCCCCGGCATCCCTTATTCGCGGCTTTCGTGTCATCCGCCACGGTGGCATCGCGGCAAACTCTCGCCGCCTGTTTTACTTTTCCTTACCCAGACGATGCCTTGTCGTGCCATCGTCCGGCACCACAATCCCTCCATCCTTCCATCATCAACACGCAAGCACCATGGATCTCCAGACCATCGACCAGAACTACCAGCAACTTCAAACCCAGGACCAGGCCATCGCGCAGGAACTGCAGGCTCTGGCCGGCAAGCTGCAAACCGCCGCGCAAGGCGGCAACACCGATGCCCGCGAGTGGCTGCTCGACCTGCGCGAAGTCGCACTGGCCGTGCAGACCCAGCAGCAGCAGATGAACCAGTTGCTGCAGGCGATCCATGCCATGTGGCAGAACCAGCAAAACCAACTGCAGCCCATGCCCGTCGCGTCCCAGCCTGGCTACATGCCTCAGGGCATGGGTCAGGGTGCCATGGCCTCGGCCTACGGACGTCCCGCGGGTGGCGGGCTGATGGGAGCCCTCAGCGGTTTTCTCGGCTCGGGCTTCGGCCAGGCCATGGAAATGGGTGCAGGCATCGGCCTGGGTGAGGACCTGATCAACAAGATTTTTTGAGGGCATCCCCAGGCCTGCCGCGGCGCATGAGCCGCCCCGGGGGAGTGAGAAAGCCCAAGGGCGGCCCGGCATGTTTCCGGACCTAGACCAGCCCCTCGAACGGCAAAAATTCCACCGTCTCGCCGGCTTGCACGCTGCCTTGCTCGTGGCGCAGGACGATGAAGCCGTCGGCCTCGCTCATCGAGCGCAGGATGCCGGAGCCCTGGTCGCCGGTGGTGCGGGCGCAGTAGCGGCCGGGTTGGTCCGGCAGTGGGGTGAGCACGGCGCGCTGGTATTCGGTGCGGCCGGGGCGTTTGCGCAGAGCGGTCTGTGCCGCGACTGGCAGCAGGGGCAGGGGCTTGGCGGCGGCGCCCATCATGTGCAACAGGGCGTCGCGAACGAAGGCGTAGAAGGTGACCATCACCGCCACGGGGTTGCCGGGCAGGCCGAACAGCACGGCACGCTGGTCGTGGCTGGCGATGCTGCCGAAGGCCATGGGGCGGCCTGGGCGCATGGCGATGCGCCAGAACGCCACGTCACCGAGCGCGGCCATGACACTGCGCAGATGATCGGCCTCGCCGACACTCACGCCGCCCGAGGTGATGACGGCATCGGCGTTTTCGCAGGCATGGCGCAGCGCGGCTTCGAGCAGCGCGGGGTCATCGCGCACCACGCCGAGATCGAGCACGTCGCAGCCCAGGCGCTGCAGCATGGCCCAGAGGGTGTAGCGGTTGCTGTCGTAGACGCAACCCTCGCTCAGCGGCTGGCCGATGGAGCGGAGTTCGTCGCCGCTGGACAGAAAGGCCACGCGCAGGCGGCGCCACGCCATGACCTCGGCCTGGCCGAGCGAGGCGATGAGCCCGATGTCGGCCGGGCGCAGGAGCTTGCCGGCCGGCAGCGCGGGCTGGCCCGCACGCAGGTCTTCGCCGCGCATGCGGGCGTTGTCGCCGCGTTGGAGCACGCCCGGGGGAATGTGGATCAGTTCGCCGTCGACGCGGCAGAACTCTTGCGGCACGACGGTGTCGCAGCCGGCGGGCAAGACGGCGCCGGTCATGATGCGCAGGCAGCTTCCTGCGGGAACGTCACCGCTGAACTCGTGCCCGGCCAGGCCTGTGCCGGCAATGCGCAGGGTCGTGGCACCGTCGGCGCCGAGGTCGTCGGAGCGCAGGGCGTAGCCATCCATGCCGGAGTTGTTGTGGGCGGGCACGTCCATTGGTGCGATGACGTCTTCGGCCAGCACCCGGCCGAGAGCGGCGCGCAGATCCACGCGCTCGGCGACGCGCACGGGCCGTACGAAACGGCGGATGACGTCCTGCACCTTGTCCACCGGCAAAGCCTTGGGGTCGTAGCCGCTGACGCAACTGACGACCTGGGCGAGGTCGGGGGGCAGGGTGCTGGGGGATGCGGACATGGCGAGACTTGAGCGAGCGGTTGGAGCCGGGGAGGAGGAAGAAGTGAGGGAGGTCTGTTCCAGCGCGCGCAGCTCGGGCAGGGAATTGACGTTCTCGAACTCGCCGGGATGGTCGAAATCGACTTCCACGGTCTTGAGTGTGGCGGTCCAGGCGTCGATCTTGCTGCCGCCGCCATCGAGAAAACGCGACAGGCTTTCCAGCAGATCGGCGCGCAGCAGGCAGAACACCGGCTGGGTGCGCCCGCCCACGCGCACCATCGCCACCTCCGCCGATGCATCAGCCAGGCCTTGTCCCAGGCGTTGGGCCAGGTTGGGCGGGAATAGCGGGCAGTCGCAGGGCACGGTGAGCAGCCAGGGGGTGTCGCAATGCGTCAGCCCGGTGGCGAAGCCGGCCAGCGGTCCGGCATAGGCCAGGGGGTCGGCGTCGGGCCAGACCGGCACGCCGAAGGCCTCGTAGGCAGCAAGATTGCGGTTGGCGTTGATCATCACCATGCCCACTTGAGCCTGCAGGCGCAGCAGCGCGTGCATGGCCAGCGGCAGGCCGCGAAAGGGTTGCAGGCCCTTGTCGCTGCCGCCCATGCGCGAGCCACGCCCGCCGGCAAGAACGAGGCCGGTGATGGCATCCGGGGCGAGGGTTTCGGGCATGTTGGGCTCGGTGAGCGGGTGGGTGTATGGGGGTTCGCGTGGCGCGGGCGGGGTGTCACGCATGTCACGAGGCGGTGGCTGGCGCCAACCGCATTCAACCGCCGATATACGACATCTCCACCCGTCGCTCGGCGCGCTGGGCCTGGGCGGCGGCACTGCCGCGCAACTCGGAATAGCGATCGTCACGCCGGCCCCAGACTTGGGCGAGAGCGGCCCGCAGGTCGGCGTCGCTCGCCTGTTGGATGCCCTGCTGCGCGTCGCCGCGCAGCAGGGCGCGCAAGTCGTGGCCGTGGCTGGCGAAGAGACAAAGGTAGAGCTTGCCCTCCATCGACAGGCGGGCGCGGTTGCAGTCGTGGCAAAAGGCCTGGGTGACGCTGGAGATGGCGCCGATTTCGAGGCTGCCGTCGTCCAGCAGCCAGCGTTCGGCGGTTTCGCCCAGCACGGTGGGGTCGAGCGCGTGCAGTGGGTGGCGCTGGGCAATGCGCGCCAGCAACTCGGCCGAGGGCAGGACCTGATCCATGCGCCAGCCGTTGGTGTTGCCCACGTCCATGAATTCGATGAAGCGCAGCACGACGCCGCTACCGCGGAAATGCTCGATCATGGGCAGGATCTGGTCATCGTTCACACCCCGCTGCACCACCATGTTCACCTTCACCGGATGCAGTCCGGCGGCCTGCGCTGCGGCAATGCCCTCCAGCACGGTTTGCACCGGAAAGTCCATATCGTTCATGCGGCGGAACACGGCGTCGTCAATCGCGTCCAGGCTCACGGTCACGCGGTGCAAACCGGCCTGCGCCAGCGATGCGGCCTTGCGCGCGAGGATGGAGGCGTTGGTGGTCATGGTCAGTTCCACGGGATCACCGTCCGGCGTGCGGATGGTCGCGAGCATGGCGACCAGATCTTCCACGCCCTTGCGCAGCAGCGGTTCGCCACCGGTGATGCGCAGCTTGCGCACGCCCAGGCTGACGAACACGCGCGCCAGGCGCTCGATTTCCTCGAAGCGCAGCAGATCGGCATGGCGCAGGAATTCATAGTGCGTGTCGAACACCTCCTTGGGCATGCAATAGGTGCAGCGGAAATTGCAGCGATCGGTGATGGAGATGCGCAGATCGTGCAGCGGCCTGCCCAGCTTGTCGGCCAGCAGCGCACCGGGCGCGAGAGCATGCACAGGGACGGTCGGCACACTGGAGGCGTAGCGGTGATCGACGATGGGAATGGTTCGCTCGGACATATCGACATTATCGGCAAAGAGCGCCTGCCTGGGGGCCGCGAGCGCCATCTCCGCACGCTGCGCTCGGCGCCGGGCGTATCGCGGCGTTGTTGCAACGCGGCATCGCTCGTACCATGACCGGATGCCGAGGCTGGCGCTGCAAGTGGGATTCAGGCTGGTCCGTTGGCACGACCCTATTCACACAACATCCACAGAAGACAGACATGGCCTATTCCATTGACTTATCCGGTCGCGTGGTGCTGGTGACCGGCGCCTCCAGCGGCCTTGGCTGGCAGTTTGCCCGCGTGCTGGCGCAAGCTGGCGCCGGCGTGGTCTTGGCGGGGCGGCGCACCGAGCGGTTGAAAGAGCTGCGTGCCCACATCGAGGCCGAGGGCGGCGACGCCCACGTGGTGAAACTGGACGTGACCGACACCGACAGCATCGGCGCGGCTGTCGCCCATGCCGAGACCGAGATGGGCAATATCGACATCCTGGTCAACAACTCAGGCATGTCGGTTGCGCGCAAGCTCAGCGAGATTTCACCCGACGATTACGACCGCATGTTCGACACCAACACGCGCGGCGCCTTCTTCGTCGCGCAGGAAGTGGCCAAGCGCATGATCGCCCGCTCGAAGGGCGCCGCGCCGGGGACCTGGGCGGGGGGGCGCATCATCAACATTGCTTCCATGGCCGGTTTGCGCGTGCTGCCCCAGATTGGCGTATATGCCATGAGCAAGGCTGCCGTGGTGCACATGACGCGCGCCATGGCACTGGAGTGGGGGCGCTATGGCATCAACACCAACGCCATCTGCCCCGGCTACATCGACACCGAGATCAACCATGGCCACTGGGCCACCGAAGCCGGCCAGAAACTCATCGACATGCTGCCGCGCAAGCGTGTGGGCAAACCCGAGGACCTGGACGGCGTGCTGTTGATGCTGGCCAGCGGCCAGAGCCACTTCGTCAACGGCGCGGTGATTGCCGCCGACGACGGCTTCGGCGTCTGACAACGGAGACGACCGGACGATGCGCCTCGAACTGCCCGCGCGCAAGCGGCCTGTTTTCGACATCGTCGTTCCCATACGCTGGGGCGATATGGATGCGATGGGCCATGTCAACAACACGGTGTACTTCCGCTACATGGAAGTGGCCCGACTCGACTGGCTGAGCAGTCTCGACATGGGTGCGGCGCCGCAAGGGCAAGGGCCGGTCATCGTCAACGCCTTTTGCAATTTTCACCAGGAACTGCGTCATCCTGGCGACGTGCGGGTCAGCCTGTTCGTCGCCAACCCCGGTCGCAGCAGCTTCGACACCTTTTATGAACTGCGCCGCACCGACGACATCACGACGCTCCATGCCACTGGCGGTGCCAAGACGGTGTGGATCGACCACGCCCTGCGCAAAAGCGCGCCACTGCCCGAAGAACTGCGGCGGCTGATGGCGAGCTGATGAGCAGCGGACCCCAGCCTGTGAAACCCTTGTTGGAGGAATCAGCATGAACGCCCCACTCACGCTCGAGCAAAACCAGCTTCTGTGGCAGCCAAGCCCCGAACGCGTCGCCGCGGCGCATGTCACGGCGTTTCGCCAGTTCGTCAACCAGCGACACGGCCTGCAACTGGCGGACTACGAAGCCCTGTGGCAATGGTCCACCCACAACCTGGGCGACTTCTGGGGCGCGGTCTGGGATAGCTCCGACGTGAAAGCCGAGCATCGCGGTGAGCGGGTTTACCTGCCGGCCGAGAGCATGCCCGACGCCCGTTTCTTCCCCGACGCCCGGCTCAATTTCGCCCAGAACCTGCTGCGCCGCAAGGACGACCTCACCGCCATCCTGTTCTGGGGCGAAGACAAGGTGCGGCGCGAACTGAGCTGGCGGCAACTGCATGCCGAAGTCTCGCGCATGCAGCAATGGCTGGCGACGCAGGGCGTGGGCCCGGGTGACCGCGTCGCGGCCTATCTGCCCAATCTGCCCGAAGCCGTCATCACCATGCTCGCGACCAGCAGCTTGGGGGCGGTGTTCACCTCGGCCTCGCCCGATTTCGGCACCCAGGGCCTGATCGACCGCTTCGGTCAGGTGCAACCGAAAGTGCTGGTGGCTTGCGACGGCTATTTCTACGCCGGCAAGACCGTGGACGTGCGCGACAAGCTGGCCGAGGCCATTCCCCGCCTGCAGAGTCTGCAAGCCGTGCTCGTCGTGCCCTACGTGGCCCAGGCGATGGGCGCGCCAGCCGACTTGTCCGCCATCCCCAGGGCGACGCTGTGGGCCGAAGCACTGGCGCCCTTTGCCGGCGGCGAGGTGCGCTTCGTGCAACTGCCTTTCGACCACCCGCTCTACATCCTGTATTCCAGCGGCACCACGGGGGTGCCCAAATGCATCGTCCACCGCGCGGGTGGCGTGCTGCTCAAGCACCTGAGCGAAATGCGCCTGCATGCCGATGTGCATACCGGCGATCGCGTCTTCTACTTCACCACCTGCGGCTGGATGATGTGGAACTGGCTGGTTTCGGCTCTGACGCAAAGCGCGACGCTGTGCCTCTACGACGGCTCGCCCTTCGCCGCCGGCGGCAACATTCTCTTTGACTATGCCGACGCGGTCGGCATGACGCATTTCGGCACCTCGGCCAAGTTCATCGAGGCCATGGACAAGGCCGGTCTGGAGCCGATCAAAACCCATCGGCTCGCAGCCTTGCGCAGCGTCTTTTCCACGGGCTCGCCGCTGGTGGCCGAGGGTTTCGATACGGTGTACCAGCGCATCAAGCGTGATGTCTGCCTGAGCTCCATCTCCGGCGGCACCGATCTGGTGAGTTGCTTCACCCTCGGCACGCCGACCCATCCAGTGTGGCGCGGCGAGATCCAGGCCGCCGCCTTGGGCATGGCCGTGGCCGTGTTCGACGAAGACGGCAAGCCCCTGCCTGATGGGCAAAAGGGCGAGCTGGTCTGCACCCAGCCCTTTCCCACCATGCCCCTGGGCTTCTTGGTGGACGGCAGCATGGACAAGGGGCGCAGCAAATACATGGATGCCTACTTCACCCGCATGCCCGGGGTGTGGCACCACGGCGACTACATCGAGCGTACGGCGCACCACGGCTACATCATCTACGGCCGCTCCGACGCCACGCTCAACCCGGGCGGGGTGCGCATCGGCACTGCGGAAATCTATCGTCAGGTGGAACAACTGCCGGAGGTGGTGGAGTCCTTGGTGATCGGCCAGAATTGGCCGCCCGGCACCTACAACGACGTGCGCGTGGTGCTGTTCGTCAAGCTGCGCGAGGGCCTGGAACTGGACGAGGCACTCATCCATCGCATCAAGCTGGCCATTCGCCAGAACACCACACCACGCCACGTTCCGGCGCGTGTGGTGCAGGTGCACGACATTCCGCGCACCAAGAGCAACAAGATCGTGGAGCTTGCGGTACGCAATCTGGTGCATGGCGAGCCGGTGAAAAACCTCACTGCACTGGCCAACCCGGATGCGCTGGACGAATACCGCCAACTCAAGGGTGAGTTGGAAGCGTCCTGACCTGGGTTCAGTCCGGGGGCGGTGCAAGCCCGGCTGATTTCAGCGCGCCGCCCGCTGCGCCCGCCATGCCAGCCACAGCTTGCGCGTGGGCGGCAGGTCGATGCGTTGTCCCAACAGGTCATAGTTTTCGCGCTCCATTTCACGCAGCAAGGCGTGCGCCATCCTGGACAGTGCCACGGCCGGCCGAGCAGCCAAGCCCATCCCGATCGGACGGCGCGCATCGGCCGCCACGAGCGCGGCCAAGGCACGCGTGGCGGCGTCGCGCAGCAGCGCGCGCACTTGCGGCGAATCCGTGCCGTCCAGCAACTGGCGCGCTTTCACCTCGTGCTCAGCCAAGGCCTCCACAGGCAGAAAGATCAAGCCTCGGCGCAGGTCGCGCCCGACGTCGCGCACCAGGCTGACCTGGGCCAGGGCGGCGCCGAGCGCTTGCGCGTAATCGAGCGCCGCGATGTTCTTCTGCCCAGCGAGCAGGCAGGCGACACGGGCCACATGGCCGGGCCCATCGCCGAGGTGACGTTGCAGCCCCTGCCAGTCCAGCCAGCGGTTTTGCCGTAATCCCTCGTCGACCTGCGCCAGCGCCTGCAGCAGGAGTTCGAGTGGCACATCAGCCGCCTTCAGGGCCGGTTGCAAGGTCAGCAGCAGGGGATGATCAGGTCGCCCATCCCGGCATTGACCGATCTGTACGTCCCACCAGGCCAGCTTGGCAGCCGCCACGCCAGCGTCCGTCACACTGTGGGGAATGCTGCGCACCGCACGCCACCACGCTTGCAGTGCGAGCAGAGGCTGACGTTGCGCTGGGGGCAGCTGCAGCGTGGCGTAGTACCAGGATGTACCGCGAGGGGCGAAGCCCGTTGTGGACAAATTTTCAGACGGCATGGGCTTCATGGCTGTGGGATGGGCTGCTTTGCACGAAAGCCCACGCAGGCCGGAGGATAAAATAATGCGTTTGCCGATGGCGTAACGCAGTCTTGCTCCCGGCTTGCGATGGCGATGACCGCAGTTCGCAGGCATGCTGACATGTTGCGCCTGGTCCCTGCGAGGGTGGCGAAATTGGTAGACGCACCAGGTTTAGGTCCTGACGCCTTCACCGGCGTGGGGGTTCGAGTCCCCCCCCTCGCACCACGGCATCCCCATTCTTTTCCACGATCGGAATTCCCATGACATCTGTAGAAACCCTGGACAAACTGCAACGCCGCATCACCGTTTCGGTGCCCAAGACCGAACTGCAGAGTGAAGTCCTGGCTCGTCTGAAAAATCTGGCCCGTACCGCGCGCGTGTCCGGTTTTCGCCCTGGCAAGGTGCCGCTGTCGGTGATGCAAAAGCGCTACGGTCCTTCGGTCGAAGCTGAAGTGCTGCAAGACAAAGTGGGCAACGTGTTCTACGAAGCCGTGAATGCCGCGCATGTGCGTGTGGCCGGCATGCCCGCATTCACCCCGCACGAGGCGACCGACGCTGCCGAGGCCATCGCTTTCGACGCCGTGTTCGAGGTTTATCCCGATGTGGCTCTGGGCGATCTGAGCAACCTGGAGCTGGAGCGCATCACCAGCAGCGTGGACGAACCCGCCATCGACAAGACGATGGAAATCCTGCGCAAGCAACGCCGGACGTTCCAGGCACGCGACGCGGCCGACAACGCGGCACGCGATGGCGATCAACTCACCGTGAACTTCATCGGCAAGCTCGACGACGTCGCGTTCCCCGGCGGCAGTGCCGACGACTTCCAGTTTGTGTTGGGTGAAGGGCGCATGCTGCCCGAGTTCGAAGCCGCCGCGCGTGGCCAGACTCCCGGCTCGACGGTGAACTTCGACCTGCATTTCCCGGAGGACTACCAAGGCCGCGAAGTGGCCGGCAAGACCGCGCAGTTCTCGCTCACCGTGACGCAGGTGGAAGCTCCGCAGCTGCCTGATCTGAATGCCGACTTCGCCAAAGCCTTGGGCGTGGCCGACGGCGACCTGCAAAAGCTGCGCGACGACATTCGCAAGAATCTGGAGCGCGAAATCACCACGCGTCTGGCTGCGCGCAACAAACAGGCTGCGATGGAGGGTTTGCTCAAGGTCAATAGCGTCGATCTGCCGGCCAGTATCGTCAACAAGGAAATCGAGCAACTGATGCAGTCGGCCCGGCAGGATCTGCAATCGCGCGGCATGAAAGATGTCGAGAAACTGCCGTTGTCGCCCGATCTGTTCCGCGAACAGGCCGAGCGCCGCGTGCGCTTGGGGTTGATCGTGGCCGAATTGGTGAAAGAGCATGAACTGCATGCCAAGCCCGAGCAGGTGCGCGCGCATGTCGAGTCGCTCGCGTCCAGCTACGAAACTCCCCAGGACGTGTTGCGCTGGTACTACGGCGACCCGCAGCGCCTGTCCGAAGTCGAATCCATCGTGATCGAAAACAATGTGGCCGATTTCGTCTTTTCCCAGGCCAAGACCACCGACAAGACCCTGAGTTTTGATGAGGTGATGCAAACGCAGGCCTCCTGAGGCCGGCGTTCAGGCTGGGGCGGGCGGCGCATCGCGGCGTTGCAAGACGCTTGTGGTGCCGCCCACCATGGCGCTCCCGGCACCTTGCGCTGCATCCGCCCAGTCCCTCAGCACGGGTGCGGAAATCGCCTGAACTGGCCCGAGCCGGGCGGCTTTTCATGGGGATGTCATGCCTGTGTGGCAGGTTTTCGATGCAGGTGGCCAGGTGCGGTCAGTGCCATGCTAACCTTGCTTCATTCCATTGAAACGCAGATCCATGAGCGCTATCGAAACCCAAAATCTCGGCATGGTTCCCATCGTCATCGAGCAGAGCGGTCGGGGTGAACGCGCCTATGACATCTACTCGCGTCTGTTGCGCGAACGGGTGATTTTTCTGGTCGGCCCGGTCAACGACCAGACCGCCAATCTTGTCGTTGCGCAATTGCTGTTCCTGGAGTCGGAAAATCCCGACAAGGACATCTCGCTCTACATCAACTCCCCTGGTGGGTCGGTCTCGGCCGGCCTGGCGATCTACGACACCATGCAGTTCATCAAGCCCGATGTCTCCACCCTATGCACCGGCATCGCCGCCAGCATGGGTGCCTTCTTGATGGCCGCTGGTGCCAAGGGCAAGCGTTACTCCCTGCCGAATTCCCGCGTGATGATCCACCAGCCCCTGGGCGGCGCGCAGGGGCAGGCCACCGACATCGAAATTCAGGCACGCGAAATTCTCTACCTGCGCGAGCGGCTCAACGCCATCCTGGCCGAGCGTACCGGGCAGACCCTCGAAAAGATCGCGCAGGACACCGACCGCGACTTTTTCATGTCCGCCGAGCAAGCCAAAGACTATGGGCTGCTCGACGAGGTCATTGCCAAGCGCAGCTGAGACGCCCATCACACGGCGCGTCGTTCATCCAGTCTTTCAAACAACCGGTCATGGCTGACAAGAAAACCCCCGCTGGCGAGAAGATTCTCTACTGTTCCTTTTGCGGCAAAAGCCAGCATGAGGTGAAGAAGCTCATTGCCGGTCCTTCGGTTTTCATCTGTGATGAATGCATCGACCTTTGCAACGAGATCATCCGCGACGAGGCCGTCGCGTCGGACAAGGCCGAACGCATGGCCAAATCCGACTTGCCCATTCCGCAGGAAATCAAGGACATTCTCGACCAGTACGTCATCGGCCAGGAGCCGGCCAAGCGCACGCTTTCGGTGGCGGTCTACAACCACTACAAGCGCCTGCAACACGCGGCCAAGCCCGGCGAAGTGGAACTGGCCAAGAGCAATATCCTGCTCATCGGCCCCACGGGCTCGGGCAAGACCTTGCTTGCGCAGACCCTCGCAAGGGTGCTCAACGTCCCCTTCGTCATCGCCGATGCCACCACGCTGACGGAAGCCGGCTACGTGGGCGAGGACGTCGAGAACATCATTCAGAAGTTGCTTCAAAGCTGCAACTACGAGATCGAGAAGGCGCAGCGCGGCATCGTCTACATCGACGAAATCGACAAGATCTCACGCAAATCCGAAAACCCATCCATCACCCGTGATGTATCCGGAGAAGGCGTGCAGCAGGCGCTGCTCAAGCTCATCGAGGGCACCATGGCCTCGGTGCCGCCACAGGGTGGGCGCAAGCATCCGAACCAGGACTTCATCCAGATCGACACCACAAACATCCTGTTCATTTGCGGCGGCGCCTTTGACGGTTTGGAGAAAATCATCCAGAACCGCTCGGAACAATCGGGCATCGGCTTTTCCGCGACGGTGCGCACCAAGTTGCAGCAAAGCGTGTCGGAAACCTTCCGCCAAATCGAACCCGAGGATCTCATCAAGTTCGGTCTGATTCCCGAGCTTGTGGGCCGTCTGCCGGTTGCGGCGACGCTGTCCGAGCTTGACGAGGCGGCGCTGGTGCAAATCCTGACGGAGCCGCGCAACGCCCTGGTCAAGCAATATCAGAAGCTCTTCGAAATGGATGGGGTCAAACTGGAATTTCGCCCCTCGGCGCTTTCGGCCATCGCCCACAAGGCCCTGCAGCGCCGCACCGGCGCGCGCGGGCTACGCTCCATTGTCGAACAGTCCCTGCTGGAAACCATGTTCGAGATTCCTAATCTCAAGGGAGTCACCAGCGTCATGGTCGATGAAAACACCATCAATGCCGCTGGAAAGCCGCTCCTCACCTACCAAGACCCTCCCAAGGCTGCGGGAGCCTGAAGCCTTTCCCGCCGGAGCACGCGGGTTGCCTTGTAATTCGGGCTTGATGCCCCATTTGCAGTTCATTCCATTCAAGGGTGCTCCCCATGGCTGAATCCCAAAGTCCCGTTCCCCAGGCCGATGTCCAGGCCACCTCCGCAGTGCCACTCTTGCCTTTGCGGGACGTGGTCGTGTTCCCGCACATGGTCATCCCCCTGTTCGTGGGGCGGCCCAAGTCCATCAAGGCCTTGGAGTCCGCCATGGAAAGCGGCAAGCAGATCATGCTGGTTGCGCAAAAAACGGCAGCCAAAGACGAACCCAAGACCGAAGATCTGTTCGACATGGGCTGCATCTCCAGCATCCTGCAGATGCTCAAGCTGCCAGACGGCACGGTGAAGGTCTTGGTTGAGGGGGTGCAACGTGCCAAGGCCAGCCAGGTCGAGGACAACGGCGACTTCTTCCTCTGTGAAGTCGAGTTGATCGAGACGGCTTCCGAAATCTCAGCCGAGTCGGAAGCGCTGCGGCGTGCCGTGGTCGCGCAGTTCGACCAATACGTCAAACTGAATAAGAAGATCCCACCAGAAATTCTCACCTCGATTTCCGGAATCGACGACCCCGGTCGCCTGGCTGACACCATTGCCGCGCACCTGCCGCTCAAACTGGAGCACAAGCAGCAGGTGCTGGAATTCGCCGATATTCACGCACGACTGGAGAATCTGCTGGAGCAACTCGAGCGCGAGGTCGATATCCTGCAAGTCGAAAAGCGTATCCGCGGCCGCGTCAAGCGCCAGATGGAGAAAAGCCAGCGCGAGTACTACCTGAACGAGCAGGTCAAGGCCATCCAGAAAGAACTCGGCGAAGGCGAGGAGGGCGCCGACATCGAGGAACTGGAGAAGAAGATCAAGGCCGCGCACATGCCGAAGGAAGCGCGCAAGAAGGCCGACGCCGAACTCAAGAAACTCAAGCTCATGTCACCCATGTCGGCCGAAGCGACCGTGGTGCGCAACTACCTCGACGTGCTGGTCAATCTCCCTTGGGCGAAGAAGTCCAAGATCAAGCATGACCTTGCCTTCGCCGAGCAGGTTCTGGACGAGGATCACTATGGCCTGGAGCGTGTCAAGGAGCGCATCCTGGAATACCTCGCCGTGCAGCAGCGTGTCGAGAAAGTCAAAGCGCCCATCCTCTGCCTCGTCGGCCCGCCGGGCGTCGGCAAAACCTCGCTCGGACAGTCGGTGGCGCGTGCCACGGGGCGTAAGTTTGTGCGTATGGCTTTGGGTGGTGTACGCGACGAGGCGGAGATCCGCGGGCATCGCCGCACTTACATCGGTTCGATGCCAGGAAAGATTTTGCAAAGCCTCAACAAAGTTGCCGTGCGCAACCCGCTGTTTTTGCTCGATGAGGTCGACAAACTCGGCATGGATTTCCGTGGTGACCCGTCTTCGGCCCTGTTGGAGGTGCTCGACCCCGAGCAAAACCATACGTTCAGCGACCACTATGTCGAGGTCGATTTCGACCTGTCGGACGTGATGTTTGTCGCCACCAGCAACTCGCTCAATATCCCCCCGGCCCTGCTCGACCGCATGGAGGTCATTCGCCTGTCAGGCTATACCGAGGACGAGAAAGTCAATATCGCTCAGCGTTACCTGTTGCCCAAGCAGATGAAAAACAACGGCGTCAAGGCTGGCGAACTCAACGTCACGGAAGATGCCATTCGCGGCATCGTGCGCTATTACACCCGTGAGGCTGGGGTGCGTTCCCTGGAGCGCGAAATCTCCAGGATCTGCCGCAAGGCCGTGAAGGGACAAGTGCTCAAGAAGTTCGAGGGCGGCGTCACCGTGTCCGTTGACAATTTGAACGATTTTCTGTCGGTGCGGCGCTTCAATTTCGGTCTTGCGGGTCGCGAGAATCAGGTTGGCCAGGTCGTCGGTTTGGCATGGACCGAGGTTGGCGGCGAATTGCTCACCGTCGAAGCCACGAAAATGCCCGGCAAGGGGGTGATCACGCGCACGGGATCGCTGGGCGATGTGATGAAGGAATCGGTCGAGGCAGCACGCACCGTCGTGCGCGTTCGCGCCAAGCGCCTGGGGATCAAGGACGAGGCTTTCGAGAAGAGCGACCTTCACGTCCACGTTCCTGAAGGGGCGACGCCGAAGGATGGGCCCAGTGCCGGTGTAGCCATGACCACCGCCATCGTCTCCGCGCTCACGGGCATCCCGGTGCGTGCCGATGTGGCGATGACTGGAGAAATCACGCTACGCGGCGAGGTGCTTGAAATTGGTGGCCTGAAGGAAAAGCTGTTGGCGGCGCATCGAGGGGGCATCAAGACTGTGCTGATTCCCGAGGAGAACGTGAAAGACCTTCAGGAATTTCCGGAGAACATCAAGAACAGCCTGGAGATCATCCCGGTCAAATGGATCGATAAAGTCCTGGAGCTAGCCTTGGAGCGTGTACCTCAGCCGTTGCCGGAAGAGCAACCTGAACGGGCGGCCGCGGCTGCCACGACTGTCGAACCTGTCGCCTCCGTCGACGGCTCTGTGCGCCATTGAGTTGATCGGCCCGGCCCTGGCCGGGCCCTATGCCCTCCTGTTGTTTCGAGGGCGGCTGGACTTGCGCCAAGCCGTGGGGATGGTTTATGATCACGTTCTTTGCTTTTCGGGGGTATAGCTCAGCTGGGAGAGCGCTTGCATGGCATGCAAGAGGTCAGCGGTTCGATCCCGCTTACCTCCACCAATCAGCAACCAGCAGTTCGCATGAACAAATTTGTCCCCTTCGTCTAGAGGCCTAGGACACCGCCCTTTCACGGCGATAACAGGGGTTCGAATCCCCTAGGGGACGCCAAGCGAAAATCCGTCATGGATTGAGCTTGGTTGCAGACCGAGTTGCCTTGTTTCTCAGGTCAAGCTCGACGCGATTCCATCAGCCGCCTTGCGCGGCTTTTGTTTTTTTGGGTCGCCTTCGAGACCAGTCGTGCCACGATCTGTGACCCGGTGATGAGCACCACGGTCAGCGACATCATGCCGTCGTGTCCGTCTGATCGGGTCCCGGACGAGCGTGAACATACGCGGGAGCATGCAACGTGCCACGACCGCCATCACACTGGCATCACGGCGCGTCCAAACAAACACGATGCGCTGCCGGGTGTCCATAGACGATGCCAAACGGGAACAAGGCCAGCATTTCCCCGGACCTGCCGCACGCTATCTTTCTGGTCTTGCCCCGATCTTTGGACTCACCGGAGTTTTCTCATGCAATGCGTGATTGATGAACGCGAGGCTCATGTCGAGTACGTTGAACCGACGGTGATTGCCAATGACACGGTGCCGACCGCCATCGTTCTCCTGCATGGCGCGGCGAACGACCACCGTTCCTGGTTGCCGGTTGCGCCCGGCCTGGCGCAGGCGGGGTATGCGGTGTATGCACCTGATCTGCCCGCGCATGGCGGCAGTGGTGGGTCGCTCTGCACGGCGGTGGCGTCGATGGCCACTTGGGTGCTGAAGCTGCTGGACGCATGCGGCCTGGAGCGCTGTGCGCTGGCCGGGCACAGCATGGGTTCGCTGGTGGCGTTGCATGCAGCGGGACTGGCACCGCAACGCATCAGCCACCTTGCGCTGGTGGGCACGGCCTGGCCGATGCGGGTGGCGCCGGCTTTGTTGGAACTGGCGCAGAGCCAGACCGATGTCGCACTGCGCAACATGGCCATCTGGTCGCACATGCAGCGCGAGGGCCAGCCGCTGCAGCCCGCATTGGTGCAGCAAACACTGGAGTTGATGCAGTCGGTGCAGCAGGCAGGCTGTGCGCAGGGCAACGTGCTGGCCACCGATCTGGCCGCCTGCAACGCCTATGCCAACGCACTGGACATGGCAGCGCGGGTGCGCGTTCCGGCGGCGTTCATCCTCGGTGAGCACGACCGCATGACGCCGACAAAGGCCACGCAGCGACTGCGCGAAGCCTTGCCCCAAGCCCGCCTCACGACTCTGGACGCCGGTCACGCGCTGATGAGCGAAGCGCCGGGTGCGGTGGTGCATGCCCTCGCAGCGCTGCTTGCGCTGCCAGCGGAGCGGCTATAAACCACGGTGCGGGGCTGCTGGGCAGACAGCCCCGCAACCGCGTTGCGACATGGCACTCCTGCGGCATCCCGCCGGCGTCGACCGCGCGTCCAAGGCGCGTTCGAGCGCATCCTTGCCCGGCAGCTTCAGACAACGGAAGCCGGAGAGGGATTCCACGTCGCGTGCAGCACCAGTGCCAGGGCCGAGAACGCAGCGCCGGTGAACACCACCGCGGGCCAACCCCCCAGCGCCCAGGCGTGGCTGGCGGCGAAGGTGCCAGCGGCGCCGCCAATGAAATATTGCGTCATGTACACGGCATTGATGCGACTGCGCGAAGCCGCATCCAGCGCATAAATGCGCGTCTGGTTGGCGATTTGCGCCCCTTGCACCCCGGCATCCAGCACCACCACCCCCAGCACCAGCCAGACCAGGCCGCGTCCACCGAGAGCGAACAGCGCCCAGGACGCAAGCACGCACGCCAGCGCCACCAGCAACACGCGGCGCGGGCCGCCGGGGTGATCCGCGTGGCGGCCTGAAACCGGAGCCACCAAGGCACCGCTCAGCCCCAGGATGCCGAACAGCCCTGCCGCGGCCGGCCCGAGGCCATAGGCCGCGCTGCCCAGCAAGGGTGTGAGTCCGACCCAGAACACACTGAACGCGCCGAAGAACAGTCCCCCGGTGACGCCGGCCGCGCGCAGTTCGGCATGCTTGCGGAACTGCCCAAGGGTGGACGCCACCAGATGGATATAGCTCGGCGCCGAAGTGTCGTTGGCGGGCAGGCGCGGCAGGGTGCGCCAGAGCATGGCGAGCGACGCCGCGTTGAGCAGCGCAGCCAGTGCGAAGACCGCTCGCCAGCCCAGGGCCTGGCCCACCAGCCCGCCCAGAACCCGTCCGCCGAGGATGCCCACCAGCAGGCCACTCATGACCAGACCCACGGCGCGGCCGCGCTGTTGCGGCGGCGCCAGGTGGGCCACCAGCGGCACGATCTGCTGGGCGATGGACGCCATCAGCCCCACTCCAAGGCTGGCCAGGGCCAGCAGCGCGATCGTTGGGGCGGCCGACGCCAGCAGCAACATGAACACCAGCGCCGTACCCATGCCGAGGATGACGCGGTGGCGCGGATGGCGGTCGCCCAGTGGTCCCAGGCCGATGAGCCCGCAGGCGAAGCCAACCTGCGTGGCGGTGGGAATGGCGGCGATGCCGGCCACCGTGGTGTGAAAGGACCGCGCCAGTTGCTCCAGCAGTGGCTGCACGTAGTAGATGTTGGCCACCGCCACGCCGCAGGCCACGGCCATGAGGGGCAGGAACAGGCGGGGCAATGCGGGGGTGTGTGGCGTGGTCGGGGCGAGCGTCGGGGTGGACATGGAACTTGAGGCAGCAGACGCCGCAGGTGCCCTGCGGCGTCTGCAAAGGATCAGTGGGGTTGCACGACGGGCCTGTGTTGGAGGGTTTCAGACGCAGGCGGCGAAAACACGTGGAAACAATGGACAGGAAGAATGTGGACTGGGAGTCGAGGAGTGCGCAGGCAAGGGCGCAAGACGGCGCAGGAGCGCAAGGCGACAAGGCAAGCAGCCTAGCGCCCAGGCTGCGTGTGAGCAGATGTCAATCCGAATTCCCGGCCTCGCCGGGGAAATGCAGATCGCGCGCGACGCGTTGGTCGATTTGCCCCACCAGCGCGGCTTCAAGACTGATCAGGCTCAGGCGACGCAGCAGCGGGTCGGGCGTCATGCCCGATTCGGGCGCGGGGAAGCCTGGCTCAGGGTTACGCTGCAGGGGCGCGGGCATCGCCATAGGGGTTGGCCCAGTCTTCAAACCGAGTTGCTTGAGCACCCAGGTGCGGGTTGGCGCCATCAGGGCCTCGATCGCTTCCGGGCTCAGTCGCCGGGCGCGACGCGCGCGCAGCACGCGCATGGATGCCAGGTGAGCCGCGAGCAGGTAGCTGTGGGTGATGAGCCGTGCCAGTTCGCGCAGGGCTCGGCGCTTGGCGACGGGCTCTTCCAGCATGCGGCTGTACAGCCCGGTCATGGAAGCCAGGGCATCGAACAGGCGCTTGCGGGCGATGCGAAAGGCGCTTTCATCCTGCTGCTGCGCTTCGAGCACCGCCAGGGCGTAGTCGCGCTGCGCCTGCATCAGGCTGGAGAGCAGGCGCGGCACATCCTGGTACTCCCAGCGTGGCAGCACATAGCTGAAGCCCCAGGCGAGGGTGGCGCCGATGAAGGTGTCGATCAGGCGCTGGTCCACGAGGAAGCGGACATCGCCTTCCAGCAGCCGCGCCAGCAGCAGCGACAGCACGCTGGCCGACATGGCGGTGAAGCGGTAGTTGGTGGTGACGAAGGTGCGGGCGAAGGTCAGCGCCAGGAAGAGTGCGGCGAGCAGGGCGGTCAGCCCCAGGTGCAGATCGAGCAGCAGGGCGGTGAACAGGCAGCCCAGCAGCGTGCCCAGCAGCCGGTCCTTGAGGCGCTGGCGGGTGACTCCGTAATTGGGTCGAAGGATGACGGCGATGGTCAGCAGGATCCAGTAATCGTGCGTCTGATGCACGAACAGGCTGCGCGCCACCATCAGTCCGCACAGCAGCGCCAGCCCCATGCGCATGGCGTGACGAAAAATGGGAGAACCCCAGCGCAAATGGGCGCGGATCTGGCGCGGGTCGTAGCGCCAGACGCTGACGAAGGGGCGCAGGTCAGGCAGAGGCGGGAGCGCGCCGCCGTCGCGTGCCGCGTACGTGGTTTGAAGCGTCGCGACCAGGGCGTCGATCTCGCGCTGGGTGTTGAGCTGCGAGGCCAGCGCAGCACGCGCATGCGCCAGTTCGGCCGTGCTGCTGCCCGCCAGTGCCGACGCTTGCTGCTCCGACCGTGCCCAGCGGTTGGCGTCCAGCGGCCGAGGTTCGTTGCGACGGCTATGCAGCATGGCCAGGGCCAGGGCGGAAAGGGCGTCGGCCGTTTGCAGCGTGCCGGCTTGCAGCGTGTCGAGCACCTCGGTGCCCTGGAACTGGCTGCGCAGCAGGGCGGAGTCGGTCTGCGCCGCGAGTTGTGCCTCGAACAGATCCAGCGACTCCAGCAACATGCGGGTCCAGAGCGCATCGCTCGGCTTGCTGCCTTCACGCAGCACCAGATCGCGCGCCGATTGCAGGGCGTCGTTCACCGCGCCTTGCAGCACGGCGGCGCGGCCGTAGGCTTGATCCTCGGCCATCTGACAAGCGTAGAACTGGCTTTGCCAGCGCATGTAGGCGGCCAGTGCGTCGAGCACTTCCGCCAGCGCCTGCTGCTTGGTGCGGCTTTGCAAGATGCGGCCGAGCGCCAGCGCATAAGCGGTGAACAGCAAGCCGCCCACCGCGAACAGCGCCACGCCCTGCAACAAGGCGTGAAGATTGGATGCGGGAGGCAGCCCGAGGGTGATGATGGTGATGAACAGCAAGCTGAAGCTCAACGCCAGCGCTCGCTTGCCCCACAGGCTCACGAGTCCTGCGCCGAAACCCAGCAGCGGCACCAGCAACAACTCGATCCAGGGATAGCCGACGCTGGCCCACACCAACAAGAAGCACAAGGCGCTGCCGAAGGTGGAAAACAGCAACTCGAAAGCCTTGACCCGCATGGGTGCCGGGTTGTCGGCAAAACAGATGGTGAGAGCCCCGGTGGACAGCAGCACCGCCATCTGCATCCCGCCCGCGGCAAAGCCCAGCAAACCCAGCGCCAGAACGCCCGTGGCCGAGACCAGGCCGCTGGTGAAGTAGCGGCTGAAGACCACGCGACTGAGGAGGGGAATGGGGTTCATGTTGCCGACCTGATTTTCATGGGCCAAAGCTTAGGGCCAGCGAAGCAATTTTTCTGAAGGCAGCGGGACGAGATCGCAAAAATTTGCGTCCGGACCGGCGCCGCAGCGCGTCGCGGCTGCCGCAGGGACGGAGCCGGCAAACCGGCGCGGCGACCCCTACCATGCAGCCCAGGGGCGCAACCGCCCCGGCACCGGAACAGACGCCGGCAGGCTGGGACGGAACGCTGGACGTTGTGATTCGGAGGATGGCAATGCGTGTCGTGGTGGTGGGAGCGGGAGCGGTGGGCGGCTGCCTTGCGGTGAAGCTGGCGCGGGCCGGGCATGCGGTGGGTGTGGTGGCACGTGGTGCGCATTTGCAGGCCATCCGCGCGTGCGGTCTGCGCTTGCAGGACCCGGCAGGGGATGAGACGGTGCAGGTGCAGGCCAGTGACCGACCCGAAGACTTCGGCCCGCAAGACCTGATCGTCCTGGGCATGAAGGCCCACCAGATTGCGCCGTTGCTGCCGCGCCTGGGCAGCATGCTGCAGCAGGACACGGTCGTACTGCCGGCAATCAACGGCTTGCCCTGGTGGTATTTCCACGGCGACAGCAGCCCTTGGGCCCTGCAGGCCGATCACGCCGCGGCTCGCATCGCCTGCCTCGACCCGGATGGCAGTATGGCCGCTGCACTCGACCCCGGGCACATTGTCGGCTGCGTGGTGCACAGCGCGTCCGAGGTCACGGCGCCGGGTGTCATCGAGGCCAACGGCCAGTACCGTTACGTCATCGGCGAGCCGGCTCACCCGGCGCAGGAGACGGCCGGTTTGAGCCCACGCGTGGAGGCGCTCGCCGCCGTGCTGCGCGAAGCCGGGTGCGACCCCAAGCCCACCACGCGCATTCGCGACGCCATCTGGATGAAGCTCATCGGCAATGCCTCGTTCAACCCGGTGGCCGCCCTCACCCGCGCGCGCATGGACCAGATTTGCGCCAACCCAGGCCTGCTCGACCTGGTGCGTGGCGTCATGCACGAGTTGATTGCGCTCACCCGAGCCTATGGCTGCGACCCGCAGGTGGACGCAGATCAGCGCATCGCCATCGGCCGTGGCATCGGCCCAGTCAAGCCCTCCACCCTGCAAGACCTGGAGCGCAGCCGGCCGCTGGAAGTTCAGCCCTTGCTCGGCGCCCCGGTGGAACTGGCCCGACGAGCCGGCATCGCCATGCCTCTGACCGAGGCCATGTTGGCGCTGCTCATCGAGCTTGACAGCCGCACGCAGCAGTCGGCGTGATGCGGCGGCGCCCCGCATGAGCTGAGCCTGACCTCGGACCGAGCCTGGCGCTGCGGCCGGGTGGAATCAGATCGCGTCGGTTCCCAAGTTTGTGTTGGCCCTTGCTTGTGCGCCTTCGCCGTTCGGCAACTGGTCTGGCGCGACGGGTGCCGTCAGTGTCAGCAGGATGTCGGCGTACCAGGCGCAGTTCAAGCCGAGCGATTCGTCGAGTTGCAGATCGCGCCCGCGCATGTCGATACGCATGGAGTGCACGCCCAGAAGGGTCCACGGCAGTGCAGTGTTGTCGTCCGCGTTGCGCATCACCACGGGCGCGCCGCTGGTGCCGCGGTGCGTGCGCCCATCGGTGAGGAAATAGCCCTGGCCCTGGAACCGTATGCCGAAGGAGGAAGCAATCACCGCCTGGCGCACCACCGGCAGGTGATGCAGCGTGTCGTGAAAGCCCAGGGGGAAACCGACGATCAACAGTGAACTGCCCACCTCCACGGCTTCGAGCGAACTGGGCAGATGTTCGGGCGTGAAGCAGCGCAGCACAACAGAGTCGGGCAGGGCCGAGCGGTCGAGTTCGATCACCGCCACGTCGATTTCGCCGGCGGCATCGCGCCCCTGGCGCCAGACCGATTTGCCATCGCGGTACAGCAGCACCGAGAGCGTCGTTGAACGTGTGAGGTTGTCTGCATCCGTATGCAGTTCGATCTCGATGCGATTGGGGAAATGGTTGCTCGGTTTGTCGATCACCACATGGCGGCTGGTGACCAGAAACAGCTGGGTGTTGCGCTCGAACAGGAAACCGCTCGCGCCGGTCAGTGCCCGATCGTCGTCGAACGTGGAAACGCGGGCCGTGGTCAATAACAGGGGCTCGATCATGGTGTCCTTCCAGGACGGGTTGCATGGCTACCTGTGGGATTGTCATGCTTGACTCGGACTCGCGCCGAAAGCCGGCAGCATCCACGCGCCCATAAAAAAAGCCGGTCAGAGCGACCGGCTTGAAAGGTACTTGGAAGTACCGAGGAGACAAACGGTTCAACGACTCAGTCCTGCGTGGTCAGGCTGACCGCGCGGTTCGCATCGTTCGAGTTGGCCAAGCGCCACTCTCGCTGAATCTCTGGGGCCACGGGGCGGCGGTGCTGCACGCCAACCCCGCGCCATCTGGACATGGACGGGCTCAGGCTGCGCGCTTGCCGCGCGTGCTGGTTTGTGCTGCCTTCATCGCCGTGTTGGTCACGGTGTTGAAGTTGGCTTCGACCACTTCTGCGGCCTGCTTGCTGGCCTTTTGCACGGTGTCGTAGGCGTTGTTGGCGGCGCTCAAAGCGCTTTTCATCATGGCCACGGCGGTTTCGGTGCCGGCAGGGGCATTCTTCACGGCGGTGTCGACCATGGCCTGCATTTTCTTGTGGACTTCAGTCGCGTTGGCTTCGATGGCTTTGGCGAATTCGGCCTGTGTGCCCGAAGCAATTTCGTACAGGTGATGCGAGTAGGACAACACCTTTTCGGCCATCGGCTGAGCCATGCCTGGTTGCAGCGCGGCCAGTTCCTGAATGTCCTTCACGGACAAGGCGGCCATGGCGGCCTCGGACGTTTCGTGCATGGCGGTTTTCATGGTCTGCATGTTCAACTCAACCATTTTTTCCAGGCCATCGACAGCCTTGCCGGTCAGGGCAAACAGGGCTTCGAGTTGGGATTTTTGCGCGGCGATCATTTGTTCGGGGGTCATCATCATGGGCTCCTAGGCTTCCAAAGTTGACAGGACAGCATGCACGATTGTGACTGGGTACCAAGTCAATTTCATGACGCTGGTCTTTGATCCCGGCATGCGAATTGGTGCATTGCACAAACACAATTCTAGGCGGTGAAATGCGCTTGTCAAGCACTTTTTTGTTGCGTCGCAACAAAAAACCTGATGAATCCTAAAAAACTTTATAAAACAATAACTTATGAAGATTGCCCAGGTCGCAATCCCTTGTTTGCCGCATCAGTTTTCCCGCGTCGATGCACCATGACCGGAGGATTGGACTGTCGCGCTGCAGCATACGAGCAACGGCATGTGCGCAAGCGTTGCGCCGGCGACGCTTGCCGTGTAGCGGCACGTTCTGTTGCCGGGCAATACACTTTTCCAGATGACCAAGCCCAGCATGCCCACGACGGCCGACGCGGATGCCTCCGCGACGCGGTGTCCCGCAGCGGCCGCGGTGGACGCCGCCATCACCAGCCGCCGTTCCATCCGCCGCTTCCTGCCCACGCCGGTGCCGCGCGCAGCGATCGAAACGATCCTGCAAGTCGCCGCGCGCGCGCCCTCCGGCACCAACACCCAGCCGTGGCAGGTGCATGTGCTCTGCGGCGCGGCCAGGCGGCGCATGAGCGAGCGCATCCTCGCGGCTTATGACGACCGCGCACTGATGGCGCAACACAGCGAGGACTACGCCTACTACCCGCGCGAATGGAAGTCGCCCTACATCGACCGTCGCCGCAAGGTGGGCTGGGACTTGTACGGCCTGCTGGGCATCGCCAAGGGCGACAAGGCTGCAATGCATGCCCAGCATGGCCGCAACTACCGGTTTTTCGATGCGCCCGTCGGGCTGATCTTCACCATCGACCGCATCATGGAGCAGGGCAGCTGGCTGGACTATGGGATGTTCCTGCAGAACATCATGGTGGCGGCGCGGGCCCGCGGGCTTGACACCTGCCCGCAGGCGGCATTCACCACCTTTCACCGCATCATCGAAGATGAACTGGGTCTGCCCGCCGAGCAGCAGGTGGTATGCGGCATGTCGCTGGGCTGGGCCGACCCGTCCGCGATCGAAAACAGCCTGGAGACTGAACGCGCTCCGGTCGCCGAGTTCACCCAGTGGCACGAAGGATGAACGCCCTGGCCTGGATTGGAGAGGCCCGCATCGCGCAGGCGTTGCAAGACGGCGAACTCGACAACCTTCCCGGCGCGGGCAAGCCGCTTCACCTCAACGACGTCCGCGACCCCGCGCTCGACGCGCAGGTCCGCCTCGGACTGGAACTGCTCGAACGTGCGTGCCATGCCCAGGCAAGCATGGCGCGAGACCGGCGCGAACGCGCCGTCTTGCGGCTGCTGTGGGCCAAGGCCCTGGACGGCAAGCGCCGCCGGGTACCGGGCCAGTTTGCGCCTCCAGCCAGCCTCGATCGCGCGGTGGTGGAAAACGGCACGCCTCCTCACCGTGGGGAGGTGCTCGCTCGTCGACCTGCCGGCGGTGCGGTTCGGGGTGGGGAGCGGTTCGTCGTCGCGCAAACTCCAGTGGGCTCCGTCGCGTCGTCGCGCCGATGATCATCGAATCCCTGCTCGACACCGATCTCTACAAGTTCACCATGATGCAGGTGGTGCTGCACCGCTTTCCGGGCGCGCAGGTGGAATATCGCTTCAAATGCCGCACGCCCGGGGTGGAACTGGTCTCGCTGCTGGGCGAGATCAACGCCGAGCTTGACGCCCTCTGCACCCTGCGGTTCACCCCGGACGAACTCGATGGCCTGCGGGCCCTGCGCTTCATCAAGAGCGACTTTGTCGACTTCCTCGAACTCTTCCGCCTCAACCGCCAACGCATCAGCGCCACTCCGGCAGCCGACGCCGCAGCGCGTGCGCGTGGCGAAATCGACATCGTCATTCGCGGTCCCTGGCTGCACAGCATCTTGTTCGAGGTGCCGGTGCTCGCCATCGTCGGCGAAGTCCATGCCCGGCGCGTCCACGCGAACGCCGATCTGCGCGACGGGTTGCGGCGTGTGGACGAGAAGATCGCCCAACTCAAGGCGCCCGAGCTGCAAGACTGCCGCATCGCCGATTACGGCACCCGCCGCCGCTATTCGCGTCGCTGGCAGGCGCAGGTGCTGGAGCGGTTGCGCAGCGGCCTCGGGCCCCAGCTTGCCGGCACCAGCAATGTGCTGCTCGCCAGGCAGATGGGACTCACGCCGCTGGGGACCATGGCGCATGAGTACCTGCAAGCCTGCCAGGCTCTCGGCCCGCGGCTGCGCGACACCCAGGTGTTCGCGTTCGAGATGTGGGCCAAGGAATACCGCGGCGACCTCGGCATCGCTCTGGCGGATGTGTACGGCCTCCAAGCCTTCCTGCGCGACTTCGATCTGTATTTCTGCAAGCTGTTCGATGGTGCGCGCCACGACTCGGGCGACCCCTTCGCCTGGGGTGAGCAGTTGATGGCCCACTACGCCAACAACCGCGTCGATCCACGCAGCAAGACCCTGGTGTTCAGCGACGCACTCACCATCCCCAAGGTGATTGCCCTCTACCGGCAATTCCATCAGCGCGTGGGGCTGGCTTTCGGCATCGGCACCCACCTGATGCACGACCTGGGCTACGAAGCCCCGCAGATGGTCATCAAAATGACCCGCTGCAACGGCCAGCCTGTTGCCAAGGTGAGCGACTCGCCGGGCAAGAACATGTGCGACGACCCGGCCTATCTGGCCTACCTGCGCGACGTGTTCCAGATCCCGGCGCCGGATGGCGCAGCCTGATGAACACGCCCCAGGTCACAGGCCGTTTCGCCGTGGAGTAGAACCATGCCCATTGCCAAAATCGAAGTGTGCCGCACCCATCCCCCAGAGCGGGTCGCAGCCTTGATCGAAGCCGTGCACCTGGCCCAGATCGAGGCGCTCAAGGTGCCGGAAGACGACAGGCAGATCCGCTACATTGAGCACAAGCCCGAGCACTGCCCCATTCCTCCGGGCAAGACCGAAAACTACACCTTTGTGGAATTCCTGCTCTTTCCCGGCCGCACGCTCGAAGCCAAACGCAAGCTGTACCAGGGCCTCATTGCAAGACTGGGTCGGCTGGGCATTCAGGCCACAGACATTTTGATCGTTCTGATCGAGCCTCCTCTCGAAAACTGGGGCATCCGCGGCCAGCCCGCGTCCGAACTGGATTTGGGCTTTCGCCTCGATGTTTGAGCGGGAAGCCGACTCTGGCCGATCCACTGTTTCCAACCGACGCGACCCATGAACACCGATACCGCTCGCGCCGCCATCCTGGCGCACATTCGAGGCCGACAAGGGCGACCTGGCGCGTCGCATGCGGTGGAGGCGCCGGATGCCGACTGAGCGCCGCGGCTCTGCGCGACAGTGGGCGGTGCCGCTGGCGGCGCTGCTGACTGTCGTCCCGACGACGGCGTTCGCCGCGGCCGGCCCCGATCCTTCCACGCTCAGCCTGTGGTGGGGGCTGCCGTTTGCCGCCATGCTGCTGTCCATCGCCCTGCTGCCCTTGCTGGCTGGCCGGTTGTGGCATCACCACCAGGGCAAGATCACAGCGGGCTGGGCGCTGCTGTTCCTCGCGCCGTTTGCACTGCGATTCGGTCTGTACACCACGCTCGACGCCACCCTGCACACCCTGCTGCACGAATACCTGCCCTTCGTCATTCTGCTCACCACGCTCTACACCGTGAGCGGTGGTATTGCAGTGCGCGGCAATCTGCATGGCAGTCCGGCGCAGAACACGCTGTTGCTGGCCATCGGCACGGTGCTCGCCAGCTTCATGGGCACCACGGGCGCGGCCATGCTCATGGTGCGCCCGGTGATTCGTGCCAACGATGCCCGCCGCCACAACGCCCATGTGCTGGTGTTTTTCATCTTTCTCGTGGCCAATGCGGGCGGCGCGCTCACGCCCCTGGGTGACCCGCCGTTGTTTCTCGGTTTCCTCAAAGGCGTCGATTTTTTCTGGACCCTGCGCCACCTGCTGGCACCCACGGCTTTGCTCTGCGCGCTCCTGCTGGCGATGTTCTACGTGCTCGATCGCTGGTATTGGAGCCGGGAGGTCGAACGCAAACCCGTGGACCCCACGCCCGACAGTCCCATCCGCATCATCGGCGCCTGGAATGTGCTTTGGCTGCTGGCCATCGTGCTGGCGGTGCTGCACAGCGGCATCTGGAACCCGGAGATCGCCCTGACCGTCTTCGGCCAGCACCTGGAGTTGCAGAACCTCACGCGAGATGCGGCGCTGATCGCCGTGGCCTGCTTGTCCCTGCTCACCACGCCGGCTGAAGCACGGGAGGAAAACCACTTCAACTGGGGGCCGATGATCGAGGTGGGCAAGCTGTTCTTCGGCATCTTTCTCACTCTCATCCCGGTCATCGCCATCTTGCGCGCAGGGCCGAATGGCGCGCTGGCCTCGCTCGTGCGCCTCACCTCCGATGCACAGGGCCAACCCATTGCCGCCGCCTATTTCTGGATGGCGGGTACGCTATCGGCCTTCCTCGATAACGCGCCCACCTATCTGGTGTTTTTCAACCTGGCGGGGGGCAATGCCGCGCATCTCATGGCGCAGATCAGCACGCTCACGGCAATTTCCGCCGGGGCGGTGTTCATGGGTGCCGTCACCTACATTGGCAATGCTCCCAACTTCATGGTCAAGGCCATCGCCGAGCATCGTGGGGTGCGCATGCCCTCGTTTTTCGGCTACATGGGCTGGAGTTTCGCCATCCTGCTGCCCTGCTTTCTGATCATCACCCTGGTCTTTTTCCCATGACAGCATCTGCCAACCACCAACGTCCACGCGTGCTCGTCGCCCGTGCCGTGTTTCCCGACATCGTCGCCCAGCTCGAAGCCGTGGCCGAGGTCGAGCTCACGCCCGACGACACCATCCAAACGCCCGAAGCCCTGCGCCGCCGACTGAGCGACAAGCAGGGCGCGTTCATCACCGGCAGCGAGCGCATCGATGCCGCGTTGCTCGATGCCTGCCCGCAACTCAGGATCGTCAGCACCATGACGGTCGGGGTCGATCACATCGACCTAGCCGCCTGCGCGGCGCGCGGCGTCATCGTCACCCACGCTCCCGACGTCCTGACCGAGACCACCGCCGATTTCGGCTTCGCCCTGTTGCTCGCCGCCGCCCGGCAGATGAGCGAGGCCGAACGCCACTTGCGTGAAGGCCGCTGGACCAAGTGGCGTTACGACCTGTTCGCCGGCGCCGACGTGCATGGCGCCGTGCTGGGTGTCGTCGGCATGGGGCGCATCGGCCAGGCCATCGCCCGCCGCGCCGCCTGCGGCTTCGACATGCGTGTGCTCTATCACAACCGCAGCCGACTCGACGCCGGGGTCGAGCAGGCCTGTCGCGCCGACCACCGCAGCCTCGACGACTTGCTGCGGCAAAGCCAGCATGTGCTGCTCGCGCTGCCTTACAGCCCGGCGGCTTACCACCTCATCGGCACCCGTGAACTGGCGCTGATGCAGCCGGGCGCCACGCTGGTGAACGTCGCCCGCGGCGGCGTCATCGACGAGGTCGCGCTGGCCGCAGCCCTGCACAGCGGCCATCTGGGCGCGGCCGGGCTCGACGTATTCGAGGGTGAGCCCACCGTCAACCCGGCCCTGCTCGCCGCACCGCGCGTGGTCCTCACGCCGCACATCGCCAGCGCCTCCGTGCCCACCCGCCGCGCCATGGTGCAGCTCGCAGTGGACAATCTGGCGGCCGTGCTGCGCGGGCAACCGCCGCTCAC
Organism: Betaproteobacteria bacterium; assembly: GCA_028871675.1. Lineage (GTDB taxonomy): Bacteria > Pseudomonadota > Gammaproteobacteria > Burkholderiales > Burkholderiaceae_C > Thiomonas_A. The sequence goes on from JAGWMO010000001.1 coordinate 54,023, forward strand.
CCCGGTTCGCGTTTGATGTTCCGCTGAAGCCACTCATGTCCTTCGAACTCGTCCTGCTGCTGCTCGTCGCTGCGCTGCTCGTGCTCAGCCTTCTGCTGGGCTGGCTTGGGCTGACGCGCATGCAGGCGCTGGCGGACCTGCGGCAACTGCTCGTCGCCGACATCGCCCCTCAGTTCGAACGCCTGGAGCGCGAGCTACGCGGCGCGGTGCAGGCCAGCGGCCAAGGCCTGCGCACCGAGCAGGCCGGCCAGCTCGCGCAGTTTCAACAGATGCTGCTCAACCAGCAGGGCGAGAGCGCGCGCACCCAGAACGCCCAGCTCGACGCCGTGAACCTGCAATTGCAAAACCTGCAAAAGGCCGTGGGCGACACCCTCGTGCAGCAGGTGGGACAGCTCACGCAAGCCAGCACCCAGACCATCCAGACGCTCCAGGCGCAACTCGTGCAGCACCTCGAAGCCCTTCGCGGCACGACCGACCAGCGCCTGGTCGAATCGCGCCAGAGCTCCGAGCAAGGGCAAAAAACCATGCGCGAGGCTACCGAGCAGCGCCTCACCGAATTGCGCCAGACCACCGATCAAAGGCTCAACGAGATGCGCGGCACGGTGGAGCTGCGCCTGCGCGAACTGCAGGCCGACAACGAGAAAAAACTGGAGCAGATGCGCGTCACGGTGGATGAGAAGCTTCACGCCACGCTGGAACAGCGCCTGGGCGAGAGCTTCAAGCAGGTGGCCGAACGGCTGGAGCTGGTTCACCGTGGCCTGGGGGAAATGCAAAAGCTGGCGCAGGGCGTTGGCGACTTGCAGCGCGTGTTCAGCAACGTCAAATCACGCGGTGTGTTCGGCGAAATTCAGTTGGCGGGCTTGATCGAGCAGGTGTTCACGCCCGAGCAATACGGCGTCAACGTCGAGACCGTGCCCGGCTCTGGCGCACGCGTGGAATACGCCATTCGCCTGCCGGGCAAGGGCGACGGCCCGCTGTGGCTGCCGATCGACGCCAAGTTCCCGCGCGAAGACTACGAACGCCTGCTCGACGCCCAGGATCGCGCCGACAAGCCCGCCGCGGACGCGGCCTCGAAGGCGCTGGAGCTGCGGCTGCGTGACGAGGCCAGGACCATCCAGAGCAAATACATCGCCGCGCCCCACACCAGCGACTTCGGCATCCTGTTCCTGCCCACCGAAGGCCTGTATGCCGAGGCCCTGCGCCGCCCGGGTCTGGTGGAGGCGCTGCAACGCGACCATCGCGTCATGCTCGCCGGGCCCACCACGCTGCTGGCCCTGCTCAACAGCCTGCACATGGGTTTTCGCACCCTGGCGCTGGAGCAGCGTTCCACCGAGGTCTGGAAGGTGCTGGGCGCGGTGAAGACCGAATTCGGCAAGTTTGGCGATGTGCTGGCCAAGACACGAAAAAAGCTGGACGAAGCGAGCAACACCATCGGTGCCGCCGAAACCCGCACCCGCGCCATGACCCGGCAGCTCAAGTCGGTCGAAGCGCTTCCCGCCGACCAGACCCAGGTTTTGCTGGGCCTGGCGGCGGACAGCGCCGCCGACCCCGTCGGCCTCGACGACGCCGACGACGCGCTATAACTCCGCATGGGGCGCATGCCCAGATAGGAGTCTTCATGCAGCCGCAAGACATCAGCCTCGACGTGCTGGCGGAGAAGTACGCCAAGGGCGAGGAATGCACCATCGCCGATGTGCAACGGCGCGTGGCGCGCGCCCTGGCGCGGGCCGAGGCCGAGCCGGCACGCTGGGAAAGCGTGTACGCGCAAGCGCTGCAGGCGGGGTTCGTGCCGGCGGGACGCATTCTCTCGGCGGCGGGCACCGAGATTCAGGCCACGCTGATCAACTGCTTTGTCCAGCCGGTGGGCGATTCGGTGTCTGAAGCCGTGGACGGCAAACCCGGCATCTACAAGGCCTTGGCACAGGCGGCCGAAACCATGCGACGCGGTGGCGGCGTGGGCTACGACTTCTCGCGCATCCGCCCGGCAGGCGCGCATGTGGGGGGTACCCACAGCCGCGCCAGCGGGCCGCTGTCGTTCATGCGCGTGTTCGACGCCTCGTGCGAGACGGTGGAATCCGCCGGCAGCAGGCGTGGTGCGCAAATGGGCGTGCTGCGCATCGACCACCCGGATATCGAGGCTTTCATCCACGCCAAGGACGCTGGCGCATTCAAGAATTTCAACCTCTCGGTTGGCGTGAGCGACGCGTTCATGCTGGCCGTGGAGAGCGACGCCGCGGTGGACCTCGTGCACAGCGCGCGCCCGGGCGACGACCAACTGGCGCAGGGAGCGCACCAGCGTGCCGATGGCCAGTGGGTCTACCGCCGCGTGCCGGCGCGTGAGCTTTGGGATCAGATCATGCTGTCGACCTACGACCACGCCGAGCCCGGCATCCTGTTTCTCGACACCGCCAACCGCGACAACAACCTGCACTATTGCGAAACCTTCGAGGCCACCAACCCCTGCGCCGAAGAGTTCCTGCCGGACTACGGTTGCTGCTGCCTGGGGTCGATCAATCTCACCAGCATGGTGCGCGATCCCTTCACGCCGCAAGCGCGATTCGATCACGCCGCATTCACGGCCGTGGCGCGCACCGCGGTGCGCATGCTCGACAACGTGCTCGACGTCACGCACTGGCCGCTGCCCGAGCAGCAGGAGGAGGCACGCAACAAGCGCCGCATCGGGCTGGGCTTCCTCGGGCTGGGCGACGCCTGCATCATGCTCGGCCTGCGTTACGACAGCCAGAGCGCCCGGGCCTTCGCCGCCGACATGGCCCGCAACCTGCGCGACGCGGCCTACGCCGCATCCGTTGAACTCGCCCGCGAAAAGGGGGCTTTCCCGCTGTTCGATGCAGACCCGTTCCTCGCCAGTGGTTTCGCGCAGCGCCTGCCGCAAGTGCTGCGCGACGCCATCGCCCAGCAGGGTCTGCGCAACTCCCATCTGCTCGCCGTGGCGCCCACCGGCACCATCAGCCTGGCCTTTGCCGACAACGCCAGCAACGGCATCGAGCCCGCGTTCTCCTGGGTCTACACCCGCAGAAAGCGCATGGCTGACAACACCACGCGCGAGTACGACGTGGCTGACCATGCCTGGCGGCTGTATCGTCATCTGCAGGCGCAAACCGGCGCTGACGTGGAGCATCTGCCGCACCCGTTCGTCACCGCGCTGGAGATGAGTGCGCACGACCACATGCAGATGCTGCAGGTGGTGCAGCCCTATATCGACACCAGCATCAGCAAGACCGTGAACGTCGCTGCCGATTACCCCTTCGAAGACTTCAAGCACCTCTACTTCCAGGCCTGGAAAGCCGGGCTCAAGGGCCTGGCAACCTACCGGCCGAACGCCGTGCTTGGCGCCGTGCTGCAGGCCGCGCCCAGTGCGCCGGGGGCGACGTTGCCGGCCCAACCGGCCGACATCGACCCACTGACCCGCCGTATCGAAGGCCGCCCATCCGGCGACCTGCAGGCCGTGACCAGCAAGGTCAGCTACTTGACCCCGGAGGGTCAGAAAACGGTGTATCTGTCCGTCTCGTTCGCCGAGGTCGAAGGGCGGGTGAACGGCAAGCCGGTGCGCATCGAGCGGCCCATCGAGTTCTTCATGCCGGCGGGACAGCGTGACGAGGGGCAACAGTGGATCGCGTCGAACATGCGCCTGCTGTCACTGGTGGCCCGATCGGGAGGCTCCATCGCCAAGAGCCTGCAGAACATGCGCGACGTGGTGTGGGACAAGGGCCCGGTGCGCTGCGGCGAAGTCATCAAGCACGATGGCAGCCGCGCTCCACGCTTTCACCAGTCGGAAGTCGCGGCGATTGCCTATGCCTTGCAGGAGCTGTTGCGCCGCCGCGGCTTTCTCGACGCCGAGGGCCGCGAGCAACCCCTCGCATCGCTAGCGCAGCGGGCTCTCGTCCCCGAGGCACTGCGCATCGATCTGGAGAACCCCGCAGCGCCGGGCCGCGCGCTTGTTCCAGGCGGGCGCATCTGCCCTGAGTGCGGTGGTCCCTATCTGCGCCGCGCCGATGGCTGTGACCGCTGCGATAACTGCGGCTATATCGGCAGTTGCGGTTGAGGCTGATTCGATCGGTGTACGGCACGCAACCTGTGGCCCGTCGTGCAGTTCGTTGCTGCGCGGTTCGGGCGACGCCACACGGCCGTCACGCCGCCTCCTGCATCAGGCTCGGCTATGCGGACGGGACGGACACGCGAGCTTGAGTCGCGAGCCTGCGCTTTGCAGCTCCAGCGCGATGAAGTCGACGAAGGTGCGTATGCGTGCCGACATCTGGTGGCGTTGGGGGTAGACGGCGTAGATGTCGGCGTTGGGTGTTTCAAGCTCAGGAAGGATTTGCACGAGTTCGCCGCTGTCGAGGTGATTTTTGATGTCCCATTCGGCGCGCATCAGGATGCCATGGCCCTCGCGTGCCCATTTGACCGCGATCTCGCCGTCGTTTGTCGTCAGGTTGCCTTGAATGCGGACCGATTCCGTTTTCTGCGCGGCACCTCTGCCTGCCGTCAGGCGCCAGACTCCATAGGCCTCGTCGCCCTGCCTGATGCTGATGCAGTTGTGGTGCGCCAAATCTCGCGCGCAAGTGGGCACACCGCGTGACGCGATGTAGGCTGGTGACGCACACAGCACCCGTCGGTTGAAGGCGAGGCGGCGTGCGATCACCCGTGTGTCCGGCGGCTCGCCGAAACGGATGCAGACGTCGTACGCGTCATCCGTCAGGGGCGGCGGGTTCACCGACAGTTGGAGCTGCACGGTCACCTCGGGGTATTGCGTGACGAAATGCGAGATGGCCGGCGCAACATGGCTGCGCCCGAAGCCGAGGGTCGCATTGACGCGCAACAGTCCCTTCGGGCTTTTCTTGGCGCTGCCGAGAAGTTCGGCCAGCGTGTCGATTTCATCCAGGATGCGGCGCGCGTGTGCGAGGTAGATCTCCCCTTCCGGAGTGAGCATCATCCGCCGTGTGGTCCGCGTTATCAGGGCGACGCCGGCGCGCTGTTCCATCAGGCTCAGGCGCTTGCTCACAGCGGCCGTGGTCAGCCCGAGCTCACGCGCCGCGGCACTCAGGCTGACCGCTGACGAGAGCGTGGAAAAGAACGCCAGGTCTGCCGCTTGAACCGCATCGCGCATGGATTTGATTTGTTCATTCAAGTTAACAATGGTTTGATTTTAGGCCTGACTTTAAGAAATTTGGCCGCGTACAGTCTTCGCCCATGACGGCAATCTCGTGAAGGCGCGGAGACATGAAAACGTATCGCATCGCAACAATCCCTGGCGACGGCATCGGCAAGGAAGTGATTCCCGCGGGCCGGCAGGTTCTTGAAGTCCTGGCCCGGACCGAGGCCACGTTCGCCCTGGAGTTCGAGAACTTTGACTGGGGTGGCGACCATTACCGCAGGACCGGAGCCATGATGCCCGACGACGGGCTCGACGCCCTGCGCGGCAAGGACGCCATCCTGTTCGGCTCGGCGGGCGATCCGGACATCCCCGACCACATCACGCTGTGGGGTTTGCGCCTGAAGATCTGCCAGGGTTTCGATCAGTACGCGAACGTTCGCCCGAGCCGCATTCTGCCCGGGATCGACGCTCCGCTGAAACGCTGCACGCCGCGAGACCTGGATTGGGTCATCGTGCGGGAGAACTCCGAGGGTGAGTATTCCGGAGTGGGCGGGCGTGTGCATCAGGGCCATCCGATCGAGGCCGCCACCGACTTGTCGCTCATGACGCGCGCCGGCGTCGAGCGCATCATGCGCTTCGCGTTCAGCCTGGCGCGTTCCCGCCCGCGTCACTTGCTGACCGTCATCACGAAGTCCAATGCCCAACGTCATGCCATGGTCATGTGGGACGAGATCGCGGTGCAGATTTCCAAGGAATTTCCTGATGTCAGTTGGGACAAGGAACTCGTCGATGCCGCGACGGCGCGTATGGTCAATCGCCCTGCAAGCCTCGACACCATCGTCGCGACCAATCTTCACGCCGACATCCTGAGCGACCTGGCCGCCGCCTTGGCCGGCAGCCTGGGCATCGCACCGACCGGCAACATCGATCCCGAGCGCCGCTATCCGTCGATGTTCGAGCCGATTCACGGATCGGCCTTCGATATCATGGGCAAGGGCCTCGCCAATCCCGTGGGCACGTTCTGGTCGGCTGTCATGCTGCTGGAGCATCTCGGCGAATTCGCCGCGGCGAGCAGGCTCATGCGCGCGATCGAGGCCGTCACCGCCGAAACGTCCCTGCATACCCGTGATCTCGGGGGCAGTGCGACAACCGCCCAAGTCACCCGGGCGGTCTGCGCCTTACTCGCCGGCAACGCGGCAAACCAGGCCATCAAGGCCGAAGTCGCGGCTTGAGCGCAGCGCAGTGAGGCAATCGCCCGGGCCGGGCGACGCCACCTTGCCCTCATCTCGCCCGGTCCGATTCGCAGATCCTTGCGAACTCCCGAACTCCCCTTGCAAGCGGCTGGAGACCCGATGATGTTTCGCACTGTCGAATGGGTCCCATGCGGCTGGGCCTGGTGTCACGAGCCCTGACCACGATGAAAACATCGACTGATATCGAGCGATTGCTGCGCGAGATGTTGCTGGTGGCGATCGCCGAGGCGCAGCCTGCGATCCGCATTCCAGCCTTTCTGCCCGCGGCGCCCCGCGGACGCACCATCGTGATCGGCGCCGGGAAGGCCTCGGCTGCCATGGCAAGGGCGTTTGAGACGCATTGGCAGGGCCCGATCGAGGGTCTCGTCGTGACGCGCTATGGCTACGCCGTGCCCTGCGAGCGCATCGAGATTCTCGAAGCTGCGCACCCTGTGCCCGACGCGAACGGGGTCCGGGCGGCCGAGCGCATCTTGCAAAAGGTGTCCGGCCTGAGCGCGGACGATCTTGTCGTCTGCCTGATCTCAGGCGGCGGGTCTGCGCTGCTTGCGCTGCCGGCGCATGGGCTGACGCTGCAGGTCAAGCAGGACATCAACCAGGCCTTGCTGGCAAGCGGCGCGAGCATTTCAGACATGAACTGCGTGCGCCGACACCTGTCGGCGATCAAGGGTGGGCACCTCGCAGCGGCTTGCTACCCGGCGCGCGTTGTCAATCTGCTCGTGTCCGACGTGCCATCGGACAACCCGAGCGACATCGCCTCGGGTCCGACCGTACCGGACGCGAGCACCTGCCGTGATGCATGGGCGGTGCTGCAGCGCTACGCGATCAACGTGCCGCCAGGCGTGACAGGCATGCTCGAGCAGGGTCTCAGCGAAACGTTGAAGCCGTGCTCCTCGCGCCTGCCGCGCATCGAGACCCATCTGGTTGCAACGCCCCAACTGGCACTGGAGGCGGCCGCCCGGCATGCCGAGGCCGCGGGCATGGCCACGCACATCCTCGGGGATGCGATCGAGGGCGAAGCGCGCGAGGTCGGCATCGTCATGGCGGGCATTGCGAGCCAGGTCGCGCATCGCAATCAGCCGTTCAAGGCCCCCTGCATCCTGCTGTCGGGTGGCGAGACCACAGTCACGATTCGTGGCACCGGCCGTGGGGGCAGGAATGTCGAGTTCCTGCTGTCGCTCGCCCTGGCCCTGAAAGGAAAAGACGGCATCTATGCGATTGCCGCCGACACGGACGGTGTTGACGGCCAGGAGGAAATCGCCGGTGCCCTGCTCAAGCCCGACACCCTGGCACGCGCCCAAGCCCTCGGCATTCGTCCATCCGAGAGACTGCAGAACAACGACGCGCACGGATTTTTTCAGGCTATCGGAGATTCTGTGGTCACAGGCCCCACGCTGACGAACGTCAATGATTTCCGTGCCATTTTGATTGCCCCCCAAAGCGGCGTTCCGTGAGGAATGGACGCATGCAACGCCTCGGGAAAGCAAAAAAGCCAGTCAGGCCCCACAGGGGCTCGGGCCGGATCAAAACTGCTCAACCGCTCGCCGCGCATGGGGCGCCGAACCCGCACACGATGCATGGTGTGGCGTGTCATCAGCCCAGGCCTTGAGGACCAGATCAACAAGAGCCGCATACCGGCCGTTTCGCTGCGTGCCAGCGAAATCAACTCACCCCTTCAGGGGTTCAACTCTCCAAGGAGGAGACAATGATTTCTGATGTCGAAAATCGGGTTTCTCGAAAACTCATGTGGCGCATTCTGCCGTTCGTGATGCTGCTTTATTTCGTCAGCTTCCTCGATCGCATCAACGTCGGCTTTGCGGCTTTGACCATGAACAAGGCCATCGGGCTCTCGTCGACGGCGTTTGGGTTGGGCGGCGGGTTGTTTTTCATCGGCTATGTCCTCTTCGAGGTTCCCTCCAATCTGGTGCTCCATCGTGTCGGCGCGCGCATCTGGATTGCCCGCGTCATGGTGACCTGGGGCCTCGTTGCTGCTGCGACAGCGTTCGTTGTCGGGCCGCACAGTTTTTATGTTCTCCGCTTCCTGCTCGGTGTCGCTGAAGCCGGATTCTTTCCCGGCATCATCTTTTATCTGAGCCAGTGGTTCCCGGCGAAGCAACGCGCCGCCGCCGCCGCGTGGTTCATGACCGCGGTGCCGATTTCGACGGTGATCGGCTCGCCCATATCCGGCGCGATCATGCAGATGCCCGCTTTTGCCGGCTTGAGCGACTGGCAGTTGCTCTACATCATCGAGGCACTGCCCGCCGTCCTGCTCGGATTCGTCGTGCTCAAGTTCATGACCGATACGCCGTCCCAGGCGAAATGGCTGCATGCGGATGAGCGCGATTGGCTCATGGCCAAGCTGGGTGCCGAGGCCGCCGAGAATGCTCGGACTGCCGGACACACGCCCGGCGCCATGCGCGCCTTGTGCGATCCTCGGGTGCTTGCGCTCTCGCTCATCTACTTCGGCACATCGGCGGGTCTCTACACGCTGGGTTTGTGGGCGCCAATGATGATTCACCAATATGGATTCAGCGCATTCCAGACGGGTTTGCTCGTCGCGATTCCGAGCATCCTCGCCATCGTCGCCATGATCGTGTGGGCCGTGCATTCCGACCGAACCGGCGAACGGACCTGGCACATCGTCATTCCCTGCGTTCTGGCATGCTTCGGCCTCGCGCTCGCGGCCCACGCCAGCGGCCCGGTCGCCATGATCGTGGCCCTCGTGGTCGTCAACATCGGCATCAGCGCGCCGAAGGCCCCGATCTGGGCCATGCCGAGCATGTTTCTGTCGGGCGCCGGCGCCGCAGCCGGTATTGCCATGATCAACTCGATCGGCAATCTCGGTGGCTTCGTCGGCCCCTTCGCCATCGGCTGGCTCAAGAGCACCACGGGGAGCTATGCGGCCGGCTTGTATGTGGTCGCGGCCACGCTGGCCGTCTCCGCCATCGTCACACTGGTGCTCAATCGCAAGGCAAACCCGAAGCCCCTCGCGGCGCAGGCGCTGCCGCTCGACAATCGCTGACGCATGCTGTCTTTCGGCGCCTGCTCGAACGGCGCCGGATGCTTGAGGTTCCGCGCCGATTCCCCTCCCGGGGTCAGCGGGTGTAGCGCAGCGCATCGACCACCACGGCCAGCGCCCGCGACGACTGCCGGCGACTGGGGTAGTACAGGTGATAGCCGGGATAGCTCGGGCACCAGGCCTGCAGCACCCGGCGCAGACGGCCCGCGCCAATGGACTCCAGCGCGATGTCTTCGGGCACATAGGCCAGCCCCGCTCCGGCGAGCGCCGCGCGCAGGATGGGCGCGCTGGCGTTGAACGTCCATTGCCCCTGCACCTGCACGTTCAGCGGCCGCCCGCCCTGGGCGAACTCCCAGGGCAGCAGCTTGCCGCTGGGCAGGCGCAGGTTGATGCAGTTGTGCGTCGCCAGGTCTTGCGGTCGGCGCGGTGTCGGCCTGCCGGCGAAGTAGTCCGGCGCGGCCACCACGGCGATGCGCTGATCCGGGCCGATGCGCACGGCGATCATGTCCTTCTCCAGACTCTCGCCGATGCGCACCCCGGCATCGAAGCGCTGGGCGACGATGTCGGTGAACCCGTAATCGACGTAGATCTCGACCTGCAGCTCCGGGTATTGCGCCAGCACCGGCCCGAGCCGGGGCCACAGGATGGTGTCCGCCGCGTGCCCGGCCGAGGTGATGCGGATGGTGCCCGCGGGCTTGTCCTGCAGCTCGCGCAGCGCGGCGAGTTCTGCGGTGATGTCCTCGAAGCGCGGCACCAGTGTCTGCAGCAGGCGCTCGCCCGCCTCGGTCGGCGACACGCTGCGCGTGGTGCGGGTGAGCAGCCGCAGGCCCAGCCCGGCCTCCAGCGCCCGCATGCGGTGGCTCAGGGCCGATTGCGATACCCCGATCTGCACCGCGGCGCGGGTGAAGCTGCGCTCGCGCGCAACCGCGACGAAGGCCAGCAGATCATTGAAGTCGGGCCTCGACATTGATGAGTTCCTTTCATAAGCTCATGCCGATTATTCCACCTTATCAAGATAAACCTGAGCTCCTAGAGTGTGGGTATCGTCAACGATGAAGCCACCCATCATGTCCCTGACCGTTCGCGGCTACGCCGCCTTGTCTGCCCAGCAGCCGCTGGGACTGTTCCGCTTCGACCGCCGCAGCCTGCGCGACACGGACGTGGCGATCGACATCCTCTACTGCGGGGTGTGCCATTCCGATCTGCACAACGCGCGCAATGACTGGGGGAACGCCGTTTATCCCATGGTTCCCGGACACGAGATCATCGGGCGTGTCGTCGAGGTCGGGTCGGCGGTGACGCGCTTTCGCCAGGGTGACGCCGTCGGCGTGGGTTGCATGGTCGACTCCTGTGGCGGCTGTGCCTCCTGCGCCAAGGGGCAGGAGCAGTACTGCGACAACCAGGCCACCTACACCTACAACGCGACCGATCCGCAGGATGGCCGCATGACCTACGGCGGCTACTCGGAGCGCGTCGTCGTCTCGCAGGATTTCGTGCTGCGCATTGCCGAAGGGCTGGACCTCGCCGGTGCCGCGCCGCTGCTGTGCGCGGGGATCACCACCTGGTCGCCGCTGCGCCACTGGCATGTCGGTGCGGGCAGCCGGGTTGCCGTGGTCGGGCTGGGCGGCCTCGGCCATATGGCCCTCAAGCTGGCCAAGGCGCTCGGCGCCGAGGTCACGCTGTTCACCCGCTCCGCAGGCAAGGAGGCAGACGCCCGCCGCCTGGGGGCCGACCACATCGTCCTGTCCGCCGATGCGGCGCAGATGCAGGCCAGTGGGGGGCGCTTCGATCTCATCATCGACACCGTGCCCTATGTGCACGACGTCAACCCATACATCCCGACACTGGCCACCGACGGCACGCTGGTCCTGGTGGGTTATCTCGGGCCGCTGGAGCCGATGCTGAACACCGCACCACTGGTGATGCAGCGCAAGGCGGTGGCGGGTTCGCTGATCGGCGGCATTCGCGAGACCCAGGAGATGCTGGACTTTTGCGCGCAGCAGGGCATCAGCGCGGACATCGAGGTCATTCGCATGCAGGACATCAACACCGCGTTCGAGCGGATGCTGCGCAGTGACGTGAAGTACCGCTTCGTCATCGACATGGCGTCGCTCAAAGGCATCCAGTGAACCAGGTCATCACCGTCATCGGGGCCGGATCCATCGGCCAGGCCATTGCCCGCCGGGTTGGGGTGGCGAAACACATTCTGCTGGCCGATCTGCGCGCGGAACATGCCGACGCCGCGGCACGGGTCTTGCGCAATGCCGGCTACACCGTGAGCACCACGGTCGTGGACGTCGCATCGCGCGAGTCGGTGCAGGTGCTGGTGCAGGCCGCCACCGCCATCGGCGACGTCATGGGCGTGATCCATACCGCAGGGGTGTCACCCTCGCAGGCCACCCCCACCGTCATCCTCAAGGTGGATTTATACGGCACTGCCCTCGTGCTCGAAGCCTTCGGCGCGGTCATCAGCCAGGGCGGTAGCGGGGTGGTCATCGGCTCGCAGTCCGGCCATCGACTGGGCAGCCTGTCGGACGCGCAGAACGCGATGCTGGCGACGACTCCGGCCGAAGCGCTGCTGGCGCTGCCCATGCTGCAACCCGACCAGGTGAAGGATTCGCTGCAGGCCTACCAGATCGCCAAGCGCGGCAACGCGCTGCGCGTGATGGCCGAAGCGGTGCGCTGGGGCCAGCGCGGTGCCCGACTCAACACCATCAGCCCGGGCATCATCATCACCCCGCTGGCCCAGGACGAACTGGCCGGCCCGCGAGGAGCCGGATACCGCCGCATGATTGAAGGATGCCCGGTTGGGCGCGCGGGCACGCCTGACGAGGTCGGTGCCGTCGCCGCGTTGCTCATGGGGCCGGACGGCACGTTCATCACCGGAAGCGATGTCCTGATGGACGGTGGAGTCACCGCCTCGTACTGGTACGGTGAGCTCGCGCCGACATAAGCCACGCGGTCAGCCGCACCACGCAAGGAGAGTCCACGATGCAAGACCAGCAAGACCCCATTCAGAACAAAGTCGTCGTCATCACCGGCGCCAGCAGCGGCCTGGGCGAGGCCACGGCCCGACTGCTGGCCGAGCGCGGCGCCCGTCTGGTGCTCGGCGCGCGCCGCACCGAGCGCATCGAGGCGCTGGCGGCGGAACTGCAGCGCAGTGGCGCGCAGGCTTTGGCGCTCACTACCGACGTGACCGATTGCGCCCAGGTGCAGGCACTGGCGGACGCGGCGCTGCGGGCGTTCGGGCGTATTGACGTGATGCTCAACAATGCCGGGCTGATGCCGCATTCCCCACTGGAGCGGCGCAAGATTGCCGACTGGGACCGCATGATCGACGTCAACATCAAAGGCGTGCTCTATGGCGTTGCCGCGGCGCTGCCGGCCATGCAGGCGCAGAAATCGGGGCACATCATCAATGTGTCGTCGGTGGCGGGGCACAAGGTGCGGCCGGGCAGCGCCGTCTACGCCGCGACCAAGCATGCCGTGCTGGCCTTGTCAGAAGGGCTGCGGCAGGAGGTCAAGCCCTGGAACATCCGCACCACGGTGATCTCGCCCGGCGCCGTGGCGACCGAGCTGCCCGACAGCATCACCGAACCCGACATCGCGGACAACGTGCGCAAGCTCTACCGCAGCGCGATTCCAGCGGCCACGTTCGCGCGCATGGTGGCCTTCGCCATCAGCCAGCCCGAAGACGTCGACATCAACGAAATCCTGTTCCGGCCCACCAGCCAGGAGGTCTGACGCGGCCTGGACAAGTCGCGTTGCAGCGCCCTGGCCCCTTCATGGAGAATCTCATGCAACCCACACAGCTTCCTTCCGAGACAACGACCCAGACCCTGCGCGTGGCGCGCAGCGGTTCCCAGGCATCCTCTGCCGGGCCTGCCGAATGGTTCACCGGAACCGTCCGCGTCGACCCGCTGTTCGCCTCACCCGAACCCGCGCGGGCGTCCGGCGCCTGCGTCACCTTCGAGCCCGGCGCCCGCACCGACTGGCACAGCCACCCGCTGGGGCAGACGCTGGTGGTGACCGCGGGGTGCGGCCGGGTGCAGCAGTGGGGCGGCCCGGTGCAGGCCATTCGACCGGGCGACGTGGTCAGCATTCCGCCCGGGGTGAAGCACTGGCATGGTGCCGCGCCGACCACGGCGATGACCCACATCGCCATCCAGGAGCGACTGCACGACCGGGCGGCCGACTGGATGGAGAAGGTGGACGACGCGACCTACGACGCTCAGCCCGCAGGGCAATGACAGGCTTTTCAACCAGGGACAGCAGCATGCAAACACGCGCATTGGGACACAGCGGCCTGCAAGTCTCGGCCATCGGCCTGGGCTGCATGAGCATGAGTGCTCTGTATGGCCCAGCGGCAGATCGGACTGAGATGATCGCGCTGATCCGAAAGGCCGTCGATCTGGGCGTCACCCTGTTTGACACCGCCGAGTCCTACGGCCCGTTCACCAACGAGGCCTTGCTCGGAGAGGCGCTGAAGCCGGTGAGACAACACGTGGTCATCGCCACGAAATTCGGTTTTGATATTGACCCGGTCACCGGTCAGCGCAGTGGCCGCCTCAACAGTCGGCCCGAGCACATCCGCAAGGTCGTCGATGCCGCGCTCCAACGTCTTCAGACTGATCACATCGACCTCCTGTACCAGCATCGCGTCGATCCCGATGTGCCCATCGAGGACGTCGCTGGCACGCTGCGCGATCTGATCTCCGCCGGGAAAGTGCGGCACTACGGCCTGTCGGAAGCCGGAATTCAGACCATCCGCCGTGCTCACGGCGTTCATCCGCTCACTGCGGTGCAGAGCGAGTATTCGCTCTGGTATCGCGAGCCGGAGCGCGAATTGCTGCCGACGCTCGAAGAACTGGGCATCGGCTTCGTTCCGTTCAGCCCCTTGGGTGCAGGTTTTCTGACTGGCGCGATCACCGCCGACACCGCATTCGATCCGACCGATTTTCGCAACCGGGTGCCGCGTTTCGCCCCGGAGGCGCGCGCAGCCAATCTGGCGCTGGTCGATCTGGTTCGCGCCTTCGCAGCGCGCCTGGGCGCAACGCCCGCACAAATCGCCCTGTCCTGGCTGTTAGCGCAAAAACCCTGGATCGTCCCCATCCCGGGCACCACCAAGCTGCATCGCCTGCAGGAGAACCTGGGCGCTGTGCCGATCGCCCTGAGCCTTGTGGATGTCGACGCACTCAGCCGAGCCGCCGCGCAGATTGCCGTGGTCGGCGAGCGATTGCCGCAAGCCGTCCTGGAATTGAGCAACAGGTGATCGAAAATCCGCTGGAGCTGTGTTGAGCGTCGCGGCGGTCAGCGGGCTGCTGACGCTCTACTGAATCGTTTTCGAAGTCAGAATCGAAAGGACTGCATCATGCAAACCCGTCAACTGGGCCGTCATGGCCTGCAGGTCTCGGCCATCGGCCTGGGCTGCATGGGCTTGAGCTACGGCTATGGGCCGGCAACGGAGACGGCGGAGGGCATCCGCCTGATCCGCGCGGCGTTCGAGCGCGGCGTCACGTTTTTCGACAGCGCCGAGGCCTACGGCCCGTTCGTCAACGAAGATCTGCTCGGCGAGGCGGTGGCGCCGTTCCGCGATCAGGTGGTCATCGCCACCAAGTTCGGTTTCGTCGATGGTGAAGTGGCCAAGGGCCTCGACAGTCGCCCCGCGCAGATCCGCGCCGTGGCGGAGGCCTCGCTCAAGCGACTGAAGACCGACCGCATCGATCTGTTCTACCAGCACCGTGTCGATCCAAACGTGCCGATCGAGGACGTGGCCGGCACCGTGCGCGACCTGATCCGCGAAGGCAAGGTCAAGCACTTCGGCCTGTCCGAAGCCGGGGCGCAGACCATCCGCCGCGCCCATGCGGTGCAGCCGGTGGCGGCGTTGCAGAGCGAGTATTCGCTGTGGTGGCGCGAGCCCGAGCAGACGGTGCTGCCGGTGGTGGAGGAACTGGGCATCGGCTTCGTGCCCTTCAGCCCGCTGGGCAGGGGTTTCCTCACCGGCGCCATCGACGCCAACACCAGTTTCGACAAGAGCGATTTCCGCAACATCGTGCCGCGCTTCAGCGAGGACAACCGCCAAGCCAATGCGGGGCTGGTTGACGTGCTCGGCCATCTCGCGTCCGTCAAGGGCGTGACGCGGGCGCAGATTGCGATCGCCTGGCTGTTGGCGCAAAGGCCCTGGATCGTGCCGATTCCTGGTACGACCAAACTGCACCGGCTGGAGGAGAACGTCGGCGCGGACGCGGTCAAGCTGACCGCGAACGATCTCGTCGCCATCGAGCAGGCGCTGCAAGCCATCACCATCGTCGGTGATCGCTATCCGGCCCACATGCAACAGCGGGTCGATCGCTGAAGGCATGCCTCCGAACACCACATGCCTCGGCACGATGTCGTCAAGCCCATGCACCACTTGTGATCCTTGCGGTGAGGCCGCTGCGACGCCCTTGGGTGACCGGCAAAGCCTGCGTGTGCTCGCCATCCTTAGCACGCTGATGGCCTTCGCATCGATTTCGACCGATCTCTACCTTCCTGCGCTTCCGGCCATGGGCCACGCGCTCCACGCAGGGGTCGGGGCGATCGAATGGACCATCTCCGGCTACCTGATCGGGTTCAGCGTGGGGCAGTTGTTCTGGGGACCGATCGCCGACCGCCTCGGGCGCCGATTGCCGGTGGCGCTCGGACTGCTGCTGTTCATCGCCGGATCGGCGGGTTGCGCGCTGTCCACCAATGCCGCGTCGCTGATTGCCTGGCGCGGCGTGCAGGCGGTCGGCGCCTGCGCCGGCGTGGTCCTGGCGCGCGCGATGGTGCGCGACCTGTATGACGGAGCCCGCGCGGCCAGAATGCTGTCGACCCTGATCACGGTCATGGCGATTGCCCCGCTGGTGGGGCCGAGCGTCGGCGGCCTGATCCTGCGCCTGGCCTCGTGGCGCGCGATCTTCTGGGCCCTGGTCGTCGTCGGCCTGCTGACCCTCGCTTCATTGCGGCTGCTGCCGGAAACGCTGCGCAGCGAGCACCGAAGCCGGGAATCGCTGCGCGCGGCCTTCAGAGGCTACGCCGAACTGCTCCGGCATGGCCCGCTGCTCGCCTATGCCGGTGCCGGGGGTTGCTTCTACGGCGGTGTCTATGCCTACATCGCGGGTACCCCCTTCGCCTTCATCGCGTACGACCACCTATCCCCGCAGGCCTACGGCCTGCTGTTCGCCGCGGGCATTCTGGGCATCATGGCGACGAACCAGATCAACGGCCGCCTCGTGGGGCGCCTCGGCAGCGATCGTCTGCTGCGCCGGGGCGCCTATGGCGCGGCCCTGGCTGCGGCCTGGAGCGTGGTGGCCGCGTCGACGGGCTGGGGCGGGCTCGCGGGGCTCGTGATCCCGTTGTTCGGGTTCGTGTCGGCGAACGGGTTCATCGTCGCCAACTCCATGGCCGGAGCGCTGGGCATCTTCCCCCGGCGTGCAGGCGCCGTCTCGGCGCTGGTCGGTTCGGTGCAGTACGGCAGCGGCATTCTCGGCTCGGCGTTCGTCGGCTTGTTTGCCGACGGCACACCCAGGCCGATGACCTGGGTGATCGCGCTGTTCAGCGTCGGCAGCGTCCTTTGCGTGCATGTCCTGCGACCTGCGCCGTCGCGAGACCGGTGGGCCACAACTGGAGAAACACCATGACGACCCGAAAGCCGGGCCGCAGCCGGTTCCAAGTCTGAGCCCTTGGATGGGGTCGCAGGGGCATGGGCGCCCTCGATGGGCCAACGTCAGGCACGGCCACAGAGTTGGAGTTGGCGGCCATGGGGCTCGTGCCGCGTCGACAGCCCGACACCACCGGCAAAGCGGTCGCCATCATCGGCACAGCCCCGCCGGATCCAACGCCTTGTCACGCACGGCCGTGCGAACGGTTCAGACGCGGCCCTTGTATTCGCCGGTACGGGTGTCGATTTCGATCTTGTCGCCCGTGGCCACGAAGATCGGCACCGGGATTTCCACGCCGGTGGAAATTTTTGCCGGCTTGAGCACCTTGCCGGAAGTGTCACCCTTCACGGCCGGCTCGGTGTAGATGATCTCGCGCACCACGGTGTTGGGCATCTCCACCGAGATGGCCTTGCCGTCGTAGAACACGACTTCGACGGGCATGCTGTCTTCGAGGTAGTTGATGGCGTCGCCGAGGTTGTCTTTTTCCACTTCGTACTGGTTGTACTCGGTGTCCATGAAGACATACATGGGGTCGGCGAAGTAGGAATAGGTGCAGTCTTTGCGGTCGAGCATGACTTGATCAAGCTTGTCGTCAGCCTTGTAGACGACTTCGGTGCCACCGCTGGTCAGCAGATTCTTCAGCTTCATCTTTACCGTGGCGGCGTTGCGGCCACCGCGGCTGTATTCGGTCTTTTGCACGACCATGGGATCCTTGCCCACCATGATGACATTGCCGGCGCGGATTTCTTGAGCGAGTTTCATAAATCAGGAGAGAACAGGTGTCTGTTGAAAAGTCAACACCGCATTTTAGCCGGGGGCTGGCCCTGGCCGCTGACTACAGCGGTACGGTCTGCGTCTGCTTGGCGCGTCCAGCCGTCAGCAGCTGGCTGGCCAGGTCAGGCTGGCTGGCCAGGCGGTTGCACCAGGTGCGGGCGTGGCGGCGCAGTTGCGGCAACGCGGTGACGAACTCGGACCAGGCGCTGTCCAGATCGAGGTTGCGGTTCCAGGCCGTCCAAAGCGGAATGATGGCGTCGCGCACGTCGGCCGTTGCGTCCTTGAGATAGAGATCGAAAAAGGCGTCGAGCTTCTTGTCATGCACGCCGTCTTGCTGGGGGTAGATGTGCCACACCATCGGGCGTGCTGCCCACTGCGCGCGGACGAAGGAGTCTTCGCCGCGCACGATGCAGACATCGGCCGCCCAGAGCAGTTCGTCGAAGCGCTCCTGCGGCATGAAGGGCAGGGCGCAGAGGGTGAGGCTGCCGCGCACGGTGGTCTGACCGGTGAGCAGTTGCATATGCAGCCAGTCGTTGACGGCTTCGATGATGGGGCCGGGACAGATCCACAGCACGGTGGGGCGATCAGCGGTGGCCAGGCCCTGCAACCAGGACTCCAGCCTTGCACGCGCATAACTGAACAGCACCACCGTGGTGGCATGCTCGGGTGGTGGGGGGAGGCTGAGGGAGCGCAGGGCGATGCGGCGGGCGGCGGGCATGGCTTGCCAGGCGTCACGCCGGGCAAGCAGATCGGCTTCGCGAATCAGGCCGCCGGTGGCCGGGGTGAAGCCGGGAAAGAAAAACAGCTTGTTGATGCCGCCGGGCTGCGGCGAGGGCTTGAGGTGGCTGCCTTCGACCCAGGGTTCGGCACTGAGGTGTTCGAGATTGAACCAGCGCAGGCGCTCGGCACCACGCTGCTGGACACGTTCGAGGAAAGCAGGAACCAGTTTGCAGCCAAACAGCTCGACCACCACGTCGCCGGGTTCGAGCTGGAGCTGGCGGCCCCAGTTGAACACCTGGACGCCGTCCACGCTCTGTTGTGCCAGGCGCGGATTGATCTGCGGGCAAATGACGCGGAAGGTGTTCAAATCGTCGACGAACAGCCGCACGTTGCGGCCATGCTCGTGCGCGAGCTGTCGTGCCAGACGCCAGCCCACGCCGATGTCGCCGAAGTTGTCCACGACATGACAGAACAGATCCCAGGTATCGCGTTGGTTCATCAGCTAGGCGGCGCAGGCGCCGTTCGTTCGAATGTGGATGTGTACGACGCGCATTGTCGTCGCTGTTCGCGTCTGGCAGATTTTCGCGATGCGGTGCATGCACGCCATCCGGGTTACACCTGTCTGCCGGTTCCGTCCTTGGGCCCGCTTTGCGCATCGATGCTGCTGGTGGGCCTGGCGCCCGGTCTGCATGGCGCGAATGCCAGCAACCGGCCGTTCACCGGAGACGGTGCCGGGCCGCTGTTGTACGGCACGCTGACCGATCTGGGCCTGGCACGGCGCGAGCCGCAAGTGGCCATCACCGATCATCCCTCCAGCATCACCGCGGGTGATGGGTTGGCCTTGCTGAACTGCCGCATCTGCAACAGCGTGAAGTGTCTCCCGCCGGATAACAAGCCCCTGCCCGCCGAGGTCCGTGCCTGCAATCCGTACCTGCAGGCTGAACTACAGACCATGCCGCAACTCAGGGTGATCGTCGCGCTGGGCACCGTGGGCCACGGCGCCGTGCTCATGGCGCTGGGGCTGAAGCCCTCGGCGGCTCGTTTCGCGCATGGGGCGCGCCATGAACTGCGCGGCATCACCCTGTACGACAGTTACCACTGCAGCCGCTACAACCAGAACACGGGGCGCCTCACGGCGGCCATGTTCCGTGAGGTGCTCTGCGAGGCCGCGCGTGAGGCCGGGGCCATCACTTGACCAGACTCGACACGATGAAGCAGTCACCGGACCCGCCGCGCCCCGCTGCAGGCAGTGCCGACGTTGCCGACCCCGAGGCGCTGGCCCGGCAGATCGCCGCCTTGCCTCATCTGCCCGGCGTCTATCGCTATTTCGCGGCCGATGGCACGCTGCTGTACGTGGGCAAGGCGCGCGACCTCAAAAAGCGCGTATCAAGCTACTTTCAGAAAGACCATGGGGGCACACGCATCGGCCATATGGTGTCGCGCATCGCGCGATTGGACACCACGGTGACCGGCTCCGAGGCCGAAGCTCTGTTGCTGGAAAACAACCTGATCAAGACGCAGGATCCACGCTACAACATTCTGTTTCGCGACGACAAGTCCTATCCTTATCTCAAGCTCACCACGGGACATGACTTTCCGCGTATGGTGTATTTCCGCGGTGTCGTGGACCGCAGGCATCGCTACTTCGGGCCTTATCCGAGTGCCTGGGCTGTCAAGGAAAGCATCGCCTTGCTGCAGAAGGTGTTCCTGCTGCGCACTTGTGAAGATACCGTCTTTGCCAACCGCAGCCGGCCCTGCTTGCTGCACCAGATTCATCGCTGCACGGCCCCTTGCGTGGGACGCATTTCGAGCGAGGCCTATGCCGCGGACGTGACCGCCGCGATGCGCTTCCTGCGCGGTGAACATGACGGCGTGCTGAAGGATCTGGAGCTGCGCATGCATGATCTGGCCGCGCATCTGCGCTTCGAGGAAGCGGCCGTGGTGCGCAACCAGATCACGGCCTTGTCGCGCGTGCTGCACCAGCAGAGCATGGAGGTGGGCAGCGACCAGGACGCCGATATCCTGGCCGTCGTGCTGCAGAATGACCGCGCCTGCGTCAACCTGGCGATGGTGCGCGGCGGGCGGCACCTCGGCGACCGTGCTTACTTCCCCAGCCATGTGCGCTGGCTGGATGTGGCGGCGGGTGAGGGCGGCGCAGCGTCTGGTGAGGCGCCGTCCCCGGGCGAGTCTGGCGGGGGCTCTGCGGACGCATTGAACAATATGGCCGCCTTGCAGGCCGTGCTCGACGCTTTCATCGCTCAGCATTACCTGGAGTTGCCGCTGCCACCAGTGCTGGTTTGCAACGTGGCCGTGGACGCCGAACTGATGGCGACCTTGCAGCAGCATGGCGGCCAGCGCTGCCAGGTGGTGAGCGCTCCGCGCGGCATGCGCCGGCGTTGGCTGGACATGGCGGTGCAAGGCGCACAACTCGCGCTGGCGAGGCTGTTGGCCGAGGAGGGCGCGCAGCATCACCGCACGCGCGCGCTGGCGGATGCGCTGGGCCTGGATGCGCAGGATCTGGACGCTTTGCGCATGGAGTGCTTCGATATCAGCCACACCGCAGGCGAGGCGACCCAGGCTTCCTGCGTGGTCTTTCAGCACCATGCGATGCAGTCTTCGCAGTACCGCCGATACCGCATCGACGGCATCACCCCTGGCGACGACTATGCCGCCATGCGCCAGGTGCTCACCCGCCGCTACGCCAAGTTGGCGGAGGCGGCCGAGACCCAACTGGCCAAGCTGCCCGATCTGGTGCTGATCGACGGTGGCCGTGGTCAGGTCTCAGCTGCACGCGAGGTGTTCGAAGAACTGGGCCTGGACATCGCCCGCTTGGTTGGCGTGGAGAAGGGCGAGGGCCGCAAGGTTGGCCTGGAGGAACTGGTGTTTGCCGACGGACGCCCCAAGGTGACGCTGCCGCCAGACAGTCCCGCGCTGCTGCTGGTGGCTCAGGTGCGTGACGAGGCACATCGATTCGCCATCACCGGCATGCGGGCGCAAAGGGCGCGCACCCGGACCGGCAGTTCCAAGCTCGAGGACATCGCCGGCATCGGCCCCAAGCGTCGCGCGCGGCTGCTTTCCCGTTTCGGTGGCGTTCGCGGCGTGGCCACCGCCAGCATCGAAGACTTGATGACGGTTGATGGCATTTCACGCGACTTGGCGCAGAGCATTTATGCCGCTCTTCACTGAGCCCACGATGTCGCCGCACGGGTTGGCGCCAGGTGACGACGATCGGCCCAAGGTTGTCCGTATGCGCAAGGCCCTGTGGCATAATTATGGGCTTTGGGTGGTTAGCTCAGCGGTAGAGCACTGCCTTCACACGGCAGGGGCCACAGGTTCGATCCCTGTACCACCCACCAAAATCAACAGATCTCATCGGGCCATCCTGATCAACAGCCACGCATCGTGGCTGTTTGTTTTGGGCGTTGAGGCCGAGCCGCGTCGCAAGTCTCCCATGCAGGTCTCCAATCGCTCGGCCGAGGGCGGGGTATAGATCCGCAACGACCTGCTCAATTCTGGGTTTACCTCAAGTCCAAGATGCAAACTTTTGATCTTGCATCCATTTTTCCCTTTTGTTACGCTGCTGGTCAATTCTCGCTACTCACGCCATGCGCCCCCACTTCCGTTGTCAACGTCCTGCCAGGGGGTTGCTGTCG
Source organism: Betaproteobacteria bacterium (assembly GCA_028871675.1). Classification (GTDB taxonomy): domain Bacteria; phylum Pseudomonadota; class Gammaproteobacteria; order Burkholderiales; family Burkholderiaceae_C; genus Thiomonas_A. The sequence goes on from JAGWMO010000001.1 coordinate 76,234, forward strand.
CTGCTGCTCGTGTTCACCTTGTTCGTGGCGGGGACAGGCGCGGTGCTTGCCGCCAACCAGGACGGCACGGTTTCGGCATCCGGCGAGAGTGGCAAGGCCATGTCGCATCGTGCTGCCATCAAGACGAAGCGCTTGACGAAAAAGCACGCCGTGGCTCTCGCCCGATCGGTCAAACGTCGCCGCCTGCATGTCGCGTCGCCGGCGCGCCGCGGCAAACCCGTGGTGCGTGTGAATGTGAAGCGGCATCCGTCACCCACGGTTCGGCGCATCGTTGCCGATCGGCCCACGCCCAGGGCTGATATGGCGACGTCGGATGACCCGGTTGCTTTGCGTTCCGGCTCTGCTCTGGTGATCGATGCGCAGACCAATCAGGTGCTGTTGAGCAAGAACGCGATGGATGTACGCCCCATTGCATCGCTCACCAAGCTGATGACGGCGGCGGTGATCCTCGACGCGCACCTGCCGATGGATCAGATCATCGAAATCACGGATGCCGACATCGACACCTTGAAATGGAGCAGTTCGCGTCTACGTCCCGGCATGAAGTTGAGCCGTGAAGAGTTGCTCAAGCTGGCCCTGATGTCGTCCGAAAACCGCGCTGCCCATGCCCTGGCGCGCACCTACCCGGGCGGCATCGATGCGTTCATGCTGGCCATGAACCATAAGGCCCAGTTGCTGGGCATGACTCAGACCCGCTACATCGATCCGACTGGACTTTCGCCACAGAATGAGTCCAGCGCTCACGATCTGGCGCTGCTCGTGAAGGCGGTCTACGCCTACCCCTTGATCCGCGAGTTCTCTACCCACGAAAAAAGCACCGTGGATGTGGGGCACCGCGAGATTCAATACCGCAACACCGATCACCTGATATTCAACCGCGGCTGGGACATCCTGCTGCAAAAAACCGGCTACATCAACGAGGCAGGTCATTGCCTGGTGCTCAACGCCGTTGTGCAGGGGCGCAAGGTCATCGTCGTCCTGCTCGATGCCTGGGGTAAATACTCCCATTTCGGCGACGCCGAGCGCATTCGCAACTGGATGGAAACGTCAGGGCGTACCGTGCTGACACGGACTGATCCTCTGCCAGCCGACTCCTCCGTGCGACTGATTCGCACATCAGTCAACGAGTGAATTTCGGTTCAACCTTCAGTTGACGCGCCATCGACGCGCCATTCGTCGCCGTGATGCGTGGGATACCCAGCGGGACGAGATTCGATGGGCGCGCAGCATTCGGTTGGCCTCGCTCCCAACTCAACGCCCTGCTGCGCCCCCGTTCTTGGGCCTGTAGCCGAGTGCCCCGGATATGCTGGCTGCCGTATCAATCACCTTCTCGAGCCAATCCTCCTGCAGCCGGTCTGCCGGTGCCGAGAGCGACAGACCCGCGACCAGTTGCCCGCCATCGTCGTAGATACCTGCGGCCATGCAGCGCACGCCAAGTTCCAGTTCTTCGTTGTCGCGTGCGTAACCCAACTGCCGCACGCGCGCCAGTTCGCCTTCGAGCTGTGCAGCGCTGGTGATGCTGTTGCGCGTGTGGCCAACCAGGCCGGTTCGCAAGGCGTAGGCCTTGACGCGCAGCACGTCATCGGATGCAAGGAACAGCTTGCCGACGGATGTGAGATGCAAGGGGGCATGACCGCCCACTGTACGCACCACCTGCATGCCGGATCGTTCGCTGTAGGTTCGTTCGATGTAGACGATCTCATCGCCCTGTCGCATGCTGAGATTCACTGGTTGATGCGTCAGCCGGTGCAATTCCCGCATGGGGCCCAGCGCGATATCGCGCACGCTCAAGCGCGCTTTCACCAGATTCCCCAACTCCAGTAGCCGCATGCCGAGCTGATAGATGCCTGGTTCGCAGCGATCGATCAGATGCCCGATGGCCATATCGTTCAGAATTCGGTGAGCGGTGGATGCATGCAGTCCTGTCCGCTCGGATATGGTTTTCAGTGGCATCGGCTCCGAATGCGCGGCCAAGACATCCAGGATGGCAAATATCCGCTCAATCACCTGGACGGTCGGCTGCTCGCGGTCGATGTTGGCTGATGATCTCATCCTCACATTTTAGATGGCGAAATGAAGGCCTGTCATCTGGGAAAATGAAAGTTTTGCTGCGAGTCGTCCCATGCCGCCGGGAGTACTCTTGCGCGAGCTTCGTTGCAGCGCCTCCATGCAGTGGTGCTGGACTGAGTTCGACCATGCATGCATCTGGCGCGGGTCGCATGGAAGGCACCCGGGCGTCGTTCTCAATCGGCGTGGCGCAAAAACAGGAAGGCGACATTGCCATTGTTGGGCGAGCCGTTGAAGCAGTGAATGAGCACGCTGTACAACATCGACGCTGGATAGCCTACGGACAACAGCGGCAGCGAGATCGGGAAAGGACTGTTCCTGGCGATGTCCGCACGCGAGGTGATGGCCGCGGTGTAGCCAGTTCCAAGTTTGAAATCGCCATCGAAAGAGCGCCACTGCCATGGTTTCGCATCGCCAACCACGGGTTCAGCGTTCCAGCGGAGGGCGGAAAACACCAGGGCATCCACCATGTGCTGGCCTCAGTCTAGCCCTCAGGCTGGCTGTCGAGTTCAGCCCGAGGACGTGACTGCAAGAAGGGAGCAGGAGAACGATGCTGAACAGGACGACTGGACGGGCGCGGGGCATGAGCAGGGCTCCGAGTGTTTGCGGTCAAGGCGCGGATTCCAGCCAGCGGCCATCGCGGAAGATCTCGTGAGGCTGGAAGCGCGATTTGTAGGCCATTTTCTCGCTCGCCGCGATCCAGTATCCCAGATAGGCATGCGGCAGATGCATGGCCCTGGCCTGCATGATTTGCCACAGCACGTTGTACGTGCCATAGCTGGCCCCCGCATTGTCCGGCTCGTAAAAGGTGTAGACGGCTGAAAGCCCGTCGGACAGCAGATCCACAATCGACACCATCTTGAGCTCGCCGCGCTGGTCTACCTGCGGCGCGGGTTCGCGAAACTCCACCAAGCGCGTGTTCACGCGACTTTGCAGCAGGAACTGGGTGTACTGGTCAATGCTGTCCTGATCCATGCCGCCGCCCGCGTGGCGCCGCGCCTGGTAGCGCAGATAAAGCTGGTAGTGCTCCGGCACGAACCCGAGCTTGAGCACCGTGGCTTCCAGATTGGCATGTCGCGCCCATATCCGGCGCTGGGTACGGTTGGGATGGAAGCGGTGCGCCAGCACCCGCAGCGGAATGCAGGCCCTGCAGCTGTCGCATTGCGGCCGGTACGTGAACAACCCGCTGCGGCGAAAACCGGCTTGCACCAGATTGGTGTAGACGTCGGCGTGGATGAGGTGGCTGGGCGTGGCCACTTGCGAGCGCGCCTGCAGTCCGGGCAGATAACTGCAGGGGTAACTGGCAGTCGAGTAGAACTGCAGCGTGGTGAACGGAAGCTCTTTCGGATGGGTCACAGCCAGGGGGCGCAGTCGCGCTGAAACTGCGGCCAATCATACTGCCACGAGGGCGGGCCGGGCTTGACCAGGGCTTGCCCGAGGATTTGCAGAAACATCGGCCGCGGCCATGGCCTGGCCCCCATGGCCGCGAGGTGCGCAGTCTGCTGCTGGCAGTCGATCGGGCCGAGCCGATGCCGCAGGCAAAAGCCGCACAAGGCCATGAGCAGGATCTTGGAGCCATCGTTCACACGGGTGAACATCGATTCCCCGAACACCATCTGGCCTCGCGCCACGCAATACAGCCCGGCGACCAGTTCGTTGGCGCACCAAAGCTCGAAACTGTGCGCCAGCCCACGTGCGTGCAGCGCGCTGTAGGCTTCGACGATGGCGGGCACGATCCAGGTCCCGGCCGTATCGCGGCGCGGGGCGGCACAGGCCTGCATCACACGCCGGAAATCGCGGTCGACATGCAGGCTGAAATCCGCGCTGCCCATCACGCGCCGGGCCGATTGCCGCAGCGAGCGGCGCACCTTCAACTCGTGAGGCGCGAGCAGCATGCGAGGGTCGGGGCTCCACCACATGGGGGGTTCGCCTGGACCGAACCAGGGGAAAATTCCTCGGCCGTAGGCGGCCTCCAGGCTGTCGACGTCAACCCGCCCGCCAACCGCCAGAAGTCCCGGGAATGGCGTCTCTGCGGGCAGAGCCTGATCGGCTGGCGGGAATGGGTCGCCGGGACGCATACGGACGAGCGACCAGTTCATCGGATGGCGTGCACAGGTTCCAGCTGCCATGTGCAGCAGGTCGTTCTTGGGTGGGCAGACAGGGCGAGCATGCACTATTCTCGCTGCAAGCCTCGGATCTGAAATCCCGCTCCTGCCCCGCATTCGTCCACACCATCAGCCGTTCACTCCATCAGCCATGCCGCTCTACCAACTTGAAAACATACGCCCGCAGGTGGCTGCCGACGTCTTTGTTGCCGACACCGCCCGAGTTATCGGCCGTGTCGAGCTGGGTTCCGGCGTCAGCGTCTGGTATGGCGCCGTCCTGCGCGGAGACAACGAGCCCATCATCGTGGGCGACAACAGCAATGTGCAGGAGAGCGCCGTGCTGCACACCGACCCTGGTTTCCCGCTCACCGTGGGCGCGGGCGTGACCATCGGTCATCAAGCCACGCTGCATGGCTGTACCGTTGGCGCGGGAAGCCTCATCGGCATCCAGGCCGTGGTCCTCAACGGCGCCCGTATCGGCCGTAACTGCCTGGTGGGTGCCGGGGCCCTGGTCACCGAGGGCAAAGAGTTTGCCGATGGAATGCTCATCCTCGGCTCACCGGCGCGGGCCGTGCGCGAGTTGACGCCCGAGCAGATCGAGCAGATGCAGCGCAATGCCCGCACCTATGTGGACAGAGGTCAACTCTACCGTTCCAGCCTCAGGGACGTGTCCACATGAGCAATCCGCACGGCCGTCCGAAGGAGCGAGGATGAGCGATTCGTTGTTCAAATTCATGCTCGGCGCGGGTCATGTGCGCGGCGTGGTGGTGAGGTTGCAGTCGACTTGGCAGGAGATGCGCCGACGGCGTCAGCACGATGCGCTGGTGCAGAATCTTCTCGGAGAAATGACTGCGGCTTCTGCCCTGTTGGCCGGCAGCTTGAAGTTCGATGGCACCCTGATCTTGCAGATTCAAGGCGATGGCCCGCTACAACTGGCCGTGGCCGAGTGCCAGCCCGATTTCGGTCTGCGCGCAACCGTCAAAACCGCGGCGCTCTCGGCGCAGGTGGCAAGCTTGCCCGAACTGGCCAATGCCCATGGCCTGGGACGCTGCGTCATCACCCTGGATCCGCGCAACAAAATGCCCGGCCAGCAGCCTTATCAAGGGATCGTCTCGCTGGCCGATACCGATGGCGAGGCGCTGGGCAGCATGGCCACGGTGCTGCAGCAATACCTGGCCCAATCGGAGCAGATTCCGTCCTGGCTCATCCTGGCCAGCGACGATGAGGCGGCCTGCGGCCTGCTGCTGCAGCGCATGCCGATCTCGGGTGGCCAGCTGGGCACGGTGAGCAGCGAAGAGCAGGCCGACGAGGATTTTTCGCGGGCCGTGCATCTGGCATCGACGTTGTCACGCGATGAGTTGCTACGGGGTCTGCCGGAGGAACTGCTGCACAAGCTGTTCTGGCAGGAAGAACCGCGTGTGTTCAACCCCCAGGCGCCGCATTTTCACTGCACCTGCTCCAAGTTGCGGGTGGCCGACATGCTGCGCATGCTGGGCCAGAGCGAGATCGAGTCCGTGCTCAAGGAGCAGGGCGAGGTTGACGTGACATGCGAGTTTTGCGGCGCTCAATATGCGTTCGACCTGGTGGACGCGGCCCAGCTGTTTCGCCCCGAAGTCGACCAGCCCCCGGCGCCACCGCAGCGGCAATAGCCCCGGTTGCAGTGCACGGCATCAGTGCCGCAGCTTCGGCTTGTCGATGTCGGCGGTTGGCTGCGAGCCGGCGGGCGAGGTCGGAGGCAGTGGACTGGAGGCTGGAAGCACCTGCACGAAGATCTCATCGGGCTTGACCATGCCCATCTCGCGCCGGGCGCGATCCTGCACCGCCTGCATGCCATGCCGAAGATCATGGGCCTCATCCTCGAGGCGCTGGTTTTGTTGGCGCGCCTGGTCGTTGGCCTGGTGCTGGGCCTCCAAGTTGACACGCAGTTGCCGGACCTGGGGCCAACTTCGCTCACCAAACCACAGCGGCCATTGCAACAGCAGCAGTACACCCAGCAAGAGCATGGTGACCCAGCGCATGGCTTGCACGTCCGACGCCGCTGTGCTGGCTGCAGTTGTAATCAGCGCAGGTTGTAAAACGTGGCCCGGCCGGAAAAGCGTGCCACGTCACCAAGGTTTTCTTCGATGCGCAGCAACTGGTTGTACTTGGCGATGCGGTCCGAGCGTGACAGCGAGCCGGTCTTGATCTGCCCGGCGTTGGTGGCCACGGCGATGTCGGCAATCGTCGTGTCCTCGGTTTCGCCTGAACGATGCGACACCACGGCGGTGTAGCCGGCGCGCTTGGCCATCTCGATGGCAGCAAAGGTCTCGCTCAGGGTGCCGATCTGGTTGACCTTGATCAGGATGGAATTGGCAATGCCTTGCTCGATGCCGCGCTTCAGGATTTCCGTGTTGGTGACGAAAATGTCGTCGCCGACCAACTGCACCTTCTTGCCCAGCGTGGTGGTCAACTGCTTCCAGCCATCCCAGTCTTGCTCGGCCAGGCCGTCCTCGATCGAGACGATAGGGTATTTGCCGATCCAGCTTTCATACAGGGCGACCATTTCGGCGCTTTCCAGCACCAAACCCTCGCCTTCGAGGTGGTATTTGCCGTCCTTGTAGAACTCGCTCGCCGCCGGGTCCAGCGCGATGGCCACCTGCTCGCCGGGTTTGAACCCCGCCTTTTCGATGGCCTCGACGATGAGTTGCAGTGCTGCCTCGTGGCTTGCCACGTTCGGCGCAAATCCGCCTTCATCGCCCACGGTGGTGGGCATGCCGCGGTGGTGGAGGATGCCCTTGAGCGCATGGAACACCTCGGCGCCGTAGCGCAGCGCTTCGCGGAAATTGGGTGCGCCCACCGGCATGATCATGAATTCCTGCATGTCCAGGGTGTTGTTGGCATGGGCGCCGCCGTTGATCACGTTCATCATAGGCACCGGCAGCTCGCAGGCCGAGAAGCCGCCAAGGTATTGGTAGAGCGGTACGCCGGCTTCTTCCGCTGCCGCCTTGGCCACGGCCATGCTCACCGCCAGCAGCGCGTTGGCGCCGAGGCGCGACTTGTTCGGGCTGCCGTCGAGCTCGATCAGGGTGCGGTCGAGAAAGGACTGCTCGGACGCGTCCAGGCCCATCACGGCCTCGGTGACTTCGGTGTTGATGTGTTCGACGGCGCGCAGCACGCCCTTGCCGCCATAGCGCTGCGCGTTGCCGTCGCGCAACTCGACCGCCTCACGTGTGCCGGTAGAGGCACCCGAGGGCACGGCGGCACGGCCCAGGAAACCGGTTTCCAGCACCACGTCGCATTCCACTGTGGGATTCCCGCGGCTGTCCAGAATTTCACGGGCGTTCAGGTCGACGATTGCACTCATGGGATCTCCAACGTTGTTCGGTTTTAAGGGTTGTCAAGGGTCTAGGTCACTGCGGCACGATGACCCGGCTCAGCGCAATTGATCTTCGAGATAGCCATGGCGCTTGACCACGGCGTCAAGCTCTTTCAGGCTCTCCAGCAGGGCACGCATATGCTGGAGGGGCATGGCATTGGGCCCATCCGACAGCGCACGCTCCGGGTCGGGATGGGTTTCGGCAAACAGGCCGGAGATGCCCGCCGCCACCGCCGCTCGAGCCAGCACTGGCACGAACTCTCGTTGGCCGCCAGACTTGTCGCCCATGCCCCCGGGTTGCTGCACCGAATGCGTGGCGTCGAACACCACCGGGCAGCCGGTGTCGCGCATGGTGGCCAAGGCGCGCATGTCGGAGACGAGCGTGTTGTAGCCGAAGCTCACGCCGCGCTCACAAGCCATGATCTGTCGGTTGCCCACGGCACGCGCCTTGTCCACCACGTTCTTCATGTCCCAGGGGGCGAGGAACTGGCCCTTCTTGATGTTGACTGGCAAACCTTGCCGTGCCACGTTCTGGATGAAGTTGGTCTGGCGGCAGAGGAAGGCCGGGGTCTGCAGTACGTCGACCACGGCGGCCACTTCAGCCAGCGGCGTGTCTTCATGCACATCGGTCAGCACTGGCACGCCAATCTGCTGTTTCACCTTCGCCAGGATGCGCAGACCCTCCTCGATCCCCAGGCCGCGGAACGATGCGCTCGACGAGCGGTTGGCTTTGTCGAACGAGGATTTGAAGATGAAGGGGATGCCGAGGTCGGCACAGATGGTTTTGAGCGTGCCGGCCGTGTCGATGGCGAGTTGTTCACTCTCGATGACGCAGGGTCCGGCGATGAGGAAGAGGGGTTGCTCGGGGCCGACTTCAAATCCGCAGAGTTGCATGGTGCTTCAGGCGTGGGCCGCGGCGCTCGGCATGGGCGGATGAGGGGCGGCGGGCGTGTTGGATGAAGGGGAGGGATGGGTCGCGTGTGTTGTCCCCGGCTTGGCCTGGTGACGCGCCAGCGCGGCCTGGACAAAGGCGGTGAACAGGGGGTGGCCGTCGCGCGGAGTGGACTTGAATTCCGGGTGGAACTGCACGCCCATGAACCAGGGGTGCACGCTTTGCGGCAGCTCGACGATTTCGGTCAGGTGTTCGCGCGTGGTGGTGGCGGAAATCACCAAGCCTGCCTGCTGCAGGGCGTCGAGGTAACGCACATTGGCTTCATAGCGATGGCGGTGACGCTCGTTCACCGTGTCGCCATAAATGACGTGGGCGAGCGTGCCGGCTTGTACCCGCGACTCTTGCGCCCCCAGGCGCATGGTGCCGCCGAGGTCGGACTGCTCGCTGCGCTGGTGCACCGCGCCGTCCTTGCCCTGCCACTCGGTGATGAGGGCGATGACGGGGTGTGGCGTGTCGGGATCGAACTCGGTGCTGTTGGCGTGGTTCAAACCGGCCTTGTGGCGGGCGTATTCGATGGTGGCCACCTGCATGCCCAGGCAAATGCCGAGATACGGGATGCGGTGTTCGCGGGCGTATTGCGCCGCCAGGATCTTGCCCTCCACGCCGCGCTTGCCAAATCCGCCCGGCACCAGGATGGCGTCGAAGCTGTCGAGCTGCTCGATATTGCCCGCCTCCAGGGTTTCCGAGTCGAGGTAGGTGATGGCTACCTTGGCCGCGTTCTTGATGCCGGCATGGCGCAGCGCCTCGTTGAGCGATTTGTAGGAATCCGACAGATCGGTGTACTTGCCCACCATCGCAATGCGCAGGTTGTGGCGTGGGCTGGACTCGGCAGCCACCAGCGCGTCCCAGGCGGACAGGTCGGCCGGTCCGCCCACGAGCTTGAGCTTGTCGCAGATCAGCGTGTCCAGCCCCTGCTCGTGCAGCATGCGCGGAATCTTGTAGATGCTGTCGGCGTCCCATACCGAGATCACGGCGTCCTGCGGCAGGTTGGCGAACAGCGAGATTTTCTCGCGCTCGTCGTCCGGAATCGGCCGGTCGGCACGGCACAGCAGGGCGTCGGCCGTGATGCCGATTTCGCGCAGCTTCTGCACGCTGTGCTGGGTGGGCTTGGTCTTGAGTTCGCCGGCGGCCGGAATGAAGGGCACCAGGGTGAGATGCACGAAGGCGCTGTGGTGGCGCGGCATGCGCAGACTCATCTGCCGCACCGCTTCCAGGAAGGGCAGCGATTCGATGTCACCCACCGTGCCGCCGATTTCGACAATGGCCACTTCCGCCTCGTCGTCGGTGCCCACTCCCGCGCCGCGGCGGATGTAGTCCTGGATCTCGTTGGTGATGTGTGGAATCACCTGCACGGTCTTGCCCAGATATTCGCCGCGCCGCTCCTTGCGGATGACGCTGTCGTAGATCTGCCCGGTGGTGAAGTTGTTGGTCCGGCGCATGGAGCGGCGGATGTAGCGCTCGTAATGTCCGAGGTCCAGATCGGTCTCGGCGCCGTCGTCGGTGACGAACACCTCGCCGTGCTGAAACGGCGACATGGTGCCGGGGTCGACGTTGATGTAGGGGTCGAGCTTGATGAGGGTGACGTTGATGCCGCGCGACTCGAGAATCGCGGCCAGTGAGGCGGCTGCGATGCCCTTGCCGAGGCTGGACACCACACCACCGGTGACGAAAACGTATTGGGTCATGTCGCCGTAATGGGCCGGTAAACGCGCATTATAGAAAGGCGTTTGCGGGCCTTGTCGCGTGGCGGCGCCGGCTTGCGCCCTGCCGCGACTTGGGCCTCGAGAAACGCGCCGGGCCGTCTCTCAAGTGTTGCTTGTCCTCGCGGATGGCCAGGCACGTAGCTGCGGGTTGGCGATGCTCAGGACGCCCGGAGTTGCAGCACCAGCGCGGCGATGGCCTCGGCCGTGGCTTGCGGTTGCTCGAAGGGAAACAAGTGGCTGCCGCCTTCGATCCAGCGCAGATGGGCGCCGACCAGTTGGCGCGTCGCAGCCATGCCGGCCATGCGTAATTCTTGCGAAGCGGTGCCGCCGACGAACCCCACAGGTACCACGGGCGGGTGGCGCGACAGACGGCCCAGGCGATGCGGCAGCGTGGCGTAGATGCGTGCCTCGATGTCGCGCTCGAAGGCCAGCACACGCTGATTCCCGAGTCGCCGGGTGCCGGCTTGCGCATAGTCGGCCAGCATCTCCGGATCCCAGCGGGCGAAGCCGGGCTTGCCGGCGAAGTGAGCGATCACGGTTTGCACGTCTGGCCATTCCTGCCGCCGACGCAGCGCGGGGGCGACGGGGCCGAAACGCCGGATCAGGCCACTGCGCTTGCCGAACCACAGCGCACCTGCACGCCAACCGGCGATGACCGGCGAGTCCAGCAGCACGACGCAGCGCGCCAGTTCAGGGTGAGCGCGGGCCAGCATCAGGCTGAGAAAGCCGCCGAGCGAATGCCCGACCAGCACTGCCCGGCGGCCTTGCGCGCGCGCCTGCACGAACCCGAGCAATTCGCGCTGCAGTTGCGGCCAGCCATCGCTGACAGGATGCGTCGGGTCATGGCCGAGCCGGGATGGCGCCTGAACCTCGAACTGTTCGCCCAGCATGGCAAAGAGCTTGCGGTAGCTGCCGGCAGGAAAGCCGTTGGCGTGGGAGAAAACCAGCAGAGGGCGGGCGTCAGGGCCGGGGTCGGAGCTTGCGGGTGGGGGAGGCATCGGTCGGGGCGATGCGCGATGAACGCTCGCGGGTTGGGGCAGTCGGCTTCAGGCGGCCGGGTTTTCGCGTGCCACGGCTTGCAGCGTGTAAATCAGGTCAAGCGCATCGCGCGGGCTCAAGGTGTCGGGGTCGATGGTGGCGAGCTGTTCCCGCAGCGGGTCGGGCTGGCCGGCGCGTGCAGCGTTCGGCGCGTTGCTCACGGCGTCGTCCAGTGATGCTGAGGGTGCGAACAGATCGAGTTGCGCGAGCTGTGCGCTTTGCGCCTGTTGCAGGCTTTCGAGCCGCACACGCGCGTCGCGAATCACGGTTTTGGGCATCCCGGCGAGTTGCGCCACCTGCACACCGTAGCTGCGGCTGGCCGGGCCGGGTTGCACTTCATGCAGAAAGACGATGCCGTCGCCGTGCTCGGCGGCGCTCACATGCAGATTGATGGCCTCCGGATGGCTGGTCGGGAAGGCGGTGAGCTCGAAGTAATGCGTGGCGAACAGCGTGTAGGCGCGGCAGCGCTCGTGCAGGTGCGCGGCAATCGCCGCGGCCAGCGCCAGGCCGTCGAACGTCGAGGTGCCGCGGCCGATTTCATCCATCAGCACCAGGCTCTGCGCCGTGGCGCGCCGCAGGATGGCGGCAGCCTCGGTCATTTCCACCATGAAGGTGGAACGGCCGCCGGCAAGGTCGTCACCGGCGCCGATGCGGGTGTGGATGGCGTCCAGCGGGCCGATGCGCGCGGATGTTGCCGGCACGAAACTGCCGCAATAGGCGAGCAGCGCAATCAGTGCCGTTTGCCGCATGTAGGTGGACTTACCTCCCATGTTCGGGCCGGTGATGATGTGCGTGCGGCTTTGCGGCAGCAGCACGCAGTCGTTGGGCACGAAGCGCTCCACCTGCGCCTGCACCATCGGGTGACGCCCGCCGCGAATCTCGATGCCGGGCAAGGCTGTCAGTTCCGGGCAGGCCCAGTTCCAGGTCTGGGCTCGCTCTGCCCAGGCCGCCAGAACATCCAATGTGGCCAGCGTCCGCGCGGCTTTCTGCCAGGGGCCGACAGCCGCTTGCAGCGCTATGAGCAGCTCGGCGTACAGCACCCGTTCACGTGCCAGACCGCGGTCTTGCGCGGACAGGGCCTTGTCCTCGAAGGCCTTGAGTTCAGGCGTGATGTAGCGCTCGGCGCCCTTGAGGGTCTGCCGGCGGCGGTAGTCCGCCGGCACCTTGTCGGCCTGACCATGGGTGACTTCGATGGCGAAGCCATGCACCTTGTTGTAGAGCACGCGCAGGTTGGCAATGCCGGTGCGCTCGCGCTCGCGTGCTTCCATCTGCAGCAACCAGGCGCTGCAATCGCCGCTGATGCCTCGCAGCTCGTCCAGCTCGGCATCGAATCCGGTGGCGATGACGCCGCCATCGCGCAGATTCAAAGCGGGCGGGTCGGCCAAGGCGGTGTTGAGCAGAGCCAGCGGCGCGCCAGGCAGACGCAGTGCCGCAACTTGCGCCGCCAGCAGCGGGTCGTCGAAGCTGACGGCCAGCGCCATGATCCCGGGCAGCTTGCGCAGGGTGTCGCGCGCCGCGGCCAATTCCCGCGGGCGCACCTGCTGCAGCGCCAGGCGCGAGGCGATGCGTTCCAGATCGGCCAGGCCGCGCAACGCGGCGCGCAGTTCTTGCCACGGCCCCGCGTGCAGGGCGGCGACGGCTGCATGGCGTCCACGCGCCACCCGCTGGTCGCGTGCCGGTGCCGCCAGCCACTGGCGCAGCAGCCGGCTGCCGGCTGAAGTCTGGCAAACATCCAGCAGCGACACGAGTGTGGGTGCCGTCTCACCGCGCAGCGTGAGCATGAGTTCGAGATTGCGCCGCGCCGTCGCGTCGAGCTGCACGGTGTCGTCGCCGCGCTCCACCTGCAAGTCGGTCACATGGCCGAGCAAACGTCCCTGCGTCTGCTCGGCATAGCTCAGCAGCGCGGCGGCCGCCGCATGGGCCCGGTGCAGGCCTTGCGCGCCAAAGGCCTCCAGCGATTGCACGCCGAGCTGGCGACGCAATTTGTCCAGCCCAGCGCTGGCGTCGAACTGCCAGGGCGCGCGTGGACTGAGCATGGCGCCTGACGGGTGGCTGGGCGTGTCGGTGCCGGCGGCCATGCCGGGCAGCATGGCTTGCAGCACTGCCGGCAGCGGCAAGTCTTGTGGCCACAGCACCTCGGCAGGCTGTATCCGCGCCAGCCAGGTGTCCAACTCATCGGCGGCGCATTCGGCCAGGCGCAGCGCACCGCTGGCCAGCACCAGCCAGGCCAGACCGAACTGCGGTTCGCGCCGCGATGCTGCAGGCGCAATCGCAAGCAGGGCGCAGTCCGCCTTGTCGTCCAGCAGCCCGTCGTCCAGGCGCGTGCCGGGCGTGACGATGCGCTCCACGCGCCGCTCCACCGGTCCCTTGCTCGTGGCCGGATCACCGACCTGCTCGCAAATGGCGACCGACTCGCCCAGGCGCACCAGCTTGGCGAGGTAGGTATCCAGCGCCTGCACCGGAACCCCCGCCATGATGATGGGCTGTCCGGCCGACTGGCCGCGCCGCGTCAGCGTGAGGTCAATCAGGCGTGCGGCCTTTTCGGCGTCGGCGTAGAACAGTTCGTAGAAGTCGCCCATGCGGTAGAGCACCAGCACGTCAGGGTGCTCGGCCTTGATGCGCAGGTACTGCTGCATCATGGGCGTGTGGTTGGTGATGTTGTCCAAATCAATGACCGAGAAGATGGAGCCATTTGTGAGGGGAGCGAGACCTTGCGAATTTTCACGGCGCATCGGGTCTGCCTTGACAATCCCGGGTTGATCGAACAGCCGGCCACCCCACTCTAGCTGCAGCCGGCCGTCGGGGCCCGACCCGCAGGTGTTCGTTGCATGGAGGCGCTCGAGTGCCTGGGACGTTTACGCACTGCAGTATCCCATGTCACCGCACGACAGGCTTGAGCATCGGGCTGCCACCGAGGCTCGAAGTTCGCGGCCGCACCCTGCTGCAGTTGTGCCGTGCCGATGCTTGGGGGCGCGCTGCGCCAGAGGGTCTGCGTCTCGCGCATGTGCCCAGTTCGACGAAGTCATGCCTTTGATTGCACCTGCATCAAAAATCAGGCGCACATGCTCATGTGCCATGCGGACTTCCATCAAGCGGCACACAATTCAATTGTGTTCAATTGAATTGTGTGCTAAATTTATTCCATGACGGATACGACTGCGACAACGAAGACGGCCAAAGCCGATCAATCCCTGCTGCTTGGCAATCAAGTGTGCTTTGCCTTGTATTCCGCGTCGCTGGCCATGACCAAGGTATACAAGCCTTTGCTCGCCAAACTCGGGCTGACCTACCCCCAGTACCTCGTGATGCTGGTTTTGTGGGAGACCGACGGCCTGACCGTGTCGAGTCTGGGGGAGCGGCTTCTTCTGGACTCTGGAACCTTGACACCCCTGCTCAAGCGTCTTGAAGTGGCAGGTCTGATGACCCGCCTGCGCGATGTGAATGACGAGCGCTGCGTGCGTGTCAAGCTCAGTGCTGCGGGGCGTGCGTTGAAAGCCTCCGCAGCGAAGATTCCCGGGCATATCGTCGCCCGCAGCCAGTGCTCTGTGCCCGAGTTGCTTGCTCTTCGTCAGGACATTCAAGTGCTTCGACAGCACTTGCTGACCTGATTTTCTTGGCCTTTTTCTTCAACCCCAGGACATCACCATGACCACCAAACTCGACAAGGTTGTTTACACCGCGCATGCGCATACCACTGGAGGGCGTGAAGGCCGCTCCGTGACCGATGATGGCTTGCTCGAGGTCAAGCTCTCACCGCCCAAGGTCATGGGCGGTGCCGGCAACGGCACCAACCCGGAGCAGCTTTTTGCCGCTGGATATTCCGCATGCTTCATGGGCGCCATGAAGCATGTGGCCGGCATGAAGAAAGTGGCGGTTCCAGCGAACGCCTCGATCGACGCCAGCGTCGACATCGGCCCGATCCCGGCTGGATTTGGCATTGCCGTGAAGATGGTCATCCATCTGCCGGGCATGGATCGCGCCGCAGCGCAAGACCTGGTGGACGCAGCCCACCAGGTCTGTCCCTACTCCAATGCAACGCGCGGCAACATCGACGTTCAGTTGACACTCGGCGAATAACTTGCATCGGTGCTGTCGAGTGCCGGCCCGGTACTCATGTGTCCACGGCGGCGATGTCGTTTTCGCGTAGCCGCCGCCAGGCCATGCGGCGAAACTCCGAAGGAGCATGGCTGAGGTGGCGGGTAAAGAAACGCGAAAAATATCCCGCATCCGCAAAGCCCAGAGATAAAGCGATTTCCTTCACACTGATGGCGCTGTAGACAAGATCGCGTTCCGCCTCATGCAGCACGCGGCGCTGAACCAACTGGAGCGCCGACATGTCCGCCTGTTGGCGGCAGACGCGGTTGAGTTGGGTTGGGCTCAGGCCCAGACGCTCCGCATAAAACCCGAGAGGTTGCTGTTCGCGGAAATGGTGGTCGATCAGTGCGATGAATCGCCGCATATGCCCGGCGGCGCGGGTAGGGGTGATTGGTTGCGACACGCAGCCGGCCTCCGCGGCCCGCGCAAGCCGCAGTAAAACCAGCCGCAGGGCCGTTTCGATTGCCGTCAGGCGGCCGATTTCTCGCGCATTCACCTCGGCGAGCAAGGCCGCCAAGACCCCGCCGAGGCCGCGCGCTTGGTCGACGTCGACCGCCGAGAGCGGCAGGCAATGGGGCCGGGTGAGGCGCGCCAGAAGCTCCGCATCCTGGACCATGAGCGCATCGGCATGTTGGGCGACAACGGTGATGACATCGCCGTCGATATCGCTTGAAAAGTGAAAGCCATGCGACAGCTTCGCCGGGATCCAGAGCGCGCAGGGCGGGTGTAGCGCAACTTCTGCATCACCCAGCCAGGCGGTACCGGAGCCGGCGCGCACGAACAGGATCTGGACGAACAAGTCGTGCCGATGTGTGCCAATCGTCCAGCCATAGAGACGGCTGCGCCTGGCGATGGATTCGCAGTGCAGGCGTTCCGGCAGGAAGGGCTGATCGCTCTCCCCGTACAGGGCGTAAGTCGGGATGCTCTCGCGAACCTCGGGCTGCCTCATCATGTTCGGATTGTCCATGTTGTTGCAGCTTCCGTCCATTCCCGGCGAAGGCCGCCGTCTCTAGAGTGATCGCCAAAGCGCAATATGAGGAGATTGCTATGCGAACGCAGGTCGTGATCATCGGCGCTGGGCCATCCGGGCTTCTTCTCGGCCAGTTGTTGCACCGGGAAGGCATCAGCAACGTCGTGCTCGAGTTGCGCAGCCAAGCCCATGTCCTCGGCCGCATCCGCGCAGGCGTTCTGGAGCAGGGTACTGTCGACTTGCTCGGAAAGGCGGGTGTCGATCAGCGGCTCAAAGCGGAGGGTTTGCCCCATCATGGCATTGAACTGTGCTTCGACGGCAGCAGGTACCGCGTCGACATTCACGCGCTCAGCGGCGGCAGGCAAGTCGTGGTCTACGGCCAGACCGAGGTCACTCATGATCTGATGAACGCCCGCGAAGCGGCCGGGCTGACCACCTTGTATGCGGTGCCGGATGTCAGCCTTCACGGCTTCGACACCAACCGGCCCACGGTGCGCTACACACAGGACGGCAGGACGCAGGAAATCAGCTGCGACTTCATTGCCGGCTGTGACGGCTTCCACGGTGTGAGCCGCGCCAGCGTGCCTCCCGGGGCGCTCCAGACGTACGAGCGCGCCTACCCCTTCGGTTGGCTGGGCATCCTGTCCGACACGCCGCCAGTCTCGGACGAACTGATCTACGTCAACCATCCGCGCGGTTTTGCCCTCTGCAGCATGCGCTCCAAAACCCGCAGTCGCTACTACGTGCAATGCAGTCTGGACGACAAGGTCGACAACTGGAGCGACGCTCGCTTCTGGGACGAACTACGGCTCCGCCTCGATGCCCAGGCCGCCGAGCGCCTGGTCACCGGGCCGTCCATCGAGAAGAGCATCGCCCCGCTGCGCAGCTTCGTGGCCGAACCCATGCGCTTCGGCCGACTCATGCTCGCGGGCGATGCCGCGCACATCGTGCCGCCCACTGGTGCCAAGGGGCTGAATCTTGCGGCCTCGGACATCCATTTCCTCTGGCAGGCTCTGGGTGCGCATTACCACGGCTCCACCACAGAGCTTGAGCATTACTCCGATCGCTGCCTGGCCCGCGTGTGGAAGGCGGAGCGCTTTTCCTGGTGGATGACGTCCCTGTTGCACAAGTTTCCCGAGAACGGTCCCTTCGGCCAGCGCCTGCAGCGGGCTGAACTCAACTATCTGGTGCGGTCGAAGGCTGCCATGACCAGCCTGGCGGAAAACTACGTCGGCCTGGGGCTGGAACTCTAGAACCTGTTCACGCGACATCTCCACTGGTCTTGCCGCCGGCGGGGGCAACGCCCATGGCGTGGGCAGGTTCTAGGACGACGTTTGCGAAGACCGGCGTGCGATGTCTCGGGGCCGGCCGATAATGAACCCAGGGCGCTCCTGAACCGGCTTGCTGCTTGTCCTCCGGGATCCGGGAACTCAGGAACGACCCATGATTTCCAGGTGCTGTGTGGGTCGCCTTGGCGGGTCATCACGTCTGCCCGCCGAATCTCGCACCGCGGCAGCAACTCATTTCTCCGGGGGAGGCATGAACCTCAAACAGCTCGAATACTTCGTGCGGGTCGCGGAGCTCGGCAGCTTCAGCAAAGCGTCGATCGTGCTGGACATTGCCCAGCCGGCCTTGAGCCGCCAAGTGCGTTTGTTGGAGACCGATTTGCGCGCCCAGTTGCTGCAACGCACCGGGCGCGGGGTCATCCTCACCGAAGCCGGCAAGCGCCTGTTCAGCCACAGCGTGGGCATTCTGCAGCTTGTTGCACAAGCACGCGAAGACGTGGAGAGCGGGAGGGATGAGCCCTCCGGAAAGGTGGTGATCGGCCTGACCCCGAGCGTAGGGCGCCTCGTCACGCTGCCCCTGGTGGAATGCTTTCGTGAAGACCTGCCGAAGGCGCAGTTGACCATCGTCGAGGGGTTGTCCACCCACATCACCGAATGGATTGCCACCGGGCGCGTGGATATCGGGGTGCTGCTCAATCCCGAACCTGGCGCAGCCATCGAACTCCATCCACTGCTCGATGAGCCGCTGTGCCTGGTGAGTCCGGCGGTGGCGCCCGCCGCTGGCCGCGCATCTCGGCAGGTATCGCGCCTGCGTGTTGATGCCGCCATGCCCTTTGCCGAACTCGCAGACTATCCCTTGATCATCCCGGATCGCACGCACGTCATCCGTAAATTGGTGGAGGCGCAGGCCGCTCTGTCAGGCTTCAAACTGCAGATCGCCTGGGAAGTGTCGGGTGTGCCGTCCATTCTCGACCTGGTGCGTTTCGGCCATGGCCACGCCGTCCTCAGCCAGGGCGCAGTGATTGCCACGGGGCAATCCCAGGTGTTCCGCGTGCGCCCACTGGTCAAGCCGCGACTCGTCAGCAAAATGTGCCTGGCAGCCTCGGCGCATAAGCCGATGACCCCGTTGATGCGCCACGTCATGCGCATGCTCGGCGGTTTGTTGTTGCTGCGTGCGAGTGGGCGCGACCATAACAAATCGTGATACCAGCTAGCGCAGCAAACCGACTTGGACGTGGTCTTGTGCTGCACCATAATGATGCGGCCGTACTGACAACAACAGCGCGTCATGCAAACACCGATTCCCTGCCTCTTCATGCGCGGGGGGACGTCGAGAGGCCCATTTTTCAATGAGGCCGACCTGCCCTCCGACCTCGCCACACGCGATCGCGTCCTGCTGGCCGTGATGGGTTCGCCCGACAAGCGCCAGATCGATGGCTTGGGTGGCGCGCACCCTCTGACCAGTAAGGTCGGCATCGTGCGTCGCAGCCAGGTGCCCGGAGTCGATCTCGACTTTCTTTTCGCGCAACTACAACCCGACCAGGACAAGGTCGATACCACCCCGAACTGCGGCAACATGCTTGCAGCAGTCGTCCCGTTCGCCTTGGAAACGGGCCTGGTCGTACCCGAAGGCGCGACCACCACCTTGCGTGTGCTGACGCGCAACACCGACATGCAATGCGATGTGACCGTGCAGACACCAGGGGGTCAGGTGGCCTACGAGGGCGATGCGCGAATCGACGGCGTTCCGGGAACCGCGGCGCCGATCGCCATCCAATTTCTGGAGACCGCCGGCTCGGTCTGTGCGGGGCTGCTGCCCACCGGCCATGTGCGCGATGTCATCGACGGTGTTGAAGTGACCTGCATCGACAACGGCATGCCGCTGGTCTTATTCAGGGCAGCGGACCTCGGCTGCACGGGCTACGAAAGCGCAGCCGAGCTCAATGCCGATGTCGAGCTCAAGGTCCGCCTTGAACGGTTGCGTCTGGCCTGCGGCCACGCCATGGGGCTGGGCGACGTGTTCGCCAGGAACTATCCCAAGATGACCCTGATTGCGCCGCCACGCGCAGGCGGCAGTCTCTGCACCCGCAGCTTCATCCCGCATGTCTGCCATGACGCCATCGGCGTGCTGGCCGCCGTCACGGTGGCCACGGCCTGCGTGCTCGACGGTTCCGTCTGCGCCGGCATGGCCATCATGCCTGGTGGTGCGACCAAGACCATGTCCGTGGAGCACCCGACAGGTGAATTCGGCGTCGAACTCGGACTCGATCCGGACAACCCCCAGAACGTCACGCGCGCTGCGCTGCTGCGCACGGCACGCCTGCTGATGCGGGGCGAGGTCATGATCCCCGCCTCCGTCTGGAAAGGAAATCAAGCGTGATCATCGATTGCCACGGCCACTACACGACCGCCCCCAAAGCGCTGGAGGACTGGCGAAAGCTCCAGATCGCCAACCTGAGCACCCCCGAGCTTGGGCCCAAGGTCGCGGATCTGCGGATCAGTGACGACGCGTTGCGCGAGTCGATCGAGAGCAACCAGCTCAGGCTCATGCGCCAGAGAGGTTCCGATCTCACGATCTTTTCGCCGCGCGCGAGTTTCATGGCGCATCACATCGGCGACTTCAACACCAGCAGCACCTGGGCCGGCATCTGCAACGAGCTTTGCCATCGCGTCTCGCAGCTCTTCCCGGATCACTTCATCGGTGCCGCGATGCTGCCGCAGTCGCCGGGCGTCGATCCGAAAACCTGCGTTTCCGAGATCGAGAGATGCGTGAACGATTACGGCTTTGTCGGCATCAACCTCAATCCCGATCCTTCCGGCGGGCACTGGCAGGAGCCGCCGCTCACCGACCGCCACTGGTACCCGATTTATGAAAAGATGGTCGAGTACGACCTGGCCGCGATGATCCATGTCAGCACCAGTTGCAACGCCTGCTTCCACACCACCGGAGCACACTACCTGAACGCCGACACCACCGCTTTCATGCAGTGCCTGACCGGCGATCTGTTCAAGGATTTCCCAACGCTCAAATTCGTGATCCCCCACGGCGGCGGGGCGGTTCCCTACCATTGGGGGCGCTTTCGCGGCCTAGCGCAGGAGCTGAATAAGCCGTTGCTGCAGGAGCACTTGCTCAACAACATCTTCTTCGACACCTGCGTCTACCATCAACCCGGCATCGACCTGCTGACCCGGGTCATCCCGATCGACAACATCGTCTTCGCCAGCGAAATGATCGGCGCCGTGCGCGGCATCGACCCCACCACGGGCCACCCCTACGACGACACCAAGCGTTACGTCGAAGCCGCCGCCATCGATCCGGAGCAGCGCTTCAAGATCTACGAAGGCAATGCGCGCCGCGTCTACCCCCGTCTGCATGCCGCCCTGCAGGCCAGGGGACTGTGATGGCATTCGAAGGACAAACCGACATGAACCAACTGGGCATCGTCAAGCGCCATGTGCAGCGCCCCGATCGCGCTGCGGTCGAGGCCTTGGCACGCTACGGAGTGGCCACGCTCCACGAAGCGATGGGCCGGATCGGACTGATGAAGCCGTACATGAGGCCCATCTACAACCATGCGCATGTGTGCGGCACCGCCGTCACCGTGCTCCTGCAACCAGGTGACAACTGGATGCTGCATGTCGTGGCTGAACAGATCCAGCCTGGGGATGTGGTTGTGGCCGCCGTGACCGCTGATTGTTCCGATGGCTACTTCGGCGATTTGCTGGCCACCAGTTTTCGTGCGCGTGGCGCCAAAGGTCTGATCATCGACGCCGGCGTGCGCGACGTGAAGGAACTGAGCGCGATGCCGTTTCCCGTGTGGAGCAAGGCCATCAGCGCCAAGGGCACCATCAAGGCGACGATCGGTTCAGTCAACATCCCGGTTGTCTGCGCCGGAGCGCTGGTGAACCCCGGCGACGTGGTGGTCGCGGACGACGACGGCGTGGTCATCGTCCCGGCCGCGATGGCCCGGCAAACGGCCGATGCGGCCCAGGCACGCGAGGACAACGAGGTGCTCAAACGCGAAAAACTCGCCGCCGGGGTGCTCGGCCTGGACATGTACAAGATGCGCGAGCCGCTTGAAAAGGCGGGCCTCCGGTATGTCGACTGAATCCGGCATGGGCGCCAAGGTCGTGGCCGGCGACCCGTTGCAGTGGCATGTCGGCCTCGTCGGTTATGGCGAGGTCGGCCGCATTCTGGCCGAGGATCTCCGGGCGGCGGGCGTGGCGCGTGTCACGGGCTACGACTCCAAACTCGGCTCGAGCGCCGAGGCGGCGCTGCATAAGCATGCCGCGGCTCATGGCGTGAGGCTGGCGGCGTCCCATGCCGAACTGGCGGCGGCAGCCGATTGCATCGTCTGCGCCGTGACCGCCAGCCAGACTGTGCGTGCGGCCCAGGCCTGCGCGCCGGCGATCCGGGATGGCGCCTGGTTTCTTGATTTCAACTCGGCTTCGCCGGGGGCGAAACAGCGCGCCGCCGAATGGATCGATGCCGCAGGTGGCCGATACGTCGAAGCGGCGGTCATGACATCGGTCCCGCCCTACCGCATACGCGTGCCACTGCTGCTGGGCGGCAGCCAGGCCGCCACGCTGCAACCCCTGCTCGCCCTGCTCGGCTTCAAGGCCCAGGTCGTCAGCGCCACGCTCGGCGTCGCGTCGGCGACAAAGATGTGCCGCAGCGTGATGATCAAGGGCCTGGAGGCGATGATCATCGAGAGTTTCACCACGGCACGCGCCTACGGTGTCGAAGACGCCGTTGTCGCCTCGCTCCAGGAAACCTTTCCCGGCATCGATTGGGAAAAGCAGGCCGCCTATTTTTTCCAGCGGGTCATCGAGCATGGACGCCGCCGTGCCGAGGAAGTCCGGGAGGTGGCCGAGACCGTGCGTGAGATCGGGCTCACGCCCTGGTCTGCTCAGGGCACGGCCGAACGCCAGGCGTGGGTTGCGGACCTGGCCGATGCGGGTGTGTTCGGCTCCAGGGGCGCCGCCACGTTCGCGCGCAGCGCCGACTGGCGCACCGAGGCTGACCGCATCCTCGCCGACCGCGGCAAGTCAACGCAAGCATGATGGCTTGCACCGGAACGCGTCGCCTCCGAAGCTGCGGCACCTGGCGTTTTGCCACGCCGCGGCGTTGACCGGAGATCACCATGCGTGTGGATACCACGCCACCGTCATCCAGCCCGTCACCATCGTCCCGCCCCGTGATTCCGGCCGTGAGCACGGCTTGCCTTGACCGGGTAGAACGCCGCGTTTGCCGTGACCCACGCGATCGCCACGGAACCGATGATGCCGTCACGACGCGGGCTGGCACCGGGTATCCTCTCCGGGGGGCGGCTCCGTTTTGGTCAAGCTGTTCGCTTCACCGGTTTCCCGCGATCCAGGAAACTCGCCCCGCACCCGGCCAGCGTGACAGCCATCGTCCGTCCCACCTGCAGTGGCGGGCATGTTCACCGCCGCAACGCTGGGGCCCATGCAATGATGGAGAAGCCCGGATGGCGGGAGTGGGCATGCCGACTGCCGGCATCCAGAGCCGGCATTCCGCCCTGATCCGCCTTCATCCACCCGAGCATCCTCGTCCAGGTCGGTGCTGATCTCCGTTCGCGCGCATCTTCAAGACACTCCATCGCCCCATGCCATCCACGATCACGACGCATCCCTTTGTCCAAACGCCCGGCTGGCTCGACTGGTATGCCAATCCCAGCAAGCCGCGGTTCGCAGTTCCCGCAGGCGCGGTCGACGCGCACTGCCATGTCTTTGGCCCTGGCGCGGTTTTTCCCTTCGCGCCGGAACGCAAATACACGCCCTGTGACGCCTCGAAAGAGCAGTTGTTCGCGTTGCGCGACCACCTCGGCTTTGCTCGCAACGTCGTCGTGCAGGCCACCTGCCACGGCGCCGATAACAGCGCCATGGTCGATGCCCTGCTGCACAGCGGGGGGATGGCGCGCGGGGTGGCCACGGTGAAGCGCAACATCAGCGACACCGACCTGCTTCAGCTGCATGCTGCGGGCGTGCGTGGCGTGCGCTTCAACTTCGTCAAGCGCCTGGTGGATTTCACGCCCAAGGATGAATTGATGGAGATCGCCGCGCGTGTCGCCGGTCTGGGCTGGCATGTCGTGATTTACTTCGAAGCCCAGGATCTGCCCGATCTGTGGGAGTTCTTCACGGCGCTGCCAACCACCGTCGTGGTCGATCACATGGGACGGCCGGACGTCAGCCAGCCCCTCGATGGGCCCGAGTTCTCCTTGTTCGTGCAGTTCATGCGCGAGCATCCCAACGTCTGGAGCAAGGTCAGTTGCCCGGAGCGCCTGACCGTGTCCGGGCCTGCGGCGCTGCACGGCGAACGCAGCGCCTATCGGGACGTGGTGGCGTTTGCCCGGCGCATCGTTGAAACCTTTCCCGACCGGGTGTTGTGGGGAACGGACTGGCCGCATCCGAACCTCAAGGACCATATGCCCGACGATGGGCTGCTGGTGGATTTCATTCCCCATATTGCCGTCACCCCGGAGCTGCAGCGCAAGCTGCTGGTGGACAACCCGATGCGTCTGTACTGGCCTGAAGTGGAGCGATGATGGCACTCGACAAACCCTACAAGGACGTGCCCGGCACGACGATTTTCGATGCGGAGCAGTCACGCAAGGGGTATTGGCTCAATCAGTTCTGCATGTCGCTGATGAAGCCCGACAACCGTGTGCGCTTCAAGTCCGACGAGCGTGCCTACCTGGACGAATGGCCGATGTCGGAGGAACAGAAGCGGGCTGTTCTGGCACGCGACCTGAACGACTGCATCCGCCTCGGCGGGAACATCTACTTTCTGGCCAAAATCGGCGCGACCGACGGCAAGAGTTTCCAGCAGATGGCGGGCAGCATGACGGGCATGAGCGAAGCGGAATATCGCGAGATGATGATCCACGGCGGGCGCTCGATCGAAGGCAACCGCTACATCGGCGAACAGGGGGATGCCCAGGCTCACCGCCAACCCCAGGGCAAGGCCGGCAACGACAAGGGAATTTGACATGGCCAAGATCACCGCTTCGGTCTACACGTCGCACGTGCCTGCCATCGGTGCGGCCATCGATCTGGGCAAGACAGATGAGCCTTACTGGCAGCCCTTGTTCGATGGCTACAAGTTCTCCAAGCAATGGATGCGGGACGATCCGCCGGACGTCGTCTTCCTCGTCTACAACGACCATGCCGATGCGTTCAGCCTCGACATCATTCCAACCTTCGCCATTGGCACGGCGGCCGAATTTCACATTGCCGACGAGGGCTGGGGGCCACGCCCGGTGCCGAAGGTGATCGGCCATCCCGAGCTGGCCTCGCACATTGCCCACGCGGTGATCCAGGATGATTTCGACCTGACGATCGTCAACAAGATGGATGTGGACCACGGGCTGACCGTGCCGTTGTCGCTGATGTGCGGCCGACCCGAGGCGTGGCCGTGTCCCGTCATTCCGTTCGCTGTCAATGTCGTGCAGTACCCCGTCCCCTCCGGCAGTCGCTGCTACAACCTGGGCCACGCCATCCGCCGAGCCGTCGAATCGTTCGATGCCGATCTCAGGGTGCAGATCTGGGGCACGGGGGGCATGAGCCACCAGTTGCAGGGGCCGCGTGCCGGACTGATCAACCGGGCATGGGACAAGCGCTTCATGGACCTCCTGCTGGACGACCCCGCTGCGTTGGCGCAAATGCCGCATATCGAGTACGTTCGCGAGGCTGGGTCCGAGGGGATCGAACTCGTCATGTGGCTCATTGCGCGCGGGGCCATGAGCGACAAGCCTCCCACGGTCGTGCACCGCTTCTATCACGTCCCCGCGAGCAATACCGCGGTGGGGCATCTGATTCTGGAGAACAACTGATATGGCCAAGACAATCAAGGTCGCGCTCGCCGGGGCGGGCGCGTTCGGCGTCAAGCATCTCGATGGCATCGGGAACATCGATGGCGTCGAGGTCATCTCGCTGGTCGGTCGCGAGTTGGACAAGACGCGCGAAGTGGCGGCCCGATATGCGATCCCGCATGTCACCACGGATCTTGCCGCGAGCCTGGCCATTCCCGAGGTGGATGCCGTGATTCTCTGCACCCCCACCCCGATGCATGCGGCCCAAACCCTTCAATGCCTGGGCGCGGGCAAGCATGTGCAGGTGGAAATTCCACTGGCCGACAGCCTGCAGGGCGCGCAGGCCGTGGTCGATCTGCAGCAGCGCACCGGGCTGGTGGCGATGTGTGGCCACACGCGCCGTTTCAACCCCAGCCACCAATGGGTCCGGAAGCGCATCGTGGCCGGCGCATTGAACATCCAGCAGATGGACGTGCAAACCTACTTTTTTCGCCGCACCAACATGAACGCGCTGGGTCAACCGCGCAGTTGGACCGACCATCTGCTGTGGCATCACGCCGCGCACACGGTGGATTTGTTCGCGTATCAGGCCCGTTCACCGATTGTCGAGGCCCATGCCATCCAAGGCCCGATCCACCCAACGCTCGGCATCGCGATGGACATGTCGATTCAGCTCAGGGCCGCCAGTGGGGCGATCTGCACCTTGTCGCTCAGTTTCAACAACGATGGCCCGCTGGGCACCTTCTTTCGCTACATCGGCGACAGCGGAACCTACATCGCCCGCTACGACGATCTGTTCACCGGCAAAGATGAAAAAATCGATGTCTCCAAGGTCGATGTTTCCATGAACGGGATCGAGCTGCAGGATCGTGAGTTCTTTGCGGCGATTCGCGAGGGGCGCGAACCGAATGCCAGCGTGGCGCAGGTCTTGCCTTGTTACCGCATCCTCGACGAACTCGAACAGCAGCTCGAGCGCAGCTTGTAGCCGCGGCTCGGGTGTGATTCCGGGCCCATCCCTGGGCCCAGTCGGGATGGCGCGCGTGAGCGAAAGCCATCACGATCCCCTCCGACCAGAGCATCGTGCGCGCGCTGGCCGAGGCTGGCCTCGAGATTCAGACCTCATGTGGGCAGGGCGTCTGCGGAACATGCCTGACGCGTGTCGTCGAGGGAAGTCTGGACCACCGCGACGCCTATCTCACCCCGGAGGAAGGCGACCGCGGCGATTATTTTCTGCCCTGCTGTTCGCATTCCTGATCTTCCCTGCTGTGCTAGACCTCTGACCGCGGGTCACGGCGCCAGACGTGCAAGCGGTACCACAGCGCCCACCACGTCTGGCCATGAGGCCCGCTGCGCCGGCGAACGTTTTCAGGGTTTGCACTCATATCAAGTCGTGATATCTGCTAGCGTTTTCGCCCCGCTACGACAAACACAATGTCATCAACATAATGTCGTCGCAGGCCAGGGAACACTCGCCGCGGGGCGCACAACACAAGCCGCCTGGGTGAACTTCACCGACTCGCATGGCATCCGGATTGCCAACCGGCATGCTCAGACCAGCGCTCAAAACCACACCCGCGGCACGGTTCTGAATCTCCACTGGATTCATCCGTTCTAAGGTGGGTTTGTCGCCGCCAACATCATGGTGATGTGCACGATACCGCCAGAGACATTCACGATCTAGCATGCAACAACCGATCCATGTGACGCCGGTCGCAAGCTTCCCGGTTTCTTGGCGCCCTGGAAGTCCGACTGAATACGGAGACAACTCATGCAACCTCAAGACCCCACAAAGGAGCATCACATGTCCATCGACGCTTCCAGGCGCCAGTTCGTCACCTTGGCAGGAGCAGGCGTCGCCAGCACGCTGCTGCCTTGGTCCGCGGCAGCCGCAAGCGCGCAACCCACCGTTGCCGGCGTCCTCAAGATCGGCTTCATCAGTCCCTTGACCGGACCGCTTGCCGGGTTTGGCGAGGCCGATCCGTTCGTGCTCGATCTGGTGCACAAGAAAACCGGCGGCAAGATTGAAATCGCCGGCAAGACCTACGCCTTCGAGTTGCTGGGCCGAGATACGCAGTCCGACCCCTCACGTGCCAGCCAGCTTGCGAAAGACCTGATCAACAACCAGAAGATCGACATGATGCTGACCACCTCCACCCCGGAAGTGGTCAATCCGGTGGCCGATGCCTGTGAAGCGTCCGGCATGCCCTGTCTGTCCACGGTAGACCCATGGGAGTCTTGGTATTACGGGCGAGGCGCGAAGCCTGGACAGCCGTCGCCGTTTCATTGGACCTATCACTTCTCCTTTGGCACGGAACAGTTCGCCAAGATGTACATCTCGACCTGGAACCTGATCCCGACCAACAAGAAAGTCGGTGTTCTCTACCCCAACGATGCCGACGGCAATGCGTTGCGAGCCCACCTGATTCCCGAACTGCGCAAAGCCGGTTTCACCATCGTCGATCCGGGCGCCTATCAGGATGGCACGACCGACTACTCGTCGCAGATCGCCAAGTTCAAGAGCGAGGGCTGCCAGATTCTGACCGGCGCGCCCATTCCCAATGATTTCATCGTCTTCTTGCGCCAGGCGGCGCAGCAGGGGCTCACCCGCACGTTAAAGATCGTGATGCCAGCGAAATTCGGGCTGTTTCCATCCGATATCGAGGCATTGGGCGAGTTGGGCCACCGCGTCGCCGCCGGGGCTTACTGGTCGCCGGTATTTCCCTATTCATCGCCTGTGACCGGCTTGAGTTCGATACAACTTGCGGATGCCTACGAGCAGGCCTCCAACAAACAATGGACACAGCAACTCGGGGCCTCGATGGCGTTGATCGATGCCGGGTTTGCGGCCTTGAAGCACAGCGGAGCACCGAAGGACAAGGCGGCGCTTGCCAAGGCCATGCGCGTCCTCGATATCGTCACCACTGTCGGCCGGATCAATTTCCCCAAGGGGCCGGTTCCCAACGTGGCAACTGCACCCATCATCGGCTGCCAGTGGATTCGATCAGAGCCCGGCAGCCGCTTCAAACTTGACCTGCCGATCGTCGAACATGCTTGCGACCCCAGAGTTCCCATTCAGGCCAAACTGCTTCCGTACGCCTGATCACGTGAGCAGCGCCGCAGTGATGCGAGCAGGGCAAGCCGCCTCGGGATCCGGTTCCGGGCTGCCCTTCGCTCTTGCGGCCAGGGACATCGGCAAGCGCTTCGGCGCCCTGGCTGTTCTCGCCGGGGTCAACCTGGACATCAGGCAGGGCGAAGCCATGGGTATTGTCGGCCCCAACGGCGCCGGGAAAACAACCCTGTTCAACGTGCTGTCCGGGGCCTATCCGCCGAACCGGGGGAGCGTGTACTTGGAAGGGCGTGACGTGACCGCATTGGGGGCTCCTGCGCGTTGCCGCATGGGCATTGCGCGTTCGCATCAGGTGCCGCGGCCGTTCGGCGGCATGACCGTGTTCGAGAACCTGCACGTCGCTGCGGCAGCCGGCGCCGCACTCAAGGGCCGTGCCGCACACGAGGTGTGCATCGATGCGCTCGACCTCTGCGGCATGCTGCCGCTGGCCAACCGACGAGCCGATACCCTCGGCCTGCTGGATCGCAAGCGCCTCGAGATGGCGCGGGCTCTGGCGACCTGTCCACGGGTCCTGCTGCTCGACGAGATTGGCGGCGGCCTGACCGACGGCGAGGCGCTGGAACTGGTGGCGATCATCCGTGAAGTTCTCAAACGCGGCATCACTGTGGTCTGGATCGAGCACATGGTGCAGGTTTTGCTGCAAGTCGTCACGCGGCTCATCTGCATGGAGTCGGGCGGCATCATTGCCGATGGCGAACCGGACGCCGTGATGCGCGATCCCGCCGTGATCGCCGCCTATCTCGGGAGCATGACGACATGAGCTTGCTGTGTGTCGAATCCCTGGATGCGCGATATGGCCTGCTCAGGGCGGTTCGCGATGTCTCGTTCTCCTGCGACGAAGGCGACATCCTCGCGCTCGTCGGCGCCAATGGAGCTGGAAAGACCACCCTGCTGCGCAGCATTGCCGGTGTGCACGCCCCGCATGCGGGACGCATCGTCTTCGACGGCGCGGAAATCTCCACGCTGAGACCGGCAAAGCGGGTGCGATTGGGCATTGCCATGGTGCCCGAGGGACGTCGCCTGTTCGGCAGCATGACCGTTGAAGACAATCTCCGTGTTGCAGCCATGCGCGCCCGGCCTGGGCCATGGAACATCGACAGCGTCGTCGATGCATTTCCGCAATTGAAACCCAAGCTGAAGTCCCCGGCCGGTCAGCTCTCCGGCGGCCAGCAGCAAGCCACGGCGATTGCCCGCGCGCTGATGACCAACCCGAGGCTCCTGCTGCTCGACGAAATCTCCCTGGGGTTATCGCCCATCGCAGTCGACCAGGTCTATGGGTCGCTGCAAAGCTTGGTGGCCATGCGCACCACCATCGTGCTGGTGGAGCAGGACCTGAGTCGAGCCCTGCGGTTTTCAAACCGTGTGATCTGCATGCTCGAGGGGGGGATTCCGCTGCGGGGCAAGAGCCATGAGATCAGCCGAGAGGCCATCATGGACGCCTATTTCGGGCTCGACCGCGGCGAGCCCAGCGCGAGGCACTGAAACCATGCTGAATCAGATCGTCCAGGGCATTCTGCTGGGAGGCTATTACGCCATTCTGGCCAGTGGACTGTCCTTCCTTTTTGGTGTGATGCGCATCGTCAATCTGGCGCACGGCAGCCTGGCGGTCCTGGCCGCCTACCTGATCCTGACACTGATCAATCACGTCACCTCCAGCGTGGTGCTGGCCCTTGTGCTGGCGATGCCCGTGCTGGCCATCGGAGGCTGGCTGCTCAATCGACTTCTGTTGCAGCGGAGCATGCGCGGCGGGGCACTGGTGCCGATCCTGGCCACCTTCGGGTTGTCGATCGTGATCGACAACCTGCTGTTCGAGCGCTTCGGCGCCGATACGCAGTCGCTCGCATCGAACATCGGCGCACTGTCCTACTCGAGCTGGAATGTCGGCGGCAATGTGTACATCTCGCAGCTCGACGTGCTGACCTTCACCACGGCCATCGTGGTCCTGGGTGTTCTGCAAGGGATACTGTCCTACACCGGCCTGGGCCGGGCCATACGGGCCACAGCCGATGATCCCGCCACGGTCGACCTGATCGGGATCGACTCCCGCGCCGTGTACTCGGCCGCGTCCGCCATCGCCATGGTGCTGATCGCGTTCGCAGGGGTCTTTCTCGCCATGCGTGCCACGTTCACGCCCTACGCCGGATCGTCGCAGTTGCTTTTTGCCTTCGAGACCGTGGTGATCGGCGGGGTCGGTTCGCTCTGGGGCACGCTGCTGGGCGGCATCGTCCTGGGTCTGGCCCAGAGCATCGGGGCGCAGATCAACCCTATCGGCTTTCAAATCGCCGGCCATGCCGTGTTCCTCGTCATTCTCATCGCCCGGGTCTACGCCGGCGAATTCAAGAGCCTGGGCATCCGTTGGTCGATGCCGCGTTCTGAGCGTCCCAAGGGAGTCTCGGCATGAGCACATCGCACAATGCCCTCGCGCGGGAGGGCATCTCGATCCAGCGCTGGACACCGCAGGCTGCCGTTTTCACGCTTGTCCTCGGGCTTTTGCTCGTCGTCCTCGCCTGCGGGCCGTTGTTCTTCCCCCCGGAGGTCATCGACCGGCTGACGACCTTGTTCGTCTATATCCTGCTGGCGAGCATGTGGAATGCTCTGGCAGGTTATGGCGGGCTTGTGTCCATCGGTCAGCAGGCGTTCCTCGGCCTCGGTGCCTACACCTTGATCCGATTGTCGAATGCCGGCCTGAACGTCTATGTCGCGCTGGTCGTCGCCGTGCTCCTGGTGGAGCTGGTGTCGATTCCGCTCGGCAAACTGATGCTCAAGCTGCGCGGTGGCGAGTTTGCCATCGGCATGTGGGTGCTCGCGGAGTTGCTGCGCCTGCTGGTGACGCTCGATCCCATCATCCAGGGTTCGACCGGCACCTCGCTCATTGCCATGAACGCCTACGCTCCCGGCGCGCGCAGGGCCTTGACCTATTGGATGGCCTTGGCCTTGCTGGTCGTGCTCATGGGAACCTTGTTCCTGCTGTTGCGCGGGCGGATCGGCGCATCCCTGCAGGCCATTCGCGATGACGACACGGCCGCCGCGTCCATCGGCGTCAATGTCTTCAAAAGCAAGCAAGTCCTCTTCATTCTTTCCGCCGTCGGCTGCGCCGCTGGTGGGGCACTGTGGCTGGCAGCGTCCATCACCTTCCAGCCCGGCAGCTACTTCAGCCCGCAGTGGACGGCCTATATGTTGTTCATGGTGATCGTCGGCGGCTTGGGCACCTTCGAGGGCCCCATCGTCGGCGCCATCCTGTTCTTCATCGCCGAAACCTACTTTGGCGCGACCGGGGTCGAGTACCTGATCGGCCTGGGCGTCTTGGCCATCGGTTTCGCCTTGTTCTTCCCCCGTGGTATCTGGGGTGCGCTGGAGCAGCGCCACCCGCTGCGGCTGATTCCGATCGGCTATCAACTTCGATTCGCCCGACTCAAGACCGGCATCGGGCCGAAGGATCAGGTGGAATAAGCCGGGCAAATCGGCGTCCGCGTTCTTGGCTGTGATGGCTCCTGACCTGCTTGCCGATGAGTCATCGGCTACCGTTAATCCAGGATCCGCCATGTCGATGCGCCGACCGCCCATGATGAGGCGTGGAGATCAAGATGCGATTGCTTAAAACGAAGATCGTGGTGACTGGGGCGGCATCGGGCATCGGTGCGGAAACCGTCAAGGAGTTGAAGCGTGAAGGCGCCACGGTCGTTGGTGTCGACCGCAACCCTGCAGAGGGTGTGGATCATTTTGTACGGGCCGATTTGTCCGACCCTGCTTCCATCGCGCATGCCGCGGCCACGGTAGGCGGCGGGATCGATGCGCTTTGCAATATCGCTGGACTGCCCCCCACGCGCAGTGCCGCGGCGGTCCTGCGCGTCAACTTTCTGGGGTTGCGTGCTTTCACCGAGGCCATGATCGGGCAGATGAACAACGGGGCGTCCATCGTCAATCTGGCCTCACTGGCCGGGCTCGGTTGGGCGCAGGCTGCCGATACGGTTCGCGCCCTCATGACGCTGCGCGCATTCCCCGAGGTCGAACAATTCTGTGAAGACCATCATGTCGACGATGCGCGCAGCTATTTCCTGTCCAAGGAGGCGCTCATCGTCTGGACCATGCTGAACCGCTGGACTTGGCGTGACCGCGGCATCCGCATGAATTGCGTGAGCCCTGGCCCGGTTCAGACCCCGATTCTTGCCGATTTCATTCAAACCCTGGGCGCACGTGCCGAGGAAGACATGAAGGTCATGGATCGCCCAGGAACGCCCCAGGACATCGCCCCAGTGGTGACTTTTCTCTGCTCTTCGCAAAGCGCCTGGATTCGCGGCGCCAATATTCCCTGTGATGGCGGCATGTATGCCCATGTTCTCACGCAGATGCACGGTTTTGCGTAGGCCGCCGCCGAACGCCTGACGCTGAACTGTGCCTGGAGATTTGCAAGTCTGTCAGGCCGACTCGGCCGGCGATGACCGACTCTCGCTCCCGCATCTGCTGCCCGCTTGCACATCAGACAGGGTTTGTGCCTAAGCGCCGGTGGTCCGGGTGAGCAACGTCCAGCACCAGTTGCTTGAATCGATTTTGTGCTGCGGAACCCTCGCGCTGCGCATTCCACACGATCGACACCGGCCCCAGCCCTTCTTCCAACGGCAGCGGCAAGATGTGCAACTGATCGCGTGCAACGTAATGCTGCGCCAAGGAGCATGGCAGCAGTGCGATCATCGGCCCGTTGAACAGAAGCGTCAGGTTGGTGGATTCGATCACCGACTCGATCACGTCGCGCGGTAATCTGAGCCCGTGCAGCAGCAGCATCGACATCAGGTGCTTGTGCATCGGTGCGCTGGACATGGGGACGATCCAGGGTTGATCTTCCAGGTCGACCCAGCGAATTTTCGACTTGCGCGCCAGCGGATGCCGACTCGATACCGCCAGGACGATGGGATCGTCGAACAGCGCCGCGCCGCTCAGATCCGGGCGGAGGAGTTCGGCCGAGACGCGGCCGACGATCAAATCGAGGTCCCCTGCACGCAACCTTGGCAGCAGGCGATCGAGCGTGCCTTCGTGCAGGCCGATGGTCACATGCGGCGAATGCCGCTTGAACTCGCTGATCACGCGCGGCATGAAAAAGGGAGCCGCGACATGCAGAACGCCGACATCGACGCGTCCATCCACACCATCATGCAGGGCCTGGAGCTCCTGCTGTGAGCGCCGTGCGCGATCCAGGATTTCGCGGGCGTGGCGAATCAGACTTTCACCATAGACCGTCGGACGGATGGCGTGGCCCTGGCGCTCGAACAGGACCAGGCCGATCCCGCTTTCAATCTCGGCAATCATTTTCGAGACGGCAGGCTGGGTCACATGCAGGGTCCTCGCCAACTTGCTCACGCTCTGCAGATCGGCCAGCGCCACCAGCAATTGCAGATGGCGCAACTTCATCTGACGGAAGAGGTAATGTTCGCTGGGCGTCATATCGATAACCTTCACCTCATGTTCGAGGAGAAATTATTCAATTGACCTGGATCAAGTGCATCCGCAAAATCCATGGCGTTCCCCTGTGGGACGGTCGCGTGAAACCGGAGGCATCATGCATACAACCCGCCGATTGCTGTTGACTTTGTGTTTTTCCGCCATATCCGCAGCAGTGGCGACTCCTTCCGCGCTGGCGGCCAACGAGATTGTTGCCGGGTCCATCACCAACAGCCCGCCCATGATTGCCTATGCGTCCGACGGCAGCACGTTGCAGGGCGTGATCGTTGATCTGGCTGCGGCCATGAGCCAGAAACTCGGCAAGCCCATCGTCTTCAAATCCATTCCGTTCAGCGGACTCATCCCGGCGATGGAGGCCAAGCGTATCGACATCACATTCACCCTGATGAACGATACGCCGGAGCGCGAAAAAGTTCTGGACTTCGTGGATTTTTTCAACCTGGGCACGAAATTGCTGGTCCAAAAGGGTAATCCGGATCATGTGAATGGATTGCACAGCCTGTGCGGCAAAACCGTCTCCAGTGTGCAGGGCTCCACGCAGGTGCAACTGGTTGAGCAGGCCAACACCAAGTGTGTCGCAGCGGGCAAACCACCGATCCACAATTTGCAGTATGCCCAACCCGCGGATGCTCGCCTGCAGGTGCAGACCGGGCATGTCGCGGCTTTCCTCGGCAACTCACCGGTCATGGTCTATCTCGCCAAGCACGCCGGCGATGGCAAGATTTTCGACGTGGTACAAGGCAAGGAATACCAGCCGGTGCCGCTGGGAATCGGCGTGTCGAAGTCGGATCCGAAGTTGCGCGATGCCCTTCAAGCCGCACTCAACGCCATCATTCGGGATGGCACTTACATGAAAATTCTCGACAAGTACGGCGTGCAAAGCGGCGCGGTGCAATCAGCGAGCATCAACGGCGGCAGCCATCTGGCAATGTGATGGTGGCGCTGCGCAACGCTCGTCCTGGGGCGGCATGATGCGTGCCGGTTCTCTGTCGCGGGCACAGGTTCCATCGCCTCATCTTGCGTCGGAGATTCGGGTCGTGCCGCTGCGTCATCCCTGGCGGATGTTCGGCAGCGCGGTGGTGCTGGCCTTGTTGGCGTGGCTGGTCTGGTCGGTCTACACCAATCCGAATATCGATCACGCCGCGATTGCCAAATACCAGTTCGCACCGGCCATCTTTCGCGGCTTGCGCGTGACCGTCGAGCTGGCACTCTTGTCGGCTGCCATGGGCGTCATCCTCGGAACGCTCTTGGCCGTGATGCGCCTGTCCCCGAGTCTGGTGCTGCGGCTGAGCAGTGGCATTTACTCGTGGCTGTTCCGCGGTACGCCACTGCTGGTGCAGATTCTGCTCTGGGGCAATTTGGCGCTCTTGTTTCAGCACATCGGCCCTTTCGAGACGAACGCCGTGCTGACCCCATTCGTGGCATCGGTGGTGGCGCTCGGACTGAACGAGGCAGCGTATATGTCGGAGGTCGTGCGTGCCGGGATCATCAGCGTTGACCAGGGGCAACACAGCGCTGCGACGGCGCTGGGCATGCCGCGCATGCTGGCCATGCGGCGCATCATCCTGCCACAGGCCCTGCGCATGATCGTTCCACCGGCTGGCAACCAGTTCATCTCCCTGCTCAAGGCCACATCCTTGGTGTCGGTGATTGCCGGGGGCGATCTCCTGACCCAGGCCGAGAACATCTCCTCGGCCAATCTGCACACCATCGAGCTCATGTTGGTGGCCACCTTCTGGTATCTGGTGCTGACCACGATCACCAGCGTGGGGCAGTTTTTCCTGGAGCGGCGACTTGGACGCGCGGGCACGGGAATTCAGGCCAATCCCTGACACGTCGACACTGGCCCCGTTGGCACCGCCCATGGTGCGTGCGCAGGGCGTGCGCAAGAGCTATGGCCGCGAACAGGTGCTCAAGGGCGTCGACATCGAGGTGGCCGCTGGAGAGGTGCTCGCCCTCATCGGCGCTTCAGGCTCCGGCAAGAGCACGTTCCTGCGCTGCATCAATCACCTGGAGCGCATCGATGCCGGGCGGATTTTCGTCGATGGCGAACTGGTGGGCTATCGGGAACGCGACAACGGTTTGCACGAACTCTCCGAGCGTGACGCATGCAGGCAACGCGCGCAGATCGGCATGGTGTTCCAGCGCTTCAACCTGTTTGCGCATCTCACCGCGCTGGAGAACGTGATCGAAGCCCCCATGCGGGTCAAGCGCGAGTCGAGACAGGAAGCGGTCGAACATGCCATGGCACTGTTGCAGCGCGTGGGACTGTCGGCGAAGGCCGATGCCTATCCGAGTCGACTCTCCGGCGGACAGCAGCAGCGCGTGGCGATTGCGCGCGCCCTGGCCATGCGCCCCAAGTTGATGCTGTTCGACGAGCCGACATCGGCGCTTGATCCCGAGCTTGTCGACGAGGTCCTGAGCGTGATGCGCGGTCTGGCTGCAGAAGGCATGACGATGATCGTCGTCACGCATGAAATGGCTTTCGCGCGCGACGTCTGCGACGGCTTGGCTTTCATGGACGGAGGCGTCATCGTCGAGCAGGGATTGCCATCCGAGGTTTTGGTGCGGCCGCAGTGCGAGCGCACCCAGGCTTTTCTCTCGCGTGTGATTGGCAAATAACCAAGGGGTGCGTTGGAACGCGATCGCGCCTCGTCGTGCATCGCATGGGCGGTTTGACGGTACGCGAGCATCAATTCAGGACAGGTTCAGACCATGACCGTTCGCAATCTGTTGTTCATCATGTTCGATCAGCTTCGTGCCGATCATCTGGGTTGCTACGGCCACCCCTATTTGCGAACGCCGAATTTCGACGCACTCGCGAAGCGTGGTGTGCGGTTCACGCGATCTTTCGTGCAATCCGGCGTGTGCGGACCATCGCGCATGTCTTCCTACACCGGGCGCTATGTCAGCAGCCATGGTGCGACCTGGAACCGCGTTCCACTGCCCATCGATGAGGTCATGCTGGGTGAATATCTTCGGGCCGGTGGGCTCGGGTTGGATCTCATCGGCAAGTCGCATGTGACGTCCGACCGCCATGGCGCAAGACGCCTGCACCTCGACGAAGACGGTGATCTGGGGCGCTCCCTGATGGAGGGATCGTTTCGGCTCATTGATCGCTACGACGGACATCATGCAGAACCGCTGGGCGGCTATGCCGAGTCGTTGCGGCGCCGCGGCTACGACAGCGCCGACCCCTGGACCGATTATGTGATCGCGGCCGAGACCCCGGATGGCAAGGTGGTGAGTGGCTGGCAGATGCGCAACGTGAACCTGCCGGCGCGTGTGCGCGAGGAGGACTCGGAAACCGCTTACACCACCGACGAGGCGATTCGCTACCTGCGCGAGCGTGGTGACACGCCCTGGGCGCTTCATCTGTCCTACGTCAAACCGCATTGGCCCTATCTGGCCCCATCCCCGTACCACAAGCGTTACCGATTGGACCAATGCCTGCCAGTCAAGCGCCACCCCGCGGAGCTGCAACAGGCGCATCCGGTTTTGAAGGCCTACCGTGCGCAGGAAGAATGCGCCAATTTCATGCGCGACGAAGTCATCGACAGAGTTCGTCCCGCCTACCAGGGGCTGATCGCGCAACTGGACGACCATCTCGGCCGACTCTGGGAGGAGCTGGATCGTCTCGGCCGTTGGAAGGACACCATCATCGTCTTGACCTCGGACCACGGCGACTATCTGGGCGACCATTGGCTGGGTGAAAAGGAGCTGTTCCACGACACCATCCAGCGCGTGCCCTACATTCTTTACGACCCCAGCGACCAGGCCCAAGCCACGCGCGGCAAGGTGTTCGATCATTGGGTCGAGGCTGTCGATACGGTCCCGACCTTGCTCGACGCGCTGGGTCTGCCGCTGCCACAGCACAGACTGGAGGGACGCTCCCTGCTCGGATGGACAAGGGACAAGCCCGCCGCTTCGGAGGGCTGGCGCACGGCCGTGTTTTCCGAGTTGGACTATGCCTACCGCCAGGCCCGATTGCTTCTGGGGCGTCGCCCCGATGCGTGCCATGCCTGGATGGTCAGAACTGCCGATTGGAAGTATGTCCATTGGCAGGGCTACAGGCCCCAGTTGTTCAACCTGCGCGACGATCCCGACGAATTCTTCGATCTCGGCGAAGAGCCTGCCCATGACGATGTTCGTTCCGCGATGCAGGCCCGTCTGCTGCAATGGTTCGGTGATCTCCGACACCGCACCTCGGTGACCCTGCCCGAAGTGGAACAGGGGACACATCGCTACAAGGAGGCGGGGGTTTTCTATGGCGTTTGGTAGCGTCTCATCGAAGGTGGCGGCCTGATGGCGCGGAGCAGCGCCTCAACGATTGCTGGTTTTCGGTTTTTGAGGAAACTTTCGTCCAGGAAAGGCCTGTGACAAGGTCTGGACGGCGCCGGAGTCCGTGAAGGAGTAGCCCGGAAGACGATTGACAGAATCGCGGAAATCCTGGCTGCGGAGGATGTCGAGCAAGGTCTTCAACTGCGGCTGATCCAGTGCATCGGCATGGCCAAGAAGGAAGTAACGCTCGCTGGCAATCGGAATGAAGTCCAGCTTGAATTGCCGCGCTGGGGTTTCAACCCCGAGGCCCACGTCGGCCATGCCGCTGGCGACGTATGCGGCGACGGCAGCATGGGTGTACTCGCCATGCTCAAAACCGTGGATGGCCCCGGAGTCGATGCCCGCCTGGGCGAGCAGGCATTCCAGGAGCAGGCGCGTACCCGATCCCCGCTGCCGATTGATGAAACGGACATCCGGGCGGCAGAGATCGCGCACGTCATAGATTTTGCGCGGGTTACCCGCCGCCACGATCAAGCCCTGGCGGCGAACGACCGTGCAGATGACACGGCAAGTGCGCGAGTCAAGCCAGCGTGCGTAGTCCTCCAGAACTTGCCCCTCGAAGTCCCCGATGGGGACGTGAAATCCGGCCAGATCACAGCCACCATCGTGCAGGGAGGCCACGGCTTCGAGGCTGCCCACGTATTTGCATTCCACGGGGACATGTTGCAGGACCAAGGCATCCAGCAGTTTTTCCACGGCGAATCCATGGCTGGCATGCACGCGCAAAGGGGCAGGGTCGGTGGTGACGACGCGCCCGATCGCCACCTCCAGTTCCGACGACAGGGATGCCAATGCCGGGTTCAGGCGCGCTGCAATGCGGCGGTCAGCCCACACCAGCGTTTCACCCAATGCTGTCAGCTTGGAACCTTTGCCGCGTTCCATGTCGAGCAATGGAGCGCCGAACATCACCTCGCCTGAACGCACCAATTCCCACGCATGCCGGTAGGAGGCGCCTGACTGCCGGCATGCGGCCGAGAGACTGCCATGTTCATGAACCTGGACCAGGAGCGCGAGCAGCCTGGGCGACAGCATCTGGCCGTCGGCCTGCTTGATCGTCCATTGAGGGTGGATGGAAACCTTGTGCATTTGGGTTTTCCCTTTAGGCTGTCGAAAGCATAGTTGACATGCCACTTTAGTGCGTCCCATCGGCCTGTCAACGCTTATTGCGAAGGCCGCTGATGCCACGTAGATTCACGTTACCAACTGCGCTTCAATCATGTTCATTCAAGCATATTCATACCGTCTGCAAGAGCGGGGCGCATCCGGTTTGGAAAGCGACATTCGTGGAGACAACATGATCGCACCCGTTCGACACGCCCCGATCGATGCCAAGGCAACCGCCAACACGGTGCAAGCCTTGATCGAGCAGCACGGGAGCAGGCCTGGAGCCTTGCTGCCGCTCCTGCATGCCGTGCAGGACGCGCTCGGCCATATTCCTGCGGGCGCCGTAACGCAGATCGCCAAGGGCCTGAATCTGTCGCGCGCCGAGGTGCATGGCGTGATCACCTATTACCACCATTTCCGCAGCGAGCCGGCGGGCCGGCATGTGGT
The DNA here is from genome assembly GCA_028871675.1 of Betaproteobacteria bacterium. Lineage (GTDB taxonomy): Bacteria > Pseudomonadota > Gammaproteobacteria > Burkholderiales > Burkholderiaceae_C > Thiomonas_A. The sequence continues at coordinate 116,110 of JAGWMO010000001.1, forward strand.
GCAGGTCTGCCGCGCCGAGGCCTGTCAGGCCTGCGGCGCCGACGCGCTGATCGACGCGGCCGAGCGCTTGCTGGACTGCGGGTTGCACACAACCCGATCCGACGCAGCCGTGACCCTGGAGCCGGTGTACTGCCTGGGTCTGTGTGCCGCATCGCCGGCGCTGATGGTGGACGGCACGCCGCATGCCCGTGTCACGGTCGCTGCACTCGAGCGCATCGTCGCGCAACTGGAAATCCAGGCATGAACCAACTCGTCAAGGTTTTCGTCCCGTGTGATTCGGCAGCCCTTGCGGTCGGTGCCGATGCGGTCGCGCACACGCTGCAGGCGGAATGCGTCCGGCGCGGCCTCGCCGTGGAACTGGTGCGCAACGGCTCGCGCGGCATGTTCTGGCTGGAGCCGCTGGTGGAAGTCGCCACGCCGGGCGGCCGCGTCGCCTACGGCCCGGTGACCGCCGAGGACGTTCCCGGATTGCTGGACGCGGGCTTGCTGTACGGCGGCGCTCATGCGCTGAGCCTGGGCCCGACCGAGCAGATCCCTTTCCTGGCCAAGCAGGAACGCCTGACCTTTCGCCGCATGGGCGTGGCCGATCCGCTCTCGCTGGCCGACTACGCCGCGCATGAAGGCTGGGAGGGCCTGCGGCGCGCCCTGGCGCTGGATGGCGCGGCCATCGTCGAACAGGTGACGCAGTCCGGCCTGCGCGGGCGCGGCGGCGCGGCCTTCCCGGCCGGCATCAAATGGAAGACCGTGCTGCAGGCCGGCGCAGCGCAGAAGTACGTGGTGTGCAACGCCGACGAGGGCGATTCGGGGACCTTCTCCGACCGCATGGTGATGGAGGGCGACCCCTATATGCTGATCGAAGGCATGGCCATCGCCGCCCTCGCGGTGGGCGCCACGCGCGGTTACGTGTACATACGCTCGGAATACCCGCATGCCATCGCCACGATGCACGAGGCGATGGCCCGCGCCGAGGCGGCCGGGTTTCTCGGCGCGAGCGTGTGCGGCTCGGGCCGCGCCTTCCACCTGGAGGTGCGCAAGGCGGCGGGCTCCTACGTCTGCGGCGAGGAAACGGCCATGCTGGAAAGCCTGGAGGGCAAGCGCGGCATCGTGCGCGCCAAGCCGCCGCTGCCGGCCGTCGCGGGGCTGTTCGGCCAGCCGACCGTGATCAACAACGTCATCACCCTGGCCAGCGTGCCGCTCATCCTGGCGCGCGGCGCGGCGTTCTACCGCGATTACGGCATGGGCCGCTCGCGCGGCACCCTGCCGTTCCAGCTCGCGGGAAACATCCGGCAAGGCGGCCTGGTCGAGAAGGCATTCGGCCTGACGCTGCGCGAACTGTTGCACGATTTCGGCGGCGGCACCGCCTCGGGCCTGCCCATCAAGGCGGTGCAGGTCGGCGGCCCGCTGGGCACCTACGTGCCGCCTTCGCAGTGGGACATCCCGCTGGACTACGAGGCCTATGCGGCGGTCGGCGCGGTGCTGGGGCACGGCGGCATCGTGGTGCACGACGACACCGCCGACATGAGCCGGCTCGCGCGCTACGCCATGGAGTTCTGCGCCATCGAGTCCTGCGGCAAATGCACGCCCTGCCGTATCGGCTCCACGCGCGGCGTGGACGTCATCGACCGGATCCGCAACAACCAGAACCGCGCGCAGCAGGTGCATCTGCTGCGCGACCTGTGCGACACCATGGTCCACGGCAGCCTGTGCGCCATGGGCGGCATGACGCCCTACCCGGTGCTGTCGGCGCTGAACCACTACCCGCAGGACTTCGGCCTCGAGACGCCGGACCAACAGGCTGCCTGAGACGAGGAGACACGCCATGCTCGACCATCTGAAACAAGACATCGACTACGGCACGCCGCGACGCGAAGCCGAGACCGAGGTCACGCTGGACATCGACGGCTTCGAAGTGACCGTGCCGCGAGGCACCTCGCTGATGCGCGCCGCCGCCCAGGCAGGCATCCAGATCCCCAAGCTGTGCGCCACCGACAGCCTCGAGCCCTTCGGCTCCTGCCGGCTGTGCCTGGTGGAGATCGAGGGCCGCAAAGGCTACCCGTCCTCCTGCACCACGCCGGCCGAGGCCGGCATGAAGGTGCGCACCCAGACGCCGAAGCTGCAGGATCTGCGCAAGGGGGTGATGGAACTCTACATCTCCGACCACCCGCTGGACTGCCTGACCTGCAGCGCCAACGGCAACTGCGAATTGCAGGACATGGCCGGCGTCACCGGCCTGCGCAACGTGCGCTACGGGGTGGGTGCCGCCGCCGGCGCCCACCACTGCGACGCGAAGAAGGACGAATCCAACCCCTACTTCACCTACGACCCGAGCAAGTGCATCGTCTGCAGCCGCTGCGTGCGGGCCTGCGAGGAGACCCAGGGCACGTTCGCCCTCACCATCAGCGGCCGCGGCTTCGACAGTCGCGTCTCGCCGGGCCAGGACCAGCCCTTCATGGACAGCGAATGCGTGAGCTGCGGCGCCTGCGTCGAGGCCTGCCCCACCGCCACGCTGCAGGAAAAAAGCGTGATCGAACTCGGCCAGCCCGAGCACAGCATCCTCACCACCTGCGCCTATTGCGGCGTGGGTTGCGGCTTCAAGGCCGAGATGAAGGGCAGCGAGGTGGTGCGCATGGTGCCCTGGAAGGACGGCAAGGCCAACGAGGGCCACTCTTGCGTCAAGGGCCGCTTCGCCTGGGGCTACGCCACGCACCAGGACCGGATCACCAAGCCCATGATCCGCAAGCGCATCACCGATCCATGGACCGAGGTGAGCTGGGACGAGGCCTTTGCCTACGCCGCAAGCGAGTTCCGCCGGATCCAGTCCACGTACGGCCGTGACGCGATCGGCGGCATCACCTCCTCGCGCTGCACCAACGAGGAAACCTACCTGGTGCAGAAGCTGGTGCGCGCCGCCTTCGGCAACAACAATGTCGACACCTGCGCCCGCGTCTGCCACTCGCCCACCGGCTACGGCCTGGGCCAGACCTATGGCACCTCGGCCGGCACGCAAACCTTCAAGTCGGTGGAGAAGGCCGACGTGATCATGGTCATCGGAGCCAACCCGACCGATGCGCATCCGGTGTTCGCCTCGCGCATGAAGCGGCGGCTGCGCCAGGGCGCCAGGCTCATCGTGATCGACCCGCGCCGCATCGACCTGGTGGAGTCGCCGCATGTGCGCGCCGACCACCACCTGCAGCTGCGGCCCGGAACCAACGTGGCCGTGATCACCGCGCTGGCGCATGTCATCGTCACCGAGGGCCTGCTGGCCACTGATTTCATCGCCGAGCGCTGCGACGACAAATCCTTCGAGACGTGGCGCGCGTTCGCCGCCCGGCCCGAGAACGCTCCCGAGGCCGTGCAAGATGTCTGCGGCGTGCCCGCGGCCGAACTGCGCGCCGCCGCGCGCCTTTACGCCACCGGCGGCAACGCCGCCATCTACTACGGCCTGGGCGTGACCGAGCACGCACAGGGCTCGACCATGGTCATGGGCATCGCCAACCTCGCCATGGCCACCGGCAACATCGGCCGCGACGGCGTGGGCGTGAACCCGCTGCGCGGCCAGAACAACGTGCAGGGCTCGTGCGACATGGGCTCCTTCCCGCACGAGCTGCCCGGCTACCGCCACATCTCCGACAGCACGGTGCGCGGCGACTTCGAGGCCGCCTGGGGCGTGCGCCTCGACCCCGAGCCCGGCCTGCGCATTCCCAATATGTTCGATGCCGCGCTGGACGGCAGCTTCAAGGGGCTGTACTGCCAGGGCGAGGACATCGTGCAGTCGGACCCCGACACCCAGCATGTGGCGGCGGCGCTGTCGGCGCTTGAATGCATCGTCGTGCAGGATATCTTCCTGAATGAGACCGCCAAGTACGCCCATGTGTTCCTGCCCGGTTCGTCCTTCCTGGAAAAGGACGGCACCTTCACCAACGCCGAACGGCGCATCTCGCGCGTCAGCAAGGTCATGCCGCCCAAGGCCGGGCTGGCGGACTGGGAAGTGACGGTGGGGCTTGCCAATGCGCTCGGGTATGCGATGCGCTACAGCCACCCCGAGCAGATCATGCAGGAAATCGCCGCGCTCACGCCGACATTCCGCGGCGTCACCTACGCCAAGATCGAACGCCTGGGCAGCCTGCAATGGCCCTGTAACCAGGAGACAGGCGAGGCCGGCACGGAGATCATGCATGTGGACCACTTTGTGCGCGGCAAAGGGCGTTTCATCATCACGCAGTACGTTCCCAGCGACGAGAAGGTCACCCGCAAGTTCCCGCTGTTGCTGACCACGGGGCGCATCCTCAGCCAGTACAACGTGGGCGCGCAAACGCGAAGGACGCTGAACTCGCGCTGGCACGAGGAAGACCGGCTGGAGATCCATCCGCACGACGCCGGGGAGCGGGGAATCCGCGACGGCGAGTGGGTGGGCATCCAGAGCCGGGCCGGAGACACGGTTTTGCGGGCGACGGTCACCGAGCGTGTGGCCCCAGGCGTGGTCTACACCACCTTCCACTTTCCGGAATCGGGTGCGAATGTCATCACGACCGACAGTTCGGACTGGGCGACCAACTGCCCCGAGTACAAGGTCACTGCCGTTCAGGTGATGCCGGTGGCCCAGCCCTCGCGCTGGCAGCAGGAGTATGGGCAATTCAGCGCCATCCAGTCCGCGCTGCTTGAAGGGCGCCGAACGACAACACCGGAGCAAGTCAAGTGATCGCCCTGGATGCTCCCCTGACGGCGGGTGCCCGGCAGGCTCAGGTGCTTCGGCTGCGAGCGGGCATGCGCAGTGAATCGGCTGATTGGCTGCCCGAGGAAGTGCCCGTGGCGCTGGAATTCAACGGTGTTTCACACGCCGTGATGCTGGCGACGCCCATGGATCTGGAGGATTTCGCGCTGGGGTTTGGGCTCAGTGAGGGTATTTTCGACCGACCGGCCGATCTGTACGACTGCGAAGTCGATACCTGTGCCGAAGGCTTGACGGTGCACCTGGAGGTTTCGTCCCGCAGCTTTGCACGCTTGCGGGCGATGCGCCGCACGCTGGCCGGCAGGACGGGCTGCGGGCTTTGTGGCACCGAAAGCCTGGCGCAGGTGTTGCGACCCTTGCCACGGGTCGTCGCCGGACAGGTGATTCACAGCACGGCCATCACACGAGCCATGGATGGCCTGCGTGACAGGCAGTTGCTGGGCCAGGCGACCGGCGCCACCCATGCAGCGGCCTGGTGTGATGGCACTGGCGACATTCGACTGCTGCGGGAGGACATCGGCCGACACAACGCCCTGGACAAACTGATCGGTGCGCTGGCGCGTGCCGGAATCGACGCTGGCTCCGGGTTCATGGCCGTGACCAGCCGCGCCAGCGTGGAGATGGTGCACAAGACCGTGGTCGCCGGCGTTCCGCTCCTGGCTGCGGTCTCGGCACCGACGCTGCTTGCGGTCAACACAGCCGAGCAGGCCGGCATGTGCCTGGTCGGGTTGGCGCGGCAAGGTAATCTGGCGGTTTACGCCCACCCGCAACACTTGTCCCTGAGCGATGGGACCGACCGATGAACACAAGCAACCTCGTCAGCATGGCGAATCGCATCGGCCAATTTTTTGCGTCCATGCCCGACCGCGATGAGGCGCTGTTCGGCATCGCTCAACATATTCAGCGATTCTGGGAGCGCCGGATGCGGACCGAACTCCTGGCGCACTTCGATCGCAATCATGGCGAGGGCCTCGATGCGATGATCCTCGATGCACTGCGCGCACACCGCGATCTGCTGTGATTCCACCCGGATCCACGCATCACCCAGCAGCCAGCCGAGCACGCAAACCTGGCTGGTCTTCCACAGCGTCCGTGGCAGCCCAGTGCGCCAGCCGTGAGTTCCAGGACATGCTGACCGAGTACGGCTTCTCGAACTCGTGAAGCCGCCAAGGAAACTGCCGGGACAACGCCAGCAGCGCCATGGATGCCAATTCGTGACTCGGCTGTGGGATACGGACTCCAGGTGCAAGGTCAGTTTGACTCTCATGTGGCGATGCAATTATGATCATTGGCGTTTCATTTTTGGCCGCATACCGGCTCAACCCGACCCCATGGACAGTGACAGTTGTCGATCAGTGAAGTGAACGCCTGAAGGCATTCGACAGCAGACCCTGTTCCTCGCTGCCGCCGCCCTCAGGCTGGCGGTGGTTCCGGGACGAGTTCCTCGTCCCAGTACTCCCCCTCTTCGTGTTGGTTATCGCGCAAGCGTGTCTGCGACACCTGCGCGCAACTTTTGTTGTGCCGTCTCACACGAACGGAGGAACCGATGTTTGTGCTTCACAACCTTTTCGCTCGTCTGCTGCCACGCCGCGGCAGAGCAGAGCCACGCGTAGCTGCCCCCATCGCCGCGCTAGTTGCAGAACCCGTGCGGATCAGCTCGATGGATCTGCGCCTGGCCAAGCTGGGCGTCGTCCTGGCGCGTCTTGATCAACGCCGGGTTCAAAACACCCTGACGCTGGGAGGCCGCCCATGAGCAGCGATGCCGCCGCCCTCGATGCCCGGCTCTGCCCGGACTGTCCACCCCTGCCGGAGAACCTGGAACACCGCCTGCGCGACCGCCTGCACCTCGACGCGCTGCGCCACGCCAAGCAGAACTGGCGCACCCGTCTGGCGCTGGGGCTGGCCCTCATCGGCCCCGGCGTGCTGGTCATGCTGGGCGACAACGACGCCGGTGGCGTGGTCACCTATGCCCAGACCGGGGCCACCTATGGCTTGGGGCTGTTCCTGCCCCTGATGATCCTGCTGGGCTTCGTCGCCTATGTGGTGCAGGAGATGACCGTGCGCCTGGGTGCCGTGACCCGCCGCGGCCATGCCGAGCTCATCTGGAAACGCTACGGCGCCTTCTGGGGCTGGTTCTCGCTCATCGACCTGGTGATGGCCAATGTGCTGACGCTGATGACCGAGTTCATCGGCATCCGCCTGGGCGGCCAGGCGCTGGGACTGTCGCCCTGGCTGACGGTGCCTGCCTCGCTGGCCTTCATCACCTATGTGCTGGTGTTCCTGCGCTACTGGACCTGGGAGCGGATTTCGCTCTTCATCGCCGTGTTCAACCTGATCTTTGTGCCCCTGGCCCTGTTCTCGCACCCGAACTGGCATGCGGTGGCGCAGGCTTTCGTCGGCCATGGCTGGGTCGTGCCAGGCGGATTGCTGTCGCTGACCTTCCTGATCCTGATCTCGGCCAATATCGGCACCACCATCGCCCCCTGGCAGCTGTTCTTCCAGCAATCCTGTGTCGTCGACAAGGGGCTGCTGCCGCAGGACATCCGCGCCGGACGGCGCGACTTGATGCTGGGGGTGGTGGGTATGGTGTTCGTGGCCATGGCCATCATCATCGTGGCGGCACAAACCCTCAAGGGCCTGCCCAATGTGCAGAACCTGGACGCCGATGCCGTGCTGGGTGCCATCCGCAGCAAGCTGGGCGACGGCATGATGGCCTTGTTTGCCCTGGGGCTGATGGAAGCCGGCCTGATCGCCTCCATCGTGATCACCGCCAGCAGCGCCTGGGCGATCGGCGAAGCCTTCGAGATCGACCGCTCGATCAACGCACCGCCGCGCAAGGCCATGGGGTTCTATCTACCGGCAATCGTCGGCACGGCCCTGGCGGCCATTGCGGTGATGATGCCGAATCTGTCCCTGGGTTTTCTGAACCTGAGCGTGCAGGTCATCGCCACGGTGTTCATGCCAGCAGCGATGTTGTTCCTGCTCATGCTGCTCAACGACCGGGAGTTGATGGGCGAGCAGGTCAATTCGGCGCGGCGCAATGCGGTGGCAGTGGCCATCATGGTCGGGCTGATCGTGTGCAATGTCCTGTACGGCATCGCCACCTTGTTTCCGCATGCCTTGGGAGGATGAGCCATGAAGCAACTGCATGAATTCGATCCAGTCGTCATCCGCCGCCTCATCGAAAACGAAGGCTGGGAGAAACCCTTGCCCGAGGTGCGGCGTGTGCAGCTCACGACCCGGCAGCAAGTCGTGTTCTGGGGGCTGCGCCTGTATGTGGTGGCGATGACGGCCGTGGTCGTCTGGGCCTTCCTGCACGGCGCCACTGGCTGAACACATCCTGGCGCATCGTGCGCCAGATTCCCGAACCTCGTGGCTGGCGATCGCTTCAAGGCCGATCCAGGACCTTGCCAACTTCCGCGATGCGAGGTCGCCCGGCGCGAGGTCTTGACTGCCCGGTAGATCGCGAACTTGACTCCGCAAGGGCTAAAGTCAAAGCGAGTAAGATGTGCAGAATTTTGTACAACATCTGAGGAGGCTATCCATGGCCATTTCTGCCGGTGACGTGATTCCGCTGTCGCAAGCCAGGGCGAACTTGTCTGAACTGGCTGACCAGGTCCGGGCTGGAGCCGAGAAGATCATCACCAAGAACGGTGAAAGCTACGTGGCCATCATCGATGCCCAGCGGCTGGACTACTACCACCAGCTTGAGCGTGAACGCATCCACCTACTGTTGATTGACGATGTCAGCCAAGGCCTTGCAGATGTCGCTGCGGGCAAAGTCAAGGAGGCGCACACCACGCTGAACGCCATCAAACGCCGTCGCGCTGCCAAGGCTGCAGGATAGAGAGTGGCCTCGCATCGTGACAGTCAAGCACACCGTCAAACTCACGGGCAACTTCGAGCGGAACCTTGAGGGGCTTGAGACCTTCTTGGTCAAGGCAGAGGCACCGCATGCTTTCGACGCGCTGCTGGACGAGTTGACGGATACCGTCATCCCCAATCTAGAGAGCTTCCCCGGCATGGGGCGATTGTTCCTGGAAAGGCCAGCTCGTTCCGTTGAGGTTGCAAACGGCCTCGCTCGCCTGGCCAAGCAACTTGGCTCCCTCGCCAAGGACGGTGAAGTGCGCGAGTACGTGATGACGCACTACCTCCTGTTGTACGCGCGGATCAAGGGCACGGTCTATCTGCTTTCGATCCGCCATCAACGGCAGCTCTCATTTGACTTTGAGGCGCTATGGCAAAACCAATCAAGTCGAGGGCAACAAATATTGGCGATGAGTCGTAAGGCTCCGTAGCGTTTCCGCGTTACTGCTGGGATAACGATGACGAAATCAGAGGCTGACGTCGATTGCAGGCGGTTTTGGTTGTACCAGAGCAGCCACGCAATGGCTTCGTCCTCGGCCTGGCGCCGCGTCGCGAAGCGCTGCCCATGCCGCCACTCCACTTTTAATGTCTCGAACACCGTCTCGCTGCAGGCGTTGTCTCAGCAGTTGCTGCGCCGGCTCATCGACGCGGTGATGCCGCACTCGAGGAGCACATCCATGAAGCCCTGGCTGGCGTATTGCCCCTGTCGCTGTGGAAGATCAACCCGGCCTGCTTGCTTGGATGGCGCTTCAACCAAGCCATGCGCAGCGCGTCGATGACGCTGTCGCGCGTCATGTCCTCACGCAGCGACCAGCCCACCACCAGGCGGCTGAACAGGTCGATCACCACAGCCAGGATCAGCCAGCCTTCGCCGGTGTGGATGTAGGTGATGTCACCCGCCCAGACCTTGTCGGGCTCGGCCACGGTGAACTGCCGGTCGAGCAGGTTGGGGGCGATCGGCAGATCGTGGTTGCTGGCGGCTTGATTTTAAGATCTGGCGGAGACGAAGGGATTCGAACCCTTGATGCGCTTTTGGCACATACTCCCTTAGCAGGGGAGCACCTTCGGCCACTCGGTCACGTCTCCTGTTCGCAGCGCAGATTTGCCGCAAAGCATAGCCTTACATTATTGCATAGCGGCTGTTCCACCATGCAGGGATTGCACAATCCAGATTCGCGCAGACTGAACGTGACATTCGTCAGCCTCCGTAACTCAGGGCTGTTGCCCCGGTCGCGCAACCGGCAAGGGCAGCTGGATGCCAATGGATGAGCTTCCTCACATGACACATCTGGACCAACAAGGGCTCAGCCTTTCATTGCCGATGAACTGGATTGATACCCACGCCCATCTCGATGCCGCGGAGTTTGGTGACGACCCCGGCCAGGTACTCGCCCAGGCGTGCGCTGCGGGTGTGCGCAGTGTGGTGATTCCGGCGGTGGAGCCAGGCAATTTCGCCGCAGTGCGCGACTTGGCCCATGCCAGCGGACAGGTCTATGCGCTGGGCGTTCACCCGCTGTATGCCGACCGTGTGGAGGAGGCGGATTTCCCCCGACTGCGCCGAGCGCTGCTGCAAGCGAGGGACGATCCACAGTGCGTTGCGATGGGCGAGATCGGATTGGATTTTTTCGCCCCGGGTGTGAACCGTGATCGCCAGCTTTGGTGGTATGAGCAACAGCTCAGGCTGGCGCGCGAGCTGGGTTTGCCGGTGTTGCTGCATGTGCGCAAATCGCAAGATGTTTTGCTTGCCGGCTTGCGCAAACTCGGATGGGCACAGGCCGGCATCGGTGGCATCGCCCATGCGTTCAATGGGAGTCGGCAGCAGGCCGATATGTTCATCGCGCAGGGATTCAGACTCGGCTTTGGTGGCGCTATGACCTTCGAGCGGGCTTTAAACATTCGCCGTTTGGCGGCTCATCTTCCCGATTCCAGTCTGGTGCTTGAAACAGACTCACCCGATATTCCCCCTGAATGGCTGGCCCGCGCAGAGGGGCGCCAATCCAATACGCCGGCTGAATTGCCACGCATTGCCCAGACGCTGGCGACATTACGGGGTTGGACCGCACAGCAAACAGCCAGCATCACGACGGCGAATGCGTTCGCTGCTCTGCCGCGACTGGCCGCCTGGCTGGAGATGCGTGGGGCCTTGGACGGAGATGCGTTTCCAACCCTGTCCTGATCTTGAAAAACAGCATATTGCCCCAATTTCATAGCCGATGCGCCTATGAGATGCTGCGCTGCCGCCTGCTTGGCATGCCGGTCCGACCGCCTTTTCCATGACATCATTCCCCAACTTCGCTTGATCCCAACCTCATCATGAGCCTCGACACTACAACAACCGTCGCCTCGCAATCCGGCAGTCATACCCATGCTTTCCAGGCGGAGGTGAAGCAATTGCTGCACCTGGTGGCGCATTCGCTGTATTCGAATCGCGATATTTTTCTGCGTGAACTCGTGTCCAATGCATCCGATGCCTGCGACAAGCTGCGCTATCTCGCCATAGACGATGCAGCACTGTGGGAAGGGCAGAGCGAATTGCGCATCCGGGTGGATTTCGACCCCGCCAAACGCACGCTCACGGTGAGCGATAACGGCGTCGGCCTGAGCCTGCAGGATGCCATCGATCATCTTGGGACCATCGCCAAGTCCGGTACGCGCGAGTTCATGCAGCAGATCGGCCAGGAGCGCAAAGCCGATGCCAGCCTGATCGGGCAGTTCGGCGTGGGCTTTTACTCGGGTTTCATCGTTGCCGATCGCATCACGGTCGAAAGCCGGCGCGCCGGTATGACCGCCGAGCAGGGCGTGCGCTGGTCCTCCGAAGGCACGGGCGAGTTCAGTGTCGAGACCATCAACCGCGAGCAGCGCGGCACGGATGTGATTCTGCACTTGCGCGCTGAGGATGAAGACCACAAATTCGACGATCTGCTCTCGAACTGGAAGCTCAAGAGCATCATCAGTCGTTATTCGGACCATATCTCCTTGCCGATCGAAATGCGCAAGCGTGAATGGAACCAAGAAAAGGGCCAAGACGATGTGCTGGATGCCTGGGAGCAGATCAACAAGGCCGCCGCTCTCTGGGCTCGGCCGAAGGCAGACATCACTGAAGAGCAATACATCGATTTTTACAAGCAAATCGCACACGATAGCGACGCACCGCTGGCTTGGACCCATAACCGGGTCGAGGGCCGCAGCGAATACAGCCAGTTGCTCTATCTCCCCTCGAAAGCACCGTTCGACCTCTGGAACCGAGAACTGAGCGCGGGTGTCAAGCTCTATGTCAAGCGTGTATTCATCCTCGACGACGCCTCCAGCTTGTTGCCGACCTATCTGCGCTTCGTTCGTGGAGTGGTGGACAGCGCCGATTTGCCGCTGAATGTTTCACGTGAATTACTGCAGGAAAGTCGCGACATTCGCGTGATTCGAGACGGCTGCACGAAACGCGTGCTCTCCCTGCTGGAAGATCTGGCGACCAGCGAGGACGTTGCTCAGCGCGACAAGTACGTCAAATTCTGGCAAGAATTCGGCCAAGTGTTGAAAGAGGGCGTGGGCGAAGATTTTGCCAACCGTGAACGACTAGCCAAGTTGTTGCGCTTTGCTTCGACGGCCAGCGAGAGCGACGCGCAAACGGTGAGCTTGAGCGACTATGTCGCTCGTATGAAACCCGAGCAAACCGCCATCTACACCATCACCGCCGACAACCTGCGCACAGCCCGTTCCAGCCCGCAACTCGAAGTGTTCAAGCGCAAGGGTGTGGAGGTCCTCCTGCTCACCGACCGGGTTGATGAATGGATGCTGGGTAGCCTGACCGAGTTTGAAGGCAAGCCCCTGCAGTCCGTGGCCCGAGGCGGCGCGGACCTCGGGGCGTTGCAGGACGCCGAGGAAAAAAAGCAGGCCGAGGAAGCGGCGCAAACCCATCAGGATTTACTGGCGCGCATGAAGACAGCCCTGCAAGGCATTACACAGGACGTGCGCATCAGCACCCGCTTGGTGGAGTCGCCGGCCTGTCTGGTGGCGGCTGATGGCGAGGTCAGCGGCCATCTGGCACGCCTGTTGCGCCAGGCTGGCCAGGCGGCACCGAAGTCTTTGCCCATTCTCGAGATCAACCCTGGTCACGCTTTGGTCGCGCGACTTGAGGCCGAGATGGGGAAAAAGGCAACCGAGCAGAATGACCAGGATCCGTCTCAGGTGTTCGACGATCTGGCGCATATTCTGTTCGATCAGGCTCTGCTGGCCGAGGGGGGCATGCCGGAGGATCCTGCTGCTTACGTCCGGCGGGTGAATGCACTGCTGATGGGCTCGGTTTGATAGCTGCATCACGCCCCATCTGCCGTGCCGGAGTGGGGCGAAACAAAAGGGTCCGATGCGAATGCTCGGACCGGATTCAACCTCGACCTAAGTCAGCCTCGCTAAACTGGTCTCCATCATCTTTCTCCGCGGTCGCCCTCGGCATCAGAGGCAGCCACGACGACCTAGCATGAACGAGGCGAACGAACAGTCTTTGAATAAACATACCGCTGGCTATTGGCGCTTCATGCGTGAGTTCGTCCGCAACCCGCGTCAAATTGGGGCCATCTGTCCTAGTTCCCCCTTCCTGGCGAGACGCATGGCCAGTCTCGTCCCTGGCGGGGATGGTGTTGTCGTCGAGCTCGGCCCCGGCGGTGGGGCGGTCACCGCCGCGTTGCTGAACCACGGTGTCGCCACCCAGGACTTGGTCCTCGTCGAGCGGTCTGCGGCGCTGTCGGCCCATCTTGCCAAGCGCTTTCCTGGTGTGCATCTCATCCAGGGCGACGCCATGCATTTGAGCCGATTCGGGATTTTGAGCCGGCCTGTGCGCGCTGTTGTCTCGAGTTTGCCGCTGCGCAGCCTGCCCCGGTCGGTGGTCAGGCAGATCCTGGATCAGGTTGCGCTCATTTCAGGGCCTGGCACGGTGTTCATCCAGTTCAGCTATGCCCTGCGCGGCAGCTACCAGAGCATGGCTCATGGCTTCGAGCGCGACCAGGCTCACCTGGTGTGGCGTAACCTGCCGCCTGCGCGCATCGAGGCTTTTCGCTTCCAACCGCGCAATTTGCAGTAGATCGGACATCGGTGCGGCAGTTTTCGGCCTTGGCGATCAACTTGGCCAACCGATGGGTCCGTTTGCCGACGCGGTTCAGGACACCCACATGGTGATGGTGACCACCGCCAGCAGCAACATCCACAACAGCACGGAACGCCACACCAGCCCCACCACGCTGCGCAGATGCGCGGGTGTGGGTGCGTCGCCCGGCATCTGGGTTTGCTGTCCGGGAGGCTGAGCCTCGGGATCGATGGCGCTGGCCCAAGTCTGCTCGCCAGGTTCCGGCGATGCATCGAGGGCGGTTGCGCCGAGGCGAATGCCCACGGCACCCGCAGCCGAAGCCAACATGGCCCCGGTATTGTGATTCGGCCATAGGCGGGCATAATTGCGCCAGCGGTCCACGGCTTCCTCGAAATTGCCCACCACGGCATAGCCGGCTGCGGTCAACCGCGCGGGCAGCCAGTCGAGCATCTGGAAGGCCTGGTCGGCAAAATCGCGCAGCCAGGGGCTGGCATCGGAGCCGGGCGCATTCCACTTGCCCGCCGTGTACTCCGCCATGCGGTAGAGCACCGCGCCGGCTGGACCCAAGGGCAGCAGAAACCAGAAAAACACGCCGAGCACATAGCGCTGTGCCGCCACGAGCGCATGCTCAATTGTTTGCTGGGTGACGTCGTCGGCCGACATCTCCACGGTGTCGAGTGCCTTCCACTGTTTCAGGATGGCGCGCGCGCCGGCCACGTCACCGTGGCTGAGCGCGTCGGAAATATCCGTGAAGTAATGGCTGAATTGGCGAAAGCCGAGCGTGAAATACAGCACCACAACATTCCAGGCGAAGGCCAGCAGAATGCTCACGCGCAGCGCCGCCCAGTAGATGAGCAAAGACAGCAGCGCCGGTAGCAGCACGGCGATGAACCAGGCGGCAAGACCATGCCGGCGCTCGCCAGCATCGAAATTGCGTGCCGCGAAGTCGGCAAGCGATTTGCGAGCGCCGTAAACGACACTCAGGCGCCCGAGTGGTTTGATTTGCTCCAGCAGCAGAGCGAGCAAGACGGAGAAAAAAGCCATGCTGCGATGCTAAGCGATGAGCAGGCGATAGAGGTTGCGAATCATCGCTGCTGTGGCGCCCCAGATGAAATAACGCCGTCCGTCGGGGCTGGTCCATGGCATGGCGTAAAAGCTGCGGCGTGCCGGGTTGGGCCGCGTCAACGGGGCACCGAGTCCGGTTTGAGTGTCCCAGGTGCGCAACTGATGGTGGGCAGGATCCATCAGGAAGGCGAGCGGCACCTCGAACACTTCAGCCACCTCACTGGCCTGGGCACGTAATGGCGCCTGCGGATCGACCATGCCGACCACGGGTGTGACGGCGTAGCCGGTGATGGTGGTGTAGACCGGCATTGACCCCAGTGGCTCGACCCATGCTGCCTGGAGTCCGATTTCTTCCTCGGCTTCGCGCAGAGCCGTATGCTGAGCGTTGGCATCCGCGGCGTCGCGGCTGCCGCCTGGAAAGCTGATCTGTCCAGGATGGACATGCAGGTTGGCGGTGCGGCGGGTGAGCAGGAGTTGCATGCCTTGCGGCCGTGCGATGAGAGGGATCAGCACCGACGCGTCGCGCAATCTGACGCGCTGGTCGATCTGCACGTCCTCGAAGGCCTCGGGCTGCCAGGATGGAGTCTGCGTGAAGCGCGATCGCAGCCAGTCAGCCTGCAAATGGACAGGGTCGACCGCAAGCCAGCCAGGCTCTGGAGGGCTGAGGGGTACCTGTTCCGGGTCGAACGGCGGACGTGATCGTGGCGGGGCGGTCATGAGATGGACCAAAGCAAACAGCCGGCAAGCGCCGGCTGTTTGCTGAGGATGGCGACGTCGGACGTCGCGATCGGTTTTGCTGGCACAGACGAACAACTCAAGCCAGTTTTTCCTTGATGCGTGCCGACTTGCCCGTGCGGCCACGCAGGTAATAGAGCTTGGCGCGGCGCACGTCACCGCGGCGCTTGACCTCAATCCCCGCAATCATCGGCGAGTAGAGCTGGAAGGTCCGCTCGACGCCTTCACCCGATGAAATCTTGCGGACGATGAAGTTGGAATTCAAGCCGCGATTGCGCTTGGAGATGACAACGCCCTCGTATGCTTGGGCACGTTTGCGCGTCCCTTCGACGACATTGACGCTGACGATCACCGTGTCACCGGGGGCGAAATCAGGAATGGCCTTGCCTTGGGTCAGGCGCTGGATTTCTTCCTGTTCGAGTTGCTGAATCAGATAGTTGCTCATGGAGCCTCCAAGGATCTTGCGGCCGCTATTTGGATGGGGCGCAAAGCCGAGAATTGGCTTTGACTGTTGTGCGGGCAGCAGAGGATCAAAACATCACATCTTAGACCAAATTCAAGAGCGCCTCTTCGTCGCGTTCGCTCAGGCGGCCTTGCAGGCGCAGGGTGGCAATCAGTTCGGGCCTGCGAGTTTGCGTGAGGATCAGCATGCGGTCGCGGCGCCAGCGGGCGATGCGTGCATGATCGCCCGAGAGCAAAGCCTCGGGCACGGCCATACCGGCAAGCACGGGTGGACGGGTGTAATGGGGGCAATCGAGCAGGCCGTCGGAGAAGCTGTCCTGCGTCGCCGATTCGGTGCTGCCGAGCACACCGGGCAGCAGCCGCGCCACGGCATCGAGCAACGCCATGGCCGCAATTTCCCCACCCGACAGGACGTAGTCGCCCAGGCTGATTTCAACGCTTACGTTTCGATCGATGAAGCGCTGGTCGATGCCCTCATAGCGCCCGCAAACCAGCACCGCGCCGGCGGAAGTGGCCCATTGTTTGACATGCTGTTGGGTAAGCGCCACCCCTGTTGGCGTGAACAACGCGATCGGCGCCGGGTCCAGGCCCATCGCCCGGCGCGCCCCCTGGGCCGCGGCTAGTGCTTGTTCCAGCGGTTCAGCCAACATCACCATACCTGGGCCGCCGCCATAGGGGCGATCATCAACGCTGCGGTGGGCATCGGTGGCATAGTCGCGCGGGTTCCATGTCTGCAATTGCATCACGCCCGAATCGAATGCCCGACGGCAGATGCCCTGCTTGCGCAGGGGTTCGAAATAGCCGTCGAACAGGGTCAGAACATCGAATCGTGGCATGGCCTGCAGCCCCCGGTCGGATCAGTCGTACTCGGGCAGCCAGTCGGCCACGATGCGTCGCGCGGCGAGGTCCACCTCCACGACATAGGCATCGACGAATGGAATCAGCCGGTCGAGTTGCTTGTCGCCGATGGCCGTGCGCACTTGCAGCACAGTCTGGGCGCCGTTATCGATCAGGCCGCCGACGGTTCCGAGTTGCAATCCCTCGCGGTTGAGCACGGTGCATCCCATGAGGTCGACCCAGTAATACTCGTCCTTGCCTGCCGGCGGGAAGTCTTCGCGGCGGGCGTGGATGGTCCAACCGCGAAAAGACTCGGCCTGTGTGCGCGTTGTGGTGCCATCGAGCAAAGCCACCACCGATTGTGTGTGGCGCCGCGCCAGGCGCACGGCGTACTGCGCCCTTTGCACAGGGCGTCCCCGTGGTGAATGCATCCACCAGTGAGACGCTTTCAGAAGGGCCGCGGGTTCGTTCGATTCGGGCGCGACTTTCAGCCAGCCCTGCGTGCCCCAAGCATCCAGCACATGACCGACCTGGACGAGATCGTCAGGCCAGTCGGCGGTGCTTTCCACCCGGTCGGATGACCGTGGTTTTGAGTTTGTGGCAGTGGGTTTGGACATGGCACAAAACAAAACACCGCGAGCTGTCAGCTTGCGGTGTCAGATCATCGCCCCGTGGGGCAGCAAAAACCCAAGGCAATTTGATGAGGCCGTGGCCCGAATGGGCTCAAGGCCTGCCACACCCAATCAGGCCGCGGCTTGGGCCGGAGCTTGTTTGGACTGCTTGACCAAGCGCTCAACGGTGGGCGAGAGCTGCGCACCCACGCCAGCCCAATAGTTCAGACGTTCGATTTCGATGTGCAGGGGTTGATCGAGGCCGCGAGCAACCGGGTTGTAGAAGCCCAGGCGCTCAAGGTAACGGCCATCCCGACGGTTGCGCGAATCGGTGGCCACGATGTGATAGAACGGGCGCCCCTTGGCACCGGCGCGTGAAAGACGAATGACGACCATGGCTTGAATTCCTAAGGTATCTGGGTGATGGGCGAATGCACGAATTGGATGGCCCGCAACGTCTTGCATCTGGCAATCGCGTCGCGTTGCGTCCACCGCAAATTGACCGAATGCCGATGACTGGTGTCAGGCCCCAGTCCGAATTTGCTCTGGTGGTTGCCTGGCAAAGACGCACGCGGCAAGCCCGGTAAACTCGTCATTATATCGAACCAGGAGGGCTGGACACAGCCACGACCATGGACTTCTTGAAGACGGCCTTGATTCGCCCGGCAGCAGAGGCTGATGCTGCCGCCATCACCCGTATTTATCGTCATCATGTTCTACACGGCACCGGAACCTTCGAGATACAGCCGCCGGACGTGGCGGAGATGCTGCAGCGCCTGCAAAGGGTCACGCAGCGCGGCTTGACTTGGTTGGTGGCCGAGCGCGATGGGGAGGTCGCCGGTTTTGCCTACGCCAACTGGTTTCGCGAGCGAGAAGCCTATCGCTGGACATTGGAAGATTCGGTGTATGTCGATGCGCAGCAAGGTGGCCAGGGTCTGGGTTCGGCCTTGTTGCAACAGTTGCTGCAGGCTTGTGAAGTGCAAGGCGCGCGCCAGTTGCTTGCGGTGATTGGCGACTCGGCCAACGAGGGTTCCATTGCCCTGCATGAGCGTCATGGGTTCACCCGATGTGGCGTGATGCCTGCCGTCGGCTGGAAATTTGGTCGATGGCTGGATGTGGTGTTGATGCAAAAAGCGCTTGGTCCCGGCGCAAGCGCGCCTCCGACGCGTGGTGTTTGAAGCGCTGTCCGCCTGCTGACTGATGAAACCTACCTGAAGTCGACGACATGCCCAAGACGTTCAAGTCCAAAACACGCGCGGCCACCCTGGCCTTGTTGTTGGGTGTCGTGGGCGCCCACCGCTTTTACCTCCGGGGCTGGCGCGATGCGCTCGGCTGGTTGCACCTGCCTCTTTTCGCGGCCGGGGTCTGGGGCGCGGTGCGCTTCGTTGATTTTGGCGAGAACGACGTCATCGCCGAGATGGCGCTTCCCCTGCTGGGCCTGATCGTCGGGTTGGCGCTGTTCCAGGCTTTGCTCATCGGACTGACCCCGGATGCCCGCTGGGATGCGCATTGGAACCTTGGCACGGGGCGGCATTCAAGCAGCGGCTGGGGTGCCGTGCTGGTGGCGGTGTTCGCTCTGCTGATCGGCACGGCGGCCCTGATGGGTGGCCTGGCTTTTGGCCTGCAGCATTACTTTCAGTCAGGCTGAGGTCGAATCGCGGGCATGGGCGCCAGGGGGCCGGTGCGTACCAGCGTTTGCCCGGCAGCCTGCAGGCGCAGCGCCGCGTGCTGCACGGTCTCGCCATCGGGCAAGACGCCGTCGGGCCAGATTTCGGCCAGCGGCACCAGCACGAAGGCGCGTTGGTGCATGCGCGGGTGAGGCAATGTGAGGGCTGCGTCGCGGAGTGTTTGCCTGCCGAACAGCAGCAGGTCGAGGTCCAGGGTGCGCGGCGCGTTGTGCTGGCCAGCCGGGCGCAGACGGCCGTGGCGATGCTCAAGATCGTGAAGCTGCTGCAGCAATTGCTCCGGTGTCAGTGCGCAGCGCAGTACCGCAACCGCATTCCAGTAATCCGGGCCCTGAGCGTCCAACGGAGCACTGCGATAGAGGCTGGAATGTTGCAGTAACTGGCAGTTGGCAAGCTCTCGCAACTCACCGAGTGCCGTGGCCAGTGTTGCAGCGCCATCGCCAAGATTGGCGCCCAAGCCGACCAGGGCTATGTCAGGTGCAAGGACCGGCGTCAAGCTGGGCGCGGCTGACATCCCGATTCAGCCGGCTGAATCGGGATCACTACCGGATGCGCTGTCCGCAGCCGGTTTTTTGCGCCGCCTGCGCTTGCGCCGGGCGGGTTCGGTGCCGGATCGGCCGGCTTGATCGATGAGTTCGGCGCGTTCGGCTTCGTCGGCCTGCTGAAAGCGTTGCCACCAGTTGGCCAGTTCAGGTTCGGCGCCTCCGGTTTGCGCGCGCAACACTAAAAAATCGTAGGCGGCGCGGAAGCGGGGATGATCCAGAGCGCTGTGGGCGTAGCGCGGCGTGCGCCGCGCAAGACGCGGCTGAAGCGACCAGATTTCCCGCATGTCCACAGCAATGCGTCGCTGGATCGCAAGGCGTTCGGCCTGAGCAGCGATGATTTCGTCGGCCGCGGTATCAAGTGCCGCGATGGCTGGCAGCCCCTCGCTCTGCAACTCCGCCCAACGGCTATTGACCTGCGGCCACAGCAGGCAGGCGAACAAGAAGCTGGGACTCGCGGTCTTGCCCTCGCCGATGCGGGCGTCGGTATCGCGCAGTGCGGCCAGCACGAACGCTTCGCCGTGGGGCTGGTTGAGCGCCAGCTCGATGAGCGGCAGAAGACCCTGATGCAGGCCGAGGGTTCGGAGTTGTTCCAGCGAGGCCAGGGCATGCCCGGTTTGCAGCAGCTTGATCGTTTCATCGAACAAGCGCGCCGAGGGCACGTTGTGCAGCAATTCGGCAAGTTCGGCGATGGGCGCGCGCGTCGCTGGATCGATGGTGAAGCCGAGCTTGGCGGCGAAGCGCGCGACGCGCAGCAGCCGCACGGGGTCTTCCCGATAGCGAGTGGCGGGATCGCCAATCATGCGCAGGGTGCGAGCCTTGAGATCGCGCAAACCATGGTGGTAGTCGACGACGATGTCGCTCGTGGGGTCGTAATACATGGCATTGACGGTGAAGTCCCGGCGCGCCGCATCCTGGTCCTGCGGGCCCCAGACGTTGTCGCGCAAGACGCGACCGCTGGCGTCCACCGCGTGGTGCTTGCCGGCGAGGCCATGGGTGTTGCGTTCGTCACCCTCCACCGTGGCGCTGACCTGCGTGTCCATCATGGCGCGGAAGGTGGAGACCTCGATGATCTCGCGCCCGAACATCACATGCACGATACGGAAACGCCGCCCGATGAGAAAGGCACGGCGAAAGAGCGGTTTGACCTGCTCCGGCGTGGCATTGGTGGCGACGTCGAAATCCTTTGGCTTCAAGCCCAGCAGCAGATCGCGCACTGCGCCGCCGACGATGTAGGCCTCGAATCCGGCCTGCTGCAGAGTGCGCACGACGGTGAGCGCCGCATTGGGCAGGCGCGCTGCGTCAATCTCGTGTTGCGGCCGCGCGATCTCGAGTCGCCGGCCCTCGATCATGGCCGTTGTGGATTTTTTACCGAGCAGGCGGGAGAGGAGTTTGCGGATCATGAAAACAGTTCGAGGACGGGCCAGCCACGCGCTTGGGCGAGTTCGGCAAGCAGGGGGTCGGGATGGACGACCACAGGGTGGCTCACGTGGTCGAGCAGCGGCCGGTCATTGATGGAGTCGGAATAAAACCACGTCTGGCCAAAACTCTGCCAGTCCAGGCCTTGGGACGCCAGCCACTGCGCCGTGCGCGTGACCTTGCCTTCGCGAAACGAGGGAACTCCGCACCAGGCGCCGGTGTAGCCGCCTTGCGGGTTGCGCTCGGTTTGGACGGCGATGAGGTGCGGCACGCCGAAGGCAGCGGCAATGGGTTGGGTGACGAAGTCGTTGGTGGCGGTGACGATGCAGCATAGGTCTCCGGCCTGCTGGTGCTTGCGCACGAGATCGAGCGCTTGCGGGCGGATTTGCGGCAGCACGATGTGCTGCATGAACTGCTCATGCGCCTGCATCAACGCTGCCGGCGAGCGGCCGACGAGTGGGCCGAGCGAGAAGCGCAGATAGGCGTCGAGATCCAGTGTCCCGGCGCGGTATTGGCCATAGAAGTGGTCATTCGCCGAACGGTATTGCTCGCCGTCGGTCCAGCCGAGCTGGACGCAGAACTCGCCCCAGGCATGGTCCGAGTCGAATGGGAGAAGGGTGTTGTCCAGATCGAACAGCGCCAAATTGCGGTTGGACATGCGGTATCGTTCAGGGCGTGGAATGGGAGTTAGGCTCAGCCTGGGCCAGCATCGATTTGAACAGGGAAATACTGGTGGGCCGGGCATGCTGCAAGGCATAAGCATCGAGCCGCGCGAGAAGGTCGACCAGCGACGCCATGTCACGTGCATGGTGGCTCAGAATATAGCGGCTGAGGTCTTCGCGTAGGTCGAAGCCACGCGCTGCCGCCAGACGTTGCAGCACGCGCTGCTTGCCGTCATCATCCAGCGGCGCCAGCCCCAGAGCCAGGCCCCAGGCCAGTCGGGTGCGTACATCGGCGCGCAGTTCGAGGTGCGCGGGCGGAGTGTCGCCGGCAGCCAGAAACGCAACGTTGAATTGGCGTGCGGCGTTGAAAAGGCCGAACAGCAGATCTTGCTGCCAGGCGGCACAGGCTTGGACATCGTCCACCGCAAGGAGGGCGCCGGCGCCGAAGCGCGTGAAGGCGTCGAGCGCGGGCCAGTGCGATGGCGGGCTCTTTGCCGAAAGATGCAACGCCCATCTTCCGTCTTGCTGCACCGCGCGGCAGGCAGCGCGCAGCAGGTGGCTTTTGCCGCTTGCCTGGGGTCCCCAGAGATACAGCGCACCGCCCTCGCGGCTGGCCAAGAGTTTGTCCAGCGCCTCGAGCGCCAAACCGTTTTCGCCGCGTTCGAAGCCGTCCAGCGTGGGGGCGTCGTCCCATTGCAGGGCCAGCAGAAGTTGCCGGCTCGCGCTGCGTTCTGCGCCCATGCTCATCCGCGCAGAAACAGGGAGCTTTCCCGGTACCAGGCAAGGGTATGGCGCACGATGACTTGCAGCAAAGCCCCGGCGGGTAAGGCGAGCAGCACACCGACGAAACCAAACAAATGCCCGAACGCCAGCAACAGGAACAGCACCAGGAGCGGATGCAGGCCGATTTGTCCTCCGAGCAATCTGGGGGTGATCACCATGCTTTCCGCCAGTTGACCAATGCCGAACACCACGGCTACGGCCCAGATCGCGTAAAAGCTCTGAAATTGCAAGGCGCCCGCAAGCAAGGCGAGCAGCAGTCCCAGGCCGAAGCCGACATAGGGCACGAACACGGCGAGGCCTGTGAACACGCCAATCGGCAAGCCAAGCTGAAACCCGGCGAGCGCCAAGGCGATGGCGTAGTAAGCCGCCAGCAGCAGCATGACGGAAACCTGCCCGCGAACATATCGGCCGAGGATGCTGTCGCACTCGCCCAGGAAAGCTTGCAGGGCGTCGCGCCGCTGCAGCGGAACAAGGCTATAGCTGCGCTGCATCAGACTGCGCCAATCGAGCAGAAAATAAAACGTCAACACTGGGATGAGCACAAGGTTGCCCAAGACGATGAGCAGTGTGCTTCCTCCGGTTCTCGCCGTGCTCAGGATTTGCGAGGCCCAACGTGCCGGATTGCCCGACAAAGATTGGGTCAGCAGGTGCTTGTAGCTGGTCAGGTCGAAGGTGGTCTGGAACCCCAGGCGCGCAGCCTGTGCGCTCAGCCAACTGTTCATGGCGGCGAGCAATGAAGGCACTTGCTGTTGCAGTTGCGGCAGGGTGCTTGTGAGCACGGACACGATCAGACTGCCGATGCCGACCAACACCACGCTCAGCAGGACGATGGCCAACGCCGCGCCAACGGGTCTGGGAATGCGCCAACGCCACAGCCTTTCGACCGCGGGATGCAGCCCATAGGCCAGTGTCATGGCCACCAGGAAGGGCATAAGCACGGGTCCGAGCAGCGAAGCGAGCCAGAGGGCGCCGAGAATCAGGGCAGCCCAGATCAAACGAACTCTGTTGGTTTCGGAGAGTTGCACTGAGGACTGGTGTTTGGGAAGCGTAGGAAGTGGCGGGCCATGCGTCGATGGTCTTTTGCCGAACTGGCTTACAGCTCGAGCTTGGGGCTTGCTTGCATGCGCGCAGGCAGGCCATGTTGGCCTCCCACCTAGAATGCATTCCTCATTTTATGTGCAGACCCGCCGCCAGTCCGGGTCTGCAAACGCCAACCCAACCATGCCAAAAACCAGCCTGACTTACCGTGACGCCGGGGTCGATATCGACGCCGGAGACGCCCTGGTCGACGCCATCAAACCCCTGGCCGCACGCACCATGCGTGAAGGTGTCCTGGCTGGTATCGGCGGTTTCGGTGCGTTGTTCGAGGTGCCCAAGCGCTATCGCGAACCGGTGCTGGTTTCGGGCACCGACGGCGTTGGGACCAAATTGCGCCTGGCTTTCGAGTGGAACCGGCACGACACGGTGGGTATCGATCTCGTCGCCATGAGTGTGAACGATGTGCTGGTGCAAGGCGCCGAGCCGCTATTTTTCCTCGATTACTTCGCTTGCGGCAAGCTCGAGGTGGGCATGGCCGCGCAAGTGATGGACGGTATCGCCCAAGGATGCGAGCAGGCTGGCTGCGCCCTGATCGGTGGCGAAACGGCCGAGATGCCGGGCATGTATCCCCCGGGTGAGTACGATCTTGCCGGTTTTTGCGTGGGCGCAGCGGAAAAGAGCCGGCTGATTGCCGGGCAATATGTGCAGGCCGGCGACGTGGTGCTCGGCCTGGCTTCCAGCGGCATTCATTCCAACGGCTATTCACTGGTGCGCAAGGTGATCGAGCGCACTGCCGGAGGGTTGCCGCAACAACTCGACGGACTCCCGTTTCGCGACGCGGTGATGATGCCCACGCGCATCTATTGCAAACCCGTGCTGGCACTCTTGCAATCGGTTGATGTCAAAGCCATGGCCCATATCACCGGCGGTGGTTTGGTTGAGAACATTCCGCGCGTTCTTCCCGCGGGCCTGCAATGCGCGCTGGAACGCAAGACCTGGCGCCAGCCGGAAGTGTTTGACTGGCTGCAGCAAGAAGGCGGCATTCCCGAGGCCGAGATGCTGCGCACCTTCAACTGCGGCATCGGCTATGTGCTGGTGGTGGCTGCGGCTGACGCCAATGTGGCGTTGCAGCATCTGCAAGCGGCTGGGGAGACCTGCACGCGCATCGGCGTCATTCAGCAGCGTGTCGAGGGTGCTGCCGCTGTCGTCGTGGCCTGATTCCGGGCCGCTTTTCTATTCGTGGTGCAGGAATTGGCGAGGCCGTAGCCCGAGAAGTGCCAAAGCCGTGAAGTAGGACAGGGCTGCGGCTGTCAGCAAGCCGAAAGCAGTTGCCAGGCGGATCAAGTGCGCAGCGCTTCCGCTCCAGTCGACCCAGGCAAAGTGGCTCGCGCCCCACAACAGAATCAGGGCCAGCGGCAATTGCGCCAGAGCGACCTTGAACGCGAACAAGCTCCAGCCCGGTTCGGGTGCGTAACTGCCGCGCTTGCACAGCCCGCGCAACAGCAGGGCAGCGTTGAGCAGGGCGCCGCAGGAAATGGCCAAGGCCAGGCCGGCATGGGCCAGCCAGGGTACGAACACGATATTCAAGGCCTGTGTGCCCAGGAGCACGATGATGCCCAGCTTCACGGGCGTGCGCACGTCGCGCTTGGCGTAAAAACCGGGGGCGAGAATCTTCACGCCGACAAAGCCGAGCAGACCCAGGCCGTAGGCGCGCAAGGCGGTGGTGGTCTGGTCCACGTCGAAACCGTTGAAGTGGCCGTAATTGAACAGCAGGGCGATCAGCGGCTTGGCGAACACGGAAAGCGCCACGGCGCTGGGCAGGGCCAGCATCAGTGTCAGGCGCAGGCCCCAGTCGAGCAGTTTGCTGTAGCGCTCGGAGTCATCAGCCGCGTGCGCGCGCGACAAGCTGGGCAGCAGCACCGAACCGAGGGCAACGCCGAGCAATGCCGTGGGAAATTCCATCAGTCTGTCGGCGTAGGACAGCCAGGACACGCTGCCGGGCTGCAGGTGTGAAGCGATCTGCGTGTTGATCACCAGGGACACTTGCGCCACCGACACCGCCAGGCTGGCCGGCAGCATGAGCTTGACCATGCGCTTGACCCCGGGGGAACGCCAGGCGGCAAGAAAGTTCATGTGGATGCGCGGCAGCACGGCATAACGCCTGAGCGCAGGCCATTGCAGCGCCAGCTGCAGCACGCCGCCCGCCATGACGCCGACGGCCAGCGCGTAAATGGGCGGATGCATCACCCGGTGCAGCAAGATGGCCGCAGTGATGACCGATAGATTCAACAGCGCTGGGGTGAGCGACGAAATGGTGAAGTGTTTCCAGGTATTGAGGATGCCGGCCGACAGTGCCACCAGCGAGATCAGTCCAGCGTAGGGAAACATCAGGCGCGTCATCCACACTGCGGCATCGAAGGCTGGCGGATGCAGCCCCGAGGCTGTGAGCACCACGAGTACCGGGGCGACGATCACGCCCAGCAAACTGACCGCCGTCAGGATCCAGGCCAAGGCCGTGGCAACGTCGTCAATCAGCTTGCGGTTAGCTTCTGGACTGTCTTGTGCACGCGACTGAGCCAGAATGGGAATGAAGGCCTGCGAGAAAGCGCCCTCGGCAAACAGGCGACGCAACAGATTGGGCAGGCGAAAGGCGACGATGAAAGCGTCGGTCCAAGCGCTCGCGCCGAAAAAACGTGCCACCAAAACCTCACGCAGCAGGCCAGTGATGCGGGAGACGAGCGTGAGTAGCGAGACGGTGTAAGCAGCCTTGAGGAGGTTCACCGATGCGATTATAGGCAGCGGGTCGGGGCTGTTTTGAGAAAGTTGCCGGCTTGGCTATAATGGATGGTTTCTCAAACGAATTTCGAGGATTTACTTCATGGCGACATCCGCGCAAGCGAAAAAGAAAAGCGCCCGCACGCCCTCCGGGCGCAAGCGCGCGCGTCAAGACATCAAGCTCAACGCCGCCAATTCGGCCATGCGTTCGCGTTTTCGCACGGCTGTCAAGTCGGTGCGCAAGGCCATTGCGGCCGGCGACAAAACCAAGGCCGTCGAGGCATTCAAGGCTGCAGTTCCTGTACTGGACTCCATTGCTCGCAAAGGCCTGTTCCATCCCAACAAGGCGGCGCGCGACAAGAGCCGCCTCAACGCTGCGCTCAAGAGCATGGCCGCCTAAAGTCCCCAACCTGGTCTGCGATTTGCGGGCCAGGTCGATGCACAAAAGCCCGCTGGTCTCGGCCATGCGGGTTTTTTGTTTGGGTGCTGACCGGACGTTGAAGGGGAAGCATGGTTTTGTCGTGGTCAGGCGGAAGCCAGGCCTCGCTGGAATGCACCCATGGACCCGAGGTCATGTCGGCATATTGCGTTGCAGCAAGAACCTCCGCGAGCCAGCGATGGCGGCGCGGTTTGTCTCGCTCGCCAGGGTTCGGCAAACGGCGCCGACCGTTCGGGAAGCTCCCCCAGGGGCCTGCCTATAATCGATTTCGAGCCTGCTCTTGCGACGAAAACGCAATTTGCGGGCTGTTGTTTTTTCTGCCCCAGGAGAAGCGCATGCCCGGCCATCTGATGAACACCTACGCGCGTTTGCCCCTTGCCTTGACCCATGGTCAGGGCGCATGGCTGTGGGACCGCGAAGGTCGACGCTATCTGGACGGCTTGAGCGGCATCGCCGTCAACACCGTGGGGCATGCCCATCCCCGCCTGGTCGCGGCGTTGAGCGACCAGATCGGCAAGCTGATCCACACGTCGAACTTGTACGAAATCCCGTTGCAGGATCAACTGGCCGATCGCCTCTGCGCCATGTCAGGCGCCGATCGTGCGTTTTTCTGCAACTCGGGGCTGGAAGCGAACGAAGCCGCCATCAAGCTGGCCCGCTTGTGGGGGCACAAGCGTGACAAGGATCTGCCTGAAATCATCGTTTTTGATCGCGCTTTCCATGGCCGTTCGCTGGCTACGCTTTCGGCAACCGGCAATCCCAAGGTGCAAAAGGGTTTTGAGCCCCTGGTCGAGGGTTTCGTGCGCGTTGCGCTCAACGATGAAACGGCAATTCGCGAGGTGGCTGCAAGCCATCCCCAGGTGAGCGCCGTCTTCATCGAGGCCATTCAAGGCGAGGGCGGTATCAACCCGGCGCGGGCGGATTATCTGCGTTTTCTGCGCCGCATTTGCGATGAGCGCGGCTGGTTGCTGATGATTGACGAGGTGCAATGCGGTACCGGTCGCACCGGCAAGTGGTTTGCCCATCAGTGGGCTGGGGTGCGGCCCGACGTCGTCGCGCTGGCCAAGGGGTTGGCTTCGGGTGTGCCCATCGGCGCCTTGCTGGCCTACGGCGAAGCCGCAACCACTTTCGGCCCTGGTCAGCATGGCACGACGTTCGGCGGCAATCCACTGGCGTGCCGTGCTGCCCTGGAAACATTGTCCATCATCGAGGATGAGGGGTTGATGGACAACGCCCAGCGTATTGGCGGCTGGATGCAGGAACAGTTTCACAACCAGCTCGGCAGCCTCCCCGGCCTGGTCGCTGTGCGCGGCGCAGGACTGATGATCGGTATCGAACTCGACCGTCCCTGCGGGGTGTTGGTAAAGCAGGCACTGCAGGAGGGCCTGCTCATCAACGTCACCCAGGACAGTGTGATTCGCCTGTTGCCGCCTCTGATTCTGCGTCAGGAGGAGGCGGAACAACTGCTCGCCATTTTGGTGCCGCTGATTCGGCGCTTCCTGGCCGCTGATCAGGCCGCAGCCTGATCGGCCGCGTGCCAAATGTGTTTTCGAGACCCCCACCATGCCGTCCCGTCACAGCCCGCGTCACTATCTGCAGTTCAGCGATCTCACCGCCGACGAGTATGCGTATGTGTTTGCGCGTACCGCGCTGATCAAGGCCAAGTTCAAGCGCTATGAGATGCACCAGCCGCTGGTGGATCGCACGCTGGCGATGATTTTCGAGAAGCATTCCACCCGCACCCGCCTGAGTTTCGAAGCGGGCATGCACCAGCTCGGCGGCGCAGCCATCTACATCAACACCCGCGACAGCCAACTCGGGCGTGGCGAACCCATCGAGGATGCGGCGCAGGTGTTTTCGCGCATGGTCGATCTGGTGATGATCCGCACCTATGGGCAGGATATCGTCGAGCGCTTCGCCGCGCACTCGCGCGTGCCCGTCATCAACGGTCTGACCAACGAATTCCACCCCTGCCAGATTCTGGCCGACGTGTTCACCTTCATCGAGCACCGCGGCAGCATCCAAGGCAAAACCGTCGCCTGGGTGGGTGATGCCAACAATATGCTCTATAGCTGGCTGCAGGCCGCAGCCATCCTCGGTTTCAACGTGCACTTCGCCGGTCCCGATGGCTATGGCGTCGACCTGAACCGCGCCGGCTACCCTGTCAGTGCCGCAGAACAGGCACAGCTGCGCTGCTTCACCGATCCGGTCGAGGCCTGCGTCGGCGTGCATCTCGTCACCACCGATGTCTGGACCAGCATGGGCTATGAAGCCGAGAATGCCGCGCGCCTGAAGGCTTTTCAGGGGTTCATGGTGAGCGAGGCCGTGATGCGCCGTGCCGACCCTCGGGCTCTGTTCATGCACTGCCTGCCGGCCCACCGCGGCGAAGAGGTCGAGGCCGGCGTCATCGATGGGCCGCAGAGTGTGGTGTGGGATGAGGCCGAGAACCGCCTGCATGCGCAAAAGGCACTGATGGAGTTTCTGCTGCTGGGCCAGATCGACAGCTGAGGTTCAGCCGTCCCTAAGCCAAACTTAAGCCCGTCATCGCATCATCGTCAAATCTCACCCGAGATTGTCAGGCCGACTCCGCGTTGGCCTTGCAACTCCGCTTCGAGGTGAAACATGATGCCAACCATCACCACCCTTTCCGTACAAAATCCGTCTGCAAGCCAGGCTGACGTGCAACTGGTGCACGCGGCTGTGCGGGCAGACTGGCGTGCCGACCATCCGCTGCACCACGGCGGTCTGCATCACCCGACCCAGGCTCGCCTGCTTGGCGCGGTGCGCATCTTGTTCGGTCTGTTCTTTCTCGTCAATTTGCTGCTGCACTTCAACCCAGTTTATGCCGCGCAATTCATTCCCGACATGCTGCGCACAGCCCAGGCCATGGGCCAACCAGCGTGGCTTGGGCAATGGGTTGATCAGGTGCTCGCGGTGTTCCAGCTCGTTGGTCCAGCGCGGGCTTTGGCCTTGATGTTCGGCATCGAGACCTTGCTCACGCTGGGTCTGCTGACTGGTCTTGGTTTCCCCGCCCTGGGATGGCTGGGACTGGTGTACGAGCTCTTGTTGTGGAGCACCATCGGCGGCCTGGGTGGGCCCTATGTTTCGGGCGCGACCGATCCGGGTACGGCCATTGTCTACGCGTTGGGATTCGTCGTCATTCTGCTCACCCGTGCCTGGCAAGGAGCGAGCTGGTGGCAAGGCCAAGCCAAGGCGCCGTCGCGCGATGCCTTGCGCCTGGCCTTCTTGTTGTTTGGCGCGCTGTGGGCCTTTGATGCCTGGTGGAAATGGCAGCCCGGGTTTCTCGGACAGATGGCGAGCTTTCTCGGCGCAGCCCAGGCCGGGCAGCCAGGCTGGATCGTGAGCTGGATTGGGCTGTTCGTTCTCGTCATGCGAACCATCGGACCGTTCGCGTTTGCCGTGCTGGCGGCATTGACGGAGAGCGCAGTGGCGATCAGCGTCCTGTTTGCCCACCGGCTGCCGCTGAAATGGCTGCGCATCGCGCTGGTCCTGGGTCTGCTGTATTCGTTGATGTTGTGGACCACGGCAGAGGGTTTCGGCGGCCCGTATGGACCGGGCTTTACTGGCAACAAGGGGGATGTTCTGGGGACCACCAACGTCTACAGCATCATCTTTCTGTTTATGTTGGCGATTTTGTGGCGGCCGCGCCAGGGCCACGTACAGAACACGCATGCAGATGCTGGGTGGCGGGAATGACGCAGGCCGGTTGAAGGCCTTTGCCAGGCATGCCAAGTCTCCGGCCCTCACAACGGGCGCTGCGCCCCGCAGTTCCAGCACTGACTGAAGGCGCCGATGTGGCGCTCACGGCATTGCGCGCACACCCAGGCAGGGCTGGGTTGCGGCCGCTCCAACGCATCCAGCAGCGCGAGCGCGGCTGGCGCGTGCGCGGCGTTCATCACCCAGACGGCGGGCAGGGCCTGGTCCGGTGGAATCTCACCGGCGATGCTGGAGAGATAGCGCGAGAACACCTGGGCCGGGTAGCCTGCGGCGTTGAGCGCATCGGCCCACATGGTGGCGATCACCAGGTTTGGCGCCACGCGCAGGCGTTTCATCGCATCACACTTTCACGCTGGATTCGTCCAGCAATTCCTGCAGCACACGCAGATACAGGGCATAGCGGGACGCTGGCAGTTGCCCGCAGTCCACTGCGGAGCGCACCGCGCAACCGGGCTCTTGCCGGTGGGTGCAGTTGTTGAAACGACAGTCGCCATTGAGCGTGGCGATTTCCGGCAGGGCGTGTTGCAACTGCGACACCGACAATTGGTTCAGGCCGAAGGCCTGGAAACCGGGTGAATCGAGCAGGGCACTGGGGGGCGGCAGTCCATGCAATGGGTACAGCCTGGTGGTCGTGGTGGTGTGGCGCCCGGCGTTGAGCGCGGCGGAAATGGCCTGGGTCTGCGCTCGCAGACCCGGTACCAGGGCGTTGGCCAGGGTGGATTTGCCGACACCCGATGCACCGATGAGCATGCCGACACGTCCATCCAGCCAGGAGCGCAGGGTTTGCGCGGCGAACTCGGGGGACTGCTTGGCTGAAAGTTCAATGAGCGGATAACCGGCGTCCTGCAGCGGCTGGAGCTGTTCGCGCAACTGCGCGGCGCTCGGCAATTCGCATTTGTTGAGCACCAAAGCACTCGGAATGCCCTCGGCTTGTGCGGCGATGAGCGCGCGCCCTACCAGTTCGAGGTTGGGCGTGGGCTCCGGAGCCGTCATCACCATCACCAGGTCGAGATTGGCGGCGAACACCTTGCTGCGCCAGGCGTCTTGCCGCCACAGGGCGTTGCGGCGGGGCAAGATGGATTCGATCACCGCGGGGTCTTGCCCCAGACGCAACAGCACCTGGTCGCCGCACACGGCTTCGCTGCGCTTGCCGCGGGCGACGCAGGGCAGGGCGGTTTGGTTGCCGGTATCGGCCAGGTAGCTGCGTCCGAATGCCGCGACGATGCGCGCGGGCTGCGGGGACGGGTCTGGCATGTGCTCGCGCGAGCCGGAATCAGACAAAGGGCCGCTGCGCATACAGCGCATCTGTCTTGGCCGCGCAGATGAAGTCGCTACGCGAAATGCCGCCGGCCGAATGGGTGTTGAAGGCGACGACGCAGCGGTTGTAATGCACGCTCAGGTCGGGGTGATGGTCTTCCCGGTGCGCGATCCAGGCCAGCGCGTTGACGAAGGCGATGGTGTCGAAATAGTCACGGAAGACATAGGTGCGCTGAATCGAGCCGTTTTCGTGCCGCCATTCAGGCAGGACGCCGAGTTGCTTCAGCACCTCGGCTGCAGCGAGTGGGCGACCCTCGAGTGCCAGGCAATGATCCTGCAGCAATTGGTCAAGCGTCATCATGGCAAGGCTCCGTTGGGCTCATGCGGCGTGGCCGGCCTGCGTCGGGCCGTCGTTCGACCGCAGCCTTGTCGTCGCCGGCCGTGAAGCGGACAGCGCCGCAAGCGCCCCCATGCGCGCCAGGCGCTGCAGCGCGGGTGGGTGGCTGTAGTAGAAGCGTACGTAGAGCGGATCGGGCGTGAGGGTGGTGGCGTTGTCCTGGTACATGCGTATCAAGGCTGCGCCCAGTTGGCGCGCGTCGCTGTGCTCGGCGGCGTAGGCATCGGCTTCGAATTCGTGTTTGCGCGACCAACTGGCACCCAGGGGGGTGAAAAACACGCCGAACACGGGCAGGACCAGCATAAACAGAATGAGTGCCGCTGCGGCGTTGCCACCGAGCAAGTGGGGTGTATAGCCCAGACCTGTGTAGAACCACACCCCGCCTGTCAGCCAGCCCAGCAGAGCGAACCCGGTGAGGCTCAGCAGCAGCGTGGTGAACAGGCGCTGCTGGATGTGACGACGCTTGTAATGGCCCACCTCGTGCGCCAGCACGGCCTCGATCTGCGCCGCATCGAGTTGCTTGAGCAGGGTATCGAACAGCACCACGCGGCGTGCGGCGCCCAGCCCGGTGAAATAGGCGTTGGCGTGGGCACTGCGGCGCGAGCCGTCCATGACGTAAAGGCCTTGCAGGGCGAAGTCGCAGCGTTGCATCAGCGCCTGTGCGCGGCCTTTCACCTCACCCTCGGCCAAGGGTTCGAAACGATTGAACAGCGGGGCGATGAACATCGGGAACACCACCATCATCACCAGACTGAACGCCGCGAACGCGGCCCAGGCCCACAGCCACCAGAGCGGGCTGGCTTGCATCAGCCAGAGCACCAGGGCGGCCAGCGGCAACATGAGCACGGCGGAAACCAGCAGGTTTTTCAGCATGTCGCCCAGGAACAGTGCCGGGGTGTTGCGGTTGAAGCCGAAACGTGCTTCGAGCCGGAAGGTCTGCCACAGGTCCCATGGCAGGTCGATGATGGCGGCGATGAGCGCGAATTCAATGAGCAGCAGCAGTTGCGCACCCAGGTGGGTGCCGAAGTGGGCGGTCGTGAAATCAGACAGCAACTGCAGGCCGCCGAACAGGGTCCAGCCCAGCAGCAGTGCGGCGGAGAACAGCGTGTGCCACATGCCGAAACGGGCACGCGCCACCGTGTAATCGGCCGCCTTCTGGTGCGTGGGCAGTTCGATGACTGCGGCAAAAGCTTCAGGTACTTGGGCGCGATGGGCCTGCACGTGGCGGATTTGCCGCGTGGCCAGCCAGAGCTTCAAGCCCGTGCCCAGGACCAGTGCGCTGGCGAACAGTGCGGACCACAGCAGCGTGATGTCTTGAGGGCTCATGCGAAAATCCTGGAAACGTTCACGGTGGCCGGCCCGGTCCGGGTCGCGCTTGGAATCCGTGCATGCCGCATTATTTCACTGTGTCCGTGATGCTATGCCCCGCTCCGGCAAGACCTTGCCTGGGGTGTTCTCCACTTGTTCCGAAATTCCAACCTCCCGCCTGCATGAGCCTCTCCAAAGCAACCACCGTTCTCGCCCTGCATGAGTCCAACCTGTTGTGGGTGGATATGGAAATGACCGGGCTCAACCCCGAGACCGATCGCATCATCGAAGTGGCCGTGGTCATGACCGACGCGCAAGTGCGCGTGCGGGTGGAAGGCCCGGTGCTGGTGGTGCACCAGAGTGCCGAGGTGATGGACGGCATGGATGCCTGGAACAAGGGTACGCATGGTCGCTCGGGTCTGATCGCCAAGGTTGCGGCCAGCACACTGAACGAGGTGCAGGCTGAACAGGAATTGCTGGACTTCATCGCCCGTTATGTCCCGGCCGGCAAAAGCCCGATGTGCGGCAACTCCATCTGCCAGGATCGGCGCTTCATGGCGCGCGGCATGCCGCGGCTGGAGGCTTACTTCCATTACCGTAACCTGGACGTGAGCACCTTGAAGGAGCTGGCCAAACGTTGGCGCCCGGATGTGAGCGCGGCGTTCAAGAAGCGCCAGGAGCACACGGCACTGGCCGATATCCACGAGTCCATCGACGAGCTGCTGCATTACCGCGAACATTTTCTGCTCGCGCCGTTGCCGCCTGAGACACCGCCAGCTCCGGTCTGAGCGCTGCAGTCCTGTCGGCTTGCGCGGCCGTCTGCTGCGGCGCGTTCAGCCGCGCAGGGCGGGAAAGTCGTCTTCCCAGTACTCGCCGGAGCGCCGCTCCCCGTTTGTGATGCTGCCTTGTTCCAGGGCGCGCAACTCCACCCGCCGAATCTTGCCCGAAATGGTTTTGGGCAGTTCGTAAAACTCGATGCGCCGGATCCGCTTGTAGGCGGCCAGATGCTCGCGGGCATAGCGCAGCACGTCGAGCGCCAGTTCGCGGCTGGGCTCGAAGCCGGTGCGGCAGGCGATGAAGGCCTTGGGCACGGCCAGGCGTACCGGGTCAGGGCTGGGGACGACGGCGGCCTCGGCCACGGCCGGGTGGGCGATGAGCACGCTTTCCAGTTCGAAGGGGCTGATGCGGTAGTCGGAGGCCTTGAACACATCGTCGATGCGGCCGACGAAGGTGAAGCTGCCGTCGGCATTGCGCTGCGCCACGTCGCCCGTGTGGTAATAACCGTGGCGCATGGCTTGCGCGGTTTTCTCGGCGTCGCCGGAGTAGCCTGCCATCAGTCCCACCGGACGCGGCTCGAGCGCGACGCAGACTTCGCCTTCGTCGGCAGGGCGACCGTCGAGGTCCAGCAGTTCGAGGCGCCAGCCAGGCAGCGGACGGCCCATCGCTCCGGGTTGCAGCGGCTGGCCAGGAGCGTTGCCGACCATGCAGCAGGTTTCGGTTTGCCCGTAGCCGTCGCGGATGGTGATGCCCCAGGCGGCTTGTACCCGGGCAATGATTTCAGGGTTGAGCGGTTCGCCCGCGCCCACCAACTCGCGGAACTTCACGGCGTAGCGCTTGAGGTCCTGCTGGATGAACAGGCGCCAGACCGTGGGTGGTGCGCACAGGGTGGTGACGCCGCAGCGCGCAGCGGCGTCCAGCGCAGCGTCGGCGTTGAAGCGCGTCTGGTTGAAGGCGAAGATGCAGGCCTGCGCGTTCCACGGCGCGAAAAAGCAGCTCCACGCATGCTTGGCCCAACCGGGTGAACTGATGTTCCAGTGCACATCACCAGACTGCAGGCCGATCCAGTACATGGTGGACAGGTGACCGATGGGGTAGCTGATGTGGCTGTGCTGCACCAGCTTGGGTCTGGAGGTGGTGCCGGAGGTGAAATAAAGCAGTAGCGGGTCGGCGGCGGCTGTTGGGCCATCGGGTACGAAGTCGGCGGGAGCATCGCCAGCGTCCCTCAGGTGGATCCACGCTGCATGCGCGCCGGTGCAAAAGCGACCGAGCAGGGTTTGTGTCGCGGTGGCGGGCAGGGCGTCGAACTTGGGAGCGTCAGGAGCGGTGGTGAGCACATGGGCGATGCCGGCGCGCGTGATGCGGTCGGCCAGATCGTCGGCGGTCAGCAGGGTGGTGGCCGGGATCATCACCGCGCCAAGCTTGATGCACGCCAGCATCGCATCCCACAGTTCCACACAATTGGGCAGCATGAGCATGACCCGATCGCCACGGTTCACGCCGTGGCTGCGCAGGAAATGGGCCATGCGTTGGCTGCGCAGATGCATGTCGTCGAAACTGTGGCGAGCCTCGGTGCCGCTTTCTTCGACGATCCACAGAGCGGTCTGCGCATTACCGCGCGCCATCGGGTCGAAGTAATCCAACGCCCAGTTGAACTGCAGGGGCCGCGGCCAATGGAATACGGACTGTGCCGCGGGGTGATCAGTGCGCAGGCGCAACAGGGTGTCGCGCGCATCGAGAAATGCCTTTGCGGCTGTATGCATGTCTGTCTCCATCGTTGTTATGGCTGCGGCTCCAGCCTGCCGAGAGAGACTGACATGAAACTGAATGACGGGTCAAGCGCCCTCGTTTTCCAGGTAGCGCTGGGCGTCGAGCGCGGCCATGCAGCCCGTGCCGGCGCTGGTGATGGCTTGCCGATACACATGGTCCTGCACGTCTCCCGCGGCAAACACCCCGGGAACGCTGGTGGCGGTGGCCATGCCGTTCAAGCCGCCCTGGGTGATGATGTAACCATTCTCCATCGTCAGCTTGCCCTGGAAGATTTCGGTATTGGGCTGATGGCCGATCGCGATGAAGCAGCCGGTGAGGGCGATCTCGGTTTTGGCGCCGGTCTGGCTGTTGCGAATCCGCACGCCGGTCACGCCGCTGGCGTCGCCCAGCACCTCGTCGAGCTCGCTCCACAGCTTGAGTTCGGCCTTGCCGTCCTTCACCCGATCCATCAGCCTGTCGATCAGGATGGGTTCGGCGCGGAATTTGTCGCGGCGGTGAATGACCGTGACCTTGCTGGCGATGCCCGTGAGATAGAGCGCTTCTTCCACGGCAGTGTTGCCGCCGCCCACCACGCACACCGGCTGGTCGCGGTAGAAAAAGCCGTCGCAGGTGGCGCAGCCGGACACGCCCTTGCCCATGAAGGCCTGTTCGCTGGGCAGGCCCAGGTACTTGGCCGAGGCGCCGGTGGCGATGATGAGGGCGTCGCAGGTGTAGATGCCGCTGTCGCCTGTCAGGGTATAGGGTTTGGCGTTGAAATCGACCGTGTGGATATGGTCGAAGACGATCTCGGTGTCGAAACGCTTGGCATGGGCTTCGAAGCGCGCCATCAGTTCCGGGCCCTGCACGCCGTCCACATCCGCCGGCCAGTTGTCCACCTCCGTCGTGGTCATCAACTGCCCGCCCTGGGCCATGCCGGTGATGAGCATGGGCTTGAGGTTGGCACGCGCCGCATAGACCGCGGCTGAGTAGCCGGCAGGACCAGAACCGAGAATGAGGACTTTGGCGTGCTGATTGCTCATGATGGGCCTGTAGAGTGGGAGGGTGCCATGCCCGCGTGGGTATGCCGCAGCGGCACCAAGACAGGACAAGATTTTAGGGTTCACCCGGATTTCCTGTCCGGCGATCACCTGTTGTTGAGTCATCATCGGAGTTCTTGCCCGGCTGGCGAAAGCCTCGGCGCAGGGGCCCCGACCGGCTCGGCCCGGCAAGTGTCTGGGTTAGCATCCGATCATCTCCAGGAGTGAAGATGGCTGCGATTTCGAATATCGATCTGGTGCGTCGTGTACCCATGTTTTCGGTACTGACGGAGGCGCAGGCATGGACGCTGTCGCAGTCCATCGTCAAGAAACGTTACAAGCGTGGCGAATGTCTGGTTGAGCAGGGCGGGCGTTCGAATGCGCTGTTCATCATCCTCGCCGGACGCGCGCGGGTTCTGAGCGTCGATTCCAAAGGGCGGGAAGTGATTCTTGCGGTGTTGCATCCCGGCGACCACGTCGGCGAAATGAGCCTGATCGATGGCGAGCCGCATTCCGCCACGGTCAGTGCCGAGGTGCAGACCGACGTCCTCGTGCTGGGCCGTGTAGCCTTTCTGCAAAGCCTGCCGGAAAACACCAGCATGTCGTTTTCCATCATGCGTGGCCTGGTGCACCGCCTGCGCCGCGCCGACAGCAAGATCGAGTCGCTGGCGCTGATGGATGTCTACGGACGCGTGGCGCGTGCGTTGATGGAAATGGGCGAGGAAGAGGGTGCCGAGCGCATCATCCGCACCAAGCTTTCGCGCCAGGACCTGGCGAAGATGGTGGGCGCTTCGCGTGAGATGGTCAGCCGCGTCATGAAAGATTTCGAGCAGCAGGGGCTGGTGGTTGAACGCGAGGACGGCACAACCATCGTGCGCGACCACATCGCTTCCTTGCTTTGAGCGCCCCCAAGCGCGCAAGCGTCCTGTCTGCGGAGGTCAGCACAACGCGGGAATCGCCCCTTATTTTCTTGCGAGCTACTTTGATCAAAATTTTGCGTTGGTTCACCTTTTCAAGGGCAGGCGCCCCCCATTCAGGCCAGCTCGGCACGCGTAAAAGCCGGCTGCTGGCTGAAATCCGCCTGGTGGCTGGCGCCATCACCTGGCTGCTGCTGCTGCTGGCCATGTTCAGCTACCACCGCAGTGACCCGTCCTGGTCGACTTCTGGGGCGGCTGCTACCCAGGGTACGGCGAACCTGGTTGGCGCGGCTGGAGCCTGGACGGCTGACATCCTTTATTTCCTGCTGGGTTTTTCGGCGCTCTGGCTGCTGCCCATGGGTTTGTTGGCGTTGGTGCGTGCCTGGCGTCGCGCGCACACGCAGGCGCAAACCGCGCCGCGCAGTTGGCTGGCCAAGCTGGGTTCGGTGGCCGCGCTGGGCTTGCTGCCGCTCTCCAGCGCGGCGCTCGAGGCCACCCGGCTTTATGGCCTCCATGTTCACCTGCCGGCTGCCGCGGGTGGCGTGGTGGGCAACTGGCTGGGCAGCGCGGCGCAGCAGTTGCTGGGTTTCACCGGCAGCGCCATTGTGCTGTTGGCGGTGTTCCTGCTGTCGCTCTCGTGGTACGCGCAGTTGAGTTGGGCCGATGTCGCCGAACGTGTCGGCGCCCGCATCGAGTTGACCTGGGTGAGCTGGCGCACGCGCCGTGCCCAGGAGCAGGATCGGCATGTCGGCGCCCAGGCCTTGCAGGCGCGCGAGGCCGATCTCGTGAGCGAGCAGGCGCGCGAGGCCGAGGAGGTGTTCGCGCCTGTCTACATCGAACCACCGCTGGTGCAGGTGCCCCAGTCGCAGCGAGTGCAGCGCGAGAAGCAAAAGCCCTTGTTCCAGGAGATGCCGACGTCCGGCCTGCCGCCCCTGGACTTGCTCGACCACGGCAATACCCCGAAAGACCCCATCGGCGCCGAAACTCTGGAGTTCACGTCGCGCCTGATCGAGAAAAAACTCAAGGACTTCGGTGTCTCGGTACGCGTGGTGGCGGCGTCGCCCGGGCCGGTCATCACGCGCTACGAGGTGGAGCCCGAGCCAGGTGTGAAGGGCTCGCAGGTGGTGGGCTTGTCGCGCGATCTGGCGCGGGCGTTGTCGCTGGTGAGCATCCGCGTGGTGGAAACCATTCCCGGCAAGAACACCATGGCGCTGGAATTGCCCAATGCCAAGCGCCAGACCATTCGACTGGCCGAAATTCTCGGCTCCCAGGTCTACAACGACGCGCCGTCCATGCTCAGCATGGGTCTGGGCAAGGACATCGTCGGCAACCCGGTCGTCACCGACCTGGCCAAGATGCCGCATTTGCTGGTGGCGGGCACCACAGGGTCGGGCAAGTCGGTGGGCATCAACGCCATGATCCTGGGCCTGCTGTACAAGGCCGAGGCCAAGCAGGTGCGCATGATCATGATCGACCCGAAGATGCTGGAACTCAGCGTCTACGAGGGCATTCCGCATTTGCTGGCGCCGGTGGTGACCGACATGAAGCAGGCCGCGCACGCGCTCTCGTGGTGCGTGGGCGAGATGGAGCGGCGCTACAAGGTGATGAGCAAGCTGGGGGTGCGCAATCTGGCGAGCTACAACACGCGCATTGCCGAGGCTGCCCAGCGCGGCGAGCATGTGCCCAACCCGTTGTCGCTCACACCCGAGAATCCCGAACCGCTGCTGCACATGCCGTATATCGTGGTCATCATCGACGAGCTGGCCGACTTGATGATGGTGGTGGGCAAGAAGATCGAGGAGCTCATTGCCCGTCTGGCGCAGAAGGCGCGCGCCGCAGGCGTGCATTTGATTCTCGCCACGCAGCGCCCCAGCGTCGACGTGATCACCGGCCTGATCAAGGCCAACATCCCCACTCGCATGGCGTTTCAGGTGTCGAGCAAGATCGACTCGCGCACCATCCTCGATCAGATGGGTGCCGAGAGCCTGCTGGGCATGGGCGACATGCTCTACCTGCCGCCGGGCTCGGGCGTGCCGCAGCGGGTGCATGGCGCCTTCGTCAGCGACGCCGAGGTGCATCGGGTGGTGGAGCAACTCAAGGCCCAGGGCGAGCCGGACTATGTGCCCGGTCTGCTGGAACCGGAGACTGGCGAGGATGGTGCCGAAACCGGCTTCGACGGCTCCACGGGCAGCGATGCCGAGGCCGACCCGCTGTATGACCAGGCGGTGCAAATCGTGCTGCAAAGTCGCAAGGCGTCGATTTCACTGGTGCAGCGACACCTGCGCATCGGCTACAACCGCTCGGCCCGGCTGCTGGATCAGATGGAAAAGGCCGGTCTGGTCTCGCCGCTGTCCACCAACGGCAACCGCGACATCTTGGTGCCTGCGCGCGCCGAATCCTGATGGAGTTCCTCATGACTGTGCGTTTGCTGTTCGTCCCTCACCGCGTTGCCGCTGCGCGACGAAAGCGGCGGTCGGGATGGCCGGGGCTGCTGGCTTTGCTGGTGTGGGGGCTGGCGTCGGGCTTCGCCGTTGGTCTGCCCGTGGCGGCTTGCGCGCAAACCGCCGCGAGCGCATCGGCGCAGACTGCCGTCGGCGGGGTGGCGTTGCTTGAGCAGTGGGTGAAGTCCACGCACAGCGCGCGTGCCCGCTTCACCCAGAGCGTGGTGGACGAGAAGGGTAGGGCCACTGCCCCTTCGGGAGGCAGCTTCGAGTTCGAGCGTCCCGGCAAATTCCGCTGGATCTACACCAAGCCCTACCAGCAAGACATCATCAGCGATGGTCAGACCATCTGGACCTATGACCACGACCTCGATCAGGTCACGGTCAGTATGCAATCGCGTGCGCTGTCGGGCACGCCTGCCGCCCTGCTGGCTGGCGAAGACGTGAACAAAATCTTCGCTCTGAGCCCTTTGCCGAGCACCTCGGGCCTGCAGTGGGTTCAGGCCGTGCCTCGGAGCAAGGACAGCACGTTCGACTGGGTGCGCATCGGTCTGAAGCCAACTCCGCAAGGCCCGGAGCTGGTGGAGATGCAACTGCGCGACGCCTTCCGTCGCACCTCCACCATCGTGTTCAGCCATACGCAACGCAATCCGGTGTTTGCTGCGGGCAGTTTTCATTTCACGGCGCCCCAAGGTGCCTCGGTGATCCAGCAGCCCTGAGCCACCGCGCGCTGCAGCCGTGCAGCTCCAGTCAGACCGGATCCCGGCAACGCCGTCATGTCGCAAACCCCCAGCCTGTTTGACCCTGAGCCGACAAAGCCTGAAGGCGATGCCACGCGCCACGGCCTGGCCATGCCCCTGGCGGAAAAGTTGCGCCCGCGCAGCCTGGCGGAGATGGTCGGCCAGACCCACCTGCTCGGCCAGGGCCAGCCGCTGCGCCTGGCATTCGACACGCGCCGCCTGCATTCCATGATCCTGTGGGGTCCTCCCGGGGTGGGCAAAACCACCCTGGCCCGGCTGATCGCCAAACAGTTCGACGCCCATTTCATTGCCATCTCGGCTGTGCTCGCCGGCATCAAAGAAATTCGCGAAGCCGTGCAGCAGGCTGAGGCCGCGCGCGTCAACGGCTGCGCAACGCTGGTGTTCGTCGACGAGGTGCACCGCTTCAACAAAAGCCAGCAGGACGCCTTCCTGCCGCATGTCGAGTCGGGACTGTTCACCTTCATCGGTGCCACCACCGAGAATCCATCGTTCGAGGTCAACAGCGCCTTGTTGTCGCGTGCCACGGTGTATGTGCTGCAGCCGCTATCGGTCGAGGAATTGCAGGCCTTGGCCGAGCGTGGCCTCGCGGCCAGCGGCGGCTTGCGCATCGAACCCGATGCCCTGGCCCTGCTGGCGGCGCATGCCGATGGCGACGCCCGCCGTCTGTTCAACGCGGTGGAGGCGGTGGCTTCTGCTGCCCAAGGGCGTGCCGGCGACAGCATCGATCGGCCCCTGTTGGATGCGGCGCTCTCCGAGTCCTTGCGGCGCTACGACAAAGGCGGCGACCAGTTTTACGACGTGATCTCGGCGCTGCATAAATCGGTGCGCGGCAGCGACCCTGACGCCGCCCTGTACTGGATGACCCGCATGCTCGATGGCGGCGTCGATCCGCTGTACATCGGCCGCAGACTCATTCGCATGGCGAGCGAGGACATCGGCCTTGCGGATCCGCGTGCGCTCGGCCACACCCTCGACGCCGTGGCCGCGTTCGAACGTCTGGGCAGCCCCGAGGGGGAACTCGCCCTGGTGCAAGCGGTGCTCTATCTCGCCATCGCGCCCAAGTCGAATGCAGCCTATCGCGCCGCGGGTGAGGCACGGCGTTTCGTGCGCGAACATGGCACGGCGCCGGTGCCCATGCACCTGCGCAATGCACCGACGAAATTGATGAAGCAGATCGGCGCATCTGACGGTTACCGCTACGCCCATGACGAGGCCGGCGCCTTCGCCGCGGGGGAACGCTATTTCCCCGAAGACTTGCCGGAGGCGCGGTTGTACCGCCCCACCGACCGTGGCCAGGAGGCGCGCATCGCCGAGCGTATGGCCGAGCTTCAGCGCCTCAATCGCCAGGCCCGGACGGCCATCAGCGCACAAGAGCCGGCCGATCGCGAGACGGATGCGACACCGCCCATCCCCAGGGCCTGAGGCCCGCCCAAGCTTGTCGTGGCTGGTGTGCACTGGCCTGTGGTTATTATTTCGCGCCATACAGACAACAACGTAGGCGAAGCCGCACCAAACTGGCTCGCCAAAGGAGACGCAACACCATGCCTGGGCATCTTCGCCCACAGGCTCACACCACGCAATGCCCTGCTGCATTTGTGCCGGCGCTTGATCCAGCGCCGCCGTGTTTGCGAGCACTTTTTCGAGCATGAAACTTGCAAGCACTGCCTCATCCAGTTCGTTGCTCATGGCCCATAAGGCCCAGTGGCGGCGGTCGGACTCTGCAAGACCCAGAACCCATAAGGACACCTCGGGATGGAAACTTTCATTCAACAAATCGTCAACGGCCTCGTGCTGGGCAGCATGTATGCCCTCATCGCGCTGGGCTACACCATGGTCTACGGCATCGTCAACCTCATCAACTTCGCCCATGGCGACGTGATGATGGTGGGGGCACTGACTGCCTACAGCATGTTTCTTCTGCTTGCCCACATCGCCCCTGGCCTGCCCGGCTGGCTCACGGTTGTCCTTGCCACCATCGTGGCGATGATCGTCTGCGGCGTGCTGAACTATTTCATCGAGCGCCTGGCCTATCGACGATTACGTAACGCCCCCAAGCTGGCACCGCTGGTCACGGCCATCGGCATGTCCATCCTGCTCGAAACCCTGGCCATGGTGATCTGGGGACGCGATTACAAGGTTTTTCCCAGTCTGCTGCCATCCAAGATCATCAACATTCACGGTGTCGTCATCACCCCGGTGCAGGTCATGATCCTGGTGCTCACCGCCGTGCTGCTGCTGGGCCTGACCTATCTGATCCACAAGACCAAGCTCGGCCGAGCCATGCGCGCCACGGCTGAGAACCCGCGTGTGGCCGCGCTCATGGGGGTCAATCCGAATTTGGTGATTTCCGCCGCTTTTGTGATTGGCGCCATGCTGGCGGCCATTGCCGGGGTGATGTGGTACGCCAACTTCTCCACGGCGAATTTCTACATGGGCTTCACGCCGGGTTTGAAGGCCTTCACCGCTGCCGTGCTCGGTGGCATCGGCAACCTCACCGGCGCCATGCTCGGGGGCGTTCTGCTGGGCGTGATCGAGGTACTGGGGGCGGGCTACATCGGCACGCTCACCGGCGGCATGTTCGGCAGCAATTACCAGGACATCTTTGCTTTCATTGTGCTCATCCTCGTGCTGACGCTGCGGCCGCAAGGCTTGCTCGGAGAGCGCGTGGCCGACCGCGCCTGATGCAGGAGACACCATCATGCTCAACAAACAAACCCATCTGATCGGTTTTCTGGTCGCCGCAGTGCTGCTGCTGGCCATGCCCCTGGGGTTGCAGATCGTGGGCGATGCCTGGGTGCGTATCGCCGCTTTCGCGCTGCTCTACATCATGCTGGCCCTGGGGCTGAACATCGTCGTGGGCCTCGCCGGCCTGCTCGACTTGGGCTATATCGCGTTTTACGCGGTGGGGGCGTATTCCTTCGCCCTGCTGTCGTCGAACCAGCTCACCAGCAACTTCGATGCCCTGGGGGCGATGTTTCCCAACGGCTTCGATGTGTCGATCTGGCTCATCATTCCGCTGGGAGCCGGCCTGGCCGCCACCTTCGGCATCATCCTTGGCACACCGGTGCTCAAGCTGCGCGGCGACTACCTGGCCATCGTCACCCTGGGCTTTGGCGAAATCATCCGCATTTTCATGAATAACCTCAACGCCCCGGTGAACATCACCAATGGGCCGCAGGGCATCTCCGGTATCCACGGCGTGCGCATGTTCGGCTGGGACCTGAATCGCAACATCAGCATCGGCAACTACACCATCACCTCGGTCACCCAGTACTACTGGTTGTTCCTGGCCTTGGTCACGCTCACCGTCATCATCTGTTACCGCCTGCAGGATTCGCGCATCGGCCGGGCCTGGATGGCGATGCGCGAAGACGAAATCGCCGCCAAGGCCATGGGCATCAACACCCGCAACATGAAGCTGCTGGCGTTCTCCATGGGCGCCACCTTCGGCGGCGTGGCCGGCGTCATGTTCGCTGCCTTTCAGGGTTTCGTCTCCCCCGAGTCGTTCTCGCTGATGGAGTCCATCAACGTGCTGGCGATGGTGGTCATCGGCGGCATGGGCAATATCCCGGGTGTCATCCTCGGCGCCATCCTGCTGTCGGTGCTGCCCGAGGCCTTGCGCTA
Organism: Betaproteobacteria bacterium; assembly: GCA_028871675.1. GTDB lineage: Bacteria > Pseudomonadota > Gammaproteobacteria > Burkholderiales > Burkholderiaceae_C > Thiomonas_A. The sequence continues at coordinate 160,839 of JAGWMO010000001.1, forward strand.
CACCGGCTTCATCTCGGATTGGCAGCAGCATGCCTTCAACCACGTGTATGTCGACACCGGGATCCTGCGCCAGCTCATCTACTCGATGGCCATGATTCTGGTGATGCTGATTCGCCCCAAGGGTCTGTGGCCCGCGCCCGAGCATGGCAAGGGCATGGCTGCCCTGGCGCTCGGACAGAGCAAGGCTGTTCATGCCGTTCCGGCGGTGGTCAAGGAGGGTGCATGATGAGCTCCACGGAACCCATCACCCTCAAGGTGGCCGGCGCTTCCAAGCGCTTCGGCGGCTTGCAGGCGCTGTCGGATGTGGGCATCGAAATCCGTCGCGGCCAGATCTATGGCCTCATTGGTCCCAACGGCGCCGGCAAGACCACGTTCTTCAACGTCATCACCGGCATGTACACGCCCGATAGTGGCGAGTTTTCGCTCGACGCCAAACCCTACCGTCCGCAGGCGGTGCATCAGGTCGCGCGCGAAGGCATTGCCCGCACCTTCCAGAACATCCGCCTGTTCCCGGACATGACGGCACTGGAAAATGTCATGGTCGGACGCCACGTGCGCACCAAGAGCGCGCTGGTCGGCGCCGTGTTCCGCACCCGCCGCTTCAAGGATGAGGAACACGGTATCCGCGAGCGTGCCTACGAGTTGCTGCAGTACGTCGGCATCGGGCACTACGCCGACTTTCGTGCCCGCACGCTGTCGTATGGCGATCAGCGCCGGCTGGAAATTGCTCGTGCATTGGCCACCGACCCCAAACTGCTGGCGCTGGACGAACCCGCCGCCGGCATGAACGCCACTGAGAAGGTGCAGTTGCGCAAGCTGCTGTCCACCATCCGCGGCGACGGGCGCACCATTTTGCTGATCGAACACGACGTCAAGCTGGTCATGGGTTTGTGCGATCGCGTGACGGTGCTGGACTACGGCAAGACCATCGCCGAAGGGGTGCCGGCCGATGTGCAAAAAGACCCCAAGGTGATTGAAGCGTATCTCGGCACGGGAGGCCATTGAGATGAGTGCAGCGCACATGGAGTTGGAGCAGGGCGCGGGCGAACTCAGCTCGAAAGCAGCACTGCTGCAGGTCAAAGGCCTGAAGGTGGCTTACGGGGGCATCCAGGCCGTCAAGGGCATCGACTTCGAAGTCCGTCAGGGCGAGTTGGTGAGCCTGATCGGCGCCAATGGTGCGGGCAAGACCACCACGCTCAAAGCCATCACCGGCATGCAGCCCATCACCGACGGCAGCATCACCTACGCCAGTCACGAGGTCAAGGGCAAGGGCTCGTTCGATCTGGTGCGCATGGGCCTGGCGATGGTGCCGGAAGGGCGCGGTGTGTTCAGTCGTATGACCATCCAGGAAAACCTGCTGATGGGGGCTTATATCCGCAATGACAAGAAAGGCATCGAGGCGGATATCGACCGGGTTTTCGGCATTTTTCCGCGCCTGAAGGAGCGGCGCGACCAACTCGCCGGCACCATGTCAGGTGGCGAGCAGCAGATGCTGGCCATGGGGCGTGCCCTGATGTGCCAGCCCAAGCTTCTGCTTCTGGACGAGCCGTCCATGGGTTTGTCGCCCATCATGGTCGACAAGATCTTCGAGGTCGTGGCCGACATCGCCAAGCAGGGGGTCACCATCCTGCTGGTCGAGCAGAACGCCAAGCGCGCACTGGAACTGGCGCAGCGTGGCTATGTCATGGACTCCGGCACGGTCACCATGACCGGCACGGCACAGCAACTGCTGCACGACCCTCGCGTGAGGGCGGCTTACCTGGGCGAGTGAAGCGGGTCGTCACCCACCGAGCCATGTTGTGCTTCCCGGCTAGGGAAGCCAGCGTGGCGTTTGCGTGGGATGGTCAAGTTTGCCGTCGCCATAGGTCCGCAGGACCTTGGCGATGATGATCTGGTAGCCGTCAAGCCAATTCGCCTGCGCGGCCTTGGCCTCAAGATGCAGGGGATGCTGCATCAGCGCTTGCAGGGCCTCGAGCGTCTCCCAGTAGTAGACGTTCGAGGTCCAACCCGTGCTTGGGTTCTCCCACGATTCCTCGCCGAGATAGCCGGGAAGGGCTCTGGCCGCAGCGGCAATGGCCTGGTCGAGGCGGTGAAACGTGGCGTCGAACTGCTTCTTCGCGAAGATGAAGGTCGATGAGTACATGGAATGAGCGTGATGACCGATGGCGGCTCCAGGAACGACCGGGGATGCGTCAGTCTCTGGCCGCGGGACCGGCCTTGTCGGCCTCGGTGGTGAAGGCATCGGCGAAGAAGGCGTCTTCCGGCAGGAAGCATCGCGACATGAAATCGGCCCTGGCCGATTCCACCATGATCGGTGCGCCGCAGGCGTAGACCTCGTGGCCGGACAGATCCGGCCAATCAGCCATCACTTCCCGGTGGACGAGGCCAGTGCGGCCGCTCCACGCATCCTCGGGTTTCGGCTCGGACAGAACCGGCACATAGCGCAGCCAGGGCATGGCTGCAGCTTGCTCTTGTGCCCAGGCATGCAGGTACAAATCGGCCTTGCTGCGGCAACCCCAGTACAGCACGGCGGGGCGCGTTTGACACTTGGTGCGCAGGTCTTCGATGATGGCCTTGATGGGCGCCAGGCCCGTGCCCGAGGCCAGCAGCACCATGGGTTTGTCGCTTTCCTCACGCAGGTAGAAGCTGCCGAACGGGCCTTCCATGCGCAGGATGTCCTTGTCTTTCATGGCGCCGAAGACATGGTCGGTGAACTTGCCGCCGGGCATGTGGCGCAAGTGCAGTTCAATGTGTTTTTCGCCGGTCGGTGCATTGGCCATGGAGTAGCTGCGGCGGCTGCCGTCGCGCAAGATGAACTGCACATACTGACCGGCGTGGTAGTCGAAACGGTCGTTGGCTGGTAGCTGCAGGCGGATGATTGCAACGTCGCTCGTGAGCCGTTCGATGCTGATGACGCGGCAGGGCATTTTCTTGACAGCGAACAGGCCTGCGGCAGGCAACTCGTGGCTTTGAATCACCAGATCGCTGCGCGGATGGGTGCGGCAGGCGAGAATGAAACCCTCTGCGTGTTCAGCTTCGCTCAGGGCCTTGAGTTGGTGCAGGCCGAGTTCGAACTCACCCGAGATCCATTGGCATTTGCACGAGCCGCACGCGCCGTCCTGGCAACCGTAGGGCAGGCCAACGCCTTGGCGAATGGCGGCAGCCAGGATGGTTTCGCCTTCGTTCACGTCGAACCGGTGTCGGCTCGGCAGTACGCTCACTTCAAAGCTCATGACAGACAGGTTTCCATGTTGATGCGTCAGTTTCGTAAACCCCGATTGCTCATCGTCGGCTGTGGCGATATCGGACTGCGCCTGGCGGCCCTGGCGCAGCCACGTTTTCGCGTCATCGCACTCACCTCCACCCCGCAGCGCATGCAAACATTGCGCCAGGCTGGCATCGTGCCCTTGCTCGGCAATCTGGATGATGCCGACAGTTTGTGGCGCCTGGCCGGGGTGGCGCATTGGGTGGCCATGCTCGCACCACCGGCTGCGACTGGGGTGGACGATGCCCGATCCGCCCGGCTCGCCACTGTTTTACGCAGAGGCATGATAGGTGCTGGTCCCGGCAGGCCGCTGCGCGCGGTGTATGCCAGCACCTCTGGCGTGTACGGCGACTGCGCTGGCGCCGAGGTGACGGAAACGCGGCCGCCTCGTCCGCAGACGGACCGTGCGCGCCGCCGCATGGCCGCCGAGGCGCATTGGCGCCGTCTCGGGCGGGTTGCGCATGTTCGCCTGGGCATTCTGCGCATTCCCGGCATCTATGATGGCCAGCACCGCTCCCCAGTGCAGCGCCTGCGCCAGGGTCTGCCGGCGCTGCGTGCCGAGGACGATGTCTATACCAATCATATTCACGCCGACGATTTGGCCCGCATCACGCTGCTGGCCTTGTTTCGCGCCGCGCCCAACCGCGTCTATCACGCCAGCGACTGCAGCCGCGTCAAGATGGGCGACTACCTCGACCTCGCCGCTCGGCTCTACGGCTTGCCTGCTCCCGTGCGCGTTGCTCGCGAACAGGCCCAGACCAGCGGCCTGTCGTCCATGGCCTTGAGCTTCATGTCCGAGTCCCGCCTGCTGGACAACACCCGTTTGCTGGGCGAACTTGGCGTTGTGCTGTGCTATCCCGACGTGGAGCGAGGCTTGCAGCCTGACCGTTGAGCAATCCTTCGGCCGAACAGTACATGCAAAACGGACAGGAAAACCTGTCCGTTTTGCAGCCATCAACGCCGTCGCTCAATGCCCAGGGTTGTTCTCCGGAATCTGCAGACTGGGCAGTTGCCTGCGCGTTTCCACGAGCAACAAGGGACCTTCGTCCTGCATGGCTTTGGGCTTGCGCAGCCGCGGCGTGCGGACCGGAGCAGGAATTTTGCGCATGGCGCGCTGGGCCTGCTCGACCCGAGCGGGATCGGATTGCACCCATTGCAAGCCCGCAGCCTGGACCACGGATTGCAGGTCCTCAACCGGCAAGGATGCGGGCACTGCGTCGGCAAGCCCAGCCGCCGTCGGTGCGATCGGGCGAGATGGCTCCTGCGTGCTCGTCGAGATCGGTTGAACGGGCGTGGCGGCCTGTTTCGCTTCCAACGGTTCGGCATGCGCCGCAACGGCTTCGGCCTCGGTGCCTGCCGTCGGCGCGATGTCTATCGGCCTGGTTTCAGTTGGCAAGGGTTGCGATGCGGCAAGGACAGGCAACGCGGGTTGCGACATGCCGTCATCTGTCGCAACCGAGGCAGCGGCGCTGTTCACAGTCTCGCTGGCGACAGGGGCCGGGGCTGCAGGTTCACCGCGCCGCTGCATGACCGGCTGGCCTTGTTCGGTGTCCGACGCAGAAGACGTTACCACTGCCGCGGGCACGTCCTGGGTGGCAACAACGGCGACTCCCGATGACGCCTCTCCGACCGCGCCATCGCGCCCACGGCCACCGCGGCCACCGCGGCGACGGCGCCCACGGCCGCGCTTCGCCGGATCGGTCGATTCGGTCTCGTCCTGGGTCGGTGCTTCATTGGCTTCGGTCGGACCTCCGGCTTGCGCCGGGGTGACCGTGCCGACCATCGACGGCGGCTTGGTCGTCATCGATGCAGCGCCCGCACCGGTTTGCTCAGGGGCGCCGGAATCGCTCACCGGCAACTGCAGACCAAAGTTCTCCCAGGTTTCTTCCACACCTTCGCGTGCTTGCACGAGGCGTTGCTGACGGCCATTGCGCGCGCCGCGCTCCTGGCGTTCACCACGCTCACCTCGTCCTGCGCGTGACACGGTCGCCTCGCTGCCGGGCTGCGCCGGTTTCACATCCCTGGCGGGAGTTTGAGCATTGGCCTCGGCCGCTGCTTGGCGCTCACCACGCTCAGAGCGGCCGGAGCGTCCGACGCTGCTCGTGCCTGTGGCCGGAGCCTGGCCGCTGCCAGCACCATGACGGCGCCCTTCAGTTGGCGCGCCGTTCTCGCGTTTGGGCGCCTGGCCCTGGCGATTGCCGTCGCGGCCACGTCCGCGGTTGTTGCGTGCGTTGCCGTTGCGGCCCACTGCATCCGCGCTTGCGGCCTTGCCGGCGACTGCAGGGGCGGGCGGGACGGCAGGCGGCGGGGCCACGGGTGTTTCATCATCACCGGCAAAAACTTTGCGCAGCCAGCTGAAGAAACCGCCAGTCGAAGGCGCCGCCGTTGCCGGCAGGGGCTTGCTTGACGCTGGCGAAACAGCAACCGGAGCTTGCACCGGCGCAGCGGCCATGGGCATGGGTGCTGGGCCTTCTGGGGTGACGCCACGAACCAGCGCTTCCTGGCGCGGACGTTCGTCCTTCTCGCTGCGCAGGATGGTGGTTTCCTGCTCGAACTCTTCGGCCATGCGGTAGCTGGCCGGCAGGTTTTCCAGGCGCGGATCGTCGTGTTTGAGGCGCTCGAGCTTGTAGTTCGGGGTTTCCAGTTGCTTGTTCGGCGCCAGCAGCACCGAGACACGCTGGCGCAGTTCGATTTTGGTGATCTCGGCCCGCTTCTCGTTGAGCAGGAAGGAGGCGACTTCCACCGGCACCTGCACATGCACAGCGGCCGTGCCTTCCTTCATCGCTTCTTCCTGGATGATGCGCAGGATTTGCAGCGCGCTGGATTCGGTGTCACGGATATGTCCGGTGCCATTACAGCGGGGGCAGGTGACATACGCGCCTTCCGAAAGGGCAGGGCGCAGGCGCTGACGCGAGACTTCTAGCAGGCCGAACTTGGAGATCTTGCTGGTTTGCACGCGGGCGCGGTCTTGCCGCAGGCTGTCACGCAGGCGGTCTTCCACGGCGCGCTGGTTCTTCGGCTCGTCCATGTCGATGAAATCCATGACGATGAGTCCGCCTAGATCGCGCAGACGCATTTGCCGTGCGATTTCCTCGGCTGCTTCCAGATTCGTGCGCAGTGCCGTGTCTTCGATGGCGCTGCCGCGGGTGGAGCGCGCCGAGTTGACGTCCACCGCCACCAACGCCTCGGTGTGGTCGATGACGATGGCGCCGCCGGACGGCAGGTTCACCGTGCGCGAGTACGCGGTCTCGATCTGGTGCTCGATCTGGAAGCGCGAAAACAGCGGCAGATCATCGCGGTAGCGCTTGACCCGGCTCACGTTGTCGGGCATCACATGCGCCATGAACTGGTGTGCCTGCTCGAACACGTCCTGCGTGTCGATCAGGATTTCGCCGATGTCGCTGGTGAAGTAGTCGCGAATCGCGCGGATGACCAGCGACGACTCCTGGTAAATCAGGAAAGCGCCCTTCTGCGTCGTGCTCGCGTCCTCGATGGCCGTCCACAGCTTGAGCAGGTAGTTCAAATCCCATTGAAGTTCCTCGGCGCTGCGGCCGATGCCGGCGGTGCGCGCGATCAGGCTCATGCCGTCCGGGTGCTGCAACTGTTCCATCGTCTCGCGCAGTTCCTGGCGGTCTTCACCCTCGATGCGACGGCTGACGCCGCCGCCGCGCGGGTTGTTCGGCATCAGCACCAGATAACGCCCGGCCAGCGAGACGTAGGTGGTCAGCGCCGCGCCTTTGTTGCCGCGTTCTTCTTTCTCCACCTGCACCAGCAATTCCTGGCCTTCGCGGATGACATCCTGAATGCGTGCCTGCGATGGCGATACGCCTTCCTTGAAGTAGCGGCGGGAAATTTCCTTGAACGGCAGAAAGCCATGACGCTCTTCGCCGTAATCGACGAAGCAGGCCTCGAGCGAGGGTTCGACTCGGGTGACGACGGCGCTGTAGACATTTCCCTTGCGCTGCTCGCGACCAACCTGTTCGATGTCGATGTCGAGCAGCTTCTGGCCTTCGACGATGGCGACGCGCAGTTCTTCGGCCTGCGTCGCGTTGAACAACATACGTTTCATTTCAATGTCTCCGTCCCGCCCATGAGGCGGACTGCGTGATTGCACCAGGGTCGATGAGACCCGACTCGCGCAGCAGGCTCGATGCCGAAGTGGAGAATGACCGCGCAGCGACGAGTCGCCTCGTCGCCGGCTTCAGGACAAAGACCTCGTGGAGGCGCAGCCACCTGCCCCAGCACATGCGGGCATGCCTGGGCTTGGGCGGGCTGGAGTCGCGCCATCGACCAGCCAGTTGCCTACCCGAGCGACGCGGCGGCCAGAGTCTGCCGCAAGTGCGTGACGCGGGGGGAAGCGATGGTGGGCCAAGATGGACACGGAAGATTTCGTTTTGTCGAGAACCGCGGCGCCTGGGCCGGGTCGTGGTGCATTCTGTTCGTTCAGTTACGAGCTTGCTCGTCCTGCACTATTCCTAAGGTTTGCCGGCCGACCGAATCGGCCTGGACAGCCCGGATTTGCGGACATCAGCGGTGCTCAGAGTCGGGTTCTGTTGGCGGGGCAGCCCTCTGTGAATCCCACGAGGGTTGCACGGTCGCCGCACTAAAATGCCAATGATCAACGGTTGCGAATGGCTTCTTGAATACACAACCTGCGGCAGATTAAGACGAGCAATTTTCCACTCAGCCAGCCTCTAACAGCACACGCTTCGCATCCCAATTATATGCACCGCCCCAGTCCTGCTGCTGCCGCCTTGCTTCCAGTGGGCGAATCCGGCGCCGGCCAAAGGCTGGACAACTTCCTGGCACGCGTGCTCAAGGGGGTTCCCCGTAGCCACATCTACCGCATCGTGCGCTCCGGCGAGGTGCGGGTGAATGGGGCGCGGGCGGACGTCTCGCAAAAACTCGCTGGTTCCGATCGGGTGCGCGTGCCCCCGGTACGCATGACCCAGGCTGCGCCAGCAGCCCCAGCGCGTCAGTATCCCATCCTGCACGAGGATGCCTGGCTGCTGGCGATCAACAAGCCAGCGGGCGTGGCGGTGCATGGTGGCTCCGGTCTGAGTTTTGGCGTGATCGAATCCATGCGTGCCTCTCAGCAAGGGCGTTATCTCGAACTCGTGCACCGGCTTGACCGCGACACTTCTGGCGTGTTGCTGCTGGCCAAGAAGCGCAGCGCCCTCACCACGCTGCACGCCAGCTTGCGCGAGCGCGAGGCCGACAAACGCTATTTCGTTCTGGTGGCCGGGCTGTGGCAGGGTGATGCGATGACGGTGAGCAAACCCCTACATAAATATCTCACCCCCAACGGCGAGCGCAGGGTGTGCATCGCCACGACGGTCGAAGGTCAGGCGGCGCGTAGCCAGTTCCGCCCGGTGCGGCGTTACCCCTGGTCTGCTGACATTGCCGCATGCACCGGCGTGGCGGGCTTGACCTTGATCGAGGCGCGCATCCATACCGGGCGTACGCATCAGATCCGGGTGCACCTGCAAAGCCAGGGCTACCCAGTGGTGGGCGATGAAAAGTACGGCAACGAAGCGCTCAATCGCCTGCTGGCGCGTGGCGAGGCCGCGCCTGGCTTGCCGCGCAATGCCCGCATGTTCCTGCATGCGTCGCACCTCGCGTTAGCCCACCCGCATACTGGGGAGCCGCTGCAGTTCAAGGCTGACTGGCCGGACGAAGATGCGCACTGGCTCGGGCGGCTGGGCCAAGTCTGCCAAGCCGCAGGCAAAAACTGAAACCGCGATGACCACGCCATACCAACTGCTGGTGTTCGATTGGGACGGAACCCTGATGGATTCCACCGCAGTCATTACCCACTCCATCCAGGCGGCATGCCGCGATCTCGGCCTGCCGGTTCCCAGCGATGTCGATGCGTCCTATGTCATCGGCCTCGGTTTGGGCGATGCGCTGCGCCATGCGGTCCCGACGCTAAACCCGCGTGACTACGGCCAGTTGTCGCAGGCCTATCGCCGGCATTACTTTGCGCATGACAACGATCTGACCTTGTTTCCAGGCGCGCTCGACATGCTGTACGCGCTCAAGGCGGCAGGCTACAGCCTCGCCGTTGCCACCGGCAAGTCGCGCGTCGGTCTCGACCGCGCGCTGGACCACGTCGACCTACGTGGCCTGTTCGACACCACGCGTACCGCTGACGAGACCGCATCCAAACCGCACCCGGCCATGTTGCTGGAAATCATGCAAGAACTGGATGGAGTGCCCGAGGTCACCCTCATGATCGGCGACACCACACACGACCTGCTCATGGCTCGCAACGCCGGTACTGCCGCTGTCGGTGTGGTTTACGGTGCGCACGATGCGCAGCAGCTTGCTGACCTGCAGCCTGTCTTCCTCGCCGATTCGGTGCCGGCGTTGCAGCGGTTTCTGCTGGGCGCATGAGCCAGTTGCCATCGCGCGCGTCACCAACCCCGCTGCTATCCTGCCAACCGCCCGACGACATCTGCTTGCCTACCTTGACAGCCTTTGCCTATGAACGACGCCAACTCGAACGACGCCCTGCGAGAACCCGGCCCCGGCGAGCCAACTCGCAACGCCTCTTCCGCCTGGGAACGCGGCGTGCTTGAAAAACTCGTGATGGAGGTCGTGAACGAAAAACGCCGCGCCCGTCGCTGGTCCATCTTTTTCCGGTTAGCCTTTCTCGGCCTGCTGCTCGTCGTCTTTGTCGGTGGCTATCTCTCCGAGCGTGGGAGTAGCCCCGCAACCGGACCGCACACTGCACTGGTGGAGTTGAACGGCGACATATCGGCCTCCTCCGTTGCCAGCGCCGACAACATCAACGCCTCGTTGCAAGACGCTTTCGACGACCCGGATACCAAGGCCGTGATCTTGCGCATCAACAGTCCTGGTGGCAGCCCAGTTCAGGCCAGTCAGATCAACGATCAGATCTGGCGATTACGAGCCAAGTACAAGAACATTCCCATCTATGCGGTGTGCGATGAGGTCTGCGCCTCGGCGGCTTATTACATCGCGGTGGCGACCGACAAAATTTATGTCAACCCGGCCAGCCTGGTGGGCTCGATCGGCGTGCTCATGGAGGGCTTCGGTCTTTCGGGTCTCCTGGACAAGCTGGGTGTGACCCGCCGCCTGCTCACGGCCGGCGACAACAAAGGCTTCATGGATCCGTTCTCGCCCATGCCCGAAGACCAGAAGGCGTATGCCCTGTCGATGTTGAAGCAAATCCACCAGCAGTTCATCACCGCGGTGGAAAAAGGCCGTGGCAAGCGTCTGAAAATCAACGACCAGACCTTCTCGGGTCTGGTGTGGACAGGCGAGTCTGCCGTGCAGCAGGGCTTGGCCGATGGTTACGGCGACACCGACACCGTGGCGCGGGACGTGGTGCACGCCAAGAACCTGGTGGACTACACGCGCCGCGAAAACGTGGTCGACCGCCTGGCCAAGCGCTTTGGCGCATCCCTCGGCATGGGCGCTGCCCGCGAAATGCTCGACGGCAGCAGTTGGTCGTTGCGCTGAGGCGCGTGGCCTCCTCGGTTCAACTCGCCAGAAAGGCGAATAGCGCGGGAACCTTCTCCGGCACCTGGCTGGGATCTTCGCGCCACCGTGCCACGCTGCAGGTGCGCACCGCAGCGTCCGGAGCGGTCAGGTGGCTTGCCACAGTGAGCTTCGTTGCCGGTTGCAGCGTCTGGATCAGGGCCTGCAACAAAGCCGCGTTGCGATACGGCGTTTCGATGAACATCTGGGTTTGGCGGCACTGTGCGCTCTCGCGCTCCAGCATCTGGATATGCTGCCTGCGCTGCTCCGCGTCCACGGGCAAATAACCATGAAACGCAAAGCGCTGGCCATCCAGTCCACTGGCCATGAGTCCCAACAACAAACTGCTGGGTCCGACCAGAGGAACCACTGCGATGTCGAGATCGTGTGCCGCCGCCACCAGGATAGCCCCGGGGTCGGCCACGCAGGGCGCGCCGGCTTCGGACATCAAGCCCATGTCCAGACCATCGAGTGCCGGTTGCAGCAAAACGCGAGCTGCCGCCGCATCCAGCTTGACATGCTTCGGAAGCACCGCCATGTCATGCTGCTGCAGTGGAATACCGAGCGCCTGCACAGCGTTCACGGCACCGAGGAAGGCGCGTGCGGTCTTGGCGTTTTCCACGACCCAATGCTGCAGCGCGGCGGCTGCGGCGATGGTGGCCTGAGGCAGGATGTGGGACAGAGGCGTTCGCGCGACGTCAGCAAGTGGCGTGGGAACCAGCAGCAAGCGGCCTTTAGACTTGGACGGGATTTGCATCAACGCATCAGCCGCAGCAGGGGATAGCCACTGGACAGCAACATGTCACAAAGCGCGATGAGTGGCAAGCCGACCAGAGCGGTCGGGTCATCACTGCAGATGGACTCCATCAGGGCGATGCCCAGTGCCTCGGACTTGGCGCTACCGGCACAGTCGTAGGGTTGTTCGGCCTGGACGTAAGCCTCGATCTGCGCGTCGGTCAGTGCGCGCATGCGGACCGTGGTCGGGACGGTGCGCAGTTGCACGCTGCCATCCGGCGCGACCAGTGCCAGCGCGGTGTGAAACACCGAGCTTCGGCCGCGCAGTATTTGCAGTTGCCCAACGGCCGCGGCGTGCTGCCCGGGCTTGCCCAGAATGCGGCCTTCACAAGTGCAGACCTGATCTGAGCCGATCACCCAACTCCCGGGGGCGGTTGAAGCCACGGATCTTGCCTTGGCTTGCGCGAGGCGAAGAGCCAAGGCGTCTGGAGCTTCGCTCGGCCATGGTGTTTCATCCGTCTGTGGATTCTGCACGGTGAAGGGCAGGCGCAGGCGCTCGAGCAGAACGCGCCGATAAGCCGAAGTGGATGCCAAAATGAGCGGCGCCGGCATGGCAGAGTCGGTCAACTGGTTTGCCGGCATCGTCAGGCCTTCTCGAAAAACCGACCTTCGATCCACGCACCGATCAGGATGCCGACGATGACGTAGATCAGCGGCCAGTTTCCCACTCCCAGACCGGCGATCGCCGGTCCCGGGCAAACACCGCTCAGCCCCCAGCCCACGCCGAACAAGGCCGAGCCGATGATGGTGCGCGCCTTCAGGTGCGATGGATGCACGCCCCAACCCAGGCCGAAAACCGGGGTACGCATCACCTTGGGGATGAGCCGATAGGCCAGCATCACCGTGCATGCAGCACCAGCCATCACCAGCAGCAACCCCATGTTCTGCAACAGCAAGAATTGAAGGATGGCCTCGGGCTGGACCATGGTGGACCAAGCCAGGCCGAAGCCGAACAGCACCCCGGCGAGTAGCGCCGACAGCAGCACCGGAACGGTGCGCACATGCTTCGTCATGTCAGAACCCCCCGTATGCGCGCACGATGTGCGCTGTGACAATGGCCGTGACGAGAAAGGTGATCACAGCCAGCAGCGAGGGCAGTTGCAGCGATCCCAGGCCACAGATGCCGTGTCCCGACGTGCAACCGCCGCCCATGCGCGCGCCGAAGCCGCCGACCACACCGCCGGCCAGGAGTTGCCAGGCCGGCACCCGAGTGACGAAACCCTCGCCACGGTTCACCGCGAAGGTGAAAACGACAGCGCCGATGATCATGCCCAGGGCGTAGGCCAGACGCCAGTGACGAGTGGAGACAAATTTAGGATGTTGAAAATGCGGCCATTGACTGAAATACGACCACACGGCGCTATAGACGGTGCTGGCACCACCAATGAAACCGGTCAAACAGAACAGCAGGCTTACACCTAGGCCGATGGCAACGCCACCTCCTAAAAAATGGATCCAGCCTAGGGGAAACCAGTGTGCAATCCAATCCATATCCACGCGTCCTCACATTCAACGTTTTAGCCTTGCCGCCAGGGTCCACAACAGGTTTTCAATGAGTTGCCGCGTCGCCCCGAGTCAAGGCTTGAATTGTCCAGTTTAGGAGTATTGCTGCGGCAAATCCGTAAGCGAAGGTATGCGCAACTACACTGATTGAATGATGGAGAAAAAGTCCAGCGCTCCCGTGGATCACAGCAGTCCATCGGCCCCGATGCGCTTGAATTTGCACGAACTCGCGCGTGAGCAGCGTACCGAGCGGGGTCAGTTGGCCTTGTTCCACCTGTCGCGCCTGCTTCCGTCCCTTCTTGCTGGACACGCGACGGTTCAGACGAATCAGGTGGATTGGCTAGTACGCGGCTACTCGCAAGCACAACCCGGCGGGGGTGTGCAGCCTGTGGTCGAGCTGGAGGTCTCTTCCGTCTTGCCTTTGTTGTGTCAGCGCTGCTTACAACCAGCATTGCAGCAGGTGCAGGACAAGGCGCGGTTCCGATTGGTGGAACAGGAGCCTGGACTTACGCAGCAAGAACTTGAAGCCGAGGACGAAGCGTTGTGCGTGCAAGAGCCGGTCGACATTCAAGCGATGGTCGAAGACCAGATGCTGCTCGCGCTCCCGCTGGTGCCCATGCACGAGGTTTGCCCCCAGCCCATCGTGGTGGCGGGGCTGGAGGTCCAGCCGATTGACTTGCCCGGGCGCACGCTGCCCTTTGTAGTCCTGGCCAGTCTCAAAAAGGACAAATAGCCATCTGGCGTCAGCGACTGGACGTGTACAATCTTTCGATTTTCGTACGGGGTAGCGCCATGGCCGTCCAGCAAAACAAGAAATCGCCGTCCAAACGCGGCATGCATCGCTCGCACCAGCATCTTGAGCAACCGCCAGTTGCGGTCGAACCGACCACGGGTGAAGTGCATCTGCGTCATCACATCAGCCCAAACGGTTTTTACCGCGGGCGCCAGGTCGTCAAGACCAAGTCCGAAGCGTGAATGTTTGCCTGACTGCGGTTGCCTTGATGCGATCGTATTTGTCCAGCTTGCGCGCATTCGGTGCTGTCTGAGTTGATCCGGCCGGCCCAAGCTGGCGTGGCTGGAGTTCGCGCTTCCTTCTCTCCATTGCATACAGCCCATGACCGCTAGTCTGGCCGTCGATGTCATGGGTGGCGACCATGGGCCGTCCGTCACGCTGCCTGCCTGCCGAGCGCTGCTCGACGTGCATCCGCAGAGCCGCGTGCTGCTGGTCGGTCAGCTTGAGTCCATGCAGGTCCACCTGCGCCAGCAGGGCCTGGTTGATCATCCAAGGGCACAAGTGGTGCCGGCGACCGAGATGGTCACGATGGACGATTCGGTCGAGGTCGCGCTTCGACGCAAGAAAGACTCGTCGATGCGTCGCGCTCTCGAGCTGGTCAAGGAAGGTTCGGCCGATGCTTGTGTGTCCTCGGGCAACACCGGCGCCCTCATGGCCGTGGCGCGTTATGTGCTCAAAACCTTGCCCGGCATCGACCGCCCAGCTATTGCCACTTATTTGCCCAATGCCCGGGGCACAGGCACTCTGATGCTCGACCTGGGCGCCAATGTGGATTGCGAGGCCGAACATCTGTTGCAGTTTGCCGTCATGGGCACGGCATTTGCCTCAGCTGGCGGACATCCCAACCCTCGGGTGGGACTGTTGAACATCGGCGAGGAGGTCATCAAGGGTAACGAGATGATCAAACAGGCTGGCGAGCTGTTGCGAAGGGCGCATGCCGAAGGCCGCCTGAATTTCTTCGGCAATGTCGAGGGCAACGACATTTTCAAGGGCACAACCGACATCGTGATTTGCGATGGATTCGTCGGCAATGTGGCCCTCAAGGCCTCCGAAGGATTGGCACAGATGCTGACAGGCATGATCCGCGAGGAATTCACCCGTACGCCGCTGGCCAAGCTCCTGGCCTTTGCCGCCATGCCGGTGCTCAAGCGTTTCCGCAAACGGGTGGATCCCCGGCGCTACAACGGCGCCGCGCTACTCGGTCTGCGCGGCTTGGTGGTGAAGAGTCACGGTTCGGCTGATGCCTTCTCGTTCCAGCAAGCGCTGGAACGCGCGCACGAGGCGGCGGTCGGGCGGGTGGTCCAGGAAATCGAGCAGGTTGTGGCCATGCTGCACATGCAGGCCACCGCGTCTGATCAGTCCATTGCCACGTCCCCTGCAGATGAAGCCGCACTTCCGGCGCGAACCCCAACACCGCAGATCATCGTGAGTGGGCATTGAATGGTCACGCGCTCGGACCAGACGTACACGTGGCCCTCGCAATCTTCCAGTTTGCTGCCCTCCGATTGATCGAATCACGGCACTTCTCATTTCCGAAAATCTGGATCTATGTCGCGCTATACCCACATCATCGGCACAGGTAGCCACCTGCCGCCCAATCGCGTCAGCAACGCGCAACTTGCTGCACAACTGGCACGTGACGGCGTCGAGACCAGCGATACCTGGATCGTCGAGCGTACCGGCATCCGTTTCCGCCATTTCGCCGACCCGGCGACATCAAGCGTGGATCTGGGTGAGCAGGCAGCTCGCCATGCGCTCGATGCTGCGGGGCTGACACCTGACGACATCGACCTGATCATCGTTGCCACGTCGACTCCGGACATGATCTTTCCATCGAATGCGGCGCTCATCCAGGGTCGCCTCGGTGTGCCTGGTGGCGCGGCGTTCGACGTGCAGGCTGTGTGTGCCGGTTTTGTCTATGCTCTGGCCGTGGCCGACCAATTCGTGCGTGGCGGTATGGCTCATCATGCACTGGTCATCGGCACCGAAGTGTTTTCACGGATTCTCGATTTCAAGGATCGCGCGACCTGCGTGTTGTTTGGCGATGGGGCCGGCGCAGTCGTTTTGGCTGCCAGCGACAAGCCCGGGCTGCTCGCATCGGCATTGCATGCCGATGGACGCAAGGCCGGCATCTTGTGCACACCCGGCAGGGTTTCCGGGGGCGAAGTGACGGGGCACCCTTATCTCAAGATGGACGGCCAAGCGGTCTTCAAGCAGGCCGTGCATGTGCTGGAAGACGTGGCACGCGAGGTGCTGACGAAAGCCGGCCGCATGCCGCAGGACATCGACTGGATGGTGCCGCACCAGGCGAATATCCGCATCATGCTGCACACGGCGAAAAAGCTGGGGCTGCCTGCCGAAAAAGTGGTGCAGACCGTGGCGGAGCATGGCAACACGTCAGCAGCCTCGATCCCGCTGGCGTTGGACGTTGCCGTGCGTGCCGGCAGCATCCGGCGAGGCGACACCCTCTTGCTCGAAGCCGTGGGCGGCGGCTTGACCTGGGGCGCTGCGCTCTTGGATTACTGAAGGATTGGCCACCGGACGCTGGCCGTTCGTTGCGCCGACCCTGCAGGGTTCACCTGGCTACATCAACCCAACCCGACTGCCGATTCCCCGCACCATTCATGAAACCCTTCGCTGTTGTTTTCCCCGGTCAAGGCTCCCAAGCCGTGGGCATGCTCGATGCATGTGCCGAGCATCCGGCGGTGCGCCAGACCCTGCAAGAAGCGAGTGACGCGCTGCACCAGGACATGGCCGCACTCATGGCAGAAGGTCCAGCCGAGCAACTCAATCTCACCACCAACACCCAGCCGGTCATGCTGACGGCCGGCATCGCTCTCTGGCGCTTGTGGCTGGCCGAGGGTGGTGCCATGCCACAGGCCATGGCGGGGCATAGTCTGGGCGAGTACACGGCGCTGGTCGCCGCTGGCTCGCTGGCCTTTGCCGATGCCCTGCCCCTGGTGCGCTTTCGTGCCCAGGCGATGCAGGAGGCAGTTCCCGTGGGCAGTGGCGGCATGGCTGCAGTGCTGGGTCTTGACGATGCTGCGGTGCGCGAGATCTGCTGCAACGCGACGTCGCAAAGCGGGGAAGTGGTCGAGGCGGTGAACTTCAACGCGCCAGGGCAGGTGGTCATTGCCGGCACCAAGGCGGCAGTCGATCTGGCATGTAGCCTGTTGAAGGCGCGCGGTGCCAAGCGTGCGCTGCCGCTGGCCGTGTCGGCCCCTTTCCACAGCACCTTGCTCAAGCCGGCGGCAGATCGACTTGCCGCATACCTTGAGCAGGTTCCGGTTCAAGGCCCGGCAGTGCCCGTTCTGCACAATGTGGATGTGGCCCATCATCCGGAGCCGCAGGCCATCCGCCAAGCGTTGGCGGCCCAGGCCAGCGGCGCTGTACGTTGGGTGGAATGCGTTCAGGCCCTGGCACTTGCTGGCTGCGCCGACATCGTGGAATGTGGACCTGGCAAGGTTCTGGCCGGACTGACTCGCCGTATCGACCCTCATCTCGGCAGCCATGCCTTGACCGACGCAAGCAGCGCAAACAGCATCCTGGAGGCATTGACATGACGTCTCACTCATCTACTCTGGCCGGCCAGATCGCCCTGGTCACTGGAGCAACGCGCGGCATCGGCCAGGCGATTGCCGCTGAACTGCAGCGACTGGGGGCTTATGTCGTCGGTACCGCCACCAGCGTAGCCGGCGCAGAACGCATTGCCCAAGCGCTGGGCGCCGGTGGCGAAGGCGCGGTGCTCGACGTGAACGACGCCGAAGCCGGCGCAGGCTTGATTGACCGCCTGGTGCGTGACAGGGGCGGCCTGCATGTTTTGGTCAATAACGCCGGCATCACCCGCGATACCCTGGCCTTGCGCATGAGGGACGACGATTGGGCCGCAGTCATCAACACCAATCTCAGTTCCGTATTTCGCCTGTCGCGCGCAGCTATTCGCCCGATGATGAAGCAGCGTGCTGGACGGATCATCAGCATCACTTCGGTGGTGGGGGCATCGGGCAATCCGGGGCAGGCCAACTATGCCGCCGCGAAGGCCGGTGTGGCTGGCATGACCCGTGCCCTGGCGCAGGAACTCGGCAGCCGCAACATCACTGTCAATTGCGTGGCACCAGGGTTCATCGATACCGACATGACGCGCGGGTTGGGTGAAACGGCATCCCAGGCTCTCCTGGCCCGCATTCCGCTGGGTCGGCTCGGTCAACCTGAAGACATCGCCCATGCAGTAGGCTTTTTGGCGAGTCCGCTTGCAGGCTACATCACAGGCGTCGAGTTGCACGTGAATGGCGGCATGTACATGATTTGAATCCCCGGATACCGTCATCCGGGTTGCTAGAATTCGACTGCCTTTTTTCTGGAGAATTACATGAGTGATATTGAACAGCGCGTTAAAAAAATTATCGCCGAGCAACTGGGGGTGGCTGAAGATCAGGTCACGAACGAGAAATCCTTCGTCAACGACCTGGGCGCAGACTCGCTCGATACCGTGGAACTCGTGATGGCGCTGGAAGATGAATTCGGCATCGAGATTCCCGATGAGGACGCCGAAAAAATCACCACGGTGCAGTTGGCTGTTGACTACGCCAAGCAACACCACAAAGCCTGAGCAGCACGCTCGACTCGGTGCTCTGCCACATCTGCCGCGCCTGGTTTTTGTGCCTGCTTGCCGAGTCGTCGTGGTACATGAGGCTTTAATGCGCGGCCTGTGCCTTCATGGCTGCGCAGTTGCTGGCGCTGCCAGCACCTCCGATTCCTCTTCTGCCTTGCGACCCCTTCTTCCTCCATGAGTCAGCGTCGACGTATCGCCATCACCGGCCTAGGCGCCATCTCTCCAATTGGCAACACGGTTGAAATCGCCTGGGGTAATCTGGTTGCAGGCAAGTCCGGCATCGGACGCATCACCAAATTCGACGCCTCGACGTTTTCGGCACAAATTGCCGGCGAGGTGCGCGACTTCGATATCGGCACATACATCCCGGTGAAAGAAGCGCGCCATATGGACACCTTCATCCACTATGGCGTCGCGGCCTCCATGCAGGCCGTACGCGACAGCGGGTTGGTTGATGCCGGCCTCGATCCCGAGCGCGTCGGCGTTTTGGTGGGTTCTGGGATCGGCGGTCTTCCCATGATCGAGCAGACTCACCAAGATTTCATTGATCGAGGCGCCCGGCGCATTTCGCCATTTTTTGTCCCGGCTTCGATCATCAACATGATTTCCGGCCATGTGTCGATCGAATATGGATTCAAGGGCCCCAATCTCTCTGTGGTCACTGCCTGCACCACCGGCCTGCACGCCATCGGCCTGGCTGCACGCCTGATCGAGGGGGGCGATGCCGATGCCATGGTGGCGGGCGGCTCCGAGGCCACTGTCTGTCCCTTGGGAATCGGCGGTTTCGCCTCGGCTCGTGCACTGTCCACGCGCAATGATGATCCCACTGCGGCCAGCCGCCCCTGGGACAAGGACCGCGATGGTTTCGTCCTCGGCGAGGGTGCCGGCGTCATGGTGCTCGAAGCCTGGGAACACGCCACCCGGCGTGGTGCGAACATCTATGCTGAACTCGTCGGTTTTGGCATGAGCGGTGATGCACACCACATCACAGCACCCAATGTCGACGGCCCACGCCAATGCATGTTGGCTGCCATGCGCAATGCCGAGATCGACGTGGATCAGGTGCAATACCTGAACGCGCATGGCACGTCCACTCCGCTTGGCGACAAGAACGAGACGGATGCCATCAAGGCCGCGTTCGGTGCCCACGCCTACAAACTCGTGGTTAACTCCACCAAGTCCATGACCGGGCACTTGTTGGGTGGTGCTGGTGGGTTGGAGTCGTTGTTCACCGTCCTGGCACTGCACCACCAAATCTCACCCCCCACGATCAACTTGCAGACGCCCGATCCGGACTGTGATCTGGACTACTGCGCCAACACGGCACGCCAGATGCCGATCGAATACGCGCTCAAGAACAACTTTGGCTTCGGCGGAACCAACGGTTCGTTGGTGTTCCGCCGCGTCTGATTCCGGCGAAGTTCAGTCCCGCCATGAAAGCGACCGCTCAATTTCAACTCCATGTGGAGCGCTTCGCCCGCTGGCATGCTTTGCTCACGGGATTCGATCTTGCTGTCGCGCTGGCAGTGGTCTGGAATGTCTGGCAATGGCGTGGGCATCGTGAGGTCGGAGTCATGGGCGGCCTGTCCCTAGCTGTATTCCTTCTGGTGCTGGCAGCCCAGTTTCCCTACTGGAAAACGCGGGCGTTCACCCTGGTACACGGCGCCAGCGGTTGGAAATTATTACAAGGTCGCCGACAACAGGATCTCGCCGAGGTGCGAGGCTTGGCCTTGCCTGGCCAAATCCTGGTGTTGGGGATGAGCGCACAGGGCCGCGTGGTGCTTCCCGTGTCATCCGACATTTCCCCGACTGCCTGGCGAGAGTTACGCACCCGGCTGGCGTTGTGACCGCTCTCGTGGAGCCGACGCCCGATCAGTTGCTGGTCCAGCGCGTTCAGGCTGGCGACCAGAAAGCCTTCGAGTTGCTGGTTGCCAAATACCAGCGCCGGATTTTCCGGCTTATCTCACGCTTTATCCGCGACTCGGCTTTGGCCGAAGATGTGTCGCAAGAAACGTTTCTGCGCGCCTACCGCGCCATCGGTCAATTCCGTGGCGACAGCCAGTTCTACACCTGGCTTTATCGCATTGCCGTCAATACGGCGAAGAAAGCTATTGCCGACAGCGCGCGCGACCCCATCATCCGCGAGTCATCCACCATTTCTGACGATGGCGAAACTTTTGTTTCCGGTGAGCAACTAAGCGACATGGAAACCCCGGAAGCCGTGTTGGCGAGCCGGGAAATTGCCAGAACTGTCAATGCTGCCATGGATGCGTTGCCGGAAGACTTACGAACAGCAATTGCCTTGCGCGAAATCGAAGGCCTGAGTTACGAAGAGATTGCGCAGGCCATGCGTTGTCCAGTCGGGACCGTACGCTCGCGCATTTTCCGGGCGCGCGAGTCAATTGCCAGGCAACTTCGTCCCTTGCTGGGCACCAAATCAGGCGAGCGTTGGTAAGGCATGAGTGGTCACGCCATATCTGGAGTATTGTGATGGAGCCATCGAACATGAATGAAGCTGCGATGCAAGCACGCATTTCCGCGCTGATGGATGGTGAGATGTATTCGGATGATCCTGCGTCAGGCGCAGCATGTCACGACGTTGCTTGGGGTGCAGTAGCAGCCGACGCCGAGGCGCGACAGGCTTGGCTGCAATACCACCAGATTGGCGATTTGCTGCGATCCTCCGAACTCGCGCCACTGCAGTTGGAGCAGGCGTTTCTGCGGCGATTTTCCGAACGGTTATGTCAAGAACCGGTGCAACTCTCCCCTGTTGCCCAAGTTTCTGCGCAACAGCCCAAGCGACTGCGCGCACGTTGGGCTGCGACGGGCGCAGCCCTTGCGGGCGTGGCGGCGGTGGCCTTGGTGTCCTTTTCGTCCTTACCGTCCTTGCCCCCCATCCACCAGCCAGCACAGTTGGTCGCGCAACGGCCAGTCGAATCGTCGGCACTAATGACCCCGCCGCTTCACATCGCGCGCGATGTGCGGTCTGATCAAATCCCGGTCGTTGACAAGATGGGAGGTCAGATGCCCGCCATCTGGGCGCAATATCTGATGGCGCATCAACAATTGGCTGGGAGCGTCCTGCCTTACACACCGGCCGGCATTCATGAAGCGGATTTCCGTGTGGCCCTTGCACATTAAGCTGAAGATGCTTGTCCCGCATGGTTTGCCGCGCATCCGAGTGCAGCACGCCGCGGTGTGCTGTGCGTTGTGGCTGATACCCGCCATCACTTGGGCCAACCCAAGCCGCGTCACTGCCGCGGGCGCAGGCACACGGGAGGTGACTCTGCTTGCCAATCCTTCGCAAAAGATTGAGGCTGCAGCCTCGGCGGATGGTCAGTATTCCAAACCCCAGCAACATCATGAAGCCTCGTTGCAATCCTGGTTGCAACGCGTCAGCCAGGCAGCGAAGGACCGCAATTACTCGGGCGTTTTCGTGGTGCAATCCGGTGGCCGCATCGTGACGTCAACGATCGACCACTATGTGGTGCATGGCAACACCCTCGAGCGCGTGGAAACCCTTGATGGCCAACGTCGGATCCTGGTCTGCCACAACGCCGAGACTCGGACGATTTTGCCCGACGCTCGTCTGATTGTGGTCGAGGATCACCACACCGACTACAGTTTTCCTCGCATGCTGAAGACGCCGCATGCGGACTATGCAACGCACTACAAACTCAGGCAAGAGGGTCATGAGCGCTGCGCCGGCTATGTCTGCGACGTCACGCGCATCATCCCGCAGGACGATTTGCGTTACGGTTACCGGCTTTGGACTGAGCAGAGATCAGGTTTGCTGGTGAAGGCGCAAACATTGAATGATCTGGGTAAGGTGCTTGACCAGGTGGCGTTTACTCAACTCGACCTCAACCCGAAGCCCAGGCCCGACCTGATTTCCGAGGCGCTGAAAGGCACATCCAACTATCGCATTGAGCATATGCGTGCCAGCCTGAGCACACCCCAGGCGCAAGGCTGGGCCTTGAGTCACCCGATTCCTGGCTTCGAGTCCGTGGGTATCTACAAGCGCCGTCTCATGTTGCACGGCAAGCCGACGGAGGTCACGCAGTGGCTGTTCAGTGACGGACTGGCTTCGGTTTCGCTGTTTGCCGGCCCCAGCGCTGATTCGCATCAGCCTGGCGCCAGCCTGCATATGGGCGACACCAACGCACTGCTTGCTCGCAAGGGTGCATGGTCGGTCATCGTGATCGGCGCTGTCCCGGCAAAAACCCTTCAACTTTTTGCCGATTCGCTGAAACAACTTCACTGAGAGATGGTTTCATTCACAATAGGTTGCATTTTGACGCGTCGTCTATGCTGCGCGTTCTGATAGCCGCCCGTACCTACTTGTGATGGAGTCTTTTGTGGACACACGTTTCACTGCTGTTGCCATTGCCATTGCCCTCAGTCTTGGCACGTTTGCCACCATCAACGCCACGGCAGCCGCCGCTCCGGTCGCAGCAGCGAACTGTCCGGGTGCATGTGGCCTGCCCGACTTCACGGGGCTGGTCGAAAAAGTCGGCCCCTCGGTCGTCAACATCCGCACTTTCAAAAAGATCTCGGCCGACCAGGGGCCGCAGATGGATGACCAGACGCGTGAATTCCTGCGTCGCTTCTTCGGTGTACCCGTGCCACCCACGACGCCCCCCGGCGGCGGCTCTGCGCCGAAGGGCGAAGATGAGGAAAAACCCACCGGCGTGGGTTCTGGTTTCATTCTGAGTGCCGATGGCTATGTGATGACCAACGCCCATGTGGTCGATGGTGCAGATGAGATCATGGTCACACTCACGGACAAGCGTGAGTTCAAGGCGAAGTTGATTGGTGCCGACAAGCGCACCGATATCGCGGTGGTGAAGATCGACGCCAAGAATCTTCCCGCTGTGAACATTGGTGACTCGAAAAAAATCAAGGTTGGCGAATGGGTGGTGGCGATTGGTTCGCCGTTCGGGTTGGAGAACACGGTGACCGCCGGCATCGTCAGTGCCAAAGGCCGTGACACCGGCGACTACACCCCCTTCATCCAGACGGATGTTGCTGTCAATCCAGGCAATTCGGGTGGTCCGCTGATCAATATGCAGGGTCAGGTCATCGGTATCAACTCGCAGATCTACAGCCGCACGGGTGGCTTCATGGGCATCTCCTTCGCCATTCCGATCGACGAGGCGATTCGCGTGGCCGATCAACTCAAAGCCACAGGCTACGTCGTGCGCGGCAAGATCGGCGTGGCGATCGACAGCGTCAGTCGCGAACTCGCCGAGTCCATCGGCCTGGGCAAGCCGATGGGTGCGCTCGTGCGCAGTGTGGAAGCGGGTGGTGCCGCCGACAAGGCCGGCGTTCAGGCCGGTGACATCATCACCAAATTCGACGGCAAAACCATTGAGCGGGCAACTGACTTGCCCCGCATCGTCGGCGAGGTCAAACCCGGCACCCGCGTGCCGATGCAGGTGTTCCGTCGCGGTGCCGAGCGTACCTTGCAAGTGAGTGTGAGCGAGTGGGCCAAGGACACAAAAGCGGCCAGTGAGAAGCCCAAACACGCCCACAAGTCGGGCGCTGAGAAAAGCCCCATCGGTGTCGCAGCGGTTGATTTGAACGACACGCAAAAGAAGGAATTAGGGGTGAAGTCTGGTGTGCTGGTGGAGGCTGTGCAAGGTCCGGCTGGTCGTGATGGCTTGCGTGTGGGCGACGTGGTGACGACCATGAACAACGTCGAAATCACCAGCGCCAAGCAGTTCAATGATCTTGCAGTCGCGCTGCCCACCGGCAAGCCGGTTGCGTTGCTGGTGCGTCGTGGCGATGCGGCGCAATTCATCCTGGTCCGTCCCAAGGCGACAGGAGAATGATCACCAAGATTCTTTTTATTTGCATTGATTTTATGCTAATTTAATAAGAAAATTTGATGTCTTCATCGATCTAGTGAGAGTCAATCAAGATTTGATACAAATTTCATCGCAAATGGGTCCGCTTCTGGTCCGGCTCAAGTATCCGCCGCGCTTAAAATAGAGGCCCAACAAGCAGTTGCCAAACAGTTTTTGTTGGTGGGCGCGACCTCAATGCCGCGCCTTTTTTTTGGCCTGCTGCACGCACAACCCAGTGGCCCACGACCTTTGCTACTCATGTTTTGGTCGCAGGGCGTGGGGCCGACACCAGCGCAGGCCGTCTGCGAGGCGAACCGAGAGCGCATGCAACTGATCCGCAATTTTTCCATCATCGCCCACATCGACCATGGCAAATCCACCCTTGCAGACCGGCTGATTCAGCGTTGCGGCGGCTTGTCCGACCGCGAAATGGATGACCAAGTGCTTGATTCCATGGACCTGGAACGCGAGCGGGGCATCACCATCAAGGCGCAGACTGCGGCCCTGTCCTACAAGGCGCGTGACGGTCAGACTTACCAGCTCAATCTGATCGACACGCCTGGGCATGTGGACTTCAGCTACGAGGTCAGTCGCTCGCTGTCGGCTTGCGAGGGCGCGCTGCTGGTGGTGGATGCCAGCCAGGGCGTGGAGGCGCAGACCGTGGCCAACTGCTATACCGCAATCGAACTGGACGTCGAAGTGGTGCCCGTGCTCAACAAGATGGATTTGCCGCAGGCCGACCCGGAAGGCGCGCGCCGCGAGATCGAAGAGGTGATCGGCATCGACGCCTCCGATGCCTTGTTGGCCAGCGCCAAAACCGGGATGGGCATCGATGAGATTCTCGAGGCCGTCATCGCCCGCGTGCCCGCGCCGAAGGGTGACCCGGACACACCGCTCAAGGCGCTGGTGATCGACTCCTGGTACGACAGCTATGTCGGTGTGGTGATGTTGGTGCGCGTGGTCGACGGCGTGCTCAAGTTGCGCGACAAAATTCAACTCATGGCCACGGGCGCGCAGTATCAATGCGAGCAACTTGGCGTGTTCACGCCCAAGTCGTTGGCACGTCAGCAACTGGGGGCGGGCGAGGTCGGTTTTATCATCGCCGCCATCAAGGAGCTCAAAGGCGCGCGCGTGGGCGACACCGTGACTCTGGCGCAGCGTCCAGCGGCAACACCGCTGCCGGGTTTCAAGGAGGTCCAGCCGCAGGTGTTCGCCGGCTTGTTCCCGGTGGAGTCCAACCAGTATGAGGCTCTGCGCGACGCGCTGCAGAAGTTGCAACTCAACGACGCTGCCTTGCAGTTCGAGCCGGAGGTCTCGTCGGCGCTGGGTTTTGGCTTTCGCTGCGGATTCCTTGGGCTCCTGCACATGGACATCGTGCAGGAGCGCCTGGAGCGCGAGTACGACATGGATCTCATCACCACCGCGCCTTCGGTGGTCTACAAGGTCCAGTTGCGCGATGGCAGCGAGTTGACCGTGGACAACCCGTCGCGCATGCCGGAGGCGGGGCGCATCGAACAGATTCTCGAGCCCATCGTGACAGTCAAGTTGTTCATGCCGCAAGACTATGTGGGCCCGGTCATGACGCTGTGCAACGTCAAGCGCGGCGCACAAAAAAACATGGCCTACATGGGCCGCCAGGTGCAGCTCACGTACGAGATGCCCTTGGCTGAAATCGTGCTCGATTTTTTCGACAAGCTCAAATCCATTTCGCGCGGTTATG
The DNA here is from genome assembly GCA_028871675.1 of Betaproteobacteria bacterium. GTDB lineage: Bacteria > Pseudomonadota > Gammaproteobacteria > Burkholderiales > Burkholderiaceae_C > Thiomonas_A. Next base: position 186,882 of record JAGWMO010000001.1, read on the forward strand.
CCTCGATGGATTACCACTTCCTCGACTATCGTGCCGCCGACGTCGTGAAGGTCGACATCCTGATCAACGGCGAGCGGGTCGACGCCCTCTCACTCATCGTGCACCGCGCTCAGAGCCAGTACCGCGGACGTGAGGTCACGGCAAAAATGCGCGAACTCATTCCGCGCCAGATGTTCGATGTGGCCCTGCAGGCATCGATCGGGGCGAACATCATTGCGCGTGAGACAATCAAAGCCATGCGCAAAAACGTCCTGGCCAAGTGCTATGGCGGTGATATTTCGCGCAAACGCAAACTGCTGGAAAAACAAAAAGCCGGCAAAAAACGCATGAAACAAATCGGCACTGTCGAAGTCCCTCAGGAAGCGTTTCTGGCCATTCTCAAAGTCGAAAACTAAAGCACACACCCTGACCACATGGAAGCACCGGCCGTCAATTTCACCCTCCTTCTCTTCATCCTCCTGCTGGTCACCGGCGTTTTCTGGATTGCCGAGAAGTTCCGCTTTTCCCGCCAACGCATCGCCGCGGCGAATGCGGCGGCGGCAGCGCTGCGCACACGCCGCGAAGAGTTACATAAGCAGGGCATTTCCCCGGATGCCAGTCTGAGTGATGAGCATATTCTTGCCACCCGTGAACGTCTGTTGCGCCAGCCCTGGTGGCTGGAGTGGACGGCCGGGCTGTTCCCTGTCATTGCCTTCGTCTTCCTGTTGCGCTCCTTCGTGGCCGAGCCGTTCAAAATTCCATCCGGGTCGATGGAGCCTACGCTGGTGCCGGGCGATCTGATCCTGGTGAACAAATTCATCTATGGCCTGCGCTTGCCCCTGGTGCACGACCGCATGACCCCTGGTGAAAGTCCGCAGCGTGGCAATGTCATCGTGTTTCGCCTGCCGAAAGATCCAGTCATTGACTACATCAAGCGCATCGTCGGTACGCCGGGTGATACGGTGTCGTACGAGAACAAGCATCTGGTCATCAATGGCGTGCCGGTCGCCGAGAAGACCGATGGCGAGTGGTTCGATCCCCGCTCCATGGTGTATTACCAGCAATACCTGGAAATGCTGGGCAAAACAGAACACCGCATTCTCATCAATCCACAAGCGCCGACCTATGTCATTGGGGGACCCGACAACTTCCCCCATCGCGACAACTGCCATTACAACGCTGAAGGCTTTGTGTGCAAGGTTCCGCCGGACATGTATTTTGTCATGGGTGACAATCGCGATAATTCATTGGACTCGCGTTATTGGGGTTTCGTCCCCGAGCGCAATATTGTCGGCAAGGCTTTTTTTGTCTGGATGAATTTTGGCGGATTGAAAAATATTGGCCCGATTCATTGACCGCTCGGCAATCTTCGGCGATTTTTTTCCAATAAGGTGGTTGATATGACCCGTGGTTCAAAACAACGTGGCATCACCCTGATTGGCCTGATCTTCTGGGGGGCCATCATTGCATTCCTGGTGGTGGTCGGCATGCAGGCCGTGCCTGCAGTACAAGAGTCCTTTGCCGTGCAAAATGCGGTGAACAAGGCCGCCAAAGCCGGCCCGACAGTGGGCGACATTCGCAACGCATTCGATAAGACGGCCTCGGTTGACTACATCAGCATGGTGACCGGCAAGGATCTCGACATCACCAAAGTGAATGGCCGTGTGGTTGTTTCCTATGCCTACAACAAGGAAATCCACTTGTTCGGCCCTGCTTATCTGCTGCTCAAATTCTCGGGGCATTCCAACTGACTGCTGCATCCAGGCCGGCACCGGACGAGGTCTTGCGGCAACACAAGCACAGGTCTGAGCGGATGCCTTCTGACGCTGACCTGCAAGCGCGTTTGCACTATGCGTTTCGCGATCCGGCGCTGTTGCGTCAGGCACTGACCCATCGCAGCCACGGTGGACGCAACAATGAGCGGCTCGAGTTCATTGGCGACTCCGTGCTCAACCTGGTCATCGCGTCGTTGTTGTATGGCGATGGTCAAACCAGCGAGGGCACGCTCTCGTATTGGCGAGCTAGCTTGGTGCGTGAAGAAACCTTGGCAGGGCTGGCGCAAGAGCTTGGATTGGGGGACTGTTTGCTGTTGGGCGAAGGTGAGATGCGCAGCGGTGGCAGCATGCGCCCGTCCATTCTGGCCGATGCGCTGGAGGCTGTGATGGGCGCCGTGTTCCTGGACGGCGGTTACGCCGCAGCGCAAGATCTGGCCCAGCGACTGTTTCACGACCGTCTGCGCAATCTCGATACCCAGGCCAGCGCCAAGGATGCCAAAACGCGCTTGCAGGAAATTCTGCAAGGCCGCAAGCTGAAGGTGCCGCTTTACGTCGTCACAGCCACCTCCGGTCCTGCTCACCTGCAGCATTTCCAGGTGCAGTGCGAGGTGGCCGAACTGGATTTGCGTACCCAGGGCGATGGCAGCAGCCGGCGCGCAGCCGAGCAACAGGCAGCAGAGCTGATGATCGAGCGCCTGCAGTCAGAGATTCCCTCCAGGCGCAAGCCTCGCCGTCCCGCCTTGCCGCCCGAAACGTAAGCGACCCCAGCATGCAAACCGACGTCGTCATCTCGCCGTTGCCCAGGCAGTTCGGTACCGTCGCCATTGTCGGGCGACCGAACGTGGGCAAGTCCACCTTGCTAAACAGCCTGATCGGGCAAAAACTCAGCATCACGTCCGACAAGGCGCAGACCACACGCCACCGCCTGCTGGGTCTGCACACCGAAGGTTCTGTGCAGTTCGCCTTCGTCGACACGCCTGGCTTTCAGGTGCGTCACACGCGTGCGCTCAACCGCGCGATGAACCGCACCGTGACAGCGGCGCTGGCCGAGGTGGACGTGGTCTTGTGGGTGATTGAAGCTGGGCACATCGATCCCGAGGACGAGCGCGTGGGAGCGTTGATTCCATCCGGCAAGCCCATCATCCTCGTGGCCAATAAGCTCGATCGCGTGCAATCCCGTGAGAAGTTTTTGCCTTGGTTGCAAGGGCTCGGCGCGCACAAAAACCTGGCCGAGATCGTGCCACTGTCGGCGCGCAAATCGACCGATGCGAAGCGCCTTCTGGCCATCATTGCGCCCTATCTTCCCGCAGGCGAGTGGGGCTATGACGCCGACGCTCTCACCGATCGCAGCGAGCGCTTTCTCGCTGCGGAAATTTTGCGCGAAAAACTGTTCCGCCTGACCGGAGACGAACTGCCGTACACCAGCGCGGTCCTGATCGAGCGCTTCGAGCAGGAGGGTGATCTGCGCCGCATCGCCGCTGCCATCGTGGTTGAACGTGACGGCCATAAGGCCATGGTCATCGGCGCAGCAGGCGAGCGACTCAAACGAATTTCCACGGAAGCACGCATGGAAATGCAGCGTCTTTTTGACGCCCCCGTTTTTCTGGAGGTGTGGGTCAAGACACGCTCGGGCTGGGCCGACGACCAGCGCGCTGTGCGCGCTTTCGGCTACGAGGACTAGCTTGGCGCCATGCGTTCAATCGCTTCGCTCGCGCTTGCCAGAGCCTGATCCGACCCAACATCGGCGCCCCGTTTCATGGACCCCGTGCCTTTGCCGCATGATGTGCCTGTCGTACCCCCGGCGGCGTTGAGCACCGTTGCCGATCGAGTCGCGGCAACGCAGCCCAAGCGCCGCTCACGCGCGCGCATCGAGCGGGTGCATGACGAACCCGCTTATGTGCTGCACGCCCATCCCTGGAAAGAAACAAGCCTGATTCTCGACGTGTTCAGCCGCCACCACGGTCGCCTGGCGCTGGTGGCCAAGGGGGCGAAGCGGCCAACTTCGCAACTGCGTACGGTGCTGCTGGGATTTCAGCCCTTTGCCGCAAGCTGGAGCGGAAGCGGCGAGGTCCGTACGCTCACGCGTGCGGACTGGAGTGGGGGTGTGGCGCCACTGACCGGACTGCCCTTGTTGTGCGGCTTTTATTTCAACGAATTGCTGGTGCGCCTGCTTGCGCGTGAGGATGCGCACGAGGCCTTGTTCGACACCTACCATGACGCCTTGGTGGAGTTGGGCGCGGCACCGCATGGTTGGACGACAGGCGTCGAGCCCCTGTTGCGGCGCTTCGAAATCGGCCTGCTGCGTGAGTTGGGGTACCTGCCACCGCTCGATCGCGAAAGTCAATCGGACCTACCGGTACGGGCGGATGCGCATTACATCGTCGACCCGCTGTTCGGCGTACTGCCCGAGCCCGCGAGCGGTCGCCATGCCGAGGTTGATTCGATCAGTGCTGGGGGTGGGCTGTACCTGGGGGCGCAGTTGCTGGCCATGGAGTCCGGCGACTGGGCTCAAGTGGGTACAGCGCGTGTTGCCAAGACACTGATGCGCGAACTGCTTCACTATCATCTGGGCACCCAACCGCTGCGCACGCGGCAGTTGTTGATCGATCTCCATCAGCTATGAATCCCCTTGCATTCGCCGCAGCGTCGGGCCCTTTACTGGGTGTGAATATCGATCACATTGCAACCTTGCGCAATGCCCGCGGTGGCATCCATCCCGACCCCGTGCTTGCCGCCCGTGCGGCGGTGGACGGCGGGGCCGACATCATCACCTTTCATTTGCGCGAAGACCGCCGCCATATCCGCGACGCGGATGTGCAGCGCATCAGGGCGGAAATCGGAGTGGCCCTGAACTTTGAGGCCGCGGTGACCGATGAGATGCTGGACATCATCGAGCAAGTCAGGCCTCAAAGTGTCTGCCTCGTACCTGAACGTCGCCAGGAAATCACCACCGAGGGCGGGCTCGATGTGGCTGGCCAGCTCGATCGTGTGCAATATGCCTGCGCCCGCCTGGCGGCCGCTGGTTGCCAGGTTTCCCTCTTCGTCGAAGCCAGCCACGCGCAAATCGAGGCGTCGGCCCGCGCTGGCGCGCCGTGTGTGGAATTGCACACCGGCGCCTACGCCAATGCCTGTGAGTCTGGCGACGCAGCCCTAGCCCAGCGCGAGCTTGAACGCCTGCAACAAGGCATGGCCACTGCGCACTCTCTCGGCCTGCAAACCCATGCCGGTCATGGGCTCACACTGTCCAGCACCAGCAGCATCGCCGCCATGCCCGAGGTGAGCGAGCTACATATCGGGCATGCGCTGGTCGGCCATGCGTTGTTCGTCGGCATGGAACAGTCGGTGCGTGATTTCAAGGCGGTCATCCGGCGTGCCAGCCTGGCGCGCGCCGCAGCCGCATCAAGATGAGCAGCATCTACGGCATCGGTACCGACATCTGCGACATCGGTCGTATCCGTAGCGCCTGGCAACGTCACGGGCAGCGTTTCGCGGAGCGCATTCTCGGCCAGCAGGAACTCGAGGTTTTCCGCCAGCGGCACGCGCGGGCGCCGGCTCGTGGTGAGCGTTATTTGGCTACGCGCTTCGCCGCCAAAGAGGCGTTCTCCAAAGCGATCGGCCTGGGTATCCACATGCCCATGACCTGGCGCGCGTGTGAAATTCTCAATGCCGCCGGAGGGCGCCCAAACGTCGTGCTGCATGGTGAACTTGCTGCATGGTGCGAGGCGCGGCAGCTACGTTTTCATGTCTCGGTCTCCGACGAAGTGCTCACCGCCATGGCCTTTGTCGTTGCCGAAGTTTCTCCTCGGAATTGAAGGCTCCAACTTTTCAAGCCGCATGCGCACTGCACCCCTTGTCATCGATATCGCCGGCACCACACTGACTGCCCACGATCGCAGGCGTCTGAACAACAAGCTGGTCGGCGGTGTCATCCTGTTTACCCGCAACTGGGCTTCGCGGGAGCAACTTGTCGCGCTGGTGGCCAGCATCAAGGCCGTTCGTGCCGACTTGCTGGTGGCGGTCGACCACGAGGGAGGCCGCGTGCAGCGTTTCCGCGAAGGTGGCTTCACGTTGCTGCCGGCCATGGCCGAGCTCGGCCGCTTGTGGATGCGTGACGCCATGGGTGCGGTGCAGGTGGCAGGCGCCTGTGGCTTGGTGCTGGGGGCCGAGTTGCGTGCCTGCGGTGTCGACCTGAGCTTCACGCCCGTGCTCGATCTCGATTGGGGGCGCTCGGGCGTGATCGGCAGCCGCGCATTCCACGCCGATGCACGCGTCGTCAGCCTGCTGGCACAAGGCTTGATGGCTGGCCTGCAGCGCGCCGGCCTGGCGCATTGCGCCAAGCATTTCCCTGGCCATGGCTGGGCGCAGGCGGATTCGCACGTCGATACGCCGCATGACACGCGCAGCGCACGCAACATCCTGCAGCATGACGCTGCGCCGTATGGCTGGTTGCGCCATGGCCTGCAGGCGGTGATGCCTGCGCATGTGATCTACCCCAAGGTGGACGCCAACCCTGCAGGCTTCAGTTCGCGCTGGTTGCAGGATATTCTGCGTGGCCGGCTCGGTTTCGACGGTGCCATCATCAGCGACGACCTGAGCATGCACGGTGCTCGCGCTCAGGCAGATGACGACACCTCTGCGGTGGTTCAGGCGCTGAACGCCGGATGCGACCTTGCCCTGTTGTGCAACCAGAGTCAGGTGGACGACGGACGCCCGATCGACATGGTGCTGCAAGGTTTGCAGCAGGCGCTCGTCAGCAGGCAGTGGCAGGTTGATGCAGCCTGCGAGCCGCGACGCCTGGCACTGCTGGCCTCGCGTCCGCCGCAACCTTGGGATGTGCTGATGCGCAGCCCGGCATATCTCGCCGGGCTCGACGACCTCGCACGAATCTGACGGGGAGCAACCCTCGGGCTGCCAGGCATGGCGAGACTGGCGAGCGCCTTCAGGGATAGAAGGCGTAAAGGGTGTAGCCGCTGGCTTCGTCCTTGCGCAATTGCAGCTTGAGTTGAATGCGCAACTCGGCTCCGGCAGCCAGGCCTCGTTGGATCCGTTGCTGCAGGGCGGCGGCATCGCTGGCCAGCTTGTCGCCGGCGAGGTATTGCGCAGGCTGGATGACTTTACGCGCCACGATCTGATCCTGCATTCCCGTCAGCGTGAGCTCAAAAGCGGGGTAGGCAACAGCCTCGCCGCTGCGGTTGCGCAGCGATGCGTCCAGTTGCAGCAGTCCATCGCTTCCCGGTGACATGGACGAGGTGTCGATCACCAGACTCTGTGGCCTGCGCGGTGCTGCCAAGCTGCAGCCGGCCACGGCACAAAGCCGGGACAGAATGGAACGACTTTGCGGCCAATTCGTCGCCAGCACATCGCGCCAAGTCCAGGCCGCTTGCACGCCACCGGTGGCGATCAACAGCATGGCCAATACAGTCAGAAAGGCACGCACGCGAGGCTGCCGCCAACGTTCCTGCGCCCGCGCCTGGCGCAGGAACTCAGGTTCGGTCACGACGCCATCAAGGCGATCCCCGGTGTTCGCCATGAATGGCTGGGCCGGATCGACCGCATCGGCGCGGAGTGCCGCTGCATCCAGGAGCGGTTCAGGTTTCTGCGCTTCAGCTTCAGCTTCAATTTCGGTTCCGGCTCCCGTGTCGGGCCCGAATTCGTAGTGCAGGACGGCACCGAGGTCGAAGTGCGAGTCTGCGTCCCCTGGGTCTGTCTTGGCTTGCGCGTCGGTTTTGCCAGCCCAGGGATCCAGCTCGAACCTGGAACCATGGTTTGCTGCTTCAGGGAGCCGATCCGCCTCTGCGAGCAGAGCTTCTTCCTTGGCGGCGCGCAACAACTCTTCAAAAGGGGCAGGCGGTGGTGCTGCGGACGCCGAGCCTTCGTGACGCAAGGCAGCCTCGGCTTCCGCCGAGAAACTGGCAAGTGCCTCGTCATTGGAGCCGTCGATGTCGCCCGGATAATCGGGCACGGCGCCGGCTTCGAGTGCTGCGTCCAGGGTTGCCGCGCTGGTTGGAGCCTGCGTCCGCTCCAAGGCCGGAAAAACATCTTGCTCTGTACAAGCCGTCTCGTCCAGGCCGAGTTGTGATGGCCGATTCACCAACTCTTCAGTCTCAGTTGCCCGTCGTCCGTCCTCTTCCTTGGGCTCGGTCTGGATGAAGGCTTCAGCAACGGCAGCGGGTGCAGCAACGGTTTCGTGTTCGCTGGCCTGGAGCGCAGCCTGCGTGCTTGAGGACTGGCCAGTCGCGTCCGACCCTGCGGAGTCGGCGGGGATCAAAAAGACCGGGTCGGGAATCGAGTATGCGAAGGTGCCACTTTGCCAGGGCGATTTGCCGGTGACCACATCGCCAGAACGCTGATGGACCGCTTGCGCCGGCAAGGCTGCCACGATCGCAGCGTGGTAAGCCATGTCCATGGACGACGGGGCAGGCACAGCGGGGAACGCAACCGTCTCGGCACTCGATAGTCCTTCAGCTTCGGCTGGAGTTGGAGTTGGAGTTGGAGTTGGAGTTGGAGTTGGAGTTGGAGTTGGAGTTGGAGTTGGAGTTGGAGTTGGAGTTGGAGTTGGAGTTGGAGTTGGAGTTGGAGTTGGAGTTGGAGTTGGAGTTGG
>JAGWMO010000041.1:0-21558 GCA_028871675.1 Betaproteobacteria bacterium
CTAGGGCCTGTTCACGCTATTTCTTCACCTGCGACGGGGGACTGGGCAGATGCAGTGCAAGGCGCAAGCCGCGCCGCGGTGCTATGCACCGCAAGCGGCTTGCAACGCCGCAATGCGCTGCCCAGTCCCCCGTCCCGCAGGGTTGCCCCCAGACGGGGCGTCTGCGGCGTTGTCAGGCTTGGCAAGGGTTCACCCTTGCCGGCGCCCTCCGCCTTGCAGCCATCCCCGTCTGGGGGCAACGCACGTGGAGAAATAGCGTGAACAGGCCCTAGCAGCGCCCTGGCCGGTGCGGCGATGCCTTCGCCGCATCTTGCAGATACCCCCAGGAGTGCGCACCAGATGCGCGCATCGCGCCGCATGCCACGCACCCGCGTTGTGCGCCGCACCACGAGTTGCGGCCCGCAAATCCGGGCTGTTCCCCCTTCTCGCTCTGAAACTGGCTGTCTGCGGATCTGGCACGGCTATTGCTAGCAACTGACCATAGGCCAATGGCGGCTGATGGAAATTCCTCCGGATGGGGCGTCTCCCCTCCGGTCTGGCAATGATGCCTTCAAGAGCACCACGTTCGTGGCTGCGCTTGGAGGCTTTTTTTTCGGCAGTGATTCGACCGTGTTCCCGATCCGAACCATCCCAGGACCTCTCATGCGCAAACTCGACGACGCCACACCCAAGACCGACGCCCCGGCCCAGCCCGCCCGCCGCGCCATCATGAAGTCCGGGGCTGCAGTCGCAGTTGCCAGCCTGTTGCCCGGGCTGCAGCCTCAGGCCAGCGCAGCAGGAACCGGCTTCGGCAAGCCGGAAATGGAGGAGGTCAAGATCGGCTTCATCCCCCTCACCGACTGCGCCCCCATCGTCATGGCGGCCATGCTGGGCTTCGACAAGAAGTACGGCATCAAGATCATCCCGAGCAAGCAGGCCTCGTGGGCTGCGGTGCGCGACAACCTGCTCACCGGCGGCATCCAGATGGCGCACGTGCTGTACGGCCTGCCCTATGGCGTGCAACTCGGCGTGGGCGGGCCGAAGAAGGACATGGCCATCCTCATGGGCCTGAACCGCAACGGCCAGGCCATCACCCTGGCCGACGCCCTGGCCAAGGAAGGCATCACCACCGGTCCGGCGCTGGCCAAGGCGATTGCCGAGAAGAAGCGCACCTACACCTTCGCCCAGACCTTCCCCACCAGTACCCATGCCATGTGGCTGTACTACTGGCTGGCGACCTACGGCATCAACCCGTTGAAGGACGACAAGGTGATCACCGTGCCGCCGCCGCAGATGGTGGCCAATATGCGCGTGGGCAGTATGGACGGCTTCTGCGTGGGCGAGCCGTGGAACGCGGTGGCCATCAACCAGAAGATCGGCTTCACCGCCGTGACCAGCCAGGACATCTGGGTGGACCACCCCGAGAAGGTGCTGGGCACCACGGCCGAGTTCGTGCAGAAGTACCCCAACACCACCAGGGCGGTGATGGCCGCGGTGCTCGAAGCCTGCCGCTGGATCGATGCCTCGCTGGTGAACAAGACCAAGATGGCCGAAACCATCGCCGAGCCGGGCTATGTCAACACCCAGGTCGAAACCATCCTGCCGCGCATCCTCGGTCGCTACACCAACGGCCTGGGCAAGAGCTGGGACGACAAGCACCCCATGACCTTCTATGAAGACGGGCAGGTCAACTACCCGTGGCTGTCCGACGGCATGTGGTTCCTCACCCAGTTCCGCCGCTGGGGCCTGATCAAGACCGACCCCGACTACCTCGCCGTGGCCAAGGCGGTGAACCGCATCGACCTGTACGGCGAAGTCGCCACCGCGCTCAAGGTGCCAGTGCCCAAGAGCATGCTCCGCACATCCAAGCTGATCGACGGCACGGTGTGGGACGGCAAAGACCCCAAGGCCTACGCCCACGGTTTCAAGATCAACGACATGGCCACTTGATGTTCCCCGCGCCGCGCGGCAGATCGGCCGCCCGGCGCCTTGCCTGATTGCAACGCATGACCATGAAGCGGGAATCCAGCATGAACACCGCAGTCCTCACCGGCGCCGCCGGATTCGACCCCGACGGGCCCAGCGCGAACCTCGTGCTCGACGGTCAGACGCCGCCGGCCGCCTCGGCTGCCATCGCTGCTGCCCGCAGCAAAGCCGGCGACGCCAAGCTCGCCATCCGTCCGCTGAGCGCGGCCGACCGCAAGCGCGCGCGCAACCGCCAGATCGTGTCGACCCTGGTGGCGCCGCTGGCGGGGCTGGCGCTGCTGCTGCTGGTGTGGGAATTGGCGGCCGAGCACAGTCAGCAGTTTCCCTCGCCGCTGGTCACCTGGCATTCGGCGCAGCAGGTGTTCGCCCATCCCTTCTATGACAACGGCCCGAACGACGTGGGCATCGGCTGGAACCTGCTGGCCTCGCTGCAGCGCGTGGCCTACGGCTTCGGGCTGGCTGCCCTGGCGGGCATTCCGCTGGGTTTCGCCATCGGCCGCATGAGGTTTTTGAACCGCATGCTCTCGCCCATCATCAGCCTGCTGCGCCCGGTGTCGCCGCTCGCCTGGCTGCCGATCGGCCTGTATGTGTTCAGCAACGCCCCGGCGGCAGCCATCTACACCATCTTCATCTGCTCCATCTGGCCGATGATGATCAACACCGCCATCGGCGTGCAGCGCATCCCGGCCGACTATCTCAACGTCGCGCGCGTGCTCGACCTCTCCACCTGGAAGGTGTTCACCAAGATCCTGCTGCCCTCGGTCATGCCCTACATGATGACCGGGGTGCGGCTGTCGGTGGGGACGGCCTGGCTGGTCATCGTCGCCGCGGAAATGCTCACCGGCGGCACCGGCATCGGTTTCTGGCTGTGGAACGAGTGGAATAACCTCAATCTCGCCCACATCATCATCGCCATACTGGTCATCGGCGTCACCGGCATGGTGCTCGAAGGTGCGCTGATGCTGATTGCGCGGCGCTTCAGCTACGACGAGGCGCGCTGACGCCGCCCCGGCAGCGCGCATCCCGCCACTGGCAACCCAGCCCCCCACACGAGACCCTCACCATGGAACGCTTCATCGTCGTTCAACATGTCGAAATGGTGTTCGACACCGCCCGCGGCCCTTTCCACGCCTTGAAGGGCATCAACCTGGACATCGCCCGTGGCGAGTTCATCAGCCTGATCGGCCACTCCGGTTGCGGCAAGAGCACCCTGCTCAACCTCATCGCCGGGCTCACCCTGCCAACCTCCGGCGTGATGGTCTGCGACGGCCGCGAAATCCACGCCCCCGGCCCCGACCGCGCCGTGGTGTTCCAGAACCACTCGCTGCTGCCCTGGCTGACCTGCTACGGCAACGTCCACCTCGGCGTGGAACGCGTGTTCGGCGGCAACGAGAGCAAGGCGCAACTCAAGGCGCGCACCGAAGCCGCACTCGACCTGGTGGGCCTGCCGCATGCCGCGCACAAGCATCCGCACGAAATCTCCGGCGGCATGAAGCAGCGCGTGGGCATCGCCCGCGCCCTGGCCATGAGCCCCAAGGTGCTGCTGATGGACGAACCCTTCGGCGCGCTCGACGCCCTCACCCGCGCCAAGTTGCAGGACGAATTGCAAGGCATCGTCGCGGCCAGCGGCGCCACCGTGGTGATGGTGACGCACGACGTGGACGAGGCCGTGCTGCTGTCGGACCGCATCGTCATGCTGACCAACGGCCCGGCCGCCACCATCGGCGAGATTCTCACGGTCGACCTGCCGCGCCCGCGCGAACGCCTGGCCCTCTCCGAAGATCCGCACTACGCCCACCTGCGCGCCCAGGTGCTGGAGTTTCTCTACAAGCGCCAGGCGCACCCGCAGGCGAAGGCGGCTTGAGCGCCATGCCTGGACACGCGCATCACTTCTCGGACCTCACATCATGAACAAACCCAAACTGGTCCTCGTCGGCAACGGCATGGCGGGAGTGCGGGCGCTGGAGGAACTGCTCAAGCTCGCGCCCGATCTGTACGACATCACCGTGTTCGGCGCCGAACCGCATCCGAACTACAACCGCATCCTGCTCTCGCCCGTGCTGGCCGGTGAGCAGACCATCGAGCAGATCATCCTCAATCCGCTGTCCTGGTACGCCGACAACGGCATCACCCTGCACACCGGCAAGACGGTGGTGGAGATCGACCGCATCCGTCGCGTGGTGCGCACCGATGACGGCCTCGAAGCCCCCTACGACCGCCTGCTGCTGGCCATGGGTTCGCTGCCCTTCATCCTGCCGGTGCCGGGCAAGGAGCTGGATGGCGTGATCGCCTACCGCGACATCAAGGACACCGAAACCATGATCGACGCCGCCCGGGCGCACAAGCACGCGGTGGTCATCGGCGGCGGCCTGTTGGGGCTGGAAGCGGCCAACGGCCTGATGCTGCGCGGCATGGACGTGACCGTGGTGCACATCATGCCCTGGCTGATGGAGCGCCAGCTCGACGACGTGGCGGGCAAACTCCTGCAGAAGTCGCTGGAAGATCGCGGCCTCAAGTTTCTCCTCGGCGCGCAGACGCAGGCCTTGCTGGGCAACGACGCCGGCCGGGTGCGCGCGGTGCAGTTCAAGGACGGCAGCGAAATTCCGGCCGACCTGGTGGTGATGGCCGCTGGCATCCGCCCCAACACCGCGCTGGCCGAGAGCGCCGGCATCCACTGCAGCCGCGGCATCGTCGTCACTGACACGCTGCAGACCGTGACCGATCCGCGCATCTACGCCGTGGGCGAATGCGCCGCGCATCGCGGCATCGCCTACGGCCTGGTGGCGCCGCTGTTCGAGCAAGGCAAGGTGGTGGCCAACCATCTGGCGCAAATGGGCATCGGCCGCTACACCGGCAGCCAGACCAGCACCAAGCTCAAGGTCACCGGCATCGACCTGTTCTCGGCGGGGAACTTCATGGGTGGCGAGGGCTGCGAGGACATCGTGCTGTCCGACCCGTTCTCCGGCGTCTACAAGCGCCTGGTGGTCAAGGGCGACCAGCTCGTCGGCGCCTGCCTGTACGGCGACACGGTGGACGGCTCGTGGTACTTCAAGCTGCTGCGCGAAGGCCGCAAGGTGAGCGACATCCGCGACAAGCTGATGTTCGGCGAAAGCCATCTGGGCGACGCCGGCCACCAGGGCCAGAGCAAGGCCCAGCTCATGGCCGACGCCGACGAAGTCTGCGGCTGCAACGGCGTCAACAAGGGCGCCATCTGCAAGGCCATCAAGGACAAGGGGCTGTTCACGCTGGAGGAGGTGCGCAAGCACACCAAGGCCAGCGCCAGTTGCGGCTCGTGCACCGGGCTGGTGGAGCAGTTGCTGATGTTCACCGCCGGCGGCGACTACAGCGCGGCGCCGAAAAAGAAGGCCCTGTGCGGCTGCACCGAGGCCAGCCACCAGGACGTGCGCGACGCCATCCGCGAGCAGCATCTGCTGACCATTGCCGACGTCTACGCCGCGCTGGGCTGGCGCACGCCCAACGGATGTTCGAGTTGCCGCCCGGCGCTGAACTACTACCTCATCTCCACCTGGCCGCACGAGGCGAAGGACGACCCGCAGAGCCGCTTCATCAACGAGCGCAGCCACGCCAACATCCAGAAGGACGGCACCTACAGCGTGGTGCCGCGCATGTGGGGCGGCGAGACCAGCGCGGCCGAGCTGCGCCGCATTGCCGACGTGGTGGACAAGTACAAGATTCCCACGGTGAAGGTGACCGGCGGCCAGCGCATCGACCTGCTGGGCGTGAAAAAGGAAGATCTGCAGAACGTCTGGCACGACATCGGCATGCCCAGCGGCCATGCCTACGCCAAGGCGCTGCGCACGGTGAAGACCTGCGTGGGCAGCGAATGGTGCCGCTTCGGCACGCAGGACAGCACCAGCATGGGCAAGATTCTGGAGCGTGCCACCTGGCGCATGTACGCCCCGCACAAGGTGAAGTTCGCGGTCAGCGGCTGCCCGCGCAACTGCGCCGAGGCCGGCATCAAGGACGTGGGCATCATCGGCGTCGATTCCGGCTGGGAGATGTATGTGGCGGGCAACGGCGGCATCAAGACCGAGGTGGCGCAATTTCTCGTCAAGCTCAAGACGCAGGAGGAAGTGCTGGAATACACCGGCGCCTTCATCCAGCTTTACCGCGAGGAGGGCTGGTATCTGGAACGCACCGTGCATTTCATCGCCCGCGTCGGGCTGGACTATGTCAAACAGCGCGTGCTCGGCGACGCCGCCGGCCGCGTGGCGCTGTGGGAGCGCCTGCAGTTCGCCCTGCAAGGCGAGCCCGATCCGTGGTTCGAGTTGGATAAGGCGCAGGTGGACGCGCGGCAGTTCATTCCCATCGTGCCGGTGGCCGCGGCGCTGGGAGAACCGGCGTGAACGCCCCCGACCTCCCGGCGGCCTGGACCGCCGTCTGCGCCGTGGCCGACATCCCCGTGCTGGGCGCACGCCGCGTGCGCCGCCCCGACGGTGTGGAGATCGCGGTGTTCCGCGCCGAGGCCGACCGCATCTACGCCCTGCTCGACCGCTGCCCGCACAAAGGCGGCCCGCTGAGCCAGGGCATCGTGCTCGGCGACGCCGTGGCCTGCCCGCTGCACAACTGGACCATCCGCCTCGAAGACGGCCGCGCCCGCGAGCCCGACGAAGGCTGCACCCCGACCTTCGGCGTCAAGGTGGAAGCCGGCCAGGTCTGGCTGCGCCACGACGAACTGCTGGCCCCCATCGCCGCGATGCGCACTGCGCACTGCGACGGCGCGGCTTGCGCCGAGGCGTGAGTCTCTGCCCGCGATGAACGCCGCCGACCTCCCCGCCGGCTCCATCGCCATCGCGCCCGCAGGCGCTGACACCGATGCGCCGCGCACGACGCGCTCCACCTGCCCCTACTGCGGCGTGGGTTGCGGCGTGTTGATCGAGTCCGAGGGTGGCGCGATCACCGGCGTGCGCGGCGATCCCGACCACCCCGCCAACTTCGGCCGCCTGTGCACCAAGGGCAGCACCCTGCACCTGAGCGCGCGGCCGGAGCTGGCGCCGCAGTTGCGCCTGCTGCAGCCCGCGCTGCGCACCCGGCGCGACGCCCCGCGCAGCACGGTGCGCTGGGATCAGGCACTGGACCACGCGGCAAGGCGTTTCGCCGCGCTCATCACCGCGCATGGCCCCGACAGCGTGGGCTTCTACATTTCCGGGCAGATGCTGACCGAGGACTATTACGTCTTCAACAAACTGGCCAAGGGGCTGATCGGCACGAACAACGTCGACACCAATTCCCGCATGTGCATGAGCAGCGCGGTGGCCGGCTACAAGGCCACGCTCGGCGCCGACGCCCCGCCCTGCGCGTATGAGGACATCGACCACGCCGCGTGCCTGGTTCTCGCCGGCAGCAACGCCGCGTGGTCGCACCCCATCGCCTTCCGCCGTATCGAGCAGGCCAAGGCGCGGCGGCCGGAGATGCGCATCGTCGTGGTCGATCCGCGCCGCACCGAAACCGCCGAACTCGCCGACCTGCACCTGCAACTCCTGCCGGGAACCGACGTGGCGCTGTTCCACGCCATGCTGCACGTCATGGTGTGGGAAGACCTGATCGACCCCGCCTACATTGCCGCGCACACCAGCGGCTACCCCGCGCTGCGCGACTTGGTGCGCGACATGAGCCCGGCGGTGGCCGCCACCCTCTGCGGCCTCAAGGCCGAGGACATCGCGCAGGCCGCGCGCTGGTTCGCGCTCGGCGCACCCGGCGCCACGCCGCAAACCCGCCAGCCCACGCTGTCCATGTATTGCCAGGGGCTGAACCAGTCCAGCAGCGGCACGGCGAAAAACGCCGGGCTCATCAACCTGCACCTGGCCTGCGGCCAGATCGGCAAGCCTGGCGCCGGGCCGTTCTCGCTCACCGGCCAGCCCAATGCCATGGGCGGGCGCGAAGTGGGCGGCATGGCCAATCTGCTATCGGCCCACCGCGACCTGGCCAACCCCGCGCACCGCGCCGAAGTGGCCGCGCTGTGGGGCTTGGCCGACGTGCCGGCCAAGCGCGGCAAGACCGCCGTCGAGCTGTTCCAGGCCGCGGCCGACGGCGAGGTGAAAGCGCTGTGGATCGCCTGCACCAACCCGGCGCAGTCGCTGCCCGAGCAGCGCATGGTGCGCCGCGCGCTGGAGCGCGCCGAGTTCGTCGTGGTGCAGGAGGCCTACGCCACCGCCGCCACCGTGTCCTACGCCGACCTGCTGCTGCCCGCCACCACCTGGGGCGAGAAGGAAGGCACGGTCACCAACTCCGAGCGCCGCATCAGCCGCGTGCGCGCCGCCGTGCCCGCCCCCGGCGCGGCGCGCGACGACTGGGCCATCGCCACCGACTTCGCCCGCCGCCTCGAAGCCCTGCTGCCCGCAAGACTGAACGGCCAACTCACCCTCTTCCCCTACCCCGCGCCGGAAGCGGTGTGGAACGAGCACCGCGAAAGCACCCGCGGCCGTGACCTCGACATCACCGGCTTGTCGTGGACCTTGCTCGAGCGCGACGGCCCGCAGCAATGGCCCTACCCGCAAGCGACGGGCGGCGGCAAGACCCGGCTGTACGCAAACGGCATCTTCCCCACCGCCGACGGCCGCGCCCGCTTCTTCGCTCAAGCCTTCAAACCCGTGGCCGAGCCCTGCGACGCCCGCCATCCCGTGGCGCTGACCACCGGGCGGCTGCGCGACCAGTGGCATGGCATGAGCCGCACCGGCTCGGTGCCGCGGCTGTTCAGCCACGCACCCGAGCCCTGTATCGACCTCCACCCCAGCGACCTGGCGCGGCGCGGCCTGCGCGATGGCGAACTGCTGCGCGTGGCCTCGCGCCGCGGCGATCTCGTCGTGCCCGCCCGCGCCACCGACACGGTACGCCCCGGACAGGCTTTCATCGCCATGCACTGGGGCGCCGAATACCTCGCCGGACGCCATGCCGAGGGCGAGGCGCGCCTGGGCGTCAACGGCCTGACCCTGCCCGCGATCGACCCCGAGTCCTTCCAGCCTGAACTCAAGCACTGCGCGGTGCGGGTGGAAGCCGCCAACCTGTCCTGGCACCTCGCCGCCTTCGGCTGGATGCCCGAGCACAACGCTCAGGCGCTGCGCGCCACCTTGATGCGGGACCTGGCCGACCTGCCCTTCGTGCTGTGCGTGCCCTTCGGCCGCGAGCGCACCGGACTGCTGCTGCGCGCCGCCGCGCGCGGCGCGCCATCCGCCGAACTGCTGGCGCGCATCGACACACACTTCGGCCTGCAGGGCGACGCGGCACTGCGCTACGCCGACCCGGGCCGCAGCGTGCGCCGCGCCGTGCGCCTGAGCGGCGAGGCGCTGGACGCCGCGCTGCTGTCCGGCCCCGCCGACAGCGTGGTGGCGCAGGGCTGGCTGCGCGAACTGCTGCAAAGCGAAGCCAGCGCCAAACCCTACGGCCGCTGGCTGCTGCTGCCTTCGCCCACCCCGCCGGGCAACCTGCCCGCCACCAGCCACCAGGTGTGCAATTGCTTCGACGTGCGCCAGCACCAGATCGACGCCCTGCTGCCCACGCTGGCGGGCGACGACGACGTTCGCCTCGCCGCGCTGCAGGCCCGGCTCAAGTGCGGCACCAACTGCGGCTCCTGCCTGCCCGAACTGCGGCGCAGCGTGCGCGACAGCGCCAAGGTTCCGGCCTGAATCTTGCTCCAAATCTGACAGGAGGTGACCCGCCATGTTCCGTGCAGCTTCGACACCCTCGCCGCAGGTCGACGACGTCGACGCTGCGTGCCGCGTCAATGCGGAGGTCGTGCCCCTGCTGCGCATCATCGGCCGCGGCGCGCAGGGTAGTCGCGGCTTGAGCGTGGAGCAGGCGCAGACCTTGATGGGCTGGTTGCTGCGGCACGAACTGTCGGACGCGCAGATCGGCGGCGTGCTGCTGGCGCTGCGCATGAAGGGCGAGAGCGCCGAGGAACTCGAAGGCTTCACCCGGGCCGTGCGCGCCTCGCTTCCGGCCATCACACCGGGGCGGCCGGTGGTGGTGGTGCCCAGCGTGAACGGCGCGCGGCGCCTGCCCAACCAGGTGCCGCTGCTGGCCCTGTTGCTGCGCCAGCGCGGCATCGCGGTGCTGGTGCTCGGCACCGAGCAGAACGACGGCCGGTTGCACACGGCACGCATCTGGAGCGCGCTGGGCCTGCATCTCGCGGGAACCAGCATCCAGGCACAAGCGTTGCTGAATGCAGGCGAGGCGGTCTATCTCGACCTCGGCTGCATCAGTCCGCAACTGGCCGCGCTGCTGCAATGGCGCAGCGTGCTGGGCGTGCGCAACGCCGGCCACAGCGTGGTGAAGTTGCTGGCTCCCGTCGCCGGTCCGAGCCTGCTGCTCGCCAGCTACACCCACCCGGAATACGCCGTGCTGATGCGCGACGTGCTGCAGCGCCTGGGCCAGCCCGCGCTGCTGATGCGCGGCTGCGAAGGCGAGGCGGTGGCCCACCCGCACCGTGCGGGTGAACTGCTTTACATCGACGCCGCCGGCGGGCTGCGCATGGAGCCGGCCACGGAGGCAACGCCAGCCGAAACCGCCCTGCCGCTCTGCGGTACCGACCTGGCCGCCACCCTGGGCTGGATTGCCGATGTGCGCGCCGGCCGCAAGCCGGTGCCGAGACCTCTGGCGCGCCAGGCCGAGAGCATTGCCGCGGCCCTGCAGCCGGCACGGGCTGGCGGCTCGGCAGGCATGGGCGCTTGCGGCGCCTCCGCCGGTGACGGCAGGGACGACCCGGAAACCCACCCCGCGCCCATCCGGGGCATCAGCAGCTCGCCTGCCGGGACCGGGTCATCGCCTGCCGCCGGTCAAGCCGATGATGCCGGTCGCGCCGGTCCGGCCGCGCCCCTCCTGCAAGCCTGAATCCTGGAGCCGCACCTTGCACGACATGCCCACCACAACAGACTTCGCAGCTGCGGGTTCAACCCGCGACACCGCACCCCGGGTTCACCTCGTCGGCGCCGGCCCCGGCGACCCGGAACTGCTCACCCTCAAGGCGGTGCGCGTGCTGCAGCAAGCCAGCGTTGCGCTGGTGGACGATCTGGTCCACGACGGTTGCTTGCGGCATCTGCCCGCCTCCTGCCGCGTCGTGCATGTGGGCAAACGGGGCGGCTGCGCCAGCACGCCGCAGGTCTTCATCGAGCGCCTGATGGTGGCCGAAGCGTGGCGCGGCGAGCGCGTCGTTCGCCTCAAGGGCGGCGACCCGCTGCTGTTCGGTCGCGCCGGCGAAGAAATCGCCGCGCTGCGCGCCGCCGGCATCGCCGTGGAGGTGGTCCCCGGCATCACCGCCGGCGTTGCCGCCGCGGCGGCGTCCGCGGTCTCGCTCACGCACCGCGACCACGCCTGCGGCGTGGCCTTCGTCACCGGTCATCCCGCAGCCGGCAACGGCGTGGACTGGGTCGCGTTGGCGCGTAGCGGATTGACCCTGGTGATTTACATGGGCGTGTCCACCGCCGCAGCCATCCAGCAGGCATTGCTCGACGGCGGCCTGCCGGCGTCGACACCGGCTCTGCTGGTGCAGTCCGCCAGCAATCCGGACGCGCGGCGGCTGCGCACCCGCCTGGGCACCCTGGCCACAAGCCTCGCCGCCAGCGGCCTGGCCAGCCCCTGCGTGATGATCATCGGCGCGGTCGCCGAGGCGCCGATGCAGACCGACAGGCCCATGCCGGCCCCAATGCAGGCGCAGGCCGAGGCTGTCGTCGAGGCTTGGCCCGGCTCGCCATCCGTGCTCGGCGCCATGCCGCATCCGGTGCCGCCCGCGCCCGCCGTGAAGGTGCGCGTGGCATGAGGTTTACTTCATGTCAGACCCATCGTTTTCCCAACAACCCAGGAGTCCCCATGACCCGCAACGACGTGACCGAAGCCATCATCGCCGCCAAGATTGCCAAGGGCCTGAACTGGGCCGACGTGGCCCGGGCCGTGGGCCAAAGCAAGGAATGGGTCACGGCCGGCTGCCTCGGCCAGATGACTTTCGACGCCGGGCAGGCAGCCATCATCGGGCGGCTGTTCGACCTGCCCGCCGACGCGGTGAAGCTGCTGCAGGTGGTGCCGTACAAGGGCTCGCTGCCCACCGCCGTGCCCACCGACCCGCTGATCTACCGCTTCTACGAGCTCGTCAACGTCTACGGCACGACCTTCAAGGAGTTGATCCACGAGGAGTTCGGCGACGGCATCATGAGCGCCATCGACTTCAGGATGGACCTCACCCGCGAGCCCGATCCCAAGGGGGACCGCGTGCACATCAGCATGAGCGGCAAGTTCCTGCCCTACAAGATGTACTGAGCGCCCTGGGGCCGGGCTGGACCATGCGGCTGCTCATTTCACGAGGGGCCGGATGGTGGTGAAGCCGCCGTCCACCGCGATGCACTGTCCGGTGATGCGCGAGGCCGCGGCCGACAGCAGCCAGGCCATGGCCTGCGCCACATCCCCGGCGCTTTGCACGCCGCCGAGCGGATATTGCCGGCCCGCCCCTTCGCGCATCGCCGGCACCTTGAGCATGCCGGCGGTGAGCGGCGTCTCGGTCATGCCCGGAGCCACGGCGTTGATGCGCAGGCCGATGGGCGCATAGGTTGCGGCGGCGCTGCGGACCAGGGCCTCGATGCCGCCCTTGGCCGCGGCGATGGCTTCGTGGTTGGCCACGCCGATCTGCGCCACGACCGAACTCACCAGCACCGCCGCGCCCGGTTGCTGCGCACCGCGGCACGCCTCGATCCAGGCACCCAGCATGCACAGGGCGCTGTCCAGGTTCACGCGCAGCACCTCGCGCCATTGCGCCACGCTGGTGCGGTGCAACGGAGCGATCAGCGTGCTGCCCACGCAATGGGCCAGATGGCTGGGCGCGCTGCCAAGCTGCGTGACGCATTGGGCCAACGCCGCAGCCGCGCCTTCGGGCGTGGTGGTGTCGGCGGCGATGCGGGCCTGCGCCGGAACATCAGCCAGCGCGGTGGCGTCACGCCCGACTGCAGCCACACGCCAGCCCTGCGCGTGCAAATGCGTAGCCAGGGCGCGGCCGATGCCGCCGCGGGCGCCGGTGATCAGGACAATGGCTGGCTCAGACATGGAACAAGTCTCCTTGGGTGGAACGGGGGTGGGGATTGGGCTGGCGCGCTTGCACCCGTGACCAGAACGCGGAGAACGAGCGGCAGCGCGCGGCGGGCTCGTCGAAAGCGAGCGGTGGCTCGGCCAAGTCCAGCGCACTCAGCGCCGGGCCGAGATGTGGATTGGCCCAGCCCCGAACCGAATCGGCCGCGGCCAGTGCAAGTCGCAGTTCCGCGCCGGTGGCGAACCAGCGCAGGGGCGTCATCGCGGCCATGCGGGCGGCGACCCACTGCCAGCGTGCTGCCGACCAAGGCCAGCGGGCGTGAACGTCGGCATCGCACACCGCCACGGGCAAGCAACCCGCAGGCACCTCGCCCAGCGACCAGGGATGGACCAACCAGACGTCGCGCCCGGCGATGGCGCGCGCATCGGGCCGGCGGAACCCGTGCGTGGGCGGGCTGCGCAGCAAGTCAGGCTCGGCGATGCCGTGGTGCTCGCCGGGCTCGGGCCCGCCATTGCGCGGCTGATGCGCCAGGGCATGCAGCGCCTCATAGCTGGCGTCGATGACCGTCCCGCGGCTGTGCCAGGCCATGGGCGCGTACCGGGCGACGTTGTCGGCGTTGAACAGATAGGGCTTGCTGCTGCCGGTGCCAGCCACCCATTGCCACGACAGATGGTTGCTGCCCAGGTCGCCGTCGAGCAGATGGCTGAGCATCCAGTCGGCTCCGGCGCGCCAGTGCACCTTGCGCACATGCACGCAATACGACGCCAGCCACATACGCGCATGGTTGTGCACATAGCCGGTGGCATACAGCGCGCGCACCGCCTGGTCGATGGCGGGCACGCCGCTGCGGCCCTGGCGGATGTCGGCGGGCAGCTCGCGGGCGTAAGCCGAGTCGGACAAGGGACCGTGGTGCAGCGAGCTCAGAATGCCTTCGCCGTCATGCCGCCAGGCGTGCTGAAAAAACGCCCGCCAGCCCAGCTCCTGCACCAGCTTGTGGTCGGTGCCGATGCCATGCCGGTCACGCAGCCATGCCACCACTTGCGGCAAGCTCAGGAAGCCGTGGGTGATGTAGGGCGACAGCCGCGTGACCGCCCCGTCGAGGTGGTTGCGGCTGCGGGCATAGTCGCTCGGCCGCAGCGCGGCCAGTCGCGCCTGGGCCGCCTGCGGCGTGGGCGGGAACTCGCCCGGCGTCATGTCGCCTCCTTGCGGATGGACTCGGCTTGGGCGCGGATGCGCGTGCGCTCCTCGGCGCTGACGCGGGCGAGATTGCGCACCTGCATCACCGTGCGCGGGTTGGCGGCCAGGCGCTGTTCGTGCCGCAGCAAAAAATCCCAGTAGAGCGTGGTGTAGGGGCAGGCGCGCTCGCCCACGCGCTGCGCCGGGTCGAAGCGGCAGGCGGCGCACAGGCTGCCCGCGCTCATGCGCTGGATGTATTTGCCGCTGGCGACATAGGGCTTGCTCGCCATCAAGCCATCGTCGGCGGCCTGGCTCATGCCCAGGGTGTTGGGCAATTCCACCCACTCCACCGCGTCGACATACACCGCCAGAAACCACTGGTGCACCTGCTGCGGTTGCACACCGTGCAGCAGCGCATACAGACCGATGACCATCAGTCGCTGGATGTGGTGGGCGTAGCCGAACTGCAGGGTCTGCCGCAGTGCGTCGGACAGGCAGGCCATGGGGGTGTCGCCCGTCCAGAAAAACGCGGGCAACGGCTCGTGGGCGCCCAGCGCGTTGCGCTCGAGATAGCCGGGCATCTGCGTCCAGTAGATGCCGCGCACGTATTCGCGCCAACCCAGGATCTGGCGGATGAAGCCTTCGGCGCTGGCCAGTGGCACCGCGCCCGCGCGCCACGCGCCTTCAGCGGCCTGCACCGCTTCGCGCGGATTGAGCAGCTTGAGGTTGAGCGCTGCGGACAGGTGGGCATGCCACAGCCAGGGCTGCTGCGGCCACAGCGCGTCCTGCCAGCGGCCGAACTGCGGCAGGCGCTCATGCACGAAACGGTTCAGCGCCTGCAGCGCCTGCTCACGCGTCACTGGCCAGGCGAAGTCGTCGAGACTGCCGGGATGGTCGGCAAAGCGTGCCTGCACCAGCGCGATGACCTCGCGGGTGATGGCGTCGGGGGCAAAACGGATCGGCTCGGGCACGACACCCGGGCCCGCCCCGGCAAAGGGCTCGCGGTTGTCGGCGTCGAAGTTCCACTGCCCGCCCGCGGGCTTGTCGCCGTCCATCAGCACGCCGTGCTGCTGGCGCATGGCGCGGTAGAAATATTCCATGCGCAGCTGCTTGCGGCCGCGCGCGTGGGCGGCGAACTCGCGCACCGTGGCGTAGAAATGGCGATCGTCGCGGATGTCCAGCGGCAGCCCATGTGCCGCCGCCGCAGCTTCGAGCGCCTGCAGCACGCGCCAGTCACCGGGCGCGGTCATCACCAGCTTCGCCGGCCGCAGCCCTTGCAGCGCGCGGCTGAGTTCGGCGGCCAGGCTGCCGACGTTGGCGGCCTCGTCCAGACGGGTGTAATGCACTCTGCGGCCTGCTGCCAGCAGGGCTGCGGCAAAGTGGCGCATGGCGGCGAGGAACAGCGCGATGCGCGGCTTGCTCGACCAGACATGGGTGGATTCCTCCGCCACTTCCGCCATCCACACGGCGTCCTGCGCGGGGTCGAAGTCGTCGAAGGCAGCGGCGTGCCGATCGAGCTGATCGCCCAGCACCACGACCAGCTTGCGCAGCGGCCGTGGCGGGCTAGCAGGCGTCATGCGCATCCCCGTTCAGCTTGCGTTTGCCCTTGTCCCGGCGGCAGGCCGCGGAGCAATAGCGCACCTCGCTCCAGTTTTTCGCCCAGGCGCGGCGCCAGCTCATGGCACGGCCACAAACAGCGCAGGGCTTGCTCGGCAGCGCGGCCTTGTTGCCCTTGTAGCCGGGATCGGCGCTCATTCGAACAACTCCTGTTGCCGGGGCGCAGCGTCGGCCGCCGCGGGCTTGCGCTCGGCAGCGGTGCCGGCCTTGCCCCGTCCTTGCCCGCTGGACGGCAGGCCGCTTTTGCGTGAACCATGGCGAACCTGCACCGCGTCGGCCTGAGCCCGTGCTTGTGGGCTGCGACGCACGGCATCGACACGATCTTTGGCCAGCTTCATCGCGCTGCGCTCCTCGACGATGGGCGGCGGGTAGGCGGGCGTGCCCCATTCCGGCACCCAGCGGCGGACGAACTCGCCTTGTGGATCGTGGTCGGCCTGTTGCTTGAGGGGCGAATACACGCGCAGGGTGTTGATGCCGGTGGTGCCCGACTGCATCTGCATCTGGCTCCAGTGAATGCCGGGCTCGAAGTCGAGAAACTGTCGCGCCAGGTGCAGCCCCGGCTCGCGCCAATGCAGCCACAGGTGATAGGCGGCGAAGCTCACCAGCATGGCGCGCATGCGGAAGTTGAGCCAACCCGTGGCATGGAGGCTGCGCATGCAGGCGTCCACCATGGGAAAGCCGGTGCGGCCTTCGCGCCAGGCCTCGAAATGCTCGCGGTTGAATTCGGCTTCGCGCAAACCGTCGTAAACGCGGGCGAAGTTGCGGGTTTCGATGGCCGGCTCGTCTTCGAGCTTTTGCATGAAGTGGCAATGCCAGCGCAGCCGCCCGGCAAAGCCACGCAAGTGGTACGCGAAGCTGCGCTCCTGCGGGTCAGCGCTTGGTTGGAGCGCGGCGATGCGCGCTTCGGTGGCCTGATGCACCTGCCGCACGGACAAGGTGCCGAAAGCCAGATGCGCGCTCAGGCGCGAGCAGCCGGTCTCGGCGCTCAAGGGGCTGGACAGGTCTTTGCGGTAGTGCGCGCCGCGTTGCTCCAAAAAGCTGTGCAGCGTGTCCAGCGCGGCATGCGTGCCGCCCGGCGGAGTCGGCCGCGACGCGACCTGCAACGCCGGGCGCTGGCGCACCTGCGCCTGCGGCCAGGCGTCAGCACCGAGACCGCTGGCCGCGCGAAACCCGGCGGGGGCTGGCAGCAAGGGCGCGTCCATGCGCCGCTGCCAGCGCGCAGCCCAGCCGGCACGGTTGCGCAGGCGCCGCACCACGCCGGTCTGCGGCCATTCCTGCCATTGCACCCCGTGCTGCCGGCACCACGCCGCCACGCGCAGGTCACGCGCATAGCTACAGCCGGGGCCGGTTTCTTCGTGACTGAACAAGTGGGTGAAGGCGTAGCCGCGGCGCAGCGCGTCGAACACCTCGGGCAGGGCACCGTAGCGCAGCAGCAGCGGCAGGCCGAGCGCGGCCAGCTCGGCGCGCAGCGCCGCGACGCTGGAGGCGGCGAAAGCCAGGTGCTGCGCATCGCATTCCGGGCTGTCCAGCCACTGCGGCTCGACCACGTACACCGCGGCCGCGGCATCGCAGGCGCTGGCGGCGTGCAGCGCGGCGTGATCGACCACGCGCAGGTCGCGCTTGAACCAGACGAGGGCGGAACTTGGCATGGCTGTGATCTTGCCAGCCCGGCAGTGATCGCGACGCCGGCCCATGCATTTCTCCGGCGCCGTCCGGGGGTTTGCGGGGGAATGGTCTGCGCCGATCGCCCGGGCCCTTGCAACCTCGATGCAGGCTCGCCTCCGACGCTGGTTCGATCCGCATCGATGCGCATGCCCGGCCGGCTCGGGCGTACGCCCGGGCGCGCGGCGCGGGAGGGTATGGACATCGCGGCTGCAGCGACGCCGCGGGCAGGGCAAAATCGACGTGTCGACCACAAACACGGAGATGACGATGGATCTGGGCTTGCAAGGCAAGATTGTCCTGGTGACCGGCGGCAGCAAGGGCATCGGCCTGGCATGCGCGCAGCGCTTTGCCGCCGAAGGCGCGCGCGTGGCCATCGCCTCGCGCGACGCCGCGCATCTGCAGCAGGCCGCCGCCACGCTGCGGGCTGATGGCGTGGCGGTGCTCGCGGTGGTGGCCGATCTTTGCGACGCCGCCCAGGCTGCACGCATGGCGCGGGAGGTGGAGGCCGGGCTCGGCCCCATCGACGTGCTGGTGAATTCGGCCGGCGCGGCCAGGCGCACGCCGCCGGCGGAACTCACGGCGGCGCACTGGCATGCGGCGATGGACGCGAAGTACTTCACCACCATCCACGCCATCGATGCGGTGCTGCCGGGCATGGCACAGCGCGGTCGTGGCGCCATCGTCAACGTCGTCGGCATGGGCGGCAAACTCGCCACCCCGGTGCACCTGGCTGGCGGCGCCGCCAACGCCGCGCTGATGCTGGCCAGCGCCGGCCTGGCGCAGGCCTTCGCCGCGCAGGGGGTGCGGGTGAACGCGGTCAACCCCGGCATCACCGCCACCGGGCGCATGCAGGAAGGCCTGGAGGCCGAGGCGCGACTGAGCGGCAAGCCTGTGGCCGAGTTGCTGGCGCAGCGCGAGCGCGCCTTGCCGCTGGGGCGCATCTGCACGCCCCAGGAGGTGGCCGACGTGGTGGTGTTCCTGGCCTCGGCGCGCGCCGGCTACGTCAGCGGCGCGGTGCTGTCGCTCGACGGCGCCGCCACGCCCATGGTGGTGTGAGCATGGCCGAAGCCACGGCCCTCGTCGCGCTGCGCGAGGAGGAGATGGAATTCAGCGCCATCCGCGCCCAGGGCGCCGGCGGGCAGAACGTGAACAAGGTGTCGAACGCGGTGCACCTGCGCTTTTGCATCCCCGATTCCTCGCTGCCCGAGGCGATCAAGCTGCGCTTGCTGGCGCTGAGCGACCAGCGCATCACCGAAGACGGCGTGGTGGTGATCAAGGCCCAGACCAGTCGCAGCCTGGAGCAGAACCGCGCCGAGGCCATCGCCCGGCTGCAAGCCCTGGTGGACAGCGTGGCTACCCTGCCCAAGGCGCGCAAACCCACCCGCCCCACGCGCAGTTCGCAGCGCAAACGGGTGGACACCAAGGTAGGGCGCGGCGAGGTCAAGCGGCTGCGCGGGCGGGTGTCAGAAGCAGGAAATTGACTTGCCTGGCCTTTCACCTGGCTGGGCAGTCGTCGGTCTCCGAACCCCCCAACTCAAGGTGCGGGGCCACGCAGCCATGGACAGGCCCTAGTCCTTGTGGCTAGATGTCCTGAAAAATCGTTTCCAGATCGGCGAAGTAACGCGCTCCTTCGAGCTTCAGGCTCTTCTCGATTGCCTCGAGGTGTTGCAGCATCAATGCCTCGGCCTTTGCGCTGTCTTTGGCTGCAATCGCGGCGACGATATTGGCGTGATCGGCTGCCCGGCAACTCGTCGCCGTAGGCGCGTCGTACAGAAAGATCGTCAGGCAGGTGAGTGAAGACAACTCTCGCATGCAGCGAATCAACGCCGTGTTCCCAGCCAGTTCGGCCAGCAGATTGTGAAACTCCCCGGAAAGACGAACGATGGCACGTTCGTCATGGAGGCGAAGGGCTTCGGCTTCCTTGCGCTGCTGCTCGCGCAAACTCGCCAACATTTTGGAATCGAGTCGCGAAGCCAATCGGCGAATGATCCCCGGCTCGATGAGCCGCCTGGCCTCAAAGACATCGCTGGCTTCCTCGACACTGGGTTTTGCGACAAAGGCGCCACGCTGCGGGATCAGATCAACGACTCTTTCGTTCGCCAGATGCGCGAGCACATCTCGAATGCGTGTGCGGCTGGCCCCAAAAATCGTCGCCAGGCGATCCTCACCCAGCTTTGTTCCGGGCGCCAACCGGTGCTCAAGAATGGCCGTGTAGATCTTTTCAGCGATCTCTTCGATTGTTTTTTCTTTGTCCGATTTTTTTGTACGCATGTCCAGCACGAGTTCCTTTGAGCCGCGAGGGCGATATCACAGTCACCGTAAAAATTGTCACACGTCTTGGCTTGCAGTTGGCGCATGCCTGGTCCTGCGTCGCGGCCAATCCTTGAATCACGATCGTTGTCAACAAATGATAGGTAGATTGTTCGCAATTTGGCACGAAACTTGCTGACATTTTCTGTCAAATGCACCACAACCGTCAACTCATCTCCAATCAGTCGTTGACAATACATCAGACTGCGATCAATCCGTCACAAAATATAAAAATATTGTTGACATTTATTTTTATAAAAATGTTGACATCTTCGTCGACAGTCGTTTTATGATGGGTTGATGCAACACGCCGACCCTGTCTTGTGGCGTTGACAGGTCGCCGGGGTGGCAGTCGGCACTCGCCTCAGGCGCCAGTTGGTGAGGGCCCGAGGTGGTTTCTCGTGATCGCACATCAAGGAACTTAGACCATGGAAACGCAGGTCGTAGCAAAGAGCACCAGTCTTCAAGACGTGGCCCCGACAGGGGTGAGATGGAAAATTTTCTGGATGCTGCTGCTGTTGATTTCGATCAACTACATTGATCGCGCCTCGCTGTCCGTGGCCATGCCGCTGATCTCGAAAGAGTTCCATATCGGCCCCGCGATCGAAGGCTTGCTGCTGAGTTCCTTCTTCTGGACTTATGCCTTCATGCAAATTCCCGGAGGCATGTTGGCCGATCGCTACGGGCCACGCGTCGTGATTGCGGGAGCCACTGCCGGTTGGGGGTTGTTCCAGGCCCTTGCTGCCGTCTCCATCGGCTGGGGCAGTCTTTTATTGACACGACTGGGGCTGGGCGTGGCAGAGGCCCCCATCTACCCCGCTGGCGGCAAACTCAACGGTATCTGGATGACGAGGAACGAGCGCGGACGGGGTGCAACACTGCTCGATGGCGGTGCGCCACTCGGCTCGGCCCTTGGAGGCATCTTGATATCCGGGCTGATTGCATTCCTCGGCTCCTGGCGCATGTCTTTTGTCATCGCCGGCGTCGGCACCATGGTGGTTGGATACTTTGCCTGGCGCTTCATCCGCAATCACCCGAGCGAGCACTCTGGTGTGAACGCGGCGGAAATCGCGCACATCGAAGCCAGCCATGCCAAAGAACGGGCAGGAGAACCGAAAGAGATCAGCGGCAAGCCGCTCGAGTTCTTCCGCTATCGCTCGGTTTGGGGCATGTTCTTTGGCTGGTTGTGTTTCAACTCATTGTTTTACGGCCTGCTCACATGGATGCCAACTTACCTGTCTAAAGTGCATGGTTTGAATATTCAGCAGATTGGCGGCGCGGTATTCATCATGTTCTTCTCCGGCTTCATCGGCGAGTTGGTAGGCGGCTGGCTGGCAGATTGGTGGAAGGCGTCAGGTGCTCCTGAAAGCAAGGTTCTTCGCATCCTGTTTGGTTTTGCATCCATTATTGCCACGATCGCCATTTATAGCGTGGCTGAGGTCAAGAGCCCGGTCGTGATTGTCGCGTTGCTTTCGACCACCCTCTTTTTTCTGCGTTGGTGCGGCCTGTACTGGTGCATCCCCTCGATTCTCGGGACGCGTGATCGAGTGGGTTTTCTTGGTGGCGTGATGAATCTCGGTGGCAATGTGGCGGGTATTGGTGTGCCCATTGCCGTGGGGCTGATCGTGCAAGCCACGGGCTCTTATTACCTTGCCCTCATGCTGTTTACAGGAGCAGGCATAGGCCTTTTTATATGCTCGACTCTGCTGATCGATTACAGCAAGAAAATTCCTGTGTAACAACTGCGCCGTGCCCGGCTGTTGACTTCAGGATGGCAATCAAGGTTTGCCATCCAACAT
>JAGWMO010000015.1:0-71540 GCA_028871675.1 Betaproteobacteria bacterium
GCAGCGGCGATGTCCCGGTGGTGGCGGGCGGCGCGGCCGTCTGCCGTTTCGCCGGGCCGCGCAGCAGCTTCACCGCCGCGTTCTGCGCCTTGAAGCCCCATTGCATGAGCCCGGTGCGCACCGTCTTGATGGTGCGCGGGTCGGTGGCGTTGAGGAAAAACATGGCGGCGCTGCTGCCGGGGTTGAAACTTTTCTTGCCCATCTTGCGCAGCAGGTTGCGCATATTCATGGACACGTCGCCGAAGTCGATGTCCACCGGGCAAGGCGATAGGCATTTGTGGCAGACGGTGCAATGGTCGGCCACGTCCTCGAACTCTTCCCAGTGGTGGATGCTGATGCCGCGCCGGGTCTGCTCCTCGTACAGGAAGGCCTCCACCAGCAGCGAGGTGGCGAGGATCTTGTTGCGCGGCGAATAGAGCAGGTTGGCGCGCGGCACATGGGTGGCGCACACCGGTTTGCACTTGCCGCAGCGCAGGCAGTCCTTCACCGAGTTGGAGATGGCGCCGATGTCGCTTTGCTGCATGATCAGCGACTCGTGTCCCATCAGCCCGAAGCTCGGGGTGTAGGCGTTGGTCAGGTCGGCGGGAAGCTTCGGATCGTGCAGAAGTTTGCCTTTGTTGAAGCGGCCCTCAGGGTCGACGCGCAGCTTGTAGTCGCGGAACGGGCCGATCTCGGCGTCGGTCAAGAACTCCAGCTTGGTGATGCCGATGCCGTGCTCGCCGGAAATCACGCCGTCGAGATGGCGCGCCAGGGCCATGATGCGCGCCACCGCAGCCTGCGCGGCCTGCAGCATGGCGTAGTCGTCCGAGTTCACCGGGATGTTGGTGTGCACGTTGCCGTCGCCGGCGTGCATGTGCAGCGCCGCCCAGACGCGGCCCTTGAGCACGCGCTTGTGGATGGCGTCGAGCTCGCGGCGCAGCGGCTCGAAGGCACCGCCGGCGAACAGCGCGTGCAGGGGCCGGCGGATGTCTGCCTTCCACGACACCCGCAGGCTGTGGTCCTGCAGCAGATGAAACAGCTGCGCCCGCGGCTGGCGGTGCAGCATCTGCATCGCCGCGGTTTCGGCCGGGGCCAGCCCGAGCGCGGCGAAGTGCGACAGGGCCTGCGACAGCGGCGCATCCAGCGCCTGCAGCAGGAAGCTCCAGCGCGCATGCACGCCGCCGAGCAGATCCAGCGCCTGTTCGCGCACGGCTTCCAGCTCGTCGGCGGCGACGGGGGCCTCGCCTTCGCTCAACTCCTCGTTCCGCGCCAGCGGCAGGCGTCCGCGCAGGAAGCGGTCCAGTTCGGCGGCGAGCTGGAGCTTGTTGGTCAGCGAGAGTTCGATATTGATGCGTTCGATGCCGTCGACATACTCGCCCATGCGCGGCAGTGGAATCACCACGTCTTCGTTGATCTTGAAGGCGTTGGTGTGGCGGGCAATGGCGGCGGTGCGCTTGCGGTCGAGCCAGAATTTCTTGCGCGCCTCGGCGCTGACGGCGACGAAGCCCTCGCCGACGCGGGCATTGGCCATGCGCACCACCTCGGCCGTGGCGCGCGCCACGGCGGCATCGTCCTCGCCCACGATGTCGCCGAACAGCACCATTTTCGGGAAGGCGCCGCGCTTGCTCTTGGGCGCATAGCCCACGGCTCTCAGATAGCGCTCGTCCAGATGTTCCAAACCGGCGAGGATGGCGCCGCCGGGGCGGTTCTCGAGGAAGTTCTTGATCTCGACGATGCTGGGTATGGCCTCGCGCGCCTGGCCGAAAAACTCCAGGCAGAAGGTGCGCACCTGCGGCGGCATGCGGTGCAACACCCAGCGCGCGCTGGTGATGAGGCCGTCGCAACCTTCCTTCTGGATGCCGGGCAGGCCGGCGAGGAATTTGTCGGTCACGTCCTTGCCGAGGCCGGCCTTGCGAAAGCGCGCGCCCTCGATTTCCAGCACTTGGCTGCTCAGCAGGGTGCGCATGTCGGCGGCGAAGGTCTCCACCCGAAAACGCGCCAGCTCGACGTCGTGAATCTTGCCGAGGTTGTGGTCCAGGCGCGTGACCTCGACCCAGCGGCCTTGCGGGTCCACCATGCGCCACCAGGCGAGGTTGTCGATCGCGGTGCCCCACAGCACGGCCTTCTTGCCACCGGCGTTCATGGCGATATTGCCGCCGATGCAGGAGGCGTCGGCGGAGGTGGGGTCGACCGCGAACACCAGACCGGCGCGGTCGGCAGCGTCGGTCACGCGCTGCGTCACCACGCCGGCACCGCTGCGGATGGTGGCCACGGGCTCGGCCACGCCGGGCAGGGCGATGACTTCCACCCCGCCCAGCTCCTCGAGCTTTTCGGTGTTGATGACGGCGCTGTTCCACACCAGCGGCACCGCGCCGCCGGTGTAGCCGGTGCCGCCGCCGCGCGGCACGATGGTCAGGCCCAGCGCCACGCAGGCCTGCACCAGCGGTGCCATTTCGGCTTCGGTGTCGGGGCAGAGCACGACGAAGGGCACTTCCACGCGCCAGTCGGTGGCGTCGGTCATGTGCGAGACGCGCGCCAGGCCGTCAAAGCGGATGTTGTCTTTGCGGGTGTGGCGAGCGAATTCGCGCTGCGCCCGCCGGCGCAATGCGGCGACCTCGTCGAACCAGGCAGCGAACGCGCCCACGGTGGCGCGGGCGCGCTCCAGCAGCTGCAGCACCAGGGCGTCGCGCGCCTGGGCCTGGGGGTCGTTCATGTCCGGCGCGCTGCGGCGCTTGTCGATTTCGCGCAGGCGGTGCCAAAGGGCCTCGACCAGGGCGCCGCGGCGCTTGGCCGAGTGCAGCAGGTCGTCCTGGAGATAGGGGTTGCGCTGGATGACCCAGATGTCCCCCAGCACCTCGTAAAGCATGCGCGCACTGCGCCCGGTGCGGCGCTCCTGGCGCAGCTGATCTAACCAGCCCCAAGCTTCGGCCCCCAACAGGCGAATGACGATTTCGCGGTCGGAGAACGAGGTGTAGTTGTAGGGAATTTCACGCAGACGCGCCGGCGCGTCGCGGGGTACGAGGCCTGCCGCATCCTGCACAGGAGCGGGGGTTTCGAGCTGCGGGGTCAATGGGGCATTCATAGAGGCGACCAAAACCCGCATTGTAGAAAGCCGGGTTTTTCCGGGCTTGGCAAGGTCAAGCCCAATTCCCTGAAGGCACCGACGTTGGCTAGCTGGAAGCGGGCGGAGTCAGGCCGCGCCGGACAACAAGGGCGTGACGACGCGCTCCAGCCGCGACTGGGTCCAGACGGGAGCGGGGTCGTCCCAGCCGTTATCGGCAAGCTTGCCGGCGCGGTCGATGACGAAGCTCACGGGAATGCGCCAGATGCGTCCATAAGCGCCGGCATAGGCGCTGCCCAGCAGGCCTACGGGGAAGCTCAGGGTGGCGGCTACGGCGCGTACCCGGGCCAGGTCGGCCGGCGCATCCAGGCAGAAGCCCAGCACGCGCAGACCTTGCGCGGCGTGGCGCTGGGCGTAGGCGGAAAGCAGGGGCAGCTCCTCGCGGCAAGGCCCGCACCAAGTGGCCCAGAACGTGAGGATGAGCACCTGACCAAGCAAATCGCGCGTGGCCAGAGTCCGTCCCCCCAGGGTGTGCAGGACCAGAGGCGGCGCAGCATGGCCGACGACAAGCTCGTCAGCGCAGGCCAGCGGCGCCAACAGGCCCGCAGCGCCGGAGAGCCCCAGTCCGAGGCCCGCCGCACCGCGCAGCAAAGCACGGCGCGATGGGCTTTGCACGGGCGCTTGAAGCGGCGAGTCGGGCTTCTTCCCAGGCACAGCAAGCGCCTCACACTGGATGCGCGGCATTTCAGTGCTTCATGTCCATGCCCTTCACGCCGCCGGGGCCGGTGGCGTCGGCCTTGCGCACGTCGAAGTTCACGGTCATGGCCTCACCGCCAGCAAACTTCAGGGTGATGGGAACGGTGTCGCCGGGCTTTACGCCTTTTTTCGGCTGCATCAGCATGATGTGAAAACTGCCGGGCTTGAACGCCATGCTGCCGTGCGCGGGAATGACGACTTTGTCGACATGCAGCATTTCCATCACGCCGTTTTTGCTGACAGACTGGTGCAGCATGGCGTTGCCGTAATCCGGGCTGTCGGCGCCGACCAGCTCCACCGGCTTGGCCGAGGTGTTGGTCAGCAGCACATAGCCACCCGCCGGCAGATTGGCCGGCAGCCAGCGGATCCACGCGCCGCTGGCCTGCACCGGCGGCGGCGCGGTCGCGGCGAATGCTGGCGCGGCAGTCCAGGCCAGCGCGGCAAGGCTGCCCGCCAGCAGCAGGCGGCGCGAAGTCGGGGTTGAGAGTTGGAACATGAGGTTCTCCAGGTGGGTGAAGGGATTGGAAACCCGGGCGCGGAAAACGTGCCGCGCCCGGGGTGATCAAAAGGCGTAGCTCATGCCGGCCGTGGCCGTCCAGTGCGGGAACAGCTGGTAGCCCTCCAGCTTGCTGTAGACGGGCAGTTGTATGAAGCCATAGAGCTGCATGCCCTTCGTCAGGCTCATGCTCAGGCCGGGGCTGAGGTAGGCCACGGTGCCGGCCGTGTCGGCGGTGTCGGCCAGCGCGCCCTGGTCGGCGCTTTTATGGCTGAGGTTCACCTGCAGCTGCGGCACCACGTCGGGGTTCTTTTCATAGCGCACGCCGAAACTCACGGTGGCCAGGTTGCCCGGGCGGTAGTCCTGCCCGGGCTGGTCGAGCTTGTGCATGACAGCGGCCTGGAATTGGCCGTTGACGAAGGCGTCGAAATTCTGGCTGACCGCCTGGTAGAAGTAGGCGCCGACGATGAGGTCGGTGCTGCCGGTGCCGGCCTGCAGGCTGGTGTCGAGCAGCTGCCCGGCAGCCGGGCCGCGCGAGAAGGTCACCGGTTCATGACCGACGGTGCCGGTGCCGGCGGCGTCGGGGCCGCCGTAGTGGCCGGTGGGCAGCTTCACGCCCAGTTGCAAGCCCAGGTTGTGGGTGGGCAGCAGCCCCTGCCAGGCGGTGATGAACTTGACATCACCCAGCCCAGTCACGGTTGCGCCGCTAAGCTGGTCCGGCGTCAGGGGGTTGCTGGCCGCACCGTAAGTGGTGTGGCTGCGGTCGATGTAAGGCACCAGCAGGCTGAAGTTCCAGTCGGCACTGGGGCTGTAGCTCAGGCCCAGGGTGGTGGTGCGGTTGATGGTGTCGTGCTCGACCTCCTGGTTGCCGCCGGCGTCGTTGATGGCGGCCACGCTGGCCGGCGACACGCTGCCGGTGCCGCTGCGCAGCTGGCTCTGGTTGATGTCGTCGTACTGCAGACTCAGGCGCCAGCCGGCAGCGGCGGAATAGCCCATTGCCGCGTCGGTGGACAGCGAGCAGCCGCAGGTGGCGCAGGCCATGGCGGGGATCGGGGCTGCGGCCAAAATCAGACCCAGACCCAGGCCCAGGCCGGCAAGCGCCAAGCGCGGCGCGTCTCGAAAACGTTGTTGCATCGGTTCACTCCCTTGCTCCCTGCGAGCCATGCGGGGAGCGTTGCAAGATGTCGGTTGACGCAGCGCGGCCAGGCCGAGCTGCATCCGGTTCAATCAAGCTGCAGTTGGGAGTGCAGGTGGGGCACGCGGCTGCGGCCGCGCGTAGCTCAACCCGGCGGGCAGGCTGGCAGTGGGTTGACGCGCGGCGAATGCGGCGCGGGCGAAGGTTTGCGGCAAGGCTTGCGCGGCAGTGGGCAGCGCGGCCTGCTGCGCTTGCCCGGCAGGGCAGGCGTTGGGCGTGAACAGCAGCAAGACATGCGCAGGTGCAGGTGCAGGCGCAGGGCTTTGCTCGGTGGTGGCGACGACCACGCCAATATTGCCCGCGTCGGCCTGGGCGCTTGCAGCCCCGTGGGCTGCGCTCGCGTGGTGTGGTGTTGAAACGGCCGGTGGCGCGAGCGTTGCAGGCAGCGCGCCGGCGCAATACGGCACGTCCACCCACTGCGCTTGCGGCTGCAGCGCTTGCGCCAGCGGCATGGCCGCATAGGCCAGCACCAGCAGCCAGATCAGACTGGCGTGGCGGCTGGCGCCAAGGCGCAGGCGGGCAAAGGCAGACATGGTTGGACGGCGAGCGATTGGCGGGTGAACGACTGCGGGTGAACGACCGCGGGTGAAATGCGCTGCGTCATCTTAGCCCGCAGCAGGCGTTGCCGGTCCCTTGGGTGATGGGCGTGGCCCCGGGCTGCGCCATGCGGCGCGGCGACCATGCCAGCATGTCAGCCTGTCAACCCAAAGGGCGGCACTGCAGCCAGGCCACATCCAGCAGAAACGAGCCATCGGCCTGCAGTTGGAAATGCGCTTTCGCCTCCGCTGCGGCCTGCGCCCAGACGTCGCGCAGGGCATGCACCCGCAGCGCCGGCGTGCGCATGCGCGCCACCCAGGTGTCGAACACCATGGGCAGCGTCCAACACGCCACTTCGGGCAGGTCGAACCCTGCGGCCCGCAGCATCGCGTCCCATTCGGAGACGCGGTAATCGCGCACATGCGAGGCGTCGCGCAGCAGCTCCACGGTTTGCAGCAGGGTGTCGAGCAGTGGCGACTCTGGCGCCACGGCATCGACCACGACCAGCATGCCGTTGGGCCGCAGCACGCGCCGCGCCTCGCGCAGCGCGGCGGGCACATCCAGCCAGTGGTGCGCGGAAAATCGGGTGACGACGAGGTCGAACGCCGCAGCGTCGAACGGCAGCTGTTCGGCCGGGCCCAGGCGGGTTTTCAGGCTGGACAGGCCGCGCCGCCGTGCCTCTTGGACGACCACGTCCAGCATGGCTGCCGACAGGTCGCAGGCCGTGACCTGCATGCCGGCTTCGGCCAGGGCGAAGCCCGCGTGGCCGGCGCCGCAACCCAAATCGAGCGCATGCGCGCCGGGAAGCGTGCGCCCCAGTTCGCGCAGGCGCTGCAGGTCGGCTCCCTGGGCGTGTACGGCGCTGGTGAGATAAGCCTGGGCAGTGGTGCCGAACTGCGCGGCGGCGAGTTGATGTTGGTCCATGGGGAGTGGGCGGTGGTGAGGGAAGGATAAGTAGAAGGTGAGACGCGGCTGTCGACGAGCGTCGGCGTGATGCTGGAGCGGCATGGGCGGCGCGATGTGCCCATGGCCACAACCATAGGCCGGCTTTCATCCTGGTACAAGATGATGGTTTATCCTGGTATCCATTGCGCCACCCTGACCGGCTGCACGCTGGCTTGCGGCGCTGCCGACCGATCCCTGCATCATGACCGAACCCCGCGCCCTTCCAACCGGACTTCTGCCCGCTGCGACGCCCGAGCAACAGCGCCAGCATCTGGGTGCATTCATCCGCCTGCACCGCCAGCGCCTGCAGCCGCAGGCCGCCGGGCTTGCGCCTTCGGCGCGGCGGCGCACGCCGGGGCTGCGGCGCGAGGAACTGGCGCAGCTTTGCGCGGTGAGTACCACCTGGATCACCTGGCTGGAACAGGGGCGAGACGTGGCTGCGTCGGCCGCAGTGTTGGCGCGGCTGGCGCAGGCGCTGCAGTTGTCGGCGGCCGAGCGCGCCTATGTGTTCGACCTTGCCGGCCGGCGCGACCCGGCCGAGCCGGCGCCATCGAATCCGGCCACACCCGCCGTGCTGCGCAGCGTGCAGGCGCTGCAATGCCCGGCCTATGTGCTGGACCGCCGCTGGGACGTGGTGGCGGCCAATGCTCAGGCACGCGAGCTGTTTCTCGACTGGGGCGTTGCAAGAGCGACATCCAGCGCGCCGAAGCGCCCGCGAACGCGCGAGGCGACGGCAGCCATCCCCGCATCGCCGCCGGCGCCCAATCTGCTGCAGTTCCTGTTTCTATTCCCGCCGGCGCGGCAGCTCATTGACGACTGGGACGCCCGCGCCCAGCGCCTGGTCGCCGAGTTTCGCGCCGACTGCGGGCGCCACGCCGACAGCCCGCAACTGGCCGAGCTGATCGCGATGCTGGCCGCTGCCAGTGCCGACTTCGCGCGTTGCTGGCAAAGCCAGGAGGTGCTGGCGCGCGAGGGTGGCGAGCGCCGCTTCCAGCATCCTCGCCTTGGCGCGCGGGTCTACGAGCAACTGACCCTGCGCCCCGCCGTGCGCAGCGACCTCAAGCTGGTGATGCTGCTGCCGCCGGCGTGAGGGGGGTTCGGTGGGGCTGGCTGGCGTCGAACGCCATGAGCCCACGGCCGAGCTCCGCGCCGCGAACCCTGCGCTCCTAAAATCTTCGCATGACCAACGCCGCCCTTACCCTGCCCAGCGCCACGGCGCCTGCCTACACCCGCGCGCAGCAACTGCCCGAGCTGCTGCGTCAGCGCATCCTCATTCTCGACGGCGCCATGGGCACCATGATCCAGCGTTTCAAGCTGACCGAGGCGCAGTACCGCGGCGAAGACATCAAGGACTTTGCGCGTGACGTGAAAGGCAATAACGAGCTGCTCAACCTGACGCAGCCGCACATCATCGGCGACATCCACGATGGCTATTTCGCGTCCGGCGCCGACATCGTCGAGACCAACACTTTCGGCGCCACCACCATCGCCCAGGACGATTACGCCATGGCCGATCTGGCCGAGGCCATGAACCGCGCCGCCGCGCGCATCGCGCGCGCCAGCGCCGCCAAGTTCAGCACGCCGGACAAGCCGCGCTTCGTCGCCGGCGCCTTCGGTCCCACGCCCAAGACCGCCAGCATCAGCCCCGACGTGAACGACCCCGGCGCGCGCAACATCACGTTCGAGCAATTGCGCGCGGCCTATTACCAGCAGGCGCAGGCGCTGGGCGAAGAAGGCGTGGACCTGTTCCTGGTCGAAACCATTTTCGACACCTTGAACGCCAAGGCCGCGCTGTTCGCCATCGACGAATGGTTCGAGGCCAGCGGCGAGCGCCTGCCCATCATCATCAGCGGCACCGTGACCGACGCCTCCGGACGCATCCTCTCCGGCCAGACCGTGCCCGCTTTCTGGGCCAGCGTGCGCCACGCCCAGCCGCTGGCCGTGGGCCTGAACTGCGCTCTCGGCGCTGCGCTCATGCGTCCCTACCTGCAGGAGCTGGCCAAGGCCGCGCCCGACACCTTCATCAGTTGCTACCCCAACGCCGGCCTGCCCAACCCGATGAGCGACACCGGCTTCGACGAAACACCCGACGTCACCTCGCGCCTGCTGCACGAATTCGCCGCCGAAGGGCTGGTGAACATCGTCGGCGGCTGCTGCGGCACCACGCCCGAGCACATCGCCGCCATCGGCCGCGCGGTCGATCACCAGCAGCCCAGGCTGCTGGCCGGGCGCGGGCCGTTCTACCGGCAGGCGGCGTAGGCCCTAAGACTCGCCGAGTTCGATGCGGTTGCGCCCCGCGCGCTTGGCGCGGTAGAGGGCCTTGTCGCTGCGGGACAGCGACGCGGCGATGTCGGCGTCGTCCGCCAGCATGGTGGCGATGCCGATGCTCACGGTCAGGGCGATGCGCGTGTCGCCCTCGATCCAGGGCGTATCCAGGGTTCGCTTTTGCACGCGGCCGGCGAAGAGCAGGGCTTGCGCCGGACTCGCCCCGGACAGCACCACGGCGAATTCCTCGCCACCGACACGACCCACGCCATCGTCCTTGCGCAGCTGACTGCGCAGAATGGCGGCAAAGTGCTGCAGCACCCGATCGCCCCTGACGTGGCCGTAGCGGTCGTTGATGCGCTTGAAATGGTCGAGATCGCACATCAGCACCGCCGCCCTGGCCTGGGGAGAGTCGCGCAGGCGCGCCAGTTCCTGCTCCATGCGCGCCATGAAGCTGCGCTGGTTGGGCAGTTGCGTCAGATCATCGACCGAGGCGAGCTGGAGCAATTGCCGTTCGGTTTCCTTGCGCTCGGTGATGTCGGTGACGAAGCCGTGCCACACGGTGCTGCCGTCCTGCAGGCGGCTGGGGCGCGCATCCGCCTGGCGCCAGCGCACGCCCTGCGTGGGCAGTTGCACGCGGTACTCGCGGTGCCAGGGCGTCAACCGCTCGGCCGACTCGGCGAGCGAGGCGCGGTAGCCGGCCCGGTCACTCGGATGGATGGCGCGCTCGATCAACGACGGATCCTGCGTCACCTGCTCGGGGGTGAGTTCGTAGATCTCGCGGATGCCGGCGCTGGCATAGGTCACGGCCGCCAGCCCCTGTGACGACAGACGGTACTGGACCACCAGGCCCGGCACCTGGTTGGTCAGGTGCGTGACCAGCTCGACATGCTGCTGCAGTTGCGCCGAGAGCACGCGCAGGGCGGAAATGTCGGTGGTGGTGCCCACCATGCGCAGCGCCTGGCCCTGGGCATCGCGACGCACCACCTTGCCGCGGCTGGCAATCCATGTGTAGCTGCCGTCCTTGCAGCGGATGCGGTGCTCCACGCTGTAGTCGGGCGTGCGCTGCTCGAAATGCGCCTGCATCGCGGCGCGAACCTTGGGCAGATCGTCAGGATGGATGCGCGCGTAGCTGTCCTCGATCCGCACCGAGAGTTCGTCGGCTGCATAACCCAGAATGGCCGCCCAACCTGGGGAATAGCGAATGGTTCCAGCCTGGACGTCGCGATCCCAGACACCGGTGCCGCTGCCGCCGATGGCCAGGTCCAGGATGTGAACGTGTTCGCTGCGCTCCTGCTCGACCCGGGCAGCATAGTCGGCGATGCGCGCGCTCTGCGCCGCAAGCGCCGCGAGCGTGACCGGGTCGCGCTGCTGCAAGGCTTCGAGCAGACAGGCCATGACCTCGGCCAGGGATGCACCCCGCTCCATGCAGGCGAGAACATCGGTGTGGCTGAGGGGCTGCACGGGGGACATCGCGGCGCTCCGGGACGGCGGTGGATGGACCGGCGGTGCTTGCCGCCTACTGCCGGCGCGCCTTGTTGCGCTTGAGCCCGCCTGCGAGCGTGGAGGCGTCGAGCGTCGGATGCATGGCCGCCGTGACTTGCGACAGCGTGGAGAGTTTGCTGGAGGTCGAGCGCAGGCGCTCGGCCAGGCGCGAGGCGATGCCCAGCGCGAGCTTGGCGGCCACCGGCGGAAACTCGCTGACCAGGCGCTCCAGCGCCTCGCGCGTGAGCAGCGCCAGCACCACGTCGGTGTAGGCCACGCAACTGGCGGAGCGGGGCGCGTCGTTCAGAATGCCCATTTCGCCCAACAGCGCGCCGGGCTGGGCAATGGACACGACCAGGCTGTCGGCCTGCTGGTTGGCGCTTTTCTCCACGCTGACCTCGCCGTCCAGCAGCAGCATCATGCCGTCGGCATGGGTGGGATCGTCCTGGCGGATGAAGACGATGCCGGCCGGCACGAACTGAATGTCCATATACCCGGCGAGGATGCGCGCCTCGGTCTTGTTCAGACGCAGCCACGAGGGCATGTGCAGCAGCACATCGACGATGCGCGGCGTCCAGTCGCGCAAGGTGGGCGAGGCGCGTGACGCGGGTGGGCGGCGAAACAAGGGCATGGAGCGTTGCCTAGAATCTTCTGGTTTCGGGAATCGCTTTACATTCTCGCACCGCGTCAAGCAACGCGGGTTGCCCCAGACACCTGACCCATGACCGCGCCCGCAGACATTGCCGCCTCCGACTCCGCCATGCCCCCGCCGCTGCTGCTGTCGGGCCTGGAGCCGCTGGTCGTCGGGCCGGGCTCGCTGTTCGTCAACATCGGCGAGCGCACCAACGTCACTGGCTCCAAAGTGTTTGCCCGCATGATTCTGGCCGGCGAGTTCGACCGCGCGCTGGTCGTGGCGCGGCAGCAGGTGGAGAACGGCGCGCAGGTGGTGGACGTGAACATGGACGAGGCCATGCTCGACAGCCAGGCGGCGATGGTGCGTTTTCTCAACCTGATGGCGTCCGAGCCTGACATCGCCCGCGTGCCGGTGATGATCGACAGCTCGAAGTGGAGCGTGATCGAGGCCGGCTTGCGCTGCGTGCAGGGCAAGGCCATCGTCAACTCCATCTCGATGAAAGAAGGGGAGGCGGAATTCCGCCGCCAGGCGCGGCTGGTGCGGCGTTACGGCGCGGCCGCCGTGGTCATGGCCTTCGACGAGCAGGGGCAGGCCGACACCTTCCGGCGCAAGATCGAGATTTGCCAGCGGGCTTACCGCATCCTGGTGCACGAGGTGGGCTTCCCGCCCGAAGACATCATCTTCGATCCCAATATCTTCGCCATCGCCACCGGCATCGAGGAACACAACCATTACGCCGTGGACTTCATCGAAGCCACGGCCTGGATCAAGAAGAATCTGCCCGGTGCGAAGGTCTCGGGCGGGGTGAGCAATGTGTCGTTCAGCTTCCGCGGCAACGACGCCGTGCGCGAGGCCATCCACACCGTGTTCCTGTATCACGCGATCAAGGCCGGCATGGACATGGGCATCGTCAACGCCGGGCAGATGGGCGTGTACGACGACCTCGACCCGGCGCTGCGCGCAGCGGTGGAAGACGTGGTGCTGGACCGCCGCCCCGACGCCGGCGAGCGCCTGGTGGACATGGCCGAGTCGGTCAAGGGCAAGGTCCGCGACGAGAGCGAGAAAAACGCCTGGCGCGTGCACCCGGTGGAGCAGCGCCTGAGCCATGCGCTGGTGCATGGCATCACCGACTTCATCACCGAGGACACCGAGGAACTGCGCGCCCGCTTCGCCGCCGAGGGCAGGCGCCCGCTGGCGGTGATCGAAGGCCCGCTGATGGACGGCATGAACATCGTCGGCGACCTGTTCGGTCAGGGCAAGATGTTCCTGCCGCAGGTGGTCAAGAGCGCGCGGGTGATGAAGCAGGCGGTGGCTCACCTGCTGCCTTACATCGAGGAGGAGAAGCGCCTGATCGAGGCGGCAGGCGGCGACGTGAAGTCGCGCGGCAAGATCGTCATCGCCACGGTCAAGGGCGACGTGCACGACATCGGCAAGAACATCGTCACCGTCGTGCTCCAGTGCAACAACTTCGACGTGGTGAACATGGGCGTGATGGTGCCCTGCCAGGACATCCTGGCGCGCGCCAAGGTGGAAGGGGCCGACGTCATCGGCCTCTCCGGCCTCATCACGCCCAGTCTGGAAGAGATGCAATACGTGGCCGCCGAGATGCAGCGCGACGACTATTTCCGCATGAAGAAAATCCCGCTGCTCATCGGCGGCGCCACCACCAGCCGAGTGCACACCGCGGTGAAGATCGCGCCGCATTACGACGGCCCGGTGGTCTATGTGCCCGACGCCTCGCGCAGCGTGGGCATCACGCAAAACCTGCTGTCGGAGCAGGCCGAGCGTTTCGTCGCCGAGACTGCGGCCGATTACGAACGCATCCGCGCCCAGCATGCCGGCAAGAAGCAGACTCCACTCGTCACGCTGGCGGCAGCGCGCGCCAACAAGCTCAAGCTGGACTGGTCGCAGGGCTTGCCGCCGGCGCCCAAGTTCATCGGCCGACGGGTGTTTCGCAACGTCGACTTGCGCGAGGTCGCAGCCTTCATCGACTGGGGGCCCTACTTCCAGACCTGGGACCTGGCCGGTCCCTATCCCGCCATCCTCGACGACGCCATCGTGGGCGAGCAGGCGCGCAAGGTGTACGCCGACGCCCAGGCCATGCTCAAGCGCATGGTCGACGGCCGCTGGCTGCAGGCCCACGCCGCCATCGGCCTGTACCCGGCCAACAGCGTGAACGAGGACGACATCGTGCTCTACACCGATGCCAGCCGCACGACCGAGCTGATGACTTGGTACGGCCTGCGGCAGCAGACCGAGCGCCCGGTGATCGACGGCGTGCCGCGGCCCAATCTGGCGCTGGCCGATTTCATCGCGCCTCGCGGATGCGGCGAGGATCACGTCGGTCTGTTCGCCGTTACCTCAGGGCTGGGCGTGGAGAAGAAGGTGCAGGAGTTCATGGCCGACCACGATGACTACAACGCCATCCTGCTCAAGGCCCTGGCCGACCGCCTGGCCGAGGCCATGGCGGAATGGATGCACCTGCGCGTGCGCACCGATTTTTGGGGCTATGCGGCGGACGAGCAACTCAGCAACGTCCAACTCATCGCCGAGCAGTACCGCGGCATCCGCCCCGCCCCCGGCTACCCAGCTTGCCCCGAGCATTCGGTGAAGGAGGCCATGTTCAAGGTGCTGGGCGCGGACGACATCGGCATGCACCTGACCGAAAGCTGGGCCATGCTGCCGGCCGCCAGCGTCAGCGGGTTCTACCTCGCCCACCCTGAAGCGCGCTACTTCCATGTCGGCCCGGTGGACGAGGACCAAGCCGCCGACTGGGAACGCCGCAGCGGACGCAAGCTGCAGGCGGTGCAAA
The DNA here is from genome assembly GCA_028871675.1 of Betaproteobacteria bacterium. Taxonomy (GTDB): domain Bacteria; phylum Pseudomonadota; class Gammaproteobacteria; order Burkholderiales; family Burkholderiaceae_C; genus Thiomonas_A. Next base: position 14,166 of record JAGWMO010000015.1, read on the forward strand.
GGGCGGCCGACCGGCTGGTTTAAGGCCTGCTCACGCCCGCTCTGCGCCCTCGCAAGAGGGTCTCTGGATGCAGGCCCTGCGCAGCGCAGGCCGCCTCAGGACTTGCTGGACACCACACTGCCGGATGCCGCAGCGTCCCTCGCCTCGGCGTCACGCAAGGCCTGGGCACGGGCTTCATGGCTATGGTCGGCACCCAGCATCATGTACATCGCCGGCACCACGAACAAGGTGAACAGCGTACCGATGGACAAGCCGGTGGCAATCACCAGGCCCATGTTGAAGCGGCTGACGGCGCCGGCACCCGTGGCGGTGATGAGCGGGACGACGCCGAGCACCATGGCCGCGGTGGTCATCAGGATGGGGCGCAGGCGCATGCCGGCGGCATGCTCGATGGCCTCACGCTTGGTCCGACCCTCGCGCTGCAGGTTGTTGGCGAATTCCACGATCAGGATGCCGTGCTTGGAAATCAAGCCGATGAGCGTGACCAGGCCGACCTCGGTGTAGATGTTGAGCGACGCGCCGCCGATGCCGAGGTTGATGAACAGCATGGCGCCGGAGATGGCCATGGGCACCGACACCAGGATGATGATGGGGTCGCGGAAACTCTCGAACTGCGCCGCCAGCGCCAGGAAGATGATGACCAGGGCGAAGGCGAAGGTCAGCACCAGGCCGCCGGACTCCTGCTCGAACTGGCGCGAGGGGCCGGCGTAGTCGAAGCTGTAGCCCGCCGGCAGGGTGCTCTGCGCCAGTTGCTTCAGGTCCGACAGCGCCTGGCCCTGCGCCACGAAGGGCATCGACACGCCCTGGATGGTGGCCGAATTGAGCTGCTGGAAATGGTTGATGGTCTCGGGCTGCACCGTGGTGGTGAGGTGCACCACGGTGGACAGCGGCACCATGGCGCCGCTGCTGGCGCGCACGTAGTAGTGCTTGAGCTGGTCGGGATTGAGACGGAATTTCTGCTCGACCTGGGGAATGACCTTGTAGGAGCGCCCGTCCAGTTCAAAGAAGTTGACATAGCCGCCGCCCAGCATGGCCGAGAGCGCCGAGCCAATCTCCTGCATGTTCAAGCCGAGCTGGGCCGCCATGTTGCGGTCGATCTCGATGCGCGTCTGCGGCAGGTCGATGCGCAGGTCGGACTGCAGGAAAATGAACTTGCCGCTCTTGAGCGCTGCCTGCAAGAACTGCTGCGACACGGCGTAGAGCTTGTTGAACGGCTCGGTGGTGGTGATGACGAACTGGATGGGCAGGCCACGCGCACCCGGCAGCGAGGGCGGCTGGAACACCGCGATCTGCGAGCCGGCGATGTGATTGAGCTTTTGCTGCAGCACCGGCTGCAATTGGTTGGAAGTCTTGGTGCGTTCATCCCAGGGCTTGAGCACCATGCCGGCAATCACCTGGCTGGGGGTGTTGAGCTGGAACACATGGTCGTTTTCCGGGAAGGTCTTGAAGACGTCGTAGACCTGCTTGGAATACAACTCGCGCTGCGCCAGCGTGGCGGTGGGATTGTTGAAGGCGATGGAGATGAGCACGCCCTGGTCTTCCTGCGGCGCCAGTTCCGACTTGGAGGTGCTGTAGAGGAAGTAGATGGAACCGAGGATGATGATGGCCATCACCGCCGTCACCGGCAGGAAATTGAGCGAGCCGTGCAGGGTGCGCTCGTAGCGCTTGTGCAGGCGGTCGAAGCTGTGGTCGAGAAACAGCACCAGGCGGTCCTGCCAGCTGCGGCTTTGCGGGTCGGGCGCCTTCAGCAGCCGCGAGCACATCATCGGCGACAGGGTCAGGGCGATGATGGCCGACATGACCACCGTGCCCACCAGCGTGAAGGCGAACTCGGTGAACAGCGCGCCGGTCAAACCCCCCATGAAACCGATGGGCACGTAGACCGCCACCAGCACGATGGTCATGGCGATGATGGGGTTGGCCAGCTCGCGCGCCGCGCGCACGGCGGCGTCGAAGCGCGTCATGCCCTCCTCGAGGTGACGGCTGACGTTCTCCACCACGATGATGGCGTCGTCCACCACCAGTCCGATCGCCAGCACGATGGCCAGCAATGTGAGCAGGTTGATGGAATAGCCCAGCGCCAGCATCACCGTGAAGGTGCCGATGATGGACAGCGGAATGGCAATCAGCGGAATGATGACCGAGCGCAGCGAGCCGAGAAAGACGAAGACCACCGCGGTGACGATGAGGATGGCCTCGAACAGCGTTTTCACCACCTCGTCGATCGACGAGGTGACGAACTTGGTGGAGTCGTAGACGATCTGGCCCTGCAAGCCGGCGGGCAGTTGCGACTGGATGTCGGGGAAGGCCTTGCGCACGCGCGCCACCACGCTGAGCAGGTTGGCGCCCGGGGCGACCTGGATGCCGATGAACACCGACGACTTGCCATCGAACGCCACCGACGTGTCGTAGTCATCCGACCCCAGGGTGACATTGGCCACATCGTCCAGCCGCACCACCTGGCCGTTCACGCTTTTGACCACCATGTTGCGAAAGCCGGCGAGCGACTTCAGATCGGTGTTGGCCGACAGGTTGATCTGCACCATCTGGCCCTTGGCGTTGCCCGTTGCGGCCAGATAATTGTTGGCCGACAGCGCCGTGTAGACGTCGGCCGCAGTCAGGCCATAGGCCGCCAGCTTCTGCGGATTGAGCCAGGCGCGCAGGGCGAAATTCTTCGCCCCGAGCAACTCGGCAGTCTGCACCCCCTCGATGGCCTGCAACTTCGGCTGCACCGTGCGCACGAGGTAATCGGTGATCTGGTTCGGCTTGAGCACCTTGCTGTAAAAGCCGATGTACATGGCGTCGATGGTCTGGCCGATGCTCACAGTGAGCACGGGTTTTTGCGCCGCCGGCGGCAACTGGTTGAGCACCGAATTGACCTTGGTGTTGATCTCGGTGAGCGCTTTGTCCGGGTCGTAGTTCAGGCGCAGGTTCGCGGTGATGGTGCTCACACTCTGGACGCTGCTCGACGTCATGTAGTCGATGCCGTTGGCCTGGGCAACGGCGTTTTCCAGCGGCGTGGTGATGAAGCTGGCGACCAGATTGGCATCGGCGCCGGGGTAGGCGGTGGTGATGGTGACGACGGCGTTCTGCGTGTAGGGATACTGCAGCACCGGGAGCAAGCCGACCGAGCGCAGGCCCAGCACCAGAATCACCAGGCTGACCACGGTGGCCAGCACCGGGCGCGCGATGAAAATGTCGGTGAATTTCTTGTTCATGTGCGATGCCGCGTGGTGTTCGGGTAGGACGTTCAGGCGCGATGCCCAGCTTCGACAGTCGGAGGTTCAGGCGGGTTCAGGAGTTCGGCACCTGCGGGTTCGCGCTGTTGGCCGGTTGCACACTGTTGTTCACCAGAATGGGCGTGCCGTTGCGCAGCTTGAGCTGGCCTGCCGTCACCACGGTCTCGCCGGCCTTCACACCCTTGAGAACCGCCACCTGGTCGCCACGCGTCGGGCCGGTGGTGATGAAGCGCTGCTCGGCAATCAGTTTGGGTTTGCCGTCCGGGCCTTTGCCGTCATCCTTCACGATGAACACCGTGGCGCCGTAGGGGTTGTAGGCCACTGCGGCATTGGGTAGCGTGACGTACTGTCGCGGCGCGCCCTGGGTGATATGCACCGTGGCGAAGACTCCGGGCAGCAACTCGCCCTTGGGGTTGGGTACCCGGGCACGCACCGTGAGGTTGCGGGTGGCGGTGTTGACCTGGGGCTCGACCGCCGTGACCTTGGCGTCGAAGGTCTTGCCGGGCACGGCACTGGTCTGGACCACGGCCTGCATGCCCACATGCACCAGATCGATCTGATTCTGCGGCACGGTGAAATCGACTTCCATCGGATCGAGTTTCTGCAGCGTGACCACGGCCGTGCCAGGCGCAAGATATTGGCCCAGATTGACTTGGCGAATGCCGAGCTGGCCGCTGAACGGGGCGGTGATGGTCTTCTGCGCAATCAGCGCCTGCTGCGCCACAACCTGGGCTTGCGCACTTTTCAGCGTGGCGGCGTCGGTATCGACCACGGCCTGGCTGATGGCCTGCACCTTGAGCTGCGCTGTGTCGCGCTTGAGGTTGAGCTCGGCCAGAGCCGCCTGGGCCTGCAGTTGAGCGAGTTGGGCTTTCAGCGGCGACGGGTTGAGCTCCACCAGTGCTTTGCCGGCGCGAACCTTCTCGCCCGAATCGAAATGAATCGCCGTGACCAGGCCGCCGACTTCGGCGCTCAGGCTGGCCTGTTGACTGGCGCTCAGATTGCCGAGCGACTCCACCGTAGGCTGCCAGCTCGACTCCTGCGCCACCATGGTGGACACGGTCTGGGGCGGATTCGACATGCCCTTGATCGCCTTGCCGATCATGGTGGTCTTGAACTGCTGAAACCACACCAGGCCGCCCACCACCACGGTGGCGATGATGAGCATGATGATCATGCGTTTGGTGGTGCCTTTGGTCATCGATGACTCCGTTTTTACTGTCTTGTGCAAGGGTTTGAAGGCCTGACTTCAGCGCCCCGCGGCCGGATCGGCCGTGGTGACCACGCCGCCACCCATGGCCTGGTAGAGGGCCGCGCTGTCGGCCAGGCGCGCGGCCTGCGCGGCGATCAGGCCGATGCGGGTCTGTTGCGCCTGCTGCTGTGCGGTGAGCAATTGCAAGTAACTGGCCGCGCCGAGCTTGTACTGCTGCTCGACGAGCTTGAGCGATTCCTGCGCCGAAGCATCCGCCGCGGCTTGCGCCTGCAAGGTCTGGGCGTCGTTGTCGAGCTGGCGCAGGGCATCGGCCACATTGCGCAGCGCCTGCAGCACGGTCTGCTGGTAATTTGCTCCGGCGGCTTGCAGGCTGGCTTCGGCGGCATTCGCCCCTGCCTTCAGCCCGGCGTTGAACAGCGGCTGTGCCAGCGAGCCGGCCAGGCTCCAGATCATCGAGCCCGGCCCGAACAACGCACCGGTGGTCAGCGCCTGCGTGCCCAGGCTGGCGCTGAGGTTGAGCTGTGGGTAGAGGTTGGACACTGCCACGCCGTACTGCGCCGTGGCCGCGTGCAGCAAGGCGGTGGAGGCCTGGATGTCCGGGCGCTGCCGCACGAGCTCGGAGGGCACGACCAGGGGCAGGGTCGCGGGCAACTGGAAATCGGCCAGTGTGAAGCGCGGCACGGCGGCGGCGCCCGGCGCCTGGCCCACGAGCACCGCCAGCAGATGGTCGGCCTGCTCCAGCTTGTTGCGCAGCGGCGGCAAGGTGGCGCGGGTCTGCTCCACCTGGGTTTGCAGGGTCAGCACATCGGACTTGGCGGCGGCGCCCAGGTCGAAGCGTTTGTGGGCGATATCGAGCTGGCTTTGCTGCGCCTTGAGGATGGCTTCGGTGGCCTCGATCTGCGCCGCCACCTGGGCCTGGCCGAAGGCGGTGGTGACCACATTGCCAGCCAGGGACAAGCGCGCGCCGGCCAGTTGGTAGGCCTGGTAGTCGGCCTGCGCTGCCAGGGCTTCGAGCGCGCGGCGGTTACCGCCGAACAGGTCGAGGTTGTAGCCCACGGCGATGCCGGCGTTGTAGAGGTTGTAGATGGTTTGGCCACCACCCTTTTGGCCGAAGCTCGCTGCGTTGGAGGCATTGCGGCTGGCTCCGAGCTTGGCGTTGACCGTGGGATACAGCGTGGAGCCGGCTTGCGCCGCGTAGGTTTGCTGCGCCTGGCGCAAGGTGGCTTCAGCTGCGGCCAGGGATGGGCTGTTTTCCAGCGCCTGGACCACCAGCGCATCGAGCCGCGCCGAACCGAAACCGGTCCACCAGTTGGCTGCAACCGCCGAGGCCGCAACCAAGTTCTGCGTTCCGCCCAAGGCTCCCGGCGCCGATGCGATGGCCGCCGGCAGTGCTGCGCGCGTGTAGCCACCCACCAGGGGTGCCGCCGGCGCCTTGAAGTTCGGCCCGACCGTGGTGCAACCCGCCAGCAGCGCGGTACCCAGGGCCATCCATAAGGCGCGCCGGGGCGCGGTCAAGCGGTGCATAGCCATCGAATCCTGTTTGCGGTGCGGTATGGTGACGACGAGCGAGCCGGAGGAGAATCGACACAGGACGAACCATCGCGCCAATTTGCGCTGGTCGCACGAGCGACGAAAACCGATTCTAGGGATAGACCCCAATTCCTGCCGCGGCCCAGACCCAGCAGTCAATGCATCTTAGAGGGACAAATCCTGGCGAAGTCGCTTTACTATGCCAACTTATATCGCAAACTAGCCAAACCAGGATCATGGGACTTCCGTGTGACATCCAGCAAATCATCGACAGCGGCGGCGGTGCCGAACTGATTGCCGTCAGCGTGCGCAATGAGGTGGCTTTCGACCCGACCCCGCATGTGCACGCGCGCGGCACCCTGTTCCTGCTGACCGAGGGTCTGGTCGCGGTCGAGACTGCGCGCGGGCGTTTCCTCGCGCCGCCGCGCGGCATCGGCTGGATGCCGCCAGGCGTGCCGCATGCGGTGCAGTCCTACGGCCCCACGGCCGGTTTCGGCGCGTTCCTGGCCGCGGAGTTCTGCGGCGATCTGCCGGCCGAGCCCACCAATTTCCAGGCCAGCCCGCTGGCCGTGATGGTGATGCAGCGGGCCGTGGCCTGGGCGCCCGACAAACCCTTGGGCCCGGCGCAAATGCGCCTGCTGCTGGTGCTGCTGGATGAAATCCGCCAGACCCCGACCGAGCCTCTGCAATTGCCCTGGCCCACGGATGCGCGCCTGCTGGCCATCGCCCGCGCCCTGCTGGCCGATGTCGCCAACCCCCGGCGTCTCGAACAGTGGGCGCGCTGGGGGGACATCAGCCCGCGCAGCCTGAGTCGCAAATTCGTGCAGGAAACCGGCATGACCTTCGCGCAATGGCGGCAATGGGCCCGCCTGACGCAAGCGCTGGAATGGCTGGCCACGGGGCTGGCCGTCAAGCATGTGGCGCTGTCACTGGGGTATGACAGTGTCAGTGCCTTCATCAAGGTGTTTCGCCAGGCCCTGGGGACCACCCCGGCGGCGTATTTCCAGAACCGGGGCGGGCTGCGCGACGCCCGCGACCCCGCGGTTCAGCTGAGCGAGGCCAGCGCTGAACCAGGTGGCGCCGTTCCCGTGGCCTGAGGACGGTCGGGATCGACGGAAGAGGCCACCGGCGTACTGGTTGCCTTTGCGACGCCGCGCCGCTGGGCTTTGCAGGGCGGATGTTCATTCCCCTTGCGTTTGACGCAAGGCCGTGTTTTTGCTACTGTTGCAGAGCTATGAAACCCTGTTTATCCGCCATGCGCATCGTCGCCCCGTGCACAGCGTCCGCCGTCCTGGTGGCCATGCAGCGTGCCCAGATGCTGCGCCTGCGGCGTGTGGATGGCGCGCGGCGACTGCGTCCGGCGCGCCCCTGATCCGCCCCCACGGCTCTACCGCTGTCCCGCCAGGGATCGAATCATCGCAGCGTCAGCCGCAGAATCCGCCCGACTCAGTAGCCCCGTCCATGTCGCCACTTGCCACGCTCGTCGCACGCATCACCGCCAGCCGTCTCCCGCGACGACTACGCAGCGGCAGCCAGGCCCTGCGTGCGCGACAGCCAGGCTGCCATCACGTCGCTCCTTGAAGTTCAGCGGTCGGCGCCGAATGCCTTCCGATTTCGATTGCCCTGCCGGAGATTGCCGCCATGTTGAAGCACCCCGAAACCAAATACCGCCCGATGCCGCCAGTTGGCCTCAAGGACCGCACCTGGCCGGATCAGGTCATCAGCAAACCGCCCATCTGGATGAGCACCGATTTGCGCGACGGTAACCAGGCGTTGTTCGAACCGATGGACGCGCAGCGCAAGATGCGCATGTTCAAGCTGCTGTGCGGCATCGGCGTCAAGCAGATCGAGGTGGCGTTTCCCTCGGCCTCGCAGACCGACTTCGACTTCGTGCGCGCACTCATCGAGGACAACCACATCCCCGACGACGTCACCATCGAGGTGCTGACCCAGGCGCGCGACGACCTCATTCGCCGCAGCTTCGAGTCGCTGCGTGGCGCCAAGCAGGCCATCGTGCATGTGTACAACGCCACGGCGCCGAACTTCCGCCGCATCGTGTTCAACGTCGACGAGGCCGGCTGCACCCAGATCGCGGTCAACGCCGCCACGCTCATCAAGCAACTCGCCGCCGAGCAGCCCGAGACGCAGTGGACCTTCCAGTACAGCCCGGAGGTGTTCAGCGGCACCGAACTGCCGTTCGCGGTGTCGGTGTGCAATGCCGTGACCGAGGTCTGGCAGCCCACGCCCGAGCACAAGATCATTTTCAATTTGCCGGCCACGGTGGAGATGAGCACGCCCAATGTCTACGCCGACCAGATCGAGTGGATGCACCGCCACCTGCACCGGCGCGACAGCATCGTCCTGTCGGTGCATCCGCACAACGACCGCGGCTGCGCCGTGGCGGCGGCTGAACTGGCGGTGATGGCCGGAGCCGACCGTGTCGAAGGTTGCCTGTTCGGCAACGGCGAGCGCACCGGCAATGTCGACCTCGTCACCCTGGCGTTGAACCTGTATTCCCAAGGCATTCATCCCGGGCTGGACTTCTCCAACATCAATGCCGTCGCCCGCGCGGTGGAAGACTGCAACCAGCTCCCCATCCACCCGCGTCATCCCTATGTGGGCGATCTGGTGTTCACCGCCTTCTCCGGTTCGCACCAGGACGCCATCAAAAAGGGCTTTGCGGCGCAGAAGGCCACGACGATGTGGGAGGTCCCCTACCTGCCGGTGGATCCGGCCGACCTCGGCCGCGCCTACGACTCGGTCATTCGTGTCAACAGCCAGTCGGGCAAGGGCGGCATCGCCTACCTGCTGGAGTCGGCCTACGGTCTGGTCATGCCGCGCCGCCTGCAGGTGGAATTCAGCGGCGTGGTGCAACAGCACACCGACGCCACGGGCCTGGAGGTCACGGCACAGGAGCTGTGGGCCATGTTCGAGCGGACCTATGTGAAGGCCGAGGAGCCGCTGCGCTATGTGACCCACCACCTCACCGAGCACGGCCAGCAACAGGGCATTCGGGTGGAGCTGGAGGTGGACGGCCGGCGCATCTCGCTGCGCGGCGAGGGCAACGGCCCGATCGATGCCGCCGTGCGGGCGCTGCACCTGCCGCTGGTGGTGCAAAGCTATGAGGAGCGCGCGCTGGGCCTGGGTTCGGGCGCCCGCGCCGTGGCCATGGTGGAAGTGGCGATGGAGAGCATGACGGCCTCGACCTTCGGCGTCGGCATCGATCCGAACATCGTCACGGCCTCCATCCGGGCCATCGTCTCCGGCGCCAACCGGCTGCTGCAACGTGCCGACATGGCCGAGCGTGAGGCTTTGCTCAAGGGGCTGCAGGCCAAGCTCAAGGCCGTGGCCTGAACAGGCTCCGGGGGCGCTGCGGCGCGGCGCCCCCGGATGGTCAGAACCCTTCGGTGGACGTGAACAAGCCGACGCGCAGGTCCTTGGCGGTATAGATCTCGCGGCCGTCGACCGCCATCACGCCGTCGCCGATGCCCATCACCAGACGGTGATTGATGACGCGCTTGAGGTTGATGTGGTAGGTCACCTTCCTGGCCGTCGGCAGCACCTGGCCGGTGAACTTCACCTCGCCCACGCCCAGCGCCCGGCCCCGCCCGGGCGCGCCCATCCAACCCAGATAGAAACCCACCAGTTGCCACATCGCGTCCAGGCCGAGGCACCCGGGCATGACCGGGTCGCCCTCGAAATGGCAGCTGAAAAACCACAGCTCGGGCCGGATGTCGAGTTCGGCGAGGATCTCGCCCTTGCCATAGCTCCCACCGTGGTCGGCGATGTGAACGACGCGGTCCATCATCAGCATGTGGTCGAGCGGCAGTTGGGCGTTGCCGGGGCCGAACAACTTGCCGTGGCCGCAGGCCACGAGTTCGTCGCGGGTGTAGGAGGACTGGGGTTTCATGGGGGCAGGTGCAACGAAACCTTGCAGTTTAGTGGGCCCGGGCTGCTGCCGGCCGCTTCGGTGGGCCGGATCCGGCCGGGCTGCTAAAGTCCCCGGCATGATCGGACGCATTCACGGCACCCTGCTGGACAAGACACCGCCGCAACTCCTGGTGGACTGCGCCGGAGTCGGCTATGAGATTGACGTTCCCATGAGCACGCTCTACGGGCTGCCCGCGGTCGGCCAGCCCGTGACCCTGTTGACGCATTTGACCGTGCGCGAGGACGCGCACCAGCTCTACGGTTTTGCCACCCCACAGGAGCGGGAGGCATTTCGCGCGCTCATCAGAATTTCCGGCGTGGGCGCGCGCATCGCCCTGGCGGTGCTGTCGGGTTTGAGCGTGAACGAGTTGGCGCAGGCGATCGCCGCGCAGGACCCGGCACGGCTCACGCGCGTACCCGGCATCGGCAAGAAAACCGCTGAGCGGCTGTTGCTGGAATTGCGCGGCAAGCTCGGCCCCGACCTCGGACGTCCGGTGGGCACCATCGCCGCCCCAGGCCATGCCGACGTGCTGCAGGCACTGCTGGCACTCGGATATTCCGAGCGCGAAGCCAGCGCCACGGTCGCCAGGCTGCCGGCCGACAGCGGCGTTGACGACGGCATTCGCCAGGCGCTCAAAGCACTGGCCAAGGGCTGAGAGGGCGCGGGCACATCCACCATGAGCATTCAGGCCGACGACTTCGACACCGCGCGCGTCATCAGCCCGGCGCCCGCCTCGCCGCAGGAGGAAGCGGTGGAACGCGCGCTGCGTCCGCAGGTGCTGGCAGACTACATCGGCCAGGTCAAGGTCCGCGAGCAGCTCGACATCTTCATGCGCGCGGCGAAAAAGCGCGGCGAGGCGCTGGACCATGTCCTGCTGTTCGGCCCGCCGGGACTGGGCAAGACCACGCTGGCGCACATCATCGCCCGCGAAATGGGTGTGAACCTGCGCTCCACTTCGGGACCGGTGCTGGAGCGCGCGGGCGACCTGGCGGCGCTGCTGACCAATCTCGAACGCAACGACGTGCTGTTCATCGACGAGATCCATCGCCTCTCGCCCGTGGTCGAGGAGATTCTCTACCCCGCGCTGGAGGACTACCAGATCGACATCATGATCGGCGAGGGCCCGGGGGCGCGCAGCGTGAAAATCGACCTGCAGCCCTTCACCCTGGTGGGCGCCACGACGCGGGCCGGCATGCTCACCAACCCGCTGCGCGACCGCTTCGGCATCGTCTCGAGGCTGGAGTTCTACACCACCGAAGAGCTCACCACCATCGTGCAGCGCTCGGCGGCCTTGCTGCAGGCACAGATCGAGCAGGACGGGGCCCTCGAGATCGCCCGCCGCTCACGCGGCACACCGCGCATCGCCAACCGTCTGCTGCGCCGCGTGCGCGATTACGCCGAGGTGCGGGCCGATGGCCGCATCGCCCGCCATGTGGCCGATGCGGCGCTGAAAATGCTGGACGTGGATCCTCTCGGGTTCGACCTGATGGACCGCAAACTGCTGGAGGCCATCGTCCACCGCTTCGGTGGCGGGCCGGTGGGGCTGGACAATCTGGCCGCCGCCATCGGGGAGGAGCGCGACACCATCGAAGACGTGATCGAGCCCTTCCTCATCCAGCATGGCTACATCCAGCGCACCCCGCGCGGCCGCATCGCCAGCCCGGCCACTTATGCCCACCTGGGCCTGGCGGCACCGCGCGCCCCGGGCGACTTGTTCGGCGGCTGATGTTCGGCAGCTGATGCCCGGCAGTGGATGCGGCACCTTCCGCTGCAGCACCCGCGCCGCCTGGCCGAAAGCACAGCGAGCACATTGGCCGCGCGCCAAGGCCTGTTCACGTCCTTGCCGCACGCGTTGCCCCCAGCCGGGGTGGCCGCGAGGCGCAGGGCGCAGGCAAGGTCGAACCCTTGCCTAGAACGCAACGAAACCGTAATCGCTCGGGATCTGCACCTGCTGGATGCCGGTACCGATCGTGCGCCCGTAGAAGAACGGCAACCCCAGATCCACCTGGCCTGTGATGGCCGCCGTGCCCCCAAGCGCCGGGAGTGCGGCATTGCCCGTCTGGAACATGGCGTCAGCGTTGGCGATGGTGATGCTGGTGCTCGACGATGCCGACCCCGAACTCAACTGCAACGCCACGTTGGCCGCAGGGCTTGGGCAATAGAAACCGCTGGAGCGTGTGCAGGCTGGCAGGTTCAGCGCGGTGTAATAGCCGTTCGAGCCGCTGTCGATGAAGCCTGTGCCACTGCTGCCGTTGACCGCAATCGGCAAGTTGCCGTAGCGATCAAGCGCAAATATCTGCGAGCCTGCGGGCAACTGGTTGTTGTTTGCCGTGTTGATGCCGAAGATCAGCACGCCGGTGGCCGATTGCGAGCCCCAGGGCAGCGAGGCGGCTGGCAAGGTCAGGATGCTGCCGTTGTTGTAGCCGGCCGGAAAAGCCGCGATCGGATTGATGGCTTGCTGGGCATAGCTGGCGCTGGTTTCCGTGCAGGTGCCGCCATTGCAGTCGTAGTAGACGCCGGGGCTGGGCGTGCCACGCGCGGTATACAGCGATGGAGAAAGAGTGCATGCGTAGCCGCAGTCGTACTGAAAATTACTGATGCCGAGAATACCGTTGACCACGCTGCTCAATTGGGCAGAAAAATCAGGTCCCTGGTTCTGGCAGGCTTGTGGCGCCGTTGGAGGGATACTGGCGTCGCCGATGACTTCAATCGGAATCGCCCCGCCGGTGCTCAAGCCCCCGATCTGCACCAGGGCCGAGCGCATGCTGCCCCAGGTGTAGCCCGAGGCGAACTGGGCGCAGGCCGCGAGCTCGCCTCCTGTGCCGGTGGTCACGGCCGGCAGGTTCAGACTATTGAGCGTGGGACTGGCGAACAGGCGCAGTCCGGCGGAACCGGTGTCGACCAGCACGTCGGGAATGTTGACGCAACTGTTCGTGCCGTTGCAGACCGTCACCGTGACATAGGGTGTGTTGGCGGTATTCGAACCGGTACTTGCGAGCTGCAGGACGCCGACCGGCACGACGTTGGGCCCGCTCGGCGGATTCGCCAGGCCGACAGGTGGATTTCGGGTCGCGGGCGGATCGCTCGGCGCACTGCCTCCGCCACCCCCCCCGCAGCCCGCCAGCACAACGGCAACAGCCAGCGCAGCGCCCAAAGCCAGGCGGCGCCAGTCCACGCCCGCACCAGTCGGAGCCACCTCGCACCATGCGCCACGACGACCCTCCCGCGACGCGTGCCCTGTCCGAGTCAACGCCCTCATGGCTGCAACCCCGCGATGTCGAAGCCCGCGGGCACGAGCGACGGCACCCAGGCCACGCCGTAGAAATTGCGCATGCGGCCGAAGCTGTGCACGACGATGTCGTTGCCATGCATGACCGATGCGGTCAAGCCCAAGCCGGCACGTGGCCGGCCTTGGACGAAGGGGGCGAAATACTGACCGAGCAATTGCTGCAGGTCGGGCTTGAACGGCCCGCGCCAGGTGATGGCGAACACGGGGCCGGGGGCGGCGGCGTACTCCGTGACGCTGGCCCCCTGCGGGGTCTGAATCGATTGGGTTTGCACCGGCAAGGCCGTTGCGGGAGCGCTGGCCAAAGCGGCCCTCGCTGCCAGACGCGTGCCAGGCGCCGCGGCGATGGGGGTTCCGTCCTGCACCGCGGCCGACAACGGCCGACCAAGACCGGCATCGGCAGGTGTGCTGCCAAGGATGAGGACGAGGCCGACGGCCATGCCCAGGGGAACAACAAGACGCATGCTCATGCTAAAAAATCGCTTGGTGATGGGTTCGATGCCAGGCTCTGCGTCAGAAACCCTGTGCCATACCGCAGGAACAGGACCGAGTTCCGTACCGAGTTCGCTTGGCAACTCAAAGAGGTCATTGCATCACCATGCAGCCTAGCAGCCATTCCGGCTCGTCATGGGGCACGGCCGCGCGGCAGGGATGGACTGCTCACCGCATCGCCGTGGCGCCGATTGCACATGAACAGCGGTCAACGGTGCCCATCGCCTGCTTGTCGAGGAAGCTTGTCCGGTGCCTTGGCCCGGCGCCGGCACCCGGAGACATCAACCCAGGGCTTCGTCCAGACCACTGTCCAGATGCCCACCGTCGTTCCAGCCCACCAGGGTCATGCGGCCCTCGGCGACCAGCACGCGGTTGATGGCGGCATTGCGCAACTCCCAGGTGCGCGGCGCATGCAGGTCCTGGCCGGTGGCGCAGCGGTGCAGGCAGTCGAGCGCTCCGCCGTGGCTGACGATGGCCACCGTCTGGCCCGCATGGTTCGCCGCGATGCGCAGCACGGTGCTGGTGACTCGGGCGTAGAAGTCATCCAGCCGCTCGCCTCCGGGTGCGGCGAAGCTCGGGTCGCGCTTGCGCCAACGCTCGCAGGCCTCGGGGTGGATGGCTTGCAATTGCGCGAAGCTGGACCCTTCGAAGGCACCAAAGGCGCGCTCGCGCAGGCCAGCGTCGGCCTGCACAGGCAGGTCATGGATCTGGGCGATGGGCTGGGCGGTTTCGAGGGCGCGCGACAAGTCGCTGGCGTAGATGGCCTGGATGTCCGTATCGGCCAGGGCCGCGGCCACGGCCCTGGCTTGGCCGCGGCCTTGCGCACTCAAGGCGATGTTCGTGTGCCCTTGGATGCGCGCGTCACGGTTCCACGCGGTTTCGCCGTGGCGAATGAGCAGCAGCAGAGTGGCTTGGTCCTGGAACATGCGCGCATGGTAGATGCAGCGCACGCAGGGCCACGCACCAAGGCGCCGATTGGCTGCTGCGGTTGCGACCGCGCGGAGGCGGAACCGAGGCTGGCAACCGCCCGATCAGGCGGCCGCCTTGATGCGCTCAGTCGACGTGATAGGCCACGCGCAATTGCAGGTAGTCCTGCCCCGGGTTGGGGAATTTGATATCGGCGTTGGAGTAGTGGGTGAGGCGCAGGCCCAGCGTCCAGGGAGTGCTGGCGAAGCGGTGGAACACACCGATGGAGTCGCCGAACTGGTAGGCGGTGGAAATGCGTTTGTCGCCGATATAGGTGCCGGAAAACACATTCGCACCAATGCCGAACTCGATGCCCGATTGCGGCGTGAGCCACCAGCGCGCGATGGGCGTCAGCCCGAGATGCCACAGCGACGGGTGGCCCGAGCCCGAAGGCCCGGTGGCCTGGCCCACCGATCCCTCCAGGCTGAGGTCGAGCCGGCTATGGGCAAAGTCGTGCACCCAGAACGGATCGGCCTGGTAGGCCAGGGTGGTGTTGTGATAGCCCCGGTAGGCGCCCCAGAGCGCGGACAGTTCGGAAGCCCGGGCCTGCGCCAGACAGGTGGCCGCCAGCAGCCAGGCCAGCAGCGCGTGGCGCGAAAAGTCGTAGGCACGGGAAGCGGGTGATGGGCGCATGACGATGGTGTTTCGCGTGGATGGTGGTGAGCGGCGCATGAGCCGCGCCGACTCAATGGGCGCCGGCCGCCTCGGCGCTGGCAGCGCCGCCCTTGGCCGGCTTGATCATCCAGACCAGGACGATCATGGCGAGGAAAAGCCAGGCGCTCAGGCGAAACATGTCGTCGACGGCGATGGTGTAGGCCTGCTGGTCGATGAGGCGATTGACCACGCCCAGCGCCTGCGCGTGGCTGAAGCCGTGGGCCTGCAGGCCCTGGATCACGGGACTGGCCACCGGACTGCCGGCGTAGACGTGGCTGACAAGCTGCTCGTGGTGCAGGTCGGCGCGGTCGGTCCACCAGGTGGTGTAGATCGAGGTGCCGAACGAGCCCGCGGTGATGCGGGCAAAGTTCGACAGACCGGAAGCCGCGGCGATGCGATGTCCCGGCAGGCCACCCAGGATGATGCCCAGCAGCGGGATGAAGAACGTCGCGGTGGCAACCCCTTGAATCACCGTCGGAATGCTGTACTCCCAGTAGCTGTCGCCAGTGGTGAAGTTCGAGCGCATGTAGAACACCAGGGCGAAGACGACGAAGGAGAAGGTGGTGACCCAGCGCGAATCCATCACGGGCAGATAGCGGCCGATGACGGGCGAGAGGATGAGGGCGAAGAGGCCGACCCAAGCCAGCACTTCGCCGGCCTGGGTGGCGGTGTAGCCGATGAACTCCTGCAGCCACAGCGGCAGCAGCACCAGGCTGCCGAAGAACATGCCGTAGGCCAGCGCCAGCATGATGGTGCCGAGGGTGAAGCTCGGAATCTTGAACAAGGTGAGGTCGACCACTGGATGCTCGTCGTAGATTTCCCAAATGAGGAACAGCGTGAAGCCGACCACGGCCGCCACCGCCAGGGCGATGATGACGGGTGAGGAAAACCAGTCGAGCTCCTGCCCCTTGTCGAGCATGATCTGCAGCGAGCCGACCCAGATCACCAGCAGCCCGAGTCCGGTCCAGTCGATCGGCAGCTTGCGGATCGGTGTCTCGCGGCGGGTGTAGATGCTGGCGGTCACGGCGGCAGCGATGAGGCCGACAGGGACGTTGATGTAGAAAATCCACGGCCAGGAAATGTTGTCGGTGATCCAGCCGCCGAGCAGCGGGCCGAGGATGGGGGCGATCAGCGTGGTCATCGACCACATCGCCAGCGCCATGCCGGCGCGCTTTTGCGGGTAGCTGGAGAGCAGCAGGGTTTGCGACAACGGGATCATCGGCCCGGCGCTGGCGCCTTGCAGCACACGGAACAGGATGAGTATTTCAATGCTGTGAGCCTGCCCGCACAGAAATGAGAAAAGGGTGAACAGCAGGATGCTGGCGAGGAACACCTTCACGGCGCCGAAGCGCTGGGTGACGAAGCCGGTGAGCGGTACGGCGATGGCATTGGCCACGCCGAATGAAGTGATGACCCAGGTGCCCTGCGACGAGCTCACGCCCAGGTCACCGGCAATCGCCGGGATGGAGACGTTGGCGATGGAGGTGTCGAGCACATTCATGAAGGTCGCCAGCGACAGCGCGATGGTGCCGAGCACCAGCATGCTGCCCTTGAGCGGCACCATATGCGAAGGGGTGGCCGGCACGCTGGGGGTGGCCCCGGCTGCAGCCTCTTGGATGTCGAGTGAACTGGCCATGTGCGTGGTCCTTGGTGGCGCGCCGGCGCCGCCTCAGCGCTTGCCGCCGGCGTTGGCCGCGACGATGGAGTTCACCAAGGCATCGGCCTTTTTCCAGTCGGCGGCATAGACATCCGTGCTGGCGGCCGGGCCGGTCGGCGGCATGTCGGTCACCAGCGGGCCCTTGTGGTCGCTGATGGTGATGGTCACTTCCGTCGACATGCCCACGCGCAGCGGATGGCTGGCGAGCTGCTTGGGGTCGAGGGCGACGCGCACCGGCAGGCGCTGCACGACCTTGATCCAGTTGCCCGTGGCGTTCTGTGCCGGGAGCAGAGAGAAGGCGGCGCCGGTTCCGGCCGACAGGCCCACCACGCGCCCGGTGTAGGTGAAGCTGCTGCCGTAGGTGTCGGCCACCACCTTGGCCGGCTGGCCGATGCGCACGTCGCGCAACTGGGTTTCCTTCAGGTTGGCGTTGATCCACACATCGTTCAGCGGCACCACCCACATCAACGGCATGCCCGGTGCGACGCGCTGGCCGAGTTGCACCGTGCGCTGCGCCACCACGCCACTGACCGGGGCGGGGATCATCGTGCGCTCATACGCCAGATAGGCCTCGCGCACCTTGGCGGCAGCAAGCCGGACCGAAGGGTTGTCGGCAATCACCGTGCCGGCCGTGAGGGCCTCGCCGCCGGCGAGCTGCTCCTGTGCGGCCCGGACCCCGGCCTGCGCCGTGGTCAGCGCGGCTTTTGCCGCCTGCACCGCGATCTGCGCCTGGCGCAATTCTTCGGCCCCCACTGCGCCGGTGCCGGCGAGTTCCTGACGGCGTCGTTGCGCGTCCTCGGCCTTGGCCAGGTTGGCTTGCGCGGTGGCGACATCGGTCTGCCGCACCGCCACTTGCGCCGCCAGCGTGCCATTGTTGGCAAAGCTCACGCGCACCTGGCGCACGGCCTGCGCCAGCATGGCCTCGGCCTGCTGCAGGGCGACATGGGTGTCGGCACCGTCCAGTTGCACCAGCGGCTGTCCGACCTTCACCAATTGCGTGTCGTCGCCGTCGATCGCCACCACCGTGCCGCCCACCTGCGGTGTGACTTGCACCAGGTTGCCTTGCACATAGGCGTCGTCGGTGTAGGCGTAGCGCAGCGATTGCCAGTAGTTGTAACCGCTGTACAGGGCGCCGACGATGATGAAAAAGATGATGGCTGCGATCATCAGTTTGCGGCGCCTGGCCGCTTTACCGTTGCCGTTGCCGTTGCCGTTACTGTTGCCTTGACTGGCTGCGGGGGAACCGTTCGGGTTGTTGGATGGTGGGTTGGCGCTCATGCAAAGCTCCGTGATGGTGTTTGTTGTGTGGGTGACGACATTCGATCGCCGCGGCTCAGGGCCGGGCTGCGGCGCCCGGGGTTGCCGGCTCCGCTGGGGTGGTTGGCGTTTGCAGACTTGCTGCCGTCGGGACCGCATCGCCCGGCGCGCCCGCCAGCGCCGGCAACTCGCTGGTCGCATAGCCGCCACCCAGGGCGCGGATCAGGGCCAGGTCATCCACCAGCGCCTGCGCCTTGAGATTGGTGCCGATCTGCTGCAGTTGCAGCACCGCGTTTTCCGTGGTCAACACGCTGAGATAGTTGTTCAGGCCAGCCTTGTAGCGCTGTTGCGCCAGCCGCTCGGCGTCCTGCGCGAGTTCAAGCGCATCGTGCTGCTGAGCGATTTGCTGCTGCAGGGAGCGCCGATCGCTCACCGCATCGGCCACTTCGCGCACGGCGTTCACCACCGTGGCGTTGTATTGGGCGATGGCCGCATCGGCCACCGCAGCTTGCCCGCGCAGATTGGCGCGCAGCTTGCCGCCTTCAAAAATGGGCAGGGTCAACGCCGGCCCCACGCCGTAGGCACGGCTGCCGGCCGCCAGGAATTGACTGAAGCCCAGCGCGGTGAAGCCGGCGAACGCGGTCAGGCTGATGTTGGGATAGAAGGCCGCACGCGCCGCCTTCACATCGGCCAGTGCCGCCTGCGCCTGCCAGCGCGCGGCCACCACATCGGCGCGGCGACCGATGAGCTCGGCCGGCAGGCTTTGTGGCAGCGCCGGCAGGGGCAGGGTCTGCAAGTTGGGCTTGAGCTTGGCCGTGGCCTCTGGCCCTTGCCCGAGCAGGGCAGCCAACGCGTGGCGCGACTGGGCCTGGGCCTGCGCGTTTTGTTCGAGCTGCAGCCTGATCTGTGGAATCTCGGCCTGGGCCTGGCGCTGCTGCAACGTGGTTTCCAGACCGGCGCGCACGCGGTCTCCCACCAGCCGCTCGATGTGCTGGCGCTGGGCCAGGGTGCGCTGCAAAACCGCGTGCTGCGCGTCCAGCCGCGCGAGTCCGACATAACCGCCGGCCACATTCGCCGCCAGCAAGACGCGCGCCGCCTGGGCCTGGGCCTGGGCCGCACGAGCCTGGCCGATGGCGGCCTGGAGTCGGTCCTTGTTACGGCCAAAAAAGTCGAAGGTGTAGCTGCCTTGCAGCAAGGCTTGGTTCTCGGTGTAGATGCCCCCACCCAGGGGCGGAGGGTAAATGTCGTTGGCGCTGAAGCGCTGGCGGGTGGAGTTCACCGCGGCATTCAGGCTGGGCTCCAGGGTGCTTTGCGCCACACCCACCGCCGCCTGCGCCTGGCGCATGCGCGCCTGCGCTTCCTGCAGGCTGGGGTTGTCGGCCAGGGCTTGGGCGATCAGCCGGTTCAACTCGGGGTCGTTGAACTGCGTCCACCAGTCTTCCTTCGGAAACTCCGCCGGGTTGACGGCGCGGGTGCTCAGCCCCAGTTGCGACGGCTGCACCGCTTGAACCCTGGACTGCATGGGGCCGGTGGACGCGCAACCGGCCAACAACAAGGCCGCCAGCAGTGGCGCCAGGCGCAGCAGGCCGCCACGGGGACTGTGGCCCTGGATCGCGCGGGTTCGAAAGTTGGATGGAAGCGGCATGATGGAGAGCGGGTATTGGGTCGTGCGGGATAAACGAAGAACCGGAGTGATTGCGGCGATCCGCCTGGCGATATGGCGTGCACTGCCCAGTGCATTCGGGGGCGGTAACGCAGGCCTTCAGCCCTCATCCAGGGTGA
The DNA here is from genome assembly GCA_028871675.1 of Betaproteobacteria bacterium. GTDB lineage: Bacteria > Pseudomonadota > Gammaproteobacteria > Burkholderiales > Burkholderiaceae_C > Thiomonas_A. The sequence goes on from JAGWMO010000015.1 coordinate 34,170, forward strand.
TCTTTGGCCCGGGACCGGCATTGCTGGCCGCGGCGAGGGCATCGCCGTTGTCGACGAAGCGCCGCAGCAAGTCCATCAGCGTCGAGAAGTCTTGGGCCGTGAATCCGCGCAGATGTTCGTTGAGCACGTCGGCCAGCATGGCGGGTACTTGTTGAGCCACTTCGCGCCCCTTGGGCGTGAGCGCGAGATGCACCACGCGGCGATCCACCGTGCTGCGCTCGCGAACCAGCAGACCCTTGGTTTCGAGGCGGTCCAGCATGCGGGTCATGCCACCGGCGTCGGTCTGCATTTCGCGGGCACAAGCAGCCACCGTGTCGCAACCTTCCAGTACATGAATGAGCGGATGCCATTGCGTGCCGGTGAGGTCGAGCGCCTGCATACGGTGCTCCAGGTTGCGTAACAACACAGCCAGACAGCGCTTCATCAGGAAGCCGACCGAGTTGTTTTTGCAGTAGGTGTCGCCTTCGTAGAAGCGCGGCGGCACGGAGTTCGCTTGGATGAGCGGATCGGATGTTCTTGCATTCATGCCTGGCATGTTATTGCCTAGGCAATCAATAAGCTGATACGTTCCGATACGCCCATTATCCACATGGGATTGACCGATCGACCATGCGTTTGCGCGCGCTACCAGTCCTGCACGGAAAACAGCCTGCGATGTTCCTTGATCGCGTAACGGTCGGTCATGCCGGCGATGTAGTCGGCAATGGCGCGCAGCTGGCCCATGTCCTTCGGGCGCTGGTGGTCGGACGGCAGCAGGCGCGGCTCGTCGGCATAGGCGTTGAACAACTCGCGCAACACCCTTGCCGCCTTGGTGGTGGAGCGCAGGACCTGCGGGTGCCGATAGAGCGCCAGGCGCAAGAACTGCTGCAGCCGGGTGAGTTGTTCGCGCACCGGGGCGCTGAAGCCCACCAGCTGCGCGCTCACGCGCACGTCTGCCGGACCCTGCACGCCGGCAGCCTCGATGTTGGCCTGGGTCTGCGCCACCAGATCGGCGATGAGCGTGGAAATCATGCGGCGGATGGTTTCGGCCACCAGGCGCTTGGTCGCAAGGCCCGGATAAGCCGCGCGCACCGCGTGCAGATGGCCACCGAAGAAGTCGATGGTTTCAATCTGATCGAGCTGCAGAAGCCCCGAGCGCAGGCCGTCGTCGATGTCGTGGTTGTTGTAGGCAATCTCGTCCGCCAGATTGGCCACCTGGGCCTCCAGGCCAGGCTGGCCGCCATGCAGAAAGCGCGCCGCCACCTCGCCCAGGTGCGCGGCATGGCGTCGCGAGCAATGCTTGAGAATGCCCTCGCGCGTCTCGAAGGTGAGGTTCAGACCGTCGAACGCGGCGTAGCGCTCCTCCAGTTTGTCCACCACCCGCAGCGACTGCAGGTTGTGCTCGAAGCCACCGCCGTCCTGGTCCATCGTGGGGCTGGCGACGCCCGCTGCATCCGCCGAGCGGGGGCGCAGAACCTGTGGCGCCCTGGTGCGCATGCAGTCATTCAGCGCATCCTGCCCGGCGTGACCGAATGGGGTGTGGCCGAGGTCGTGCGCCAGGGCGATGGCCTCGGTCAAGTCTTCGTTCAGGCGCAGCGCGCGGGCGATGGAGCGGGCGATCTGCGCCACCTCCAGGCTGTGCGTGAGCCTGGTGCGAAACAGGTCGCCCTCGTGGTTGAGAAACACCTGGGTCTTGTACTCCAGGCGCCGAAATGCGCTGCAGTGAATGATGCGGTCGCGGTCGCGCTGGTAATCGCTGCGGTCGCTCGGCGCCGGTTCGGCATACCTGCGGCCGCGTGAAGTGGCCGCGGTATGGGCGTAAGGCGCCAACCGCGCCTCATGCGCGTCGGGCGCCTCCCCAGCGCGCAGAATCATGGGGCTGTCGATGCCGTTGCCCGCCCCTGGGCGACGGGCCCGGAGGCGGGTGCCAGAGCACCATGCGTCAGAAGGCTGGCACTCACCACATCGGCGGGTGCCGGGCGCAACAGGGCATGGCCCAGACCCTGCAGCAGCACGAAGCGCACGCTGCCGGCCTCGTTTTTCTTGTCCACCTGCATCAGTTCGATGTAGCGTGCCAGCGGCAGCGGCGGTGCCTGCACTGGCAAACCGGCGCGGCGCGTGAGTTCACGCAGCCGGGTGGCCGCGGCCGCATCGAGCAGACCCAGGCGTACCGACACGTCGGCCGCAATCACCATGCCGGCGCCCACGGCCTCGCCGTGCAGCCACTGGCCATAGCCCATGCCCGCCTCGATGGCGTGACCGAAGGTATGGCCGAAGTTGAGGATGGCACGCAGACCGGTCTCGGTTTCGTCCTGCGCCACCACGGCGGCCTTGATCTCGCACGAGCGCCGCACGGCATGCGCCACCGCCTCGGCGTCGAGTGCGCGCAGGCGCTCCATATGGGTTTCGAGCCAGTCGAAAAATGTGGCGTCGGCAATCGCGCCATGCTTGATGATTTCGGCCAAACCCGCCGACACCTCCGCGGCCGGCAGGGTGCGCAGGGTGTCGATGTCGGCCACGACCAGCCGTGGCTGGTAGAACGCTCCGATCATGTTCTTGCCCAGCGGATGGTTGATCGCCGTCTTGCCGCCCACCGAAGAATCGACCTGCGCCAGCAAGGTGGTGGGGACCTGCACGAAGGGCACCCCGCGCATGTAGCAGGCGGCGGCAAAGCCGGCCATGTCGCCGATCACGCCGCCGCCCAGGGCGAAGAGCGTGGTCTTGCGGTCACACTGGTGTTCGAGCAGGGTGTCGAACACATGGTTGAGTGTGCGCCAGTCCTTGTGCTCCTCACCATCCGGCAGCACACAATGCAGCACCTGCGCGAAATGCGGCGCCAGAGTCTGCTGCAGAAGCTGCATGTAGAGCGGCGCGACGGTGGTGTTGCTGACGATGAGCGCACGCGCCTTGGGTGCCGCCATCGGGGTAAAACTTTCTGGCCGCGCCAGCAGACCCGCGCCGATGTGGATGTCATAGGCACGCTGATCGAGTTCGACGCGGACGATGGTCATGGCTGTTGCTTGTCGGGCTGGGCAGTGAATGCTCGATTGTAGGAAGCCCCCATAGGCCGATTCGTCCAAACGGCCAGCCAAGACGGACATGCCTTGCCGTGGGCTCTTCCGCCTCGCGGATCTACGAGGCGAGCTTGGGTGCTCGCCGATTGAATTCCTGCCGCAGCTCTCTGCGAATCAGGGCTGCGGCGTGACGTCGCAGCTCATCGGGTGATGACGGGACCCGCTGCTGCACCTCGACCGGCTTGCCGCCGTCGTCAACCGCGACCATGGTGAAGAAGCAGCTGTTCACGTGCCGAGACACTTGGGAGCGGATGTCTTGCGCAAGGACCTTGATCCCCACCTCCATCGACGTGCGTCCCGTGAAGTTGACCGACGCCAGGAATGTCACCAATTCGCCGACATAGATCGGTTGCCGAAACGTGACCTGATCGACGGACAGGGTCACGACGTAGCGGGCGGCATAACGGCTGGCGCAGGCATAGGCGACCTGATCCAGAAGCCTCAGAATCGCCCCTCCATGCACATTGCCGGCGAAATTCGCGGTCTCCGGCGTCATCAAAACCGTCATCGTGATTTGGTGTGTTGGCGAATTCATGTCCATGCCCCTCTCGATCAGCCCTCATGTCGGTCTGGCCGCCCGTCACCTTCGGTTTGACTGTGCCGCCGCCGAGCCCATGCAAGTTCAGACCCGCCAAATGATGCGAAACCGCTGCACCAGCAGGTGCGCCGCTACCGCTCGAAGCGGCGCGTGCGCAGGTGTGCGCCACCCGATTGGCCGCCTGAGGCGCCCCCCGAAGCCGCTCCGGTGACGTAAGGCGCCGGGCTCAACACCCCGGCCAACTCCAGCTGCGTGAGGATCAGATTCGACAGCATCGAGGCCGAGGGGCGGCCGGTGTCGATGATGAAATGGGCGGTTTCGCGGTACAGCGGGTCGCGCTGGCGAAACAGCTCGCGCAGCTTGGCGCGCGGGTCGCCCGTTTGCAACAAGGGACGGTGGCGGTCATTGCGGGTGCGGTGCGCCAACTCGTCGACCGTGGCGCGAAGGTACACGACCACTCCGCGGTCATGCAGGGCACGCCGGTTGGCTTCGCGCAGAACCACCCCGCCGCCGGTGGCGAGGATCAGGCCGCTGCGCTGGGTCAGGGCGTCGATCGTCCTCGCCTCGATCTCCCTGAACCCCGCTTCGCCATCGCGCGCAAACAAGGCTGCAATGCTGCAGCCCTGCTCCCGCTCGATTTCGTGATCACTATCGGCAAACTCCAACCCGGTGCGTTGTGCCAGCGAGCGGCCTGCGGTGGTTTTGCCGGCGCCCATCAGACCGATGAGGTACACACTCGGCAGGGTCAATCTCTACATCCAGAGGTATAGGGGCGCATTCAAGGATTGAACGGGCAAACCACGCCGACAGACGACAACTTCATCGAGATAAGTCTGCGTGGCTCACGATTTTAGGCGTCAGGAAGACCATCAGCTCGCTTTTCTGAATGGCTTTGCTCTTGACTTTGAAGAGGTAGCCCAACACGGGAATGTCGCCAAGCAAGGGAACCTTGTTGGTCTGGTTTTGCTCGGACGAGGTGTAGATGCCACCAAGAACCACCGTGCCGCCGTTTTCCACCTGAACCTGCGTCGTCACGGTATTGGTGTTGATGGATGGCACGCCATTGGTGGCTGCGCCTTGGCTGTCCTTGTGAATCTCGACGCTCATGATGACGTTGCCGTCTGGGGTGATCTGTGGGGTCACGTCCAGGCTGAGAACGGCCTTCTTGAAAGTCACTGAGGTGGCGCCGCTGGACGTCGCCTGTTGATAGGGTATTTCGGTACCTTGTTCGATCGTGGCTTTTTGCAAGTCAGACGTGATCACGCGCGGGGAGGAAACAATCTTGCCCTTGCCATCAGCTTCCATGGCGGAGAGCTCGAGGTTGATGAAACGGTTTGCCGCGGCATTGAACAGACTTACCGCAACCGAACTCGGCACTGCGCCCGCCAGGATGCTTCCGGCCAGTCCGTATGCTGGAAGATTCACGAACTGGGTATCCGGAATGTATGAACCGCTGGTCACAGCTGCCTGGCCCGTCTGTTCCCCGACGCCAAGATAGTTGCCACCGACTGCGATACCTGGATTGTTACCAGGCCCGGGGATGGTGGTCCGTAGGAATCCCAGCTTCGCCCCCAGGCTGCGCCCGAACTGGTCGGAAGCCTCGACGATGCGCGCCTCGATCAACACCTGACGCACCGGCTTGTCGATCTTGGCGATGAGACGACCGATCTCTTCCAGTTTCGAGGGAATGTCCGTGACAAAGATCTGGTTGGTCCGCGGATCGGCAATCACCGTGCCGCGCGGCGACAGGATGCGCGATGTTGGCGCGCCCGCCCCCGAGGAGAAGCCCGGGATCGGCGGCATGGCAGAGGCGCCACCAGCACCACTGCTGGACTGCGCGCCACCCGCCGCGCCCGTCAGCAACCCCACCACGGTGGCCGCCTTCTGGTAGTTCAATTGATAGGTCTCGGACTTGAGCGGCTCCAGATCCTGGATGGACTTCTTGGCCTCGAGCTCGGACTTCTCGCGAGCGAGGATTTCGTCGCGTGGCGCAATCCACAACACATTGCCTTCTTTGCGATCGCCCAGGCCCTTGGCCTGGAGAATGATGTGCAGCGCCTGATCCCACGGAACATCTTTCAAGCGCAGGGTGAGGTTGCCGGTGACCGAGTCACTCACCACCACGTTCAGGCCGGTGAAGTCGGCGAAGACCTGCAGCAAGGAGCGCACATCGATGTTCTGGAAATTGAGCGACAGCTTCTGCCCGTGGTAGCCCGGGCCATTGCCGGGCGCGAGTTGGTTGGGGTTGGGCGTTTCAGGCCGCACTTCCAGCACGAACTTGTTGTCGGCCTGGTAAGCGCTTTGCTGGTAGGCGCCGCTGGGCTGAACGACCATGCGTACGTTGTCACCCATCTGAAACGTGGTAACGGATTTCACCGGCGTCGCGAAATCCCCGACATCGAGCCGGCGCCGCAATTCAGGCGGCAAAGCAGTTTTCAGGAAGTCGACGACGATGTTCTGGCCTTGCTGCCGGATGTCGACACCGACCTGATTGTTGGGCAGGCTGACGACGACCTGTCCTGAGCCATCGGGACCGCGGTGGAAATCCACGCCGCGCAATGGCAGTTGCTGGGTGTTGAGACTGTCGGCGAAATGCACCGGCTGCGTCAGAGATGCGCCAGAACTGGCGGAGGCATTCAGCGGCGCGGAGGCCACGGGGCTGATGAGCACCAGCAGGCGTTTGCCCAGAATTTCGGTTTTGTAGGTGGTCGAACTGCGCAGGTTGAGCACGACACGAGAGCGGCCTTGCGCCTCGACCACATTGGCGGAACGCAAATTACCCTGATCGAAGCTGACAGCGCTGCGACTGACTTCGGACTTGACGCCAGGGAAGTCGAGCACGATGCGAGCAGGCTGGTCAATGGTGAAACCGGCTGGCGGCGCCGCCAGCGGCTGCGCGAATTCAAGCTGGACAACGATTTCGCCACCCTGACTGCTGGCGCCCACGCTTTGCAGCACGTTGCTGGATTGGGCCGCCGCGGTGCTGGCAAGGCCCAGCAACAAGGCCAGGCTGGCGGCCAGACGCCCGAGCCATGGCGCCGCAAGCCGAGCCATGAAACGCCGGGCCGATCCCAAGTCTGCTTGACTCCCGCGGGGGTCATGGCGGCGCAGCGCGCCGTCCTTGGGGGCACAACAACGCTCGGACATCATTTGCTGCTCTCCTGCAATTGAAGGGTTGCGGTGCGTTGCACCCAGTCGCCAGTGGCATCCTGCACCAATTCCTGCAAAACAACCTGGTTTTCGTCGATTTTGGTGATGCGCCCGTAATGCTGGCCGGCATACTCGCCCACATGTGCGCGGTACAACAGATTGGCCGCCTTCAGCAAGGCATAGTCCTGGCCCTTGATCTTGAGGCTACCCACCATCTGGATCTGGTCGAGCGAATACTGCTCGAGCGGTTGCTTCGGCCGGTTCATCTGCGCCAGAATCTCAGGGCTGAGCTTGTTCATTTCCTGCCGAACGCCGGTTTCCAGCTTGGCCGGAGAGAACGGATCGGTCTGATCGGCAAGACTGTAGGTCGCGGGTGTGAACGGCTTGGGGGCCTCGATGGGTTGCACATGCGGATGCAATTTCGCACGCTCCTGGTTCATCCACAAGCGCAGATCTTCATGCGGCCGGCCTCCGCAACCGGCCAGCAAAAAAGCCGTAAACGACGCGAGCATGAGCCAAGCCGGTCGAGGATTGGCGCGAGAAGAACAGCGGCGCCTGGACAGGGCTGCAGGTGGCGATTTTCGGAATACGCCGATCAGACGAAGCAGCAGGCTCATGGTTTGGCCCCCGGTTTCTTCGCCTTTTGCTGCGCGGCGACTTCGTCGGCGTCGAGGTAGCGGAAGGTTTTGGCGGTGGCGTCCATGGTCAGCTTGCCACCGGAGGTCGGGCCAGCCGGGCTGCTGATGGCGATGTTGTTGATGGTGACGATGCGCGACAACTTGGCCACGTCGGAGGTGAACGCCGCGAGATCGTTGTAGGTTCCTTGAACCTTGATGGCGATGGGCAGCTCGGCGTAGTAGTTCTTCACTTCAACTTGGCCAGGGCGGAAGAGATCAAACTGCAGGCCACGGCCGATGCCGGCCTGATTGATGTCGGACAGCAACGCATCCATTTCAGCCTTGCTGGGCAGTTGCTTTTCCAGCAACAGGACATATTGCTGCACCTGGGCTTTCTGCGCCTTGAGCAGATCCAGACTCACCGCCTGGGCCAGCTTGCTTTTATATTGGTCGCGCAGTTGCACTTCTTGTTGCTGCGCCTGGTTGAGTTGGTCTTTCACTCCCGAAAGCCAGGCATACCAGCCGATCGCCAAGGCGAGCACCAGGGCGAAGGCATAGGCCGTGGCCCGCGGCAGCGGCGGCCAGGTGCCCGGATCGTTCTGGTTGAGCCCGCGAAACTGGCTGGCGATGCGCTCCTGGAGCGCCGGGAAATCGATCTGCATCTTGAGGGATTTGGCCATGCTGTCCTCAGCCTGCAGGATGGGTGTTGGCCGGGGCCGCGCCTGAAGCCGAACCCGCCGGCGCCCCCGGGCGCTTGAGCGTGGCACGCAACTGGAAAGCCGACACGGTCTGGGTGTTGCCCTTGGAAATTTGGGTGGTGACGGAACGGATTTCAATCAACTCGGGCTTTTCCAGCCAGCCTTTGGTGTCGGCCAGATTGCGCAGCAGATCGGCCACGCGCTCTTGACTCAGGGCCGTGCCCTGCACCAGCACCGATTGCCCCTCCTGCTTGATCGAGGTGATCTGCACCCCAACTGGCGTGTCCTTGGTCAGGTCGTCGAACAAGTAGACCGGCAGATTGCGATCCGACTGCAGGTTTTCCACCGCTTGCTGGCGTGCGCGCAGGCTTTCAATCTCCTGGCGCAACGTGGCGATGTCCTTGATTTGCACGTCGAGCTGAGCGATTTGCGCCTTGAGGAAATCATTGCGCGATTGCTGCTGGTCGATCATCGCACTTAGCACCGTGTAAGCCAGCCCCAGCAGCAACAAGCCGACGATGAGCGACGCGGCCACCCCGACGAAGAAGGCCTCGCGCCGTTTCTTGCGCTTGGCCTCGCGGTGCGGCAGGAGGTTGATCAGAACGATGTTCATTGCAAAAACCTGCGCATGGCCAGACCGCAACATGTGAGATAGCTGGGCGCTTGCAGGCGCAGCTTTTTCTCACGCACCTGATCGCCGATGGCCATGCCCTCGAAGGGGTTGAGCACCAGACAGGCCGTGGACGTCAACTGGGTGATTTTCTCCACCAGGCCGGGCAGCGAGGCGGTACCGCCAGCCAGCAGCACATAATCGACCTTGCTGTTGGGGGTGGCGCGGAAGAAAAACTGCAACGCCCGGGCCAACTCCTGCGCCATGCCCTCGATAAAGGGCTCGAGAACCTGGGAGGTGTAGTCGTCGGGTAGATCGGCATTGCGTTTTTTCGCCTCGGCTTCTTCCTGCGAGAAACCGTAGTGGCGGGCGATGGCCTGGGTCAGTTGCTGGCCACCGAACGTCTGGTCGCGGTCGTACTGGGTTTCGCCGTTGCGCAGCACCTGCATCGAGGTGCTGGAAGCACCGATTTCAAACAGGGCGACGAGCAGATCGTGGCCACCACGTGGCAGGCGCTCGATGAGTCTGCCGGCAGCCAGCCGCGACGCAAAGGAATCGATGTCCATGATCTGCGGCCTGAGCCCGGCAGCCTCGGCGATGGCCTGCCGATCTTGCACTTTGTCGCGCCGCGAGGCGGCAATCAGGACCTCTTGGTCGCCGGGGGAATTCAAGCTGGGACCGAGAACGCTGAAGTCGAGTGCAACATCTTCAATGGCGAAAGGGATGTATTGGTTCGCTTCCGTCTCCACCTGAACCTCGACCTCTTCTTCGCGCAAATCACCAGGCAGGACGATTTTCTTGCTGATGACGGCGGACGATGGCAGCGCCAACGCCACGTTTTTGGTTTTGGCGCCGCTTTTTTTGACCAGCTTGCGTACGGCATCGACCACGTCATCGTGCTTTTCGATGTTGCCGTCGGTGATGGCGCCTTTCTCGAGTGGCTCGATGGCGGCGCGCACCAGGGTGTAGCGATTTTGCTCATCCAGCGCCAGCTCGACCAGCTTGACACTTGAGCTGCTGATGTCCAGGCCGATCAGCGGCGCGTAACGCTTCCGAAGCAAGCTGCTGAAGATGGACAACACAACCCCCTGAATGAGTGGAACTTGAAAAAGCCCGCTTGGAACTGATGGTCATTGAGGCCCGGGTGGCATCAGTTCAATGTTTTTTTCAATCCTAACAACAAGTGTTTGATTGTTTGTCAGGTTTTCCCGCGGCCAACCGGGATTCGTTGCAAAAGGCCCACGGGGGCACAGATGAGGGTGACGCGCTCACTGGAAAATCCTGGCGGCCCTCCGAGAATTTTTACAATCGGACATATCCTCGCGGTGGGTGCTTTCCCTGGGTATCGCGCCAGCAGTCCCGCTGTCTTCCACCGCGTCCCGAACGGCCCTCTCCCGCACCGCCCACAACCCCCGGAGCTCTATGGCGACCTCCCCGCCCACCAAGACGACGCCTGCCCCTAACACAGCCCCTCGCCGCATGGGAGTGCGGCTCGTGAGCGTCCTCATCGCCACGCTGTTGGGCTCGTTGTTGGCCGCGTGTTTGCTCGTCGGCGTGGTTCTGGCTTTCGCCTGGCCGCGCTTGCCCGACGTTCAACAACTGCTCGACTACAAACCCAAGCTGCCGCTGCGGGTGTACTCGGCCGACCATGTCTTGCTCGGCGAGTTCGGCGAAGAGCGTCGGGACTTCGTGCCGATCGGGCAGATCCCCAAAGTCATGAAGCTGGCTGTACTGGCGACGGAGGACGACCGCTTCTATCAGCATGGCGGCATTGACTGGACGGGCGTTGCCCGCGCCGCGTTGGCAAACCTGCACAAGGCGAAGAGTCAGGGTGCGTCGACCATCACCATGCAGGTCGCGCGCAACTTCTATCTCAGCAGCGAAAAGACCTTCACGCGCAAGCTTTTCGAGTTGCTGCTGGCGCTGAAGATCGAGCGCGAACTGAGCAAGGATCAGATTCTGGAGCTTTACATGAACCAGATCTACCTTGGCCAGCATGCCTACGGTTTTTCAGCCGCGGCGCAAACTTATTTTGGCAAGCCCTTGGCGCACATCAGCCTGGCACAGGCAGCCATGCTGGCCGGCCTGCCCAAAGCACCTTCGGCCTACAACCCTTTTGTCAACCTGTCACGCGCAAGGATTCGCCAGCAATATGTCCTTGGTCGCATGCGCACCTTGGGCTGGATCAGCGCCGACGACTACGCCCAGGCCCGGGACGCCGCGCTTGGTTTGCGCTCCGGTCGCGCCGCCGAAACCTTGGTCCATGCGGGCTACGTGGCGGAGATGGTGCGGCAGGCCATGTTCGCGCGTTACGGCGAGCAGGCTTACTCCCGCGGCCTCAACGTCACCACCACCATCGTCAGCCGCGATCAGGACGCAGCTTGGCGAGCCCTGCACACGGGGGTGATGCGCTACGAGTTGCGCCAGGTCTGGCGCGGCCCCGAGGCTTATATCGACCCCCCGAACGAAGCCTCCTTGTGGCCGCAGACCGTCGACGACGCCTGCAACGATCACCCCGACACCGAAGGCCTGCGCTGCGCCGTGGTCACGGCGGCCAGCCCGAAGCAGGTGCAGGTGATGCGTCCCGGCGGCGAGTTGCTCGACGTCGCCGGCGATGGTCTGCAGCAGGTCTCCGCCCTCGGTCTGGGGCCCAAGGCACAACCCAACGTGGCCTTGCGTCCGGGGGCCGTGGTGCGCATCTGGAAGCAGCCACGAGGGCGCTGGGTCATCACCCAGATCCCCCGCGTGCAGGCTGCGTTCGTGGCGATGAATCCGAACGACGGTGCGATTCAGGCGCTGATCGGCGGCTTCGACTTCCAGCAGAACGAGTTCAACCATGTCACCCAGGCGCAGCGTCAGCCGGGGTCGAGTTTCAAGCCTTTCATCTACTCGGCCGCATTGCACAAGGGGTTCATGCCGCCCACCATGGTGAACGACGCTCCGCTGTTTTTCGATGCCGCCACCACCGGCGGCCAGGCCTGGGAACCGAAAAACTATGACGGCACATACGACGGGCCGATCACCCTCAAGCAAGGCGTGGCGCAGTCCAAGAACATGGTCGCGATCCGTGTGCTCGACAGCATCGGCCCCAAGTACGCGCAGCAATGGAGCCGCCGTTTCGGATTCGACGCCAGCAAGCAGCCGCCCTACCTCACCCTGGCGCTGGGCGCAGGTTCGGCCACGCCGTTGGACATGGTGCGCGCATATTCGGTTTTCGCCAATGGCGGCTATCTGTTGTCGCCGTATTTCATCAGCTCCATCAGCGACGCCTCGGGCCATGTGCTGGCCGCGCCCAAGCCCGAGCGCGCCGGTGACCCCAGCCTGCGCACCATCACGCCGCGCAACGCCTTCGTCATGAGCACCCTGTTGCAAGAGGTGACACGCACCGGGACGGCAGCGCGCGCCCAGGCCGAACTCAAACGGCCCGACCTCTACGGCAAGACCGGCACCACCAACGATTCGGTCGATGCCTGGTTCTGCGGCTACAACCCGCAACTCGCGGCCGTGGCCTGGGTGGGTTACGACACGCCGCTGAAACTGGGAACGAAAGAAACCGGCGGACGCGTGGCACTACCCATCTGGATCGACTTCATGCGCACGGCGCTGCAAGGCGTTGCCGTGACCTCATACGCCCCGCCTCCGGGCGTCGTGCAGCTTGGCTCCGACTATGTGTACGACGACTATGCCGCCGGTGGCGGCGTGCATGCGCTGGGCATTCCAGCCGCGTCGGCGCCGGCCACCTCAAGCTCGGAAGACGCCCTCTCCAAACTGTTCCCGATGCGCAACTGAAGCAACTGAATCAGACTAGGGCCAACAACGGGCCGCCTTGCTGGCGCACGGCCTGCTGGACCAAATCCTCGAAACGCGAGCCGCTGCGCGTATCCAGCCACTGGCCAGCGTCGTAGCGGAAGTGGAAGGCGCCGGACTTGCTCGCCAGCCACAATTCCTGCAGCGGCGCTTGCAGATTGATGATGATCTTCTCGTCGTTGTCGAGTTCCAGGGTCAGTACCGCGCCTTCGCGCTTGGAGTCGATATCGGCAGCATCCGCTGCCGCCTCCACGTGGCTCAACATGGCATCGGCAAAGCGGAGATAGTCGGTTTGCGGCAGGGCGTTCATGGGACGGTTTTCCGGGTGCGGCTGATACACTGAACTGATGCTTGAGCGAACCATTTTAGGAATTCGATTTGCCCGTACAGCGCGCATTGTCGGACTCGCCGTGCTGCTCGCCACATGCGGTCTGTTGAGCGCCTGCGGTCAGCGTGGACCGCTGGTTTTCCCCAAACCGTCGCCCGCCGCTCCGAGCCAGGGCTGATCGTCTCCACGGTTCCAGCCCGGGCTGTCTCGCCCGTGCGCCATGGACCGATACCCTTCCGCAACCACGACAACCCGCCCATGTCGCAAGCCCACGCCGCAAGCCCTGAACTTCCCGGCCACCCGCATCTGGCCTACCGCGATGGCGCCTTGATGATCGAGGCAGTTCCCGCGGCCGTGCTGGCGCGGCGGTTCGGCACGCCGTTGTATGTGTACTCGCGGGCCGGCATCGAGCAGGCGGCGGGCGCGTATCAGGCTGCGGCGCAGGGCAAGCCGGTTTCGCTGCGTTATGCGGTCAAGGCCAACTCCAGCATGGCCGTGCTGCAACTGCTGGCGCACCTGGGCTGGGGTTTCGACATTGTTTCCGGCGGCGAACTGGCGCGGGTTCTGGCCGCCGGTGGCGATCCGTCCAGTGTCGTGTTTTCGGGCGTGGGCAAGCTCGACGCCGAGATGCATGCGGCACTGGAAGCCGGCGTGCAATGCTTCAACGTGGAGTCGCAAAGCGAACTGCGGCGCCTGAGTCGTATTGCTGGCGAGCGCGGTGTCGTCGCCCCGGTCAGCCTGCGCATCAACCCGGACGTCGACGCGAAAACCCACCCCTATATTTCCACCGGCCTGAAGAGCAACAAATTCGGCATACCCCAGGGGTTGGCGCGCACGGCCTATACCGACGCGGCGCTGCTGCCAAACCTGCGCATCGTCGGTATCGATTGCCATATCGGCTCGCAGATCACGCAACTCGGCCCCTATCTGGACGCGCTCGACCGCATCCTCGATCTGCTCGCCGACATCGAGCATCACGGCGTCAAGCTCGAGCACATCGACCTCGGCGGCGGCCTCGGCATCCGCTATGCCGACGAGAATCCGCCCAGCATCGCCGCCTGGATGGATGCCTTGCTTGAGCGCCTGGCGCAGCGCGGCCATGGCCACCGGCAGGTGATGTTCGAGCCGGGGCGCTCCGTGGTGGGCAACGCGGGCTTGCTGGTCACCGAAGTGGTCACGCTCAAATCCAGCCTGGAACGCCACTTCGCCGTGGTGGACGCCGCCATGAACGACCTGATGCGCCCGGCGCTGTACCAAGCGTGGCAGGCCATCGTGCCGCTGCAGCCGCGCGACGGCAAGCACCGCTTGCGCTATGACGTGGTCGGCCCGGTGTGCGAGTCGGGCGACTGGCTGGGTCGCGAGCGCGAACTCGACCTGCGTGAGGGCGACCTTCTGGCCGTGCTCTCGGCCGGCGCTTACGGCATGGCCATGGCCTCGAACTACAACACCCGCCCACGCGCCGCCGAAGTGCTCGTGGACGGCGCGCAAGCCCACCTCATTCGCGAGCGCGAGAGCCTCGAACACCTGGTCGCGGGCGAGCAACTGCTGGTGTTTTGAGCACCCGGCTGCGGTCCGCCTGCACGCCGTCAGACCCTTGCCGGCACCTCGTTGCGACGCGTCTGCAGTCGTCGTTCCTGCCACGCCCGGGCCACACGCCAGCCGAGCAGCACGGCCAGCATCAGGGCGTAAAGCTTCGGATCGAGCGTGTTGTTCTTGGCGAGCTTGCCCCACCAGTCATGGAACACGGCGATGATGGCCACTGCATAAACCAGCTTGTGCAAGGCCTGCCAGCGCGCGGCGCCCAGGCGCTTGATCATGCCGTTGGTCGACGTGGCGGCCAACGGCAGCATCAGCGTGAGCGCTGTCATGCCCGCGAGCACGAAGGGATGTTTGACCACATCCTTCAACACGGCATCAAGGTTGAAATCGTTCACCAGCCAGAGATAGCAGGTGAAGTGCAAGCTTGCGTAGCTGAAGGCAAACAGCCCGAACATGCGCCGTAGCCGCGCCAATTCGGCCCAGCCAGTGATCTTGCGCAAGGGCGTGATGGTCAAGGTCACCAGCAGGAAGCGCAAGGCCCACAGCCCGGTGGTCCAGATCAAGGTCTGCTCGGGGTTAGGGCCGAGTTCCAGCGTGAAGGCTCGCCAGACCAGCAGGAACAGCGGCAACAGGCACAACATGAAAACCACGGGTTTGAACCAGCGGGCCTGCAGGGTTGCGCGGCGCCAGCGTAGCGACAGCCGGGCCTGTTTCGGAACCAGAGTTGGCGAGGCGCTCATGATGCCGGGATCACTCAAAAATCTTGGGTCAGGTTCATGCCCTTGTACAGGCTGGCGACTTGTTCGCCATAGCCATTGAACATCTGGGTGGGAATGCGTGGCGCAAACAGACCACCAAAACCACCCTGACCGATGCGGCGCTCGTTCGCCTGGCTCCAGTTCTGCGGACTGACGTTGGGGTTGACGTTGGAGTAGAAGCCGTACCACTGCGGCACCGCGCGCATCCATGAGGTGATGGGCTGCTTTTCCACTAGGCGAATTCTGACAATCGACTTGCCGCCCTTGAAGCCATATTTCCAGGGAATCACCATGCGCATGGGGGCGCCGTCTTGATTCGGCAGCACCTCGCCGTACAAACCGAACGTAAGCAGCGTGAGCGGGTGCATGGCCTCGTCCATGCGCAGGCCTTCGAGGTAGGGCCATTGCAGGATGGGGTCGTTCTGCCCCGGCATCTCGGCATGATTGAGCAGCGTGATGTACTCCACGTACTTGGCATTGCCCGTGGGCTGCACCGCCTTGATCAGGTTGGAGAGCGAATAGCCCAGCCAGGGAATGACCATCGACCAGCCTTCGACGCAGCGGTGGCGGTAGATGCGCTCCTGCATCGGCGCGAGCTTGCGCAGGTCGTCGATGTCGAAGGTGCGCGGTTTGCCCACCTCGCCCTCGACGACCACGGTCCAGGGCTGGGTGCGCAAGCTGCCGGCATTCCGCGCCGGATCGCTCTTGCTGGTGCCGAATTCGTAGAAGTTGTTGTAGCTGGTCACGTCCTTATAAGGCGTGAGCGCCTCCTTGGTGGAGAGCGCGACGTTCTTGATGGCGGGCAGCAAGGGCAGATTCCCGGGATGGGACGCATCGGCCGCCGGCACGGCATGCGCGCGTTGCGCCGCGACCGCAGCGACTGTCGCTGCGGCACCGACCCCGACCGTGGCAAGGAAACGCCGCCGATCACGATAAGCCCCCCGTGGAGTGATGTCGGACGGAACGGGATGCTCGAAACCTTGCTCTTGGCGCTTGTTCATGACGACCTCTGGGTGATGTGCTGGGTGTACCGTGTTGGAGTTCAGCCTCATCGGCTGGTTTCAGGCGCTGCCTCTCTGAACAGACGAAAAACCGGCTCGTTTATTCCTGCTTTGTTTTCCGCGGCCGTTTCCGCCTGCAGCGCTGTTGAGGCTTGGTCGTGCCATGGGACGAAACCTTACACATCTGCGCCAACCTTGTTTTGCTGACGGCTACTTGTTTCTACGGTGCACATCGGCTCACAGATTCGCGGCGCAACAAAAAAGGCCCCGAAGGACCTTTTTGGGTTCAAGTACCGATCGGTCAGAGTTTGCCGTAGGAATGCAGCCCGGAGAGAAACATGTTGACGCCCAGGAAGGCGAAGGTCGTCACCAGCAGGCCGGTGAGCGCCCACCAGGCCGCCACTTGGCCGCGCAGACCCTTCATCAGACGCATGTGCAGCCACGCCGCATAGTTCAACCAGACGATCAGCGCCCAGGTTTCCTTCGGGTCCCAGCTCCAGTAACCACCCCAGGCCTGCGCCGCCCACATCGCGCCCAGAATGGTGGCGATGGTGAAGAAGGTGAAGCCGATGGCGATGGATTTGTACATCACGTCGTCCATGACCTCCATGGAGGGCAGATGCATGGCGATGCGCTTGCGCCCGTAGAGAATGCCGCCGACGATCAAGGCGGAGATGCCAGCGAACACGCCCCAATATTCGGAGATGCCGCCCTGGCGGAACACCATGGGCTCGAAGAACATGGTGAAACCCAGCAACCACAGGGGCGCCAGCTTCCACAGCGACGTGGTGGTGGCATGGGCCTTGATGAGATAAGCGAAACCGACCATGGCGGCAATCGCAAAGGTGCCGTAACCGATGAAGTTGGCCGGGACGTGAATCTTCATCCACCAGCTTTGCAGCGCGGGCACCAGCGGCTGGATGACGAAACCGCTTTGCGCGAAGCTGAACCACAGCAGGAACACCACCGCGGCGCTGACCACGAGCATGGCGAAGGCGCCCATGCTGCGGGTTTTGTACTTGTGCTCGAAATACAGGTAGAGGGCGGTCGTGAGCCAGGAGAACAGCACGAACACTTCATACAGATTCGACAGGGGGATGTGACCGACGTCGGGGCCGATCAGATAGCTCTCGAACCAACGCATCATGGTGCCGACCAGCGCCATGGTGATGCCGACCCAGGCCAGGCGCGAACCGAACAGTTGCGGGAAGTTGGATTGCCAGCCGCGCCCGTCGCGGATCATGGCGCCTTCGCTCACGGGGCCGCCCGCCGTCATCGTGCCGCCGGCCAGGGATTGCGCCGGCCCGGTGAACATGCCCACCCAGTACGACGCAGTGCTGAGGAAAAACAAGAATGCCATCCACATGATGGCGGTCTGGCTCGAGAGGAAGTACTTGAGGAAAAAGTTCTGCTCACCACGCGCCAGCACGGGCACCCCGGCAGGGCCGTTGTACAGCCAGATGCCGAAGAGCGACAGCACGGCGACGCTGATCGCCAGATTCTTGATCGCCGTCCAGCCCCAGCCGAGGAACAGCAGGGAGGTCGTCGCGCCCAGGAAAATGAGCTTGACGTAGTAGTTCATATTCTGGCCGTAGCGGCTCAGGACATAGGCATCCCCGCCGACGATCAGCGCGAGAAAAATCCAGTCGTAGGTCGATCGGCGACGCAGGTAGGCCAACGGGCCGATCTGTTTCACATCCTGCGGGCCCGAACCGAGGCCTAAGGCGTGGGATTTACTGGTGAGCTCCATGGCGAAAGTCCCTTCAGGGGTGATCCGAACCGGGTGCTGCGGCATCCGCAGCACCCGGTGCCTGTGATCCTACGCCCAGGGAGGCGGCGCGTAGGGTTTGAAATTCTTTTTCAAATTCAAGTGTGCGGCGATTGGTGCTCATGGCCATCAGGGTCTTGCTGCCCGATGGGCCGTTGTCACGCACCAGGAACCACACCCGGCGTTCACGGATGTAGAGCATGGAGAACACACCGAGGATCAGCAGGATGGCGCCGAAATAGACGATGTATTTACCCGGGGCGCGCGCCACCTGGAAGATGCTGGCCTGGACTTGTTTGAAGTCGGTGAGCTGCAGATATAGCGGGGCCGGGTAAAAGGTGGAATCGGACAGCGCGAGCACGGCGGCATTGAAAAAGCGGTTGTTGTCGGGGGTGTCGACGGCCGGCGTCTGGCCGGCCTGGGCACGCGAGACCTGCCACAACTGCCACAGCGTGCCGTTGAGCACGCGGATGAACACATCGGACGCCTTGGTCAATTCAGCCTTGGGCACATTGAGTTCCAGAAACTCGGCCAGAGCCGGCAGTCCGCCGGGTGCTTTCACCAAGGGCTGTCCGGTCTTGGCATCGCGTGGAATATTGCCGGCAAAAATGTCGAGCGTGCGGCCGGCGGTGGCCCGCAACTGCTGCACCAGTGCCGGGGCGGCGCCAGGGGGCAGGGACTCTTTCACATAGGCATCGACAGCTTGTTGGCGTGCCGTGGGGTTGTCGAGCGCAGCGCGGAAATTCATCCAGCCGTCGACTGTATCCTTCGAGTCGGCAGGAATGCGCAGATAGTGGTAGTTGCCGCCGAGTTCACTGCGCTCGCCGGCGAGGAAGACCTTGGTGCCATCGAGATCGACCGGCAGCATGTAGTTGAAAAACTCGTGCGCCTGCCCCGCGGCGTCGCGCAATTTGTAGATCACCGCCGGTCCGACATTGGTCATCTGATGGGTTTGGTTGCGCTGGACGGCGGCACCCAGATGCTGCTCGAACAGCTGCACGAGATCCTGGCCGGCGGGCTTCTTGCCGCTGTGCTCGGCTCGATCAAGGTTCTCCACATTCATCAGGCGAAACCCGGTGAGTTCGAGCCGCAGTGCCTGATTGCCGTTGGTCAACTGGCGTGAACTGCCGACATCGCCCTTGAGATCGAAGGTCTTGTCCCCCGGGCCTTGCATCGGCCAGGCCTTGAGCATCAGATGCGAGCCGCCATCGTCGAAGCCCGACTGGAACACCGTGACGCCGTCGTACTCCAGCGGCTCGTTCACCTTGATCGTCGCCGGGAACGTCTTGCCGGTTTTGCGGTCGGTGATTTCCACATTGCTGGCGAACAGCCGCGGCATGCCAGTGGAGTAGAAGTCAACGACGAACTTCTTCAGCGTGATGATGAAGGGCAGCGGTTGGAGCACCGAGCCATCACCAATGGTCAGCACCGCGGTGTTGGAACTGGCCCCCTCGGGAATGGACAGGTTGCCACGGTAGGTGGGGTTGTTCACGGACAGGATGTTCTGCGCCGGAACCTGGGAGATCTCCATGTTCGACTTCAGTGCCTGCTTGCCCGTCAGCAGCATCTGCAGCTTGATCATCATGTCGCCGTCGAGCAGGCCGCCGAGGCAGATGAGTACGAAGGCGCTGTGCGCGAGGATATAGCCGATGCGGTTGAGCCCACCCGTCTTGGCCGCCACCATAGTGGCCCCCTGGGGGTCGCTGTCCACCGGCTGCACTTTCACTCCATAGCCTTGGCCTTTGAGCTGGGCCACGAGGTGCGCCACCATGTTCGCGCGCGGCGCGGGCACTTCGACTTCGGCCTTGTCATGAAAGGAGCGCAGGCCCTGCTCGCGGATATTGGCCTTGTAGCTGCGCAGATCAGCGATGATCTTGGGTGTATTGCGTGTCAGGCAGAGTGTGGTGGACGCCGTCAGGAATCCCATGATGAGCAGGAACCACCAGGAACTGTAGACATTGAACAGATCGATGCGGTGGAATACCTGGGCCCAGAACGGTCCGAACTGGTCGATGTAATTGTTGAACGGCTCGCCTTGCTGCAGCACTGTGCCGATGATGCTGGCAATGGCCACGACCACCAGTAAAGAAATAGCAAAACGCATGGACGACAACAGTTCAACGAAGCTGCGCCAGGTGCGGGAGCCGCGGCGCAACTGCAAACCGGAAGTGCTGACGTTGGATAGAGATGACATGGATGTGGGATTCAATGCCGGCAGCGGCTGCTCATGCTATGCCGCCGTTGCGGGCAGCGGTGCGTGTATTGCAGCGGACTGGTGCCGCTTGGGTGTCAGGGCGCGTCGTTGGCACGACGCAAATGAAACGGGGCGCTGCACTTGATCGCGCTCGACGCCGCATCGCGGGCCGCAAGAATACAGAACTGAGTATGCGCTGATGCCCTTTCAAGCCGCCAAGGGTGGGGATTTTTGGATGATGGACTATAGCAAAAACCACCTTTCTCGCCCTTGCCTTGTCCACAGATGCTTGATGGAAATCCATCATCTGTGGAGCTTTCGGCGCTCCAAACGTTCAACGCAAACCTGCAACAAAATCCGACACATCGCGGATCTGACGATCGCTCATGCGCGAGGCGATGTCGTGCATGGGCGTGTTGTCGCCGCGGGCGCCGGTACGAAACGCATGCAACTGGGCCGCCACATACTCCGACCACTGTCCGGCCAGACGCGGATACTGCCCCGGCAGACCAAGCCCCCCGGGACCGTGGCAGGCGGCGCAAGCGGGCACGCGACGATCGGCAATGCCGCCGCGCCAGATGCCCTCACCCAGCTTGGCCCATTGGGCATTGGCGGCGATGGCGGGTTTGATGGGTTCGCGGCTGTAGTAGTACGCCAGGTCGCGCATATCCTGCGGCGACAGAGTTGCCGCGACGCCATTCATGATGGGATTCACACGCTCCGGTTTCTTGCCCGGCGAGGCCGACTTGAAGCGCCTCAGTTCCTGCGCGATGTAGTCCGAGCGCTGTGACGCCAGCTTGGGAAACTGCGTGCTCGTGGCGTTGCCGTCCAGTCCGTGGCAGGCGGCGCAGCTTTGCGCCAGTTGCTTGCCATGCGCGATCTGTGCCGGCGTCGGCGCCGTGGCGGAGACTTCAAACGCTGGGGTGGCGCCTGCCGCGCCTTCGACAGCACCGGTGGCACCAGCCGCAGCCCCCGCGGTGAGCAACAGGATCGCGAGCACGACCCGAGCGCGCGAAATGGCGCTGCGGTCAGACAGGTGGGGCGGGCGCAGACCTTGCTCGGCTGGCAGCATGGCGGATCATGTGGGGGAATAAGATGCCGCATGCTAACGACATATAAGTCATGACGAATATAGGGAATTCCAGCACGCCCGCAGCCAAGCCGATTGCCGACACCAGCCCGCTGCTGCAGTCAGCCCGGTTTTTCACCACGGCGGCACAGTTTCATCAGCTTCCCGCCGGCGATGTGCCGGAAGTCGCGTTCGTCGGCCGCTCCAACGCCGGGAAGTCCACCGCCATCAACGTGCTGTGCGGTCAGCGCCGTCTGGCGTTTTCGTCGAAGACGCCCGGGCGCACCCAGCACATCAACCTGTTCACGGTGGGCCTGGGCGGCGCCACGGCCGGGCTGCTGGCCGATCTGCCGGGCTATGGCTACGCGTCCGTGCCGTTGGCCACCAAACAGCGCTGGGAACGCTTCATCGCCCAATATCTGGCGCAACGCGCGCAGCTCGTGGGACTGGTGTTGATCGCCGACAGCCGCCACGGACTCACGCCGCTGGACTGGACGCTGCTGAGCTATTCCTCACCCGCGGCCCTGCCCGTGCATATCCTGCTGACCAAGGCCGACAAGCTCACCCGCAGCGAACAGCATGCCCAGGCCCAGGCCGTGCGCGACGACCTCCAGCGCCACGCCGCGGGAGCAGGCCTGATGGCACCGATGTCGGTGCAGTTGTTCTCAGCCACCAGGCGCCAAGGCCTGCTCGAAGCCAGCCGGGTGCTGGAGGCCTGGCTGCAAGGCGCTGCCGGCGCCGAGTCGGCGCGCTGAATCGAGGCCGGCAACGCGCTCGCGTTGCGACGCTTGGGCGACAGCCGTCGGCGTCAGGGACGCCCGAGCATCAGGTAGTAGTTCACCGTCTGCCCCGGCGCCTTGCCGATGCCGAAGTAAACCGGCCCGAGTGGCGTGTCGGCGCCGAGGTAGAGCGCCAGGCTGGATTGCAAATCGCTCAGGGACACTTGGTTGCGGTTCGCCCAGGCATTGCCGCGCTCCAGATTCACGCCCGCGTAGGTGGCACCGCCGAACAACCCGGCGGTGGTGATTTCCGTGCGCAGCCCCAAGCGGAAATACGCCAGGTAGTTGCCGATGATCTGGCCTTCCTGAAAGCCCGAGAGCTGGTCGAAGCCGCCGAGCGCGAAGTAGTTGTAGCCCGTGCCCGAGATGTCACGGAAGCTGGCCAGCCGCGCCGCCGCCTCCACCGTCTGCCGGCCGAAGCTCTGGTCCATCTGGCCCGACAGGTCGAGGCGCACATAGTTGGCGGCGCTGCCCAGCTTGCGGTCGGCGCTGAAGGTTTCCAGGCGCGCGCGCCAGCCCTCGCGCGGGAAATAGGCATGGTCCAGCCGGTCGAACGTGGCCAGGGCGCGGATGCCGGCCTCGCGCACACTGCCGCTCAGGTTGCTGCTGCCCAGAATGGTGTTGGCCGAAATCTGCGCCACGCTGTAGCCCAGGCGCAGCTCGCCGTAGTCGGCCACCGGCGTGCCGATGTCGAACCCGACGCGCGACGTGCTGAGACGGTAGCGGTCGATGGCCTGGCTTGCGGCGTAGACATCGATCGGACGCGCATCCAGATCCAGATAGGGGGCCAGGAACAGATGGTCGGTGCTGTCCAGCGGCTGGTAGAGCTCGGACAGCCAGCGATTTTCCCAGCCCAGTTGCAGGAAGTTGCGCCACTCGCCGCCCAGGTTGTTGAGCCAGGGTCGGCGCTGGGTGAGCTGCAACTCGAAGCGGGTCTGGTTGCGCAGATTGGTGTAGAGCCCCAGGCCGAAGCGCAGGAAGTTGGGCCCCCAGGGCTTGTCGGCGACACGGTAGACCAGCGCGTCGCTGCCGTCGGGCTCGTCATAGAGTCGGTAGTCGACACGTGAAAAATCGCCGAGACCGGAGAGCTGGTCGACGTCACTGCGGACATCGCTGAAATCGAGCGGTTTTCCCGATTTTTGACGCAAATGGGCTTCGAGTGCGGATGCCGGTGCCCATTTCGAGCCCTCCACCCGCACCGAGTCGATGGGCAAGTCGCCGAGGCTGGCCACGAGGCCTTGCGCCTGGCTATCGATCCTGATGCGCCAGGCCCGATAGGCCTCGGGCGACAAGGCATAGCGCGCGAGTTGCGGCGCCGCCGCCATGGTGGCGGCATAACCGTCGCGCAGGGCCTGCTCGCCCCTGTTGAAGTCAAGCGAGGAGATGTCGCCCAGGGCCGGGGTGACCAGCACGTCGGCCGGGGTCAGGGATTTGAGCTGGACTTCGACGTTCTGCTCCATCAGGATATTGATCATCTGCCCCGTAAGCCCGACGATGCTGCCCAGCGCCTCGCGCGAGGACAGCGGGGTGGAGATGTTCACCGCGATCACCACTTGCGCCCCCATGGCGCGCGCCACGTCGACAGGCATGTTGTCCACCAGCCCGCCGTCGCCCAGCAGCTCACCGTGGGTTTCGATCGGCGGGAAGACGCCTGGCACCGACATGCTGGCCCGCAAGGCCGTGGCCAGCGCCCCGCGCTGCAGGATGACCTTGCGGCCATTCACCATGTTGGTCGCCACGGCGCGAAAGGGAATCGGCAAGTCGGCGAAGTCGTGCACGGCGCGCGTCTGCAACGTGAGGTTCGTCAGCACCGTTTCCAGCGCCGTGCTGTTGATGGCCGCATCGGGCAGGCTCAGTTGGCCGCGGCCATTGATGCCCAGCTCGATGCCGCCAGGCATGCGCGTGTCATCGGACTTGCGCTGAAAATCCAGTCCCGCGCGTGGCGGCCGCCCGCGGAAGATCGCGTTCCAGTCCAGCCCCGCCACTTGCTGCCGCAGCACCGCCAGCGGCACCCCCGCGGCGTACAGCCCGCCCACGATGGCCCCCATGCTGGTGCCGGCGATGCAGTCCACCGGGATGCGCAGTTCGCGCAGCGCCATCAGCACGCCGATATGCGCCAGCCCCCGCGCCCCGCCTCCAGACAAGGCCAGACCGATGCGCGGCTCGCCTGCGGAGGCCGCATCGGCATGAACACAGGCCATCGCCGGTGTGGGCTGGGCGACCGGCACCACGCTGGCAGATGATGCCGGGGGGGGTGGCGCGACCCGGGCTGCGGCGCCCTCGGGAAGCATCCCGGCCGCTCCTGGCGTCATGTGCGCTGCGGCCTTGGGGACACCCAATGCGGCCGGGGCCACGTCGCGCAGTGGCACAGTCGGCTTGGGCCCGGCATGTGCGTCCGGGGCCGACTCGGCCCATGCTGGGCTTGCCACGGCAACGCCCAGGCCCAGGACAAGGGCCAGGACAAGGGCCAGGACCGGCCGGCACCAATCATGCTGAAGTCTTCGGGTTGCGCGCATGGTCGTGAAGCCTACCGAACACCGCGCAAGACAGGGCAAAACCATCGAAGGCCCGTTGCCGCGGCGCTGCGTGCGAAAAACGGACCCCGCGGAATTGACCCGCCCGGAGTCCGGGACGCGCACCCTCCTCTACGGAGTATGCAAGGGCTGGCCGCAGCGGCGGCAGAAGGCATCGTCTGCGGCCACGGTGGCGCCGCATGCCGGGCATGGCCTGGTGTCGACACCGGCTGGACTTGCCGGCCCCGGCGCGGGCTCGCTGGCCACTGGGGGGGCGCCCGCCGTGGCATCCTGTGTCGCCTCCGAGGGCCCCCAGGGACCCCCCGCCGGCTCGCCCCCGGTGGGGGTCAAGGCGGCATGGGACGGTTCGGCTGGCTCTTGAGAGGGCTCTGGTGGCGTAAAGTCCGCGCCCGGCTTGTAGCCGTCCAGCCTCTGCTTGAACTGCGACAAACGCTGGCCGACCAATGCAGCCGCCTCCGAGCCGACCCCCTCGTTGACTGCGCGGTAGACGAAGATGAGGCCCAGGAGGTAGATCAGGCTGACGACGGACCAGGCGAGGAAGGTCACCAGCCCGACCGAGATTCCAGCGCCACTGAAGCCGTAGCTGGACATCTGCGCCAACAGCAGCTGCATCAGGCCGGAGCTCTCGGCGGGCGCGAAGCCGCCCAGCCCGACAGCCGCATACATCCTGGCGACTTCGGTGCTGGCACCGAACACCAGACCAAAGATGAAGACCGCGGCCGGAAACACCACCAAGCCCAGCACCAAGAAATGCATGAGCACTTCCAGCGGCTTCTTGATGACGATGTCAGCCGCTCGCGACAAGCTGGAGATCAAGCCCTCGCCATGCCAGATGGCCGCCACCATCAAGGGCGCGGCCAGCACCAGCACGGCATACGCCAGCGCGACGATCACCACCGAGGGACCGGCGAGCAGAAAGCCAAAGACCCCGCCGATGCCGGGAATGCGTCCGAGCAACGACAGCAGGTAGGCCGCCACGAACACCATGGCAAAGCCCACACCGAGCAGGATGAGCGCGGCAATGGCATGAAGCGCCGCCTGCAGGCCGCCGAGAAACGCCGCGCCGAAGCCGCGCACCGGCTGGTCATAGGCCTGATCGACCAGCATCAGGCCGCTGGCGTTGATGCCGATGATGGCGATGATGGCTCCGACCAAACCCATCAGCATGCTCACGGCATAGCTGCCGGAACTGGCCGTGGCAGCAGCGCCGCCCATCATGGCCAGCCCCGCCAGGAGGAAGCTGCCCGCCAGCATCGCCAGCGCCCGCCAGTTGTGCAGCGCCTCGTAGCTGCGCAACAGCACGCCGAGGTTGTTGGTGGTTTTCACGGTCATCGCAATCTCCCTGTCTGATTCATCGCGCCGCATGGCGAACGTGGCCTTGCATCGCCCCCCGCATTGCGCGAACCGACGAGCTGCGGCTTTGAAGTCCTTCAGCAGGCGATCCTACGACCAGTGGCGGTTTTAACTGGGCTTTGGGTGCTGGCAAACGGGCGGCAAGCGATGAGATGCCAAAAAAAATGGGCCTGCAAACCGCAAGGTCGCAGGCCCATCAGCGTTCCCGGCAGTCGCAAGCGACCGCCGCCCCATTCAGGGTCGAAGCTCCATGGAGCGGCGTCACGCCGCGCCTGAAACCCCGCGAACTGGACGCAATTACATGTCCATGCCACCCATGCCGCCCATGCCACCGCCCATCGGGGCTGCGGGAGCGTCGTCCTTCGGCGCGTCGGCCACCATGCACTCGGTGGTCAGCAGCAGCCCGGCAACGGAAGCGGCATTCTGCAGCGCGGTACGGGTGACCTTGGTGGGGTCCAGAATGCCCATCTCGATCATGTCGCCATACTGGCCGTTGGCGGCGTTGTAGCCGTAGTTGCCCTTGCCTTCCATCACCTTGTTGAGCACGACGCTGGGTTCGTCGCCAGCGTTGGCGACGATCTGGCGCAGCGGCTCTTCCACGGCGCGCATCACCAGCTTGATGCCGGCTTCCTGGTCGGGGTTGGCACCCGTGACCTTGAGGTTGACGCGGGCGCGCAGCAGCGCCACGCCACCACCGGCGACGATGCCTTCTTCCACCGCAGCGCGCGTGGCGTGCAGGGCGTCTTCGACACGGGCCTTCTTCTCTTTCATTTCCACTTCGGTGGCGGCACCCACCTTGACCACGGCAACGCCGCCGGCCAGTTTGGCCACGCGCTCTTGCAGCTTCTCGCGGTCGTAGTCGGAGGTGGCTTCCTCGATCTGGACGCGGATCTGCTTGACGCGGGCTTCGATGTCCACGGCAACACCAGCACCGTCGATCACGGTGGTGTTTTCCTTCGCCACTTCGACGCGCTTGGCCTGGCCCAGATCGGCCAGCGTCACCTTCTCCAGGTTCATGCCGGTTTCTTCCGACACCACCTTGCCGCCGGTAAGGATGGCCAGATCTTCCAGCATGGCCTTGCGACGATCACCGAAGCCGGGGGCCTTGACGGCCACGGTCTTCAGGATGCCGCGGATGCTGTTGACCACCAGCGTGGCCAGGGCTTCGCCGTCCACGTCTTCGGCGATGATCAGCAGCGGGCGGCCCGACTTGGCCACCTGCTCCAGCACCGGCAGCAGATCGCGGATGTTGGAAATCTTCTTGTCGTTCAGCAGCACGTACGGGTTCTCCAGCACGGCAACCTGGCGATCCTGGTTGTTGATGAAATACGGCGACAGATAGCCGCGGTCGAACTGCATGCCTTCGACGATGTCGAGCTCGTTTT
Organism: Betaproteobacteria bacterium; assembly: GCA_028871675.1. Taxonomy (GTDB): domain Bacteria; phylum Pseudomonadota; class Gammaproteobacteria; order Burkholderiales; family Burkholderiaceae_C; genus Thiomonas_A. The sequence continues at coordinate 61,351 of JAGWMO010000015.1, forward strand.
CCAGGCTCTTGCCGTCTTCCACGGTGATGACGCCTTCCTTACCCACCTTGTCCATCGCTTCAGCGATGATCTGGCCGACATGCTCGTCAGCGTTCGCGGAAATGGTGCCGACCTGGGCGATTTCCTTCGATGTGGTGCAGGGCTTGGAGATTTTCTTCAGCTCCTCGACCAGGGCGATCACAGCCTTGTCGATGCCGCGCTTGAGGTCCATCGGGTTCATCCCGGCGGCCACGTACTTCATGCCTTCGCGGGCAATGGCCTGGGCCAGCACGGTGGCGGTGGTGGTGCCGTCACCAGCGTTGTCGCTGGTCTTGGACGCCACTTCCTTCACCATCTGCGCGCCCATGTTCTGGAGCTTGTCCTTGAGCTCGATTTCCTTGGCCACGGACACACCGTCCTTGGTCACGGTGGGGGCGCCGAAGGAACGCTCGAGCACCACGTTGCGGCCCTTGGGGCCCAGCGTGGCTTTCACGGCGTTGGCCAGAATGGTCACGCCTTCCATCATGCGTACGCGGGCATCCGCGCCGAACACTACTTCTTTAGCTGCCATGTGTATTTCTCCGATTGTGTTGGGGGTAGCTCTGCGCTTACTTCTCGATGACGGCCATCAGGTCGTCTTCGCGCATCACCATCAGTTCGTCGCCATCCACCTTCACGGTCTGACCGGCATATTTGCCGAACAGCACGCGGTCGCCCGCTTTCACGGCCATGGGCTGCAAGGTACCCTTGTCGTCACGCTTGCCCGGGCCGACGGCCAACACTTCGCCCTGGTCGGGCTTTTCGGCCGCGTTGTCGGGGATGAAAATGCCCGAAGCGGTCTTGGTTTCCTGTTCCACGCGTTTGACGATCACGCGGTCATGCAAGGGACGCAAATTCATTCGTGTTGCTCCTGTTGATGGAATTCGAGAGATTGAAACGCACGCCATGCCGCGGCGCGGCTGGCTAGGGGTGCTTGGAAGCCTGACTCGGTTGCGAGTTGGCGTTTCGCTAGCACTCACTGGATGCGAGTGCTAATTGTAGGGGTGAAACGGCTAATTTCAAGCCCAGTCTGCGAGATGCCGCCGTCGACGAGCGACCAGTCCAGCGGCTCGCCGCTGCCGCGCGGGTTGAGATAGCCCGATAGCCGTCAGGAACAGGCGGCGCGGTGTTTGTTGCTGGTGTCTGCGTTTTCGGACCATCTGGCCGTGGTGGCCGCAACTGGCCGGACCCGCGCGAATTCACCTGACACGCAAAGGCGCTGGATGGGGCGCGATGAATCCAAGTTCCCGATCCCGGCGTTGTGGTTTGCAAGGTCGCGCATCGGCGCGGCCTTTTCGTTCAACCACTTTGCAAGGACACGATCATGGATACCAACGCCCATTTGGATACTCCCGCACTGGACCGCCGCACCTGGTTCAAGAAGGGCGGTCTGTTCGTCGCGGGCCTCACCGCGGCCAGCGGCCTGGCCTTGCCGGCCCGAAGTTTTGCCGCCTCCATGTCCAACGACGATGACATCAAGATGCTGAACGTCGCCCTGGGCCTGGAATACCAGGCGATCGCCGCCTACCAGGTGGGCGCCGAATCGGGGCTGCTGCAAAAGCCAGTCCTGGCGGTGGCCGTGGAATTCCAGGGCCAGCACAAGGCGCACGCTGGCGTGCTGGAGAGCACGATCAACAAACTCGGCGGCACGCCGGTGATGTCGATGAAGCCTGCAGCCTACAACTTTCCGACCGACAAGCTGAAGAACCAGGCCGACGTGTTGCGCTTTGCCGCCGGCCTGGAAAAAGGCGCCGCCAGCGCCTATCTCGGCACGGTTCCGCAGTTTCACAACCGCGATTTGGCCAAGGCTGCTGCCAGCATCATGGGGGACGAAACCATGCATTGGGCCATCCTGCTCAACGCCCTCGGCGAGAACCCGGTTCCGGCGGCGTTCATCGCTTGATGCTGCGCTGGACTGATTCCGGCTCATTGCAAACCCTTGCTTTCTCTGGATTCGTCATGGCTGGTTTCGGTCCGGCTGCGCAAGCGCAGGCCATCCCATTAAGATGCGGGAACGCCCCCACGCCGGGGCGGTTGCCACGGCCATTGGGCCCGTTGCACCTGCAGGTTCAGGCGTGGCGGTGGACGCGTTTTTTCCGCTCTGGTGTGCTGCGCCGGCCGCACACCGCCCGACCTTCTCCGATGCCCGATCTGGAAAAACTCCTGGCTTACACCGCGCTGGCCGACCAGCAAGCTTTCGCCGCGCTGTATGACGCCACGCGTCGCCGTGGCTGGGCCATCTGCCTGCGCCTGTTGCGCGATCCGGCGCAAGCCGAAGACGCCCTGCAGGACGCCTATGTGAAGATCTGGCATCAAGCCGCCAGCTACCGCCCGGCGCAAGGCGCAGCCGAGGCCTGGCTGGCCACCGTGGTGCGCAACACCTGCCTCGACAAGCTGCGCGCCAAAGGGCGCGAACCCGTGGAGAGCCTTGATGCCATGGAGGTCCCGCTGGACCCGGCCGACGCCGCGCCCGGGCCGGAGCAGTTGCTGGAACGCAGCCTGTCGCATGGTTCGCTCGAGCGTTGTTTCGATGATCTCAAACCGCAGCAACGCGAATTGTTGACCCGCTCGTATGTGATGGGCATGTCGCATGCCGAACTTGCCAAGCTCAGCGGCATGGCCCTTGGCACCGTCAAGACCGTCATCCGTCGCGCCATTCTCGCCTTGCGCGCATGCCTCGGGGAGGGTGTCGGGTCATGACGCGCTACCGCCAACCCGAACTCTGCAGCCGACTGGCGAGCGATTACCTCACCGGCGGCATGAGCCTGGCTGCACGGCGACGTTTCGAGGCGCTGCTGCAAACCGAACCTGCACTGGCGCTGGCGCTGCAGACTTGGCGCAAGCGGCTCGACGACGGCCTGTTGCGCCAGGAGCCGCCGGCACGCGCCTGGGACGGCATTCTGGCCCGTGTCCAGCCTGACATCGGCACGCCTGTGCCGCAACGCCTGGAGAAGGGCTGGGCCAAGCGCACGTGGATGGGCCTGGCGCTGAGCTTCGGCGTGCTCACGGCCTCGCTCATGGTGTCGCTGGTCATGCTGTTGCAGCAACCCGGCCCGGGAGCGCCATCGGCGGCGCAAATGGCTGCCGTGCTGAAGGGCCCCGACGGCCACAGCGCCGTGCTCACGGTGCACGACAGCCGCCTCGTGCTCACGGCAGTGGGCCCGGTGGCCACGCCCGGCAACAAGTCGTTCGAGTTGTGGATGCTGCCCAAGCAAGGCAAGCCGCAGGCCGTGGGGCTGGTGCAGCTTCACTCCTCGGTCACGCTGCAACTCCCAGCACCCGCGCTGCTGGCCCTATCCCAGGCCAAGGGATTCGCCATCAGCGTCGAGCCTGCTGGCGGCTCACCCACCGGGCAACCCACCGGACCCATCACATATGTCGGCGATGTCGTGGCGATGACCCGGCTGCAACCCGGCCGGGCTCACTTGGCACCGGGCCAGGGTGGCGGTGATTTCTACGAATAAGCCGGCCGTGGCGCAAGCACAGAGCGCCGAGGCACGCATGCCGGGATGCCCGCTTTGCGCCGAGCCCGGCGGCTTGCTGGTATGGCGTGGCGACTGGCTGCGGCTGATCCGCGCCGACGATGCGCTGCACCCGGCTTTTTACCGTCTGGTGTGGCAAGACCATGTCCGCGAATTCACCGACCTGCCGCCCTTGCAGCGCAGCACCTGCATGGACGCGCTGGCGTTGGTGGAGCAGGGTCTGCGCACGCATCTGGCGCCCGACAAGGTCAACCTCGCCAGCTTGGGCAATGTCGTGCCGCACCTGCACTGGCATGTGATCGCCCGCTGGAACTGGGACGCATATTGGCCGCAGGCGGTATGGGCCGCAGCCCAGCGCACCCCTTCTGAGGACCGCTTGGCCACCCTGCGAAGCCAACTGCCGGCCCTCGATGGGAGTCTGCGCGCGGCGTTTCTCGCGCGCTTCGGCTCAGGCCTGCAAGCAGTCTGAGCGAAGGCCGACGGCGTCAAATCACCCGCGAATAGCGGGGTTCTCGCAGCAGCGCGGCAGCGTCGTGCAGGTGGCGGTCGAACTGCATGGCGATGATGCGCACCAGCAGCCGCCCTTGCGGCGTGACCCGCAGCTTGAGATCCTCGCGCTGCAGCAGACCAGCTTGCTCTAGCGGCTGCAGGCGCTGCAGGTCGGCAGCAAAACGGCCGGCTGCATCGTGCAAGCCATGGTGCTGCGCCAAGGCCTGCAGGTCCAGGGCAAAGTCGCACATCAGGCGCTGGATGGCGTCACGGCGTACGAGGTCGTCGGCGCTCAAGCAGAGGCCGCGCTCCACCGGCAGCCCACCGGCGGCGAGCGCCGCGCCATAGGCCTCCACAGTCTTGACGCTCTGGATGTACTGGCGTCCAAGCTTGGAGATGCCCGAGACACCAAAGGCCAGCAAGTCCAGATCGGCCTGGGTGGAATAGCCCTGGAAATTGCGTTGGAGCTTGCCCTGTTGCTGCGCGCGCGCGAGTTCGTCGTCGGGCAGGGCGAAATGGTCCATGCCGATGTAGACGTAACCGGCATGCGCCAGGCGGCGGATGGCCAGGCCCAGCAGCACGAGCTTGGCTTGCGGCTCGGGCAGGTCGGCGGCGTGGATGCGGCGCTGCGGGGTGAAGCGCTGCGGCAAATGGGCGTAGCTGTAGAGCGCCACGCGATCGGGCCGCAACGTGATGACCCGCTCCAGCGTTGCGGCGAAGTTGAAGGCGTTCTGCCTGGGCAAGCCGTAGATCAGGTCGACGCTGATGGACACGAAGCCGCTGGCGCGCGCGGCGACGATGACGTCCCGGGTCTCCTCATAACTCTGCACGCGGTTGACCGCCTGTTGCACGGCGGGGTCGAAGTCCTGGATGCCCACGCTCATGCGGTTGAAACCCAACGCCGCGAGATGCGCCACGCGCGCGGCACTGACCTTGCGCGGATCGATCTCGATGGCGTATTCGCCACCGGGCTGCAGGTCGAAGTGGCGCCGCGTCATGTCCATCAGGCGTTCGGCCTCGGCGTCCGACAAGAAGGTGGGCGTGCCACCCCCCCAATGCAGTTGCGTCACGGGCAAGCGCGCGCCAAGAAGACCGGCGACGAGACCCATTTCCTGCTCGACCTGGTTGAGGTAGGGCCCGCTGCGTGCATGGTTTTTGGTCGGAATCTTGTTGCAGCCACAGTAGTAGCACAGGGTTTCACAAAACGGGATGTGCACGTACAGCGACAGCGGCGTGAGTGTGTTGCTGCCGCGCTGGCGCAACGAGGCGGCGTAGTCGGCTGCGTTGAAATCCGGGCGAAAACGGTCGGCCGTGGGGTAGGAGGTGTAGCGCGGACCCGCCACGTCGAAACGGCGGATCAGCTCGGGTTGGAAATCGAGATTGACGGGCATCATGGACTGGATGATGGCGGGTTCCGGACGACCGGGCTTTGACGTGGCGCAAAACGAATCGAGGTGGCGCCCCGGCAACAAGGGAAACACGAACGATGCTGCAGCGCAAAACGGCCCTAAGATGGCAATCCCTTCATTCGGGCCCGCGGTGCGAGCAGTCGCCCGCGGCGCGCAAACCATGCAAAACACCGAAACACAACACAAGGGATCGATGGCCGCCTTGAGTCTGGGCGCCCTGGGGGTGGTGTATGGCGACATCGGCACGAGTCCGCTATATGCCTTCAAAGAGGCCTTCAATCCGGCGCATGATTTGGGCTACAGCATCCCCAACATCTACGGCGTGTTGTCGCTCATTTTCTGGGCGCTGACCATCATCGTCACCGTGAAGTACGTCATGTTGGCGCTGCGCGCCGACAACAACGGTGAAGGCGGCATCCTGGCGCTGATGGCCCTGGTGATGCGGCGTTACGCGCCACGCACCCGCGGCCGCACCATGGCCGTGGCACTGGGCCTGATCGGCGCGTCGATGTTTTATGGCGACAGCATCATCACCCCGGCCATCTCGGTGCTGTCGGCCATCGAGGGCACGGCCGTGGCCACGCCGCTGCTGCAGGATGCCGTGGTTCCCATCACCGTGCTCATTCTCATCGGCCTGTTCCTGGTGCAAAAGCGCGGCACCGCGCTGGTGGGTTCGTATTTCGGCCCCGTCATGGTGGTGTGGTTCGGCGTTCTGGGCATCCTGGGTCTGGTTCAAATCGTGCAAAACCCTTCGGTGCTGCTGGCGCTCAACCCCTGGTGGGGCATGGATATGTTCATCCGTGAGCCGGGGCTGGCGTTGTTCCTGCTCGGTGCCGTGTTCCTCACGCTGACCGGCGGCGAGGCGCTGTACGCCGACATGGGCCATTTTGGCCGTGAACCCATCCGCTGGGCCTGGCTGGGCGTGGTCATGCCCGGCTTGTTGTTGAACTACTTCGGCCAGGGCGCGCTGGTACTGGCACGGCCCGAAACGGTGAAGAACCCGTTCTTCTACCTGGCGCCAGACTGGGCGCTGTGGCCGCTGGTCATCCTGGCGGCCATGGCCACGGTCATTGCCTCGCAGGCAGTGATCTCCGGCGCCTATTCCATGACCACCCAGGCCATCAAGCTCGGTTATCTGCCGCGCATGAAAGTGCTGTTCACCAACGCGAGCAACCAGGGACAGATCTATGTGCCCTTTATCAACTGGATGATGCTCATCTTCGTGGTGATTCTGGTGCTGACCTTCCGCAGTTCCGACAACCTGGCGGCCGCCTATGGCATCGCCGTGAACATCACCATGCTCACCACCACCGTGTTCCTGTGGATGGTGGCGCCCAAGCGCTGGGGGTGGAGTCCACGGCGCACCAATCTCGTGTTCGTTCCGCTGGCGCTGGTGGAATTGCTGTTCCTGGTTTCCAACTCGCTGAAAATCGATCATGGTGGCTGGTTCCCGCTGGTGTTCGGCGCGTCGGTGTACATCATGCTGTCCACCTGGAAGCGCGGCCGCACCTTGCTCAAGCGGCAGTTGCAGGAACATGCGCTCAACCTGAAGGATTTTGTCCACAGCCTGTCCACCTACCCACCCACGCGGGTGGAAGGCACCGCCATCTATCTCACGCCTGACGCGAACACCGTGCCGCATGCACTGCTGCACAACCTCAAGCACAACAAGGTGTTGCACGAGCGCGTGTTCTTCCTGTCGGCGCAATCCGCCGATGTGCCGCATGTGCCGCCCAAGCAAGCCATTCAGCTCACGCCGATGGAGGAAGGCATCTACCTGCTGCATGTGGACTTCGGCTTCAAGGATGAGCCCGACATTCAGCGCCTGTTGAAAGACTGCGAGTTCCTGTTCGGGCTGGAATTCCATTTGATGGAAACCTCGTTCTTCCTCGCTCGCCAGACCATCGTGCCATCGAAGATTCCGGGCATGGTGCTGTGGCGCGAAGTGCTGTTCTCGTGGATGAGCCGCAACGCGCAGGAAGCTTCCGACTATTTCCGCATCCCACCCAACCGCGTGGTGGAGTTGGGCACGCAAATCGAGATCTAGAGCGACCCTGCGCCGATGTTTTGGCGAAAGTGTGCAAAAGTTCACACCGGGGTCCTTCAGCCACGACCATCCGACTTGCTTGGCGGTCCCGGTCTGGCATGATTGGTGCATGGCCTTGCATGGGTTCTGTGTTTGCCGAGGAGGTGCATCATGATTGCCGTGGCTGCCTACAAGTCGGTTTATGCCGTGGATGAGGTCGAGCGCAAGCTCAAAGGCCTGCCGCCGGAGGCGCATGAACAATTGCGCCACACGTATGCGCGCATGATCGAGGCTGGCGGCCAGCGTCTGGCCATCAAGCCGGCCGAACTGCCCGATCGGGATACGTTGCAGCACGAACTGCCCAACTTCACCGAGCCGCTGGAAGACATCCGTCGTTCCGTTGCGCTCGCAGCCGACAGCCGCGATGCCATCGAGGTCACGCCCATGCTGCTGCTGGGCGAGCCCGGTATCGGCAAAACCCATTTCGCCCGCCGCGTCGCCCAGTTGCTGGGAACCACCTGGGCGCTCGCCCCGATGAATGCACTGACCGCAGGGTGGATTCTGTCGGGCTCGTCGTCGCAGTGGAAAGGCGCCCGCCCCGGCAAGGTCTTCGAGACCCTGGTGCAAGGCGAATTCGCCAATCCGGTGGTGGTCATCGACGAAATCGACAAGGCCGCCGGCGGGGCGCAATACGACCCCCTCGGCGCCCTCTACAGTCTGCTGGAATTCGACACGGCGCAGCACTTCACCGACGAGTTCGCCGAAGTGGCGATTGACTGCAGCGCCGTGGTCTGGGTGGCCACCGCCAACGACGCCGCTGGCATTCCCGAGCCCCTGCTCAACCGACTCAATGTCTATGAAATCGACCCACCCGACGAAGTTGGACTGCGCAGCATCGCCGAACGCCTGTACCGCAACATCCGCAGCAGCCATGACTGGGGTTGCGCCTTTCCTGAAACCCTGAGTCCTGACGCGCTCGACGTGCTGACCCACTGCAAGCCCCGCGAAATGCGTCGCCTCATCACGGGTGCTTTCGGCGCTGCCAAGCTTGCCGGACGCCGCGAGGTCATGGCCCAGGACTTGACACCACACCAGGCCAGCAAGCGGGGGCGCATCGGCTTCATGCAGTGACCCCGGCTGCGCCGCGCCCCGCTGGCGTGGCGCGACCTTGCCTTCACGCCCGGCGCCGAGCCCCGGAGCCGGGAACGCTTGCCGGACCGAGGCACGTCGAACACGCCGGCCGAATGCTTCCTTCGGCCCCCGCCAGGCACTACGCTTGCGTCTGTGCATCCACACCCCACGCCATGAATCTCATCAAACCCCTGGTGGCGTTGCTGGCCATCGTCAACCCGCTGGGCGTGATTCCATTTTTCATTGCCTTCACGGAAAACTTCACGCCGGCGCAGCGTCATCGCACCATCCTCATCAGCGCTTTTTCGGCGTTCGTAGTCATTGCCGTAAGCGCCCTCATCGGCATCGATCTGCTGCATTTTTTCGGCATCTCGCTGGCATCTTTTCAAGTTGGCGGCGGCATGCTGCTGCTGGTCTCGGCCTTCAGCATGCTCAACGCCCACCCAGGCGCCGTCAAATCGACACCGGAAGAGGTCGACGAAGCCGTTGCCAGCGACAGTGTTGCCGTCGTGCCGCTGACCATTCCCCTGCTCACCGGCCCGGCGACCATCAGCACGGTCATCATCTACGCCAACAAGGCCCACCATTGGGCCGATCACTTCGTGCTGGTGGCCTATGGCGTGATCATCGCCCTGGCCTGCGCGCTGGCGTTTCGCGCAGCCCAGCCCATTGCCAAGGCACTGGGGAAGACCGGAATCAACGTCATGACGCGACTCATGGGCCTGATTCTGGCCGCGCTGGCAGTGGAGATGATGAGTGACGGCCTGCTCAAACTCTTTCCAGGCCTGGGGCACTGATCAGCTCTTCCTTGCGGTATTGCTGCGTCGCACCAAAATGGATCGGGTTTTCCCGCGTGCACCGTGGCGCGTCTGCCTGAATAATTTGATTATTCGCAATGCTCACATTCAAGGACACAAGGGGAGCACTGAGGAGACAGCCCATAGGGGTTGCGGTCCACCGCAAAATCCCCAAGCCATCAGCGGCCATATGCTGAACGAGGCGCCCGAACCCGTGGTTCAGGCGCCTTTTCTTTTCCACGCACCGCAGCGGTGCCCCCATCCTCGTCCAGGGTGACGGCCTGTTGACCTGGACTTTGGCTCCGGATGTTGTGGACTCCTTCGCGGGCAGCGGCAGACGGATCCCAGCCTGAGCCCTGCCCCCTGCCTTCCCCACCACCGGCCACCGGCCTTGTCCTAGTAGAAGAGCTAAGCCCGATCCGGCGGGACTTCCGCAACCATGCCGCCGCTCCGGCGGCGGGGCTCTGAAGCTCAGCGCTCCCTGACACTCTGGCCGCCTTCGTTGGCCCCTTCCTTGGCGCACTCGCCATGTCGCATGTCGAGCCGGGCGATTTCCGCAAAGCGCCCCCCCTCGTCCTCCCCGTCATGGCGATCTGCACCCTCCGGCACAAGGACCAGGGCATCATCACCAAGCGCATCAGAGGGTCTACCGAGGCGGCTCTTGACGCCATCGTCGGCTGCGTCATTGCTGTCGATGATGGGCTTTTCGACCTCGAGACGGGTGCTGTCCCGATGATCCTGGTCGTACCAGATTTCCGCTCATGCACTCCGCATCCGGCGGGACGCCTCCCAGCCTGATTGCTCGCGGTGATGTTTCACGTGAAACATCACCGCGAGC
>JAGWMO010000042.1:0-19110 GCA_028871675.1 Betaproteobacteria bacterium
TACAGCTCGACGCACTGCCCGCCCAGGTGGGGCAGGCTGTCGATGACATGGGCCTTGATCTCCAGCAGCCCCAGCTCGAACACCTGGAACAGGCCCACAGGACCGGCTCCAATAATGACGGCGTCGGTCTCGAGCGGCGGGGTGCGGGGGGTGGTGTCGTGGTTGGCGTGCTGTTGGCTGAGATGCGCAATGGCTGGGTCGACATGCATGTCCATGGTGTCAGTCGTTCTGAAGTGGGTTGGTATGGAGATGGGGTTGGGCTGGGTGGAACGGGGTTCGATCTGCAGGCCGTGCCGCGCTGCAGGGGCCCCGTGGGCCCGGCAGGCTGGCGCCGACTCCGACGATGACCACCGTGGGGCGGCCCTGGTGCAGCATCGCCGCTTGGCCGAGTTCGGCCAGCGGGTGGGCGCTGTGCAGGCTGTCGGCGCAGCCCGCGCGCGACACGACGCTGGTTGGTGTCGCGGCCGGCCAGCCGGTGGCCATGAGCTGGCGCGACAAGGTGGCCAGTTGCCGTCCCGCCATGTAGAACACTTCGGTGTCGGCGCTGTGGCTGGCGGGCGCGGCGCCGGTCGGCGAACGCGTCGCGTCGCCACGCGTTGTCTCGGCAGGCTCGGCATCGAGCCTGCGTCGCGGCTCATCACCTGGCGCGCCAACGGGTGCGCTCGTGTTCACTGGTCCCTGTTCCTCCGCCACAGGGAGCGGCTGTGGCGCAGCGGTGGCCTGGAGGCGCTCGAAGGTCACGGCCGTGCTGAGGCTGACGCTGCGCCCATGCCCGCGCCGCGTGAGCGGCAGCCGGGTATCGGCCGCCGCAGCCAGAGCGGCGGTGACCCCGGGCACGACCTCGGCCTGCAAGCCGGCGGCGGCAACAGCCTGCAGCTCTTCCTCGAGGCGGCCGAAAATGCTGGGGTCGCCGCCTTTGAGCCGCACTACCAGGGCCTGCGTCCGCCCATGGCGCAACAACAGGGCGTTGATCATGGCTTGCGCCGCACCACCACGAAAGCCGCGCTTGCCGACGTCGATCCACGTCGCCTGCGGCGCCAGCTCGCGCAGGGCCGGATCGACCAGGGCATCGCTCAAGACCACGTCGGCCTGGCCCAGCAGGCGGGCGCCGCGCAGGGTGATGAGATCGGCAGCGCCAGGGCCGGCACCGATGAAGGCGATGCGACCCATCAGCGCGCTCCGCCTGCTTGCGGCGTGGCGCGCGGCATCATGCCTGTGCCTCGACCATCAGCGCGCCGCTGGTGCGGTGGGTGGCGGGATCGACAACGATCATCGCCCCGGCCACGCGGTTGTCGGCGAAGCTCTCCAGCGGCAGCGCCGACTGCACCTGCAGGCGCACACGGCCGATGTCATTGACCGCCAGCGTCTGCGCGTCGACGTCCGCCAGGGTGTGGATGTCCAGGCGGCTGGCGATGGCCGTGATGCGCCCCACCACCCAGCGGTGCCCATGGCGCAACCAGTACTTGCGGCCGATGGTCGCCGGCTCGGTATCCAGCCACGCCAGGGTGGCGCCGAACTCTTGCGTGCCCCGCGAAGTGTGAGATTGGGCCGAGGAAACGTCGGCCCGCGGCAACGCGGCCGACTCGGGCGGTAGCTGGTGCAGTGAGTCACCGGGCTCGACGGCCGCCTCGCCGGCCTGCGCCGGCTCCAGGCCCATGATCCAGTCGCCGCGCGAGACGTCCACCTGGCGGTCGAGCACCAGTCCGGCCGACTGGCCGGTGGCGCAGCCATCGACGGCCAAACCCGCATGCCAGACCGCGACGACCTCGGCGGTCTCGCCGCCGGGGTAAATGCGAATCTTGTCGCCGGGCCGGACCCGGCCCCTGGCGACGCGGCCCCAGAGCGTGCGCGGCTGGTGGCCCAGGCCGCCGCCTTCGCGCGCCACGTATTGCACCGGCAGCAACAGCGCGCCGGTCTGCGGTTCCTCGGCGGCGGGCAGGGCCTCGAGCAATTGCAACAGGGTCGGCCCGGTGTACCAAGGCCAGGACGCCTGGGTGGCGATATTGTCGCCGCGCAGCGCCGACACCGGCACGATGCCGGCGGGCGCGATGCCGGCTTCGGCGGCGAAATCCAGCAGCGCACTGCGCACGGCCCTGAACGCGGCCTCGGCATCGTCCACGGCGTCGAGCTTGTTCACGGCGAACACGATGGACGGCAGGCGCAGCAGGCGCGCCAGCAAGGTGTGGCGCCGGGTTTGCGGCAGCAGGCGCAGGGGCGCGGCGCGCCAGTCGAGCTTGGTGATGTCGATCAGCACCACCGCGGCATCGCTGCCGGCGGCGGCCGTCACCATGTTGCGCGTGTATTGCTCGTGCCCCGGGGCGTCGGCGATGATGAACTTGCGCCGCGGCGTGGTGAAGTAGCGGTAGGCCACGTCGATGGTGATGCCCTGCTCGCGTTCGGCCTCCAGCCCGTCGGTGAGTCGGGACAGATCGATGGCGCCCCCCGCGGCACGGCGATGCAGGGCGTCGAGCTGGTCGGCCAGGATGGCGCGGCTGTCGAGCAGCAGGCGGCCGATCAGCGTGCTCTTGCCGTCGTCCACGCTGCCGGCGGTGAGAAAGCGCAGCGCCTTGTGGCGGTGTTCGCTGCTGGCGTCGTTGTGCGTGTTCATCAGAAATAGCCTTCCTTCTTGCGCCGCTCCATCGAGGCGTCGGAGGTGCGGTCGTCCATGCGTGTGGCGCCGCGCTCGCTCAGCGTCGCGGTCAGTGTCTCGGCGACGACTTCCGTCGCGCTGGCCGCCGCGCTTTCCACCGGGCAGGTGCAGGTCATGTCGCCCACGGTGCGAAACCGCACCTGGGCGGTCTCCACCGTTTCGCCAGGCTGCGGCGGTGTCACCGCGGTCAGTGGCACCAGCAGCCCCTTGCGGCGCAGCACCCGGCGCGGATGGCTGTAGTACAGCTTGGGCAGGGCGATGTTCTCGCGCGCGATGTACAGCCACACGTCCAGCTCGGTCCAGTTGCTGATGGGGAAGGCGCGGAAATGCTCGCCCGGGCGCAAACGCGTGTTGAACAGCGACCACAGCTCGGGACGCTGCTCCTTGGGCTGCCACTGGCCGAAGTGGTCGCGGTGGCTGAAGATGCGTTCCTTGGCGCGCGCTTTTTCCTCGTCGCGCCGCGCGCCGCCGATGAGGCAGTCGAAGCGGTGCTGCTCGATGGCTTCGAGCAGGGCCACGCTCTGGTGCGGGTTGCGCGATTCCAGCGCATGGCCCAGGCGCACCGTGCCGCGGCGGATGGACTCGTCCAGGTGCGCGACGATCAGTGCGTCGCCTGAGGCCTTGACGAGGGCGTCGCGGAACGCGATGACCTCGGGAAAGTTGTGCCCGGTATCGACGTGCAGCAAGGCAAATGGCAACCGGCCGGCGTAAGCCCCGCTGGCCTGGCGCTGCTTGAACGCCTTCTCCGCCAGACGCAGCACGACGCAGGAGTCCTTGCCGCCCGAGAACAGCAGGGCCGGGCGCTCGAAGCCACCGGCGACTTCGCGCAGGATGTAGATGGCCTCCTCTTCGAGGGCGTCGAGATGACGGTGGTCGATCTGCGGCAACAGGCGTTCGAGATCCAGGGGGGCGTTCATGCGCGGGCTCCGGCGGGTTCCGTGGCGATGGTGGGTTGGGCGATCGGTTTTGTGGTGAGATCGACCGCAGCGATTGCGTGCGGGCGGTCGTGCGGGTCGTGGTCACCGGGACGTTGCTCGACGTGCAGGCCGCACTCCTTCGCCCCCTCCTGCTCCCACCACCAGCGCCCGGCGCGGATGTCCTCGCCCAGCGCGACGGCACGGGTGCATGGAGCGCAGCCGATGCTGGGAAAGAATTGGTCGTGCAGCGGGTTGTAGGGCACGGCGTGCAGCGCGATGTAGTGCCACACGTCGCCCTGCGTCCAGTCGAGCAGCGGGCTGAGCTTGATGCGGCCCTGCGCGTCGGCCTCGCGCCGTGCGGCCTGGCCGCGCGCGGGCGACTGTTCGCGGCGCAGCCCCGTCACCCAGGCCGCGCGGCCTTGCAGCATGCGCGACAGGGGTTCGAGCTTGCGCAGGGCGCAGCAGGCGTGGCGCAGATCGACGCTGGTGCGCATGGCCTGCGGCCCGTGGCGGGCGACGAAGTCGCGCGCCGCATCCGCATCGGGGCGCCAGGCTTCGATCTCCAGGCCGTAGTGCCGCTGCGCGCGGGCCAGCAGCTCCAGGGTCTCGCCGTGCAGCATGCCGGTGTCCAGCGTGGCGATGGCGATGGGCAGCGCATGCCGCGCGATCAGGTCGGTCAGGACCATGTCCTCCGCACCCAGGCTGGTGGCCTGCACGATGCGCCCGGCGAATTCCTGCGCTGCCGCGCGCAGCGTGGCCAGCGCGTCCTGCACGCGCTGGCCGAAGTCGGCACTGGGCTTGGCATACAGGGCAGGCGCCGAACCGGCCGGTGCCGCGATGGCGATGGCGCGGTTCATGCGGCAACGTCCAGGGTCATGCCGGCCCGGCCGCGACTGGCATCCTGCTTGTGGTGCTCGTTCCGGCGGGGCGGACCCGAGGGGATTTTCAAAAAGAGCGGATGGGGATCGAGCACGTCACCCTGGTAGTAAACGGGCTGCGGATGCAGGCCGCGCCATGCCGGCGCGTCGTCGAACTCCGGCAACAGTCCCTCGAAAAACCGCAGCGCCCGCTGCGCGTCCTGCAGGCTCTGGCCGGAGCGCAGCAGCGCGGTGTCGAACCCGGTGCGCGCCAGCGGCAGCGCCATGTCCACCAGCACATCGCCGGTGGCGCGCAGTTCGCCGCGGTAGCCCAGGCGCGTCCGCAACAACCGCGCCTGGGAATAGGCGCGGCCATCGGTCCATTTGGGAAATTGCAGGTCGATGCTGACGAAGCGCGACAGATCGATGGCGAGGGTGCGCACGTCGACGTCGTTGGCAAGCACCAGCCCGGCGGGCTCATGCAGGGGCCAGGCCGTGGCGGCCGTCTGCCATTGCTCGGGTGTGAACAGGCAACGCCCGCCTGCGCCTGGCGCCGGCTCTGTGGCGGCGGGGATACCGTCTTCGGACGTGATGAATCTCATGTGCGGAATTCCTTAGGACAACGCGGGGCCGTCCCGGCTTGCCTTGACCGCCACGGGGGACGGATCGGCCAGCCGGACTTGGGGATGCTCGCGCAAGGCCGGCTGGGCGCCAGCAGCGTTCTCATCTGCGGTGGCCGTCGGCTGCGTGGCGGTGACCTGGGGACGTTCCGGTGCCGCGGTCGCGCGGCGCACGGCATCGGCCGCCGTCTTGAACGGCTGCGCACCGACGCGGCGGGCGAAGGCCACGAACAGCTCGCCGGGCTGGCGCTGCTGCAGATACAGGGTGATCAAGGCCTCGACCACATCCGGCACTTCCTCGGCCGCGAACGACGGGCCGATGATCTTGCCGGGCAAGGCTGCGCCGCCGACCGCCGACCCATCGGCGCCGCCCACGGTGATCTGGTACCACTCGGCGCCGTCCTTGTCGACGCCGAGGATGCCGATGTGGCCGCTGTGGTGATGGCCGCAGGAATTGATGCAGCCGCTGATGTTGAGGTCGATGTCGCCGATGTCGAACAGCTCGTCGAGGTCGGTGTGGCGCTCGGTGATGGCGGCCGCGATGGGAATGGAGCGGGCATTCGCCAGGGAGCAGAAATCGCCGCCGGGGCAGGCGATCATGTCGGTCAGCAGGCCGATGTTGGGCGTGGCGAAGCCGGCTTCCCGCACATCCAGCCACAGCGCATGCAGGGCGGCGGCGCTCACCCAGGGCAGCACCAGGTTCTGCTCGTGGCTCACGCGCAGCTCGCCGTGGCTGTAGCGATCGGCGAGGTCGGCGGCGGCCCGCATCTGCGGCGCCGTGACGTCGCCCGGCGCCTGGCCCGCGCGCTTGAGCGACAGGGTCACGGCGCGCAAGCCGGCAAAGCGGTGGGGGTGCACGTTGCGCTGCAGCCAGCGTGCGTGCGCCAACTCGTGCGCGGGAGCCGTGGATCGGGCAGCGGTCGCATCCGACGCGTCCAGCCGCACACCTCGGGGCGGCGCAAACTGCGACGCCACGCGGTTGAATTCGTGCAGGGTGATGAGATGCGCATCGCCGCCCAGATCGCGCTGCAGGATGTCGGCGAACTCGCGCTCGACCGCCTCGGTGAAGCGCGCGCCCTCGGCCTTCACCAGCATCTTGATGCGTGCCTTCCAGATGTTGTCGCGTCGCCCGTAGCTGTTGTAGACGCGCAGGATGGCCTCGACGTACACCAGCAACTGCTGCCAGGGCAGAAAGTCGCGGATGACGGCGCCGATCATCGGCGTGCGCCCCATGCCGCCGCCCACCTGCACGCGAAAGCCGATCTGGCCGTCGTCGTCGCTCAGCGCCTGCAGGCCGATGTCGTACCAGCCGGCGGCGACGCGGTCCTCGCGCGCGCCGCTCACGGCGATCTTGAACTTGCGCGGCAGGTAGGCGAACTCGGGGTGCAGGGTGCTCCACTGCCGCAGGATCTCGCAGAACGGCCGCGGATCGACGATCTCGTCCGGCGCGATGCCGGCGAACACATCGCTGCTGATGTTGCGCACGCAGTTGCCGCTGGTCTGGATGCCGTGCATGTCCACCGCTGCGAGGCGGTCCATGACGTCGGCGCTGTCGCTCAGGGCAATCCAGTTGTACTGCAGGTTCTGGCGCGTGGTGAAGTGGCCGTAGCCACGGTCGTACTCCTCGGCGATGTCGGCCAGGGCGCGCAGTTGCCGGCTTGCCAGCGCGCCGTAGGGAATGGCCACGCGCAGCATGGGTGCATGGCGCTGGATGTACCAGCCGTTTTGCAGGCGCAGCGGTTTGAATGCATCGTCATCCAGGCTGCCGGCGAGATGGCGCTCGAGCTGGTCGCGGTATTGGGCGGCGCGGGCGCGGATGAAGCGGCGGTCGAAATCGGTGTACTGGTACATGGCGCTCAGGCAATGATCTTGAAACCGGCGAATGCCAGCGTGGCCGAGAGCAGCACGCGGGTCATGCGCTCGGGCAGAAAACGGGTGAGTTGGGCGCCCAGCCAGATGCCCGGAACCGAGCCCAGCAGCAGCGCCAGCAGCAACGGCCCATCGACATGGCCGAGCGCCGCATGACCGATGCCCGCCACCAGGGTGAGCGGCACGGCATGGGCAATGTCGGTGCCCACCAGTTGCCGCGTCGGCAATCGCGGATAGAGCAGGAGGATGCAGAGCGAGCCGATGGCCCCGGCGCCCACCGAACTGAGCGTGACCAGCACGCCCAGCAACGCACCGAGGGCGATGGTCAAGCCCGGCTTGCGCGCGGGCGGCAAACGCGTCTCGAGCCGCAGCGCCAGCCGCTGCCAGAACCCGCGTGACATCACCGCGGCCGCGGTGAGCAGCAAGGCGACGCCGAGGGCCAGGCTGAGCACGCCAAACCAGGCCTTGCCCGCTCCCGAGACATGCATCGCCGCGAGGGTGACGAGCGCCGCGGGCAGACTGCCGGCAAGCATCAGCCCGGCGATGCCGCGATCGACATGCCCATGACGCTGGTGCGCCACGGCCCCGGAAAATTTGGTGAGTGCGGCGAACCACAGATCGGTGCCGATCGCCACGGGCAGGTCGAGCCGGAACACGGCGAGCAGCAACGGCGTCATCAACGACCCTGCGCCAACCCCCGTGGCGCCGATCAGGGCGCCCGCGGCGAGGCCGAGGAAGGTGGCTTGGATCTGCATGGCAAGGTCGTGGCAAGGGTTGCAAGCATCCTAGGGATGGATCCCGCCAAACCGAAGTACAGTCTTCTCATACCGTTAGATGCCAGACGATATAAGGCCGCGATCCCGAACGTCGGTTCGCGCCTCCCGGAAGGCGCGGCGGCGCGGGGTTGGGCTTGAAGTTGCCTGGATGCACCGCTGCGCCGATGCGCATCCCACACGGGCATGGCGCAAGCCAGGAGATGAGCATGGGCGATGACCACGAACTGACCGGCCCCGATTTCTCACAGGGCGTGGAACTCGCCGCCTTGCGCGATGGCGAGCCCCTGCTCGGCCAGATGGACGGGCAGGCGGCGATGCTGGTGCGGCGCGGCGATGCGCTGCATGCGGTGGCGGCCACCTGCAGCCATTACAGCGGGCCGCTGGCCGAGGGCCTGGTGGTGGGCGAGACCGTGCGCTGCCCCTGGCACCATGCCTGTTTTTCGCTGCGCACCGGTGCCGTGCTCGGGCCGCCGGGCCTGAGCCCGCTGGCCTGCTGGGCGGTGGAGGTGCTGGGTGGCAAGGCGTACGCCCGCGGCCGGCTGCGACCGGAGCCCGCGGCCAAACCACCGCACAGCCCGGCTTCGGTCGCCATCGTCGGCGCCGGCGCAGCCGGCGAAGCGGCGGCCAGCGGCCTGCGCGAGTTCGGCTACGCCGGGCCCGTCACCCTGTTGGGGGCCGAGGCCAGCGCGCCGCTGGACCGGCCCAATTTGTCGAAGGACTACCTCGCCGGTCATGCGCCGGACGACTGGCTGCCGCTGCGCCCCGAGGACTATTGGCGCGAGCACGGCATCACGCTGCTCACCGGCCGGCGCGTGGTCGCACTCGAGACTGCCGCGCACCGTCTGCATTGCGCCGACGGCCCCAGCCTGAACTACGGTGCGCTGCTGCTGGCCACCGGCGCATTGCCGGTGCAACCGGCCCTGCCCGGCGCCGACCGCGCCCATGTGCACACCTTGCGCACCCTGGCCGATGTGCGTGCCATCCTTGCCGGCATCGATGCCGGGGCGCGGCGGGCCGTGGTGGTGGGCGCCAGCTTCATCGGCCTGGAAGCCGCCGCGTCGCTGCGCGCACGCGGGGTGGAGGTGCATGTCGTCGCCCCCGAGGCGCAGCCGCTGGCACGGGTGTTCGGCCCGCGGCTGGCGGATCATGTGCGCCGCGTGCATGACGCCATGGGCACGGTGTTTCACCTCGGACGCAAGCCGGCGGCCATCCATACCGCCTCGGTGGAACTCGACGACGGCACGCAAGTGGGTGCCGATCTGGTGGTGTTCGGCATCGGCGTGCGGCCGGATGTGACGCTGGCGCAGCAGGCCGGCTTGCAGGTGGACAACGGCATCGTGGTCGATGCATTTCTCGCCACCAGCGCGCCCGATGTGTACGCCGCCGGCGACGTCGCCAACTGGCCCGGCGCGCCTGACGGAGGACGCTTGCGCATCGAGCATTGGGCCGTGGCGCAGGCCCAGGGGCGGCAGGCTGCGCGCAATATCCTGGGCTACGCCGAACCCTTCCGCAGCATGCCATTCTTCTGGAGCCAGCATGGCGACGTGGCCCTCAACTACGTGGGCCATGCGCAGCAGTGGGACCGCGTCGAGGAGGAAGGCGACCCGGCCTCCGGCAGCTACCTCTGCCGCTACTTCCAGGGCGGGCGCTTGCTGGCCGTCGCCAGCCTGGGCCGCGACCTCGACAGCTTGCGCGCCGAAGCCGCGATGCAGGCCGTGGTGCGGACGGCCTGAGCCGGCACGGGATTCACAGGCAGCGGCAAGACCACGGGCGTCACAAAGCGCCGGGCGCCTGCGCCGTTGCGCCGCGCCCGGCATCTCCCGCCGCTGGGCGCCACACCGTCCACGCGGCCAGGGCGATGAGTCCTTGCATCACCAGCACCACGGCGACGCAGCCAGCCCAGCCCGCATGCTCCCACACCAGGCTGGGTGCGAAGGCACCGAAGCTGCCGCCCAGGTAGTAGCACATGACATACAGCCCCACCGCCGATGAGCGCGCCTGGCGTGCCAGTGCCGGCACCTGCGAGGTGGCCATGGCCTGGGCGATGAACACACCGGCCGAGCTCAGCGTGAGACCGAGCACGATGTCGGGCAGCGTCGGCAGCAGGGTGAGCAGCATGCCTGTGCCGGACATCGCCACGGCGGCGACGAACACCCGGCGCTGGCCGAAACGCCAGGCCAGCCGCCCGGCCAGCGGCGTGACAAGCATGCCCACCAGATACACCGTGAACAGCAGGCTGAGTTGCCGCAGGTCGAGGCGGTACGGGGCAGCCGCGAGATGGAAGCTCACGTACGTGAAGGTGCACACCTGCGAGAACAGGATGCCGAAGCCGATGGCATACGTGCCCAGCAACTTGGGGTTGCGCAGGTGCGGCCGCAGTCCGGCGAGCGAGGCGCGCAGGTTGGCACTGGGGCGAAAGCGGCGCGACCGCGGCAAGCCCCGGGCGATGAGCAGCAGGAAGATGGCGTTGATCGCCCCCAGCACGACAAAGGCCGCCTGCCAGTCCCAGTGCGCCGTGACCATGCCGGCAATGAAGCGCCCGAGAAAGCCGCCGGCCACCGAGCCCGAGATGTACAGCGCCGTCACCGCCGGCACCGCGCGTGCCGGCCATTCCTCGCCGATGTAGGCCACGGTGGCGGTGAACACGCCGGGAATGAACAAGCCTTCGAGCAGGCGCCAGGCGAGCAAGGCATGCAGGCTGCCGGCGGTGGCGGCGAGGGCCGTGGTCAAGCTCAGCCCGGCCAGCGAGAACAGCAGCACCGGCTTGCGCCCGTAGCGGTCCGACAGGCTGCCGGAAAACGGCGCGGCCAGCGCCACCGCCAGGGTGGTGAAGGTGATGGTGAGGCTGAGTTCGGCCACGCTGGCATGGAACACGCCCTGCAACGTCGGCAGCAGGCCCTGCGTGACATACATGGTGAAAAACGCGCACATGCCGGCCGCCACCACCGCGACGCGGGCGCGCCAGCCCGGCGTGGGCGAGGCCGAAGCGTCGGCGCCGGGCGTTGCGGCATGCCGCGGCGCGCCAGCGCCGATGCGGTCGATCACCGGCCGCGCATCGAGGCTTGGCGGGGTCGTCGTGCCGATGGCGGGCTCGGGGCCACCGATCGACAGCGGCTCGACAACGGTCGTCGCAAGGCTTGTTGAGTTCATGTTTTTGTCGTGAAGCCAGAGTCTGCAAGACTAGCCCTTGCCATTCAATCTGTGAAATTGAATATTCGTTGTTTTTGATATGATTTTCGAATGGAAATACGGCATCTGCGCGCCTTCATCGCCGTGGCTGAAGAGCGCCACTTCACCCGCGCCGCACAGCGGCTGCATCTCTCGCAACCGCCGCTGTCGCAGCAGATTCAGGCGCTCGAGGTCGAACTCGGCGTGCGCCTGTTCGAGCGCGGGCGCAGCGGCGTCAGCCTCACCGCCGCCGGGCAGGCGCTGCTGCCCCAGGCCCTGGGCATTCTCGACCAGTTGCAGCGCGCCACGGAACTGGCGCGCCGCGCGGGCCGGGGCGAGAGTGGCGCCCTGGCGGTGGGCTTTGCCGGCTCCATGCCGTTTTCGGCCGTGATGCCACAGTTGTTGCACGCGTTCCACGCCGCCTGGCCCGGGGTGGAATTGCAATTGCGCGAGCAGCCCTCGCGCGAGCAGATCGACGATTTGGTGGCACGGCGCCTGGACGTCGGCTTGATTCGCCCGACACGACATGCCGAGTTGAATGCGCTGGAGACCCGGCTGCTGTTGCGCGAACCCTTGCTGGCCGCGCTGCACACGCGTCATCCGCTGGCCGCAAGCGCTCGTCTGAAGCTGCGCCAGTTGCGCGACGAACCATTCATTCTCTACAGCTCCACGCTGGGCTCGGGCCTGCGCGAGCAGACCCTGGCGCTTTGCCTCAAGGCCGGCTTCAGCCCGCGCATCGCTCAGGAAGTGCATGAGATGCCCACCCTCATCAGCCTGGTGGCGGCGGGCATGGGCGTGGGGCTGGTGGCGGAGTCGATGCAGCGGGCGCAGATGCCCTATGTGCGCCATGTGGCCCTGCTCGACGCCGGTGCGCACAGCGACATTCTGCTGGCGTGGAGGCGCGACAACCCCTCGATCACGCTGCACAATTTTCTGCAACTCGCCGCTGCGCGTGGCAACGCCGACGACCCCACCCTGAAGCCCGGAGACTGAATACCCTCCCGGCGTCGCCCGCGAGGCGCAGGAGCGCCGGCCAGCGCTCAAACCCCGAGTCGCTGGGCAATGGCCGCTTCGCGCGCCGCCAGCACCGCCTGGGCGATGGCCGTGGCGGTGCCGCCAGCCAGCTGCACGCGTCGGGCAATGGCGCCGGCATCCACCGCCAGCACGGCGTCCAGCGCGGCTTGCAGACGCATGCGCTGCGGATAGGGTTGCTGCGGAAATTCCCCGCCGCGACCGCGGTGGTCGGCCTCGCAGGCGAGCAGGGCCTGGGCGAAACGCGCCGGCCGGCGCACGGCGTCGCAGCGGCTCAGCAAGCGCAGCAGCGCCGCGGCACCGAACTCCATGCACTGGTGGATGTGTCCGTGCTCGGCCGCGACCACCGCGGCCAGCTCGGCGCAGTCGGCAGGGACCCGCAGGCGCTGTGCAAGCGCGCGTGCCAGGGCCACGCTGCGGGCTTCGTGACCGATATGCCGGGGCAGCATCTCCGCCGGCGTGGTGGCCTTGCCCAGGTCGTGCATCAGGCAGGCCCAGCGCGTGGCCAGGTCGGCATGCAGCGCTGCTGCGGCCTGCAGCACCAGCATCAGGTGCTCGCCACAGTCCACCTCGGGGTGGACGTCGGCGCGCTGCGGCACGCCCCACAGGGCGTCGACCTCGGGCAGGATGCGCGCCAGCGCGCCGCCAGCGCGCAGCACCTCGAACATGCGGCGGGGAAAGTTTTCCATCAACCCCCGCGCCAGCTCCTGCCAGACGCGCTCGGGCACCAACGCGTCGACCTCGCCGGCAGCCACCATCTCGCGCATCAGCGCCCGGGTTTCGGGCGCCACCGTGAAGCGGCCGAAGCGCGCGGCGAAACGCGCCAGGCGCAAGATGCGCACCGGATCCTCGGCGAAGGCCGGAGACACATGGCGCAGCACCCGATCGCGCAGGTCTTGCTGACCACCGTAGGGATCGATGATGGTGCCGTCAGCGTCCTGCGCCATGGCGTTGATGGTGAGATCGCGGCGCAGCAGGTCGTCTTCCAGCCTGACGCCCGGTTCGGCGTGCATGGAAAAGCCGCGGTAGCCCGGCGCGGTCTTGCGCTCGGTGCGCGCCAGGGCGTATTCGTCACGCGTGCGCGGATGCAGGAACACCGGGAAATCGCGCCCCACCGGCAGGAAACCGGCGTCCAGCATTTGCTGCGGCGTGGCACCGACCACCACCCAGTCGCGGTCACCGGCCGGCAGGCCGAGCAGGGCATCGCGCACGGCGCCGCCGACGACATAGGCCGTCCCTGGAATGGGCAGCGTCGGGGATCGCGTCGAGGGCGTGTTCTGCATGCCGCGAGCATAGGGCAAGAAGGCTTGGGAAACCCCCTGAATCGAGGCGTTGCGGCGGTAGGCGCTGAGGCTGTGCTCGGATATAGTCCCGGCATGCCCATCGACTCCTCCCAACCCGACCAGCGCACATCTGATGTGGCCGAGCCAGGGGGTCTTGACAGCGGTCGATCCGTGGGGCCCGAGTTCACGCCGCAGTGGCTGGACGCCCTACCTGCGCTGTTCTCTTTTTTCGACGCCGACTGCCGGCTGCGCCAGTGCAACGCCGCCTACGCCAACTGGCTGGGTCGGCCGGTGCTGGACATTCTCGGCATGCCGCTCGACGCGTTGATGGATGCCGAGGCCATGGCCGCCATCAACCCCCATGTTCAGGAAGCCCTGACTGGCAAAACCGTGCTCTACGCCCGGGAGCAAAAGCGGGGGCGCGAAGCGCGCTGGATGGAGGTTCGCCTGCAACCCGCCTGGGACATGCGCGAACCCGACCTGCCGCCGCAAGTGGTGGGCTTTTACTGCCTGGAACTCGACCTCTCCGCCAACAAGCTGCAGCAAGATCGCGCCAGCTTGCTGCGCCATGCATCCGGCGCGACCTTCTGGACCCTGGACTTGCAGCAAGGGGTTTTGCGCAGCGAGCAAAATTGGTTCGACCCCAGCTTGCGCGAGGAGCCAGCCCATTTCAACCTCGCCGAGCTGCGGGCCCTGGTCCCCGAGAGCGACCGCGCCGGGGTGCTCAGTGGCCTGCAGGCGCTGATGCAATCCGGTCCGGTCAGCCCCAGCATCGAGGCCCGGATCTGCCGCACCGACGGCAGCATCATCTGGACCCGCAGCCAGGGCCTGGTCAGCCGCAAGTCGGCAAGCGGCGAGCCGCTGGAGCTCATGGGCATCAGCGTGGACATCAGCGCCACCAAAAAGGCGTTGGACGACCTGCGCAACAGCGAGCTGCGGTTTCGCACTTTCGCCGAGCTGTCGTCCGACTGGTTCTGGGAGCTCGACGCCGAAGGCCGTTTCACCAGCCTGAGCGCCAGCGCGCTGCGTAACCGCCATGTGCAACAGGTGCGCGAAGCCGTGCTCGGTCGCCAGTGGCAAAGCCTCAACCCCGCATTGGCCGCGTTGCCGCAATGGAAAGCCCTCGCCACGCTGATGCAGCGCCAGCTTCCATTCCACGACCTGATCCTGCCCTTTCGCAGCGCGGGCACCAACACCCGCTGGTGGCGCCTGAGCGGCACACCGGATTGGGATGGGCAGGGCGTGTTGAACGGCTGGCGTGGCGTCGCCAGCGACATCACCGAACAGCGCGAGGCCGAAGACAAGCTCTATTCCATTGCCTACACCGACGCACTCACCGGGCTGTCGAATCGGGCCGGCTTCGAGCGGTTGCTGGAGGCGGCGCTGCAAGAGGCGTACGGTCGGCCGCCGGTCGCCCCAGGCCCTGCACCCGCCCCGGACGGCGCGCACCCTGGACGCCGGCAATCCGGTGGCGCCGAAGCCGCATCCGGTCCCGCGCCGGTCGCCGGAGCCTTGCTGTTCATCGATCTGGACCAGTTCAAGCAGATCAACGACAGCCTGGGTCACGGCATGGGGGACCGCGTGCTGGCCGAAGCGGCGCAGCGCATCTACACCACGCGCCGCGCCGGCGACCTGGTCGGCCGCTTCGGCGGCGACGAGTTCCTGGTGTACTCCCGCCAAGTCGAGCCTGCCGGCAACAGCCCGGCGAGCGAGGTCCTCGCCGAGCGCCTGCGCGCCGATCTGGCACGGCCTTACGATCTTGACGGCCGCATCCTGCACACCACGGTCAGCATCGGCATGGCGCAGTTTCCGCGTGATGGCCGCACCATTGCCGAATTGCTCAGCCATGCCGATGCGGCCCTGCATGAGGCCAAAACCCAGGGACGCAACCGCGTGCAGGTCTTCACGCCGCAACTCCTGGCCAAGCTGCACAAACGCACGCAGTTGGAAACAGAACTGCATGCCGCCCTCGAGCAGCAGAGCTTTCGGATCGCGCTTCAACCCATCGCCCGGCTGGAGCCGGACGCACCCGAACGCATGCCGTCGCAGCGACGCTACAGCGTCATCGGCTTCGAGGCTCTGGCGCGCTGGACGCGGCCCCATGGCGACGACATCAGCCCGGTGGAATTCATTCCCATGATCCAGGATCTGGGACTGATCTCAACCTTCGGCGATCTGATCATCCGCCTCAGCCTGCAAGCCCTGCGGCGCTTGCGCGACGACTGCGGCTACACCGGGCACATGTCCGTGAATGTCTCGCCTGCCCAGCTCAAGAACGGCTGTGTCGAATGCCTGCGCGACGAACTCGCTGCCGCCGGCATCGAGCCCTCCGCGCTCACCATCGAGATCACCGAGAACCAGCAGGTCATGTCCTGCCCCGACTGCCTGCTCACGCTCGACACCCTGCGTGCCATGGGCGTGCGCATTTCGCTGGACGATTTCGGCGTCGGCTTCTCCAACCTGGAATACATCACCCGTTTGCCGGCGACACAACTCAAGATCGACCGTACCTTCACCCACGGCGTGGCGCAGGACCGCTACAAGGCGGCGGTGGTGACCGCGACCCTGGCAATGGCGGCGTCTCTCGGCATGGATGCCGTCGCTGAAGGCGTGGAAGACGCCGCAGATCTGCGCTGGGTCGAGCAGGCCGGCTGCCGCCAGGTGCAGGGTTGGGCATTGTGGCCGGCCATGGACCTGGACGCCGCCTGTGTCTTGTTGCAGACCCTGCACAGCGTGCCGTAGGCGCTCGCCAGGTCGGCGTCAGCGAAACGGTTTCCGCTCCGGCCCAACCCCCGGGCAGGGAGCGTGGTTTCCGTGCGCCGGATGAGTGTGCCGAATGAGTACGCTGATTCCGTGTGCCGAGTGCGCGTGCCGAGTCAATGCGCCGAGCCAGCAGGCACCGGGGCCGACGCAGAAGCCTCCGTGGACATCGTCGCGACGGTTTCGTCGCGCAGCGCCCGCCGCAGAATCTTCCCCACCGGGGTCTTGGGCAATTCGTCGCGGAACACGATGGTCTTGGGCCGCTTGTAGCCGGTGAGACGCTCGGCCATGAAGGCCTTGAGCGCATCCGCGGTCAGGTCCGGATCCTTGCGCACGATGAACAACCGCACCGCTTCACCCGAGCTCTCATCGGGCACGCCGACCGCGGCGGCTTCCAGCACGCCGGGATGCATCACCGCCACATCCTCCACCTCGTTGGGGTAGACGTTGAAGCCGGAGACCAGGATCATGTCTTTCTTGCGGTCGACGATCTTGATGAAACCCTCGGCATTCATGATGCCGATGTCGCCCGTCTTGAAAAAGCTGTCCTTGGTGAAGGCCTTGGCGGTTTCATCGCCGCGCCCCCAGTAACCGCGCATGACCTGAGGCCCGCGCACCGCAATCTCGCCTGGCTCACCGACCGGCTGGCGCCTGCCGTTGTCGTCGAGGATGATGATTTCCGTGGATGGAATCGGGATGCCGATGGTGCCGCTGAAGCGGTCGGTGTCGGTCGGGTTGCAGCACACCGAGGGGGAGGTCTCGGACAAGCCGTAGCCCTCGCAAATGGCGCAGCCGGTGCGCTCCAGCCATGTGCGCGCCACCGCTTCCTGCACCGCCATGCCCCCGCCCAGCGAGTTGAACAGGTGCTTCCAGTTCACCTTGTCGAAGTCCGGGTGATGGGCCAGGGCGTTGAACAGGGTGTTGACCGCCGGGAACGAGTGAATGTCGTAACGCGCCAGTTCCTTGAGCGTGCCGGGGAGATCGCGCGGGTTGGGAATGAGGATCATCATGCCGCCCTGCTCCGCCGACAGCAGCATCACCACCGTGAAGGCGAAGATGTGATAAAGCGGCAGCGCGCAGACCGTGTTGATCTGGGTCAGGCCCGGATGCTTGCGCAGGGACGGCTGGTTCCAGGCGGCCGACTGCAACACATTGGCGATGAGATTGCGATGCGTGAGCGTGGCCCCCTTCGACACCCCGGTGGTGCCGCCGGTGTACTGCAGCACGGCCACGTCCTCGGCCTGTATCGTCGGCGGCGCAAAGCGCAACCCGCCTCCTGCCGCCAGGGCCTTGGCGAACTTCACATGGCCGGGCAGACTCCACCGCGGCACCAGCTTCTTCTGGTGCCGCACCACATAATTGACAATGAGCCCGAGCGGAAAACCCAGCATCTCGCCCATGCTGGCCACGACCACCAGGCGCAGGGCGCCGCGGTCGGCGACCTGCTCCAGCGTATGCGCGAAATTCTCCAGAATGACCATGGCAACGGCGCCGCTGTCGCGCAGCTGGTGTTCCAGTTCGCGCGGGGTGTAGAGCGGATTGACATTCACCACCACCAGGCCTGCACGCAGGATCGCGGCCACGGCCACAGGGTATTGGGGCACATTGGGCATCATCACCGCAACCCGGTCCCCCGGCTTCAACCCCTGGGTCTGCAGCCAGGCGGCGAAGGCCGTGGAGGCCGCCCCCCACTGCGCGTAACTGGTGCGCCTGCCCATGAAGGCGAACGCGGGCCGTTCGGCGTTGGCGGCAAAGCTGTGCTCCAGCAGTTTGGCCAGCGAGCCGTAGGTGCCGGGGTCGATCTCGGCGGGCACGCCCGCGGGGTAATGCGCAAGCCAGGGGCGATCCATCATCCAGTCTCCTTTGATGTGCGAGCGGGCGCTCGGCTCGACGATGCGGGAGCATCCCGCGAAAAACGAACGACCGTTCTATATTTTCCGCGAGAATAGCGCGAGGCCAGACTTTTGACCAGTCCGAGTCTTGTCCAACGAGGTATGAGCCTGGAGCCAGGGCCACGATTCCAACGAGATGTGAGCCTGGAGGGTTCTGGGAGAGGCGGTTGAGCGGCTGATGGGCAGCGCGCCAGCGCG
The DNA here is from genome assembly GCA_028871675.1 of Betaproteobacteria bacterium. Lineage (GTDB taxonomy): Bacteria > Pseudomonadota > Gammaproteobacteria > Burkholderiales > Burkholderiaceae_C > Thiomonas_A. Next base: position 18,023 of record JAGWMO010000042.1, read on the forward strand.
GCGCGTCGATCATTCTGGGGATGGTGATCGACATGAACGAAGCGCAGGTGCGCACCGTGGTGCAGGTGCGGCAGATTCTGGAGGGCACGCAGGAGTTGGAGTTCCGTGCGGCCGAGGGCGACGAAGGCCGCTACCGGTGGATCGACGAGGTCCTGCAGCGGCTGGGCTACCGCCAGTTGGGGCGCTCGGACCGGGGTGCGGTGCTGGCGTATGTGCAGCGCCTGAGTGGGTACAGTCGCGCGCAGCTCACGCGCCTGGTCGGGCGCTGGGTCGATGGCCAGTCTCTCGTGAAGCAATACCGCGTGCCGGAGCACGCCTTTGCCAGGCGCTACACGGCGGCGGACGTGGCCCTGCTGGCCGATGTGGACCGCGCCATGGGAACGCTGTGCGGGCCGGCCACGGCCTGTGTGCTGCGCCGCCAGCGCGATGTGTTCGGCGATGCCCGCTTCGAGCGCCTGGGCTCGATCTCGGTGGCGCACCTGTACAACCTGCGCAACAGCGCTGGCTACCGCCAGCAGCGCGTGGTGATGACCAAGACCCGCGGCGAGCGGGCCGCCACCATCGGTGTGCGCCGGGCGCCGGCGCCTGAGGGCCGTCCAGGGTTCATTCGCATCGACAGCGTGCATCAGGGCGATCTTGACGGCGTCAAGGGCCTGTATCACATCGACGCCGTCGACTGCGTCACGCAGTGGCAGGTCGTGGCCTCGGTGCAGACGATCTCCGAGGCGCACATGCTGCCCGTCATCGCGCAGATGCTGCAGCAGTTTCGCCTCGCTCGCCAGCTTGCCCGCGGCCACCAAGCACCTGCGCTCGGGTATCACGCTCGAACACCTGCGGCAACTCGCCCGTGCGCTCTCCGACGTCCAGGCCGCCGAGGAACTCATCGAGGCCCGCGCCGCACTGTTCAGGCGCATCCCCATCCGGGCATGACACTGCCATGATCGACTTCTTCAAGGGGGCGGGCGCTGCGCGCCCACCAACCCAAAAATCACACCAATACACTGCAAAACATCAACAACAAATCGACTTGCTTCGCGCCACCGATCTCAGACCGCCCCAGGCTCATACCTGATTTGGAAAAGACTCTC